>JAEUKP010000005.1 GCA_016794145.1 Alphaproteobacteria bacterium | reverse complement strand
CTCCCTTCGTTTAGCCCCCTGGTGTGTTACGAGGTCATTTTTCCAGGCAAGGTAACTGGTGCGACCAGACCAGAATGGATGGTCAATGTAACAAACGATGCGTGGTATGGTATCTCGCCCGGACCGTTCCAACACCTTGCCCAAGCACAGTATCGATCTATTGAAGAAGGGCTTCCAATGGTCAGGGTCGCACAAACAGGGATTTCGGCAATTATTGACTCTTATGGACGACTAACATCTGCATCTGGGCTAAACGGACAGGCAAATACCGAAGGATTACTCCCCATGCCTGCCCAATCAACGCCGTACAGTAAAATGAAAGAGTTGTTTTAGGCAGCTTTTTCCGGAGAAATTCCACAATCGACCAGAAAGCTCCGGATCGTTGCGACTTCATCTTTTGGCAAAGTATGCTGGTGGGGACGATGAATGACAGCCGAACGCCCGTCTTTCGACAAAGCAACTTTGTTTGCGGCCTTTTCCTCAACCTCAACCCCGATGGCTGTCAGAGCATGCATGGCGTCTTTAAAATCAATATTGGAGCTCAATGGATGGGCAAAAATCGCTTCGATGGTTTTTTGGTTATGATGGCTCATAATGACCTCCTTTGTATAATGGAACATTGAGTGCTTTTGATACTATCCCTATTCCCGTTATTCGAAAAGAGAAAATTCCATCAACGCATCCCACCCGCCCATATCGCGCCACAGGAAATCAACCTCCAGAACACAGGCTTTGTGTGTCTGTTCCATGACGGCATAATCGAACGATATTTTGGGCGCGGCGGCAAAGGCCGATTCCTCCAAAAGATAGGTTTTCGCCCCATTTTGACCAATATTTTCGGCATGGTCCCACGCCTGACGGGTGCAGAGCACAATATCGGGGCAATATGTGGTTAATTCGGCCATCAGACAATCGGCCCGCGCCATAAATATGCCGGAATTCCACAGATAACGGCCACTGCGCAGATAGTCTTCTGCCGTTTCGACATCCGGTTTTTCGGTAAATGTGGTCACGCGACTTGCGCCATTGTGCAAAGGAGCCCCCTTTTCAATATAGCCATATTGGGTATGGGCGAATTCGGGTTTTATGCCGAACGTCACAATATACCCCTCTTCGGCCAAAGGGTGTGCGGCTTTTACCGCGTTTTCAAAGGCAGCTATATCCGGAATGTAATGATCGGCGGGAAGAATGAGTAGAGGGACATCTTCTCCGCCTATTTTTTGCGCGACCAAGGCTCCGGTGCAACATGCCGGCGCGGTATTCCGTCCGACTGGCTCGCAGATCAGAAAGGCCTCTTCCGGATCGGGATACGACTCTTTGACCAGATCCTGATGCTGGGGGGCGCATAAAATGACGGAGGGCGTGAAAAGGTCGCGGTTGGCAGAACGACGCCGTGCATTATCAAAGGTGGTTCCCCCCGTCTTTAACGGGATAAATTGTTTGGGGCGTTCGGGAGTGGAGGTCGGCCATAACCGAGATCCAACACCACCGGCCATAAGAATGGGAACAATCCGTTTCATTCACCCACGCGCAGCCTGTTGCAAAAATCCGGCATAGGCTTTTTGCAATCCTTCAGGCACAGAGGTGCGAGGATCCCAGCCATATGTTTTTGCCAAAGTAATATCCATCAATTTATGGGTCATGCCCACGGGCGCCGACAGGTTATGGACGAATGTACCGGAAAACCCGATGACCGCAGCCACCATATCATAATACGCATTGACGGTGTAATCGCGGCCCAACCCACAATTCAGAACGGGAGGCAGTCCCGCCAATCGGGGCAAGGAGTTCAGGATAAAACGCGCCAGATCATCCACATACAGGAATTCGCGCAAAACCGTTCCATCCCCCCAGATTTCCACATCGGACTCTCCGTTCTGATGGGCTGCATGCACCTTCATAAGGGCGGCCGCCAATAAATGCCCGTGATCGAGATCGAATTTATCATCCGGCCCATACATATTGCAGGGGATAAAGGTTCGGTACGCAAACCCATGTTTGTCCGAGATATACGTGCACAACCGCGCAGCCGCGATTTTGGCGATGGCATACCCTTCGTTGGTGGGTTCCAGCGGAGCCGCCAGAATATCATCTTCACGCAAGGGGTTACGAAAGTCGCGTGGATACATGCACGAACTGCCGATATTGATCAAGTTTGAAATCCCCGCGTGACGGGCCTCTTCAATCACATGGGTGTTGATCAGAATATTTTCGGTCATAAAGCCGATAGGGTCATTGATATTGGCTTTGATCCCCCCGACTTTGGCACCTGCATGAATGATCGCGTCGAAAAATCCTGCGCGCAGATATGTGCGTACGGCCGCACGATCCAATAAATCCAGCTCATAACGTGTTGGCGCAAGAATGTGCGCAGATGGCGCAACCTCTGACGCTAAGCGGCGCACCGCTTTGCCGACCATGCCATGACCACCGGTGAGTAAAATTTTCATGCAACCCTCCGTCTGACACGTTCCAAATCCTGCTCCACCATTTCCTGAATCAATGTCCGAAAACTGGTGGTGCTGGTCCAATTCAATATTTCTTTGGCTTTGCTGGCGTCCCCCAACAGAGCATCGACTTCGGTCGGGCGGAATTGGGATGGATCAACACGCACCAGAATATCTCCGGTCTTGCTATGTCGCCCTATTTCCTCGCGCCCTTTTCCTGACCATTCAATTCCGATTCCTACTTCGGAAAAAGCCAGAGTAATAAGCTCCCGTACGGTATGCGCTGTGCCGGTCGCCAGAATAAAGTCATCGGGGCGATCATGTTGTAAAATGCGCCATACGCCCTCCATATAATCCTGTGCATGCCCCCAATCACGAGACGCATCCAGATTGCCGATCATCAAACAATCCCTCTGCCCATGGGCAATTTCTGCAACAGCCTTGGTGACTTTGCGGGTAACAAATTCTTCGCCGCGAATGGGGCTTTCATGGTTGAACATGATCCCGTTGGCAGCAAACACCCCATAGGCTTCGCGGTAATTAACCACCATCCAATACGCATACAGTTTGGCAACGCCATAGGGGCTGCGTGGGTAAAACGGCGTGGTTTCGCTTTGTGGGCTGGTTCGTGCGTTGCCGAAGAGCTCCGATGTCGAGGCTTGAAAAAAACGGATCTCTTTTTCAGCTCCCAGATGGCGGATGGATTCCAGAAGGCGCAGCGCCCCCAACCCATCGGCGTTCGCTGTATATTCGGGTTTATCAAAACTGACATGTACATGGCTTTGGGCGGCGAGATTATAAACTTCATCCGGCGCTACTTTGTTCAGGATCTGGTACAATCCGAAACTGTCGGTCATATCGCCGTAATGCAGGACAAGCCCTTTGTCTTTTAAATGCGCGATACGTTCGGTATTGGGAAGCGATGATCGCCGTTGTACCCCGTGCACGCGATAGCCTTTGGCCAGAAGACATTCTGCAAGATAGGCCCCATCCTGACCTGTGATGCCGGTAATAAGAGCTGTTTTTGTCTGAAGATCCGGCATAAATTAGGTCACTATCGCTATAATATCAGAAATTAATACGATCCGATCAACACGTTCCGATGCGTTTTGATTTGTTCTAACGCGTGACCTGTCCCCAAAGCAACACAGGATAGCGGATCATCGGCTACCGTAATCGGCAATCCAGTGACCAAACGTAACAAATGATCCAGATTGGTTAATAACGCACCACCACCTGTCAACACAATGCCACGTTCGGCAATATCCCCGGCAAGTTCAGGAGGTGTAAATTCAAGAGCCTGCCGAACGCCTTCAATAATCTGCCCAAGAGGCTCGATTAACGCTTCTGAGATCTGCCGTTCAGTCACAACGACTTCTTTTGGGACTCCATTCAACAAATCACGCCCCTTGATATGAAGGGTCCGACCAGGTCCTTCAGCGGGCGGCAGGGCTGATCCAATCTCTTTTTTAATTCTCTCGGCTGTAGGTTCACCAATCAACAAATTATGGACACGGCGAATATAGGCAATAATCGCATCATCCATCTTATCTCCCGCGCAACGCACTGATTTGGAATAGACAATATTGTTAAGAGAGATAACAGCTACTTCGGATGTGCCACCACCAATATCGACAACCATCGATCCGGAGGCTTCGTGCACAGGAAGCCCGGCGCCAATCGCGGCTGCCATCGGTTCACTGATCAAATAAACTTCAGATGCCCCTGCTCCCTCTGCTGAATCGATAATTGCACGTTGTTCCACTTGTGTTGCGCCAGCTGGAATACAAATCATGATTCGTGGGGTCACAAAACTTTTCCGGTTATGTACTTTACGGATAAAATGTTTGATCATGGCCTCAGTGACTTCGAAATCAGCGATCACACCGTCCCGTAATGGCCGGATCGCCTGAATATTTCCCGGGGTACGACCAAGCATGCGTTTCGCCTCTACCCCGACAGCACAAACAGTCTTACGACCATTTTCTTGAGTCATAATTGCAACAACAGATGGTTCATTCAGAACAATGCCACGATCACGAACATAAACAAGCGTATTCGCGGTTCCTAGATCAATCGCCATATCGGCGGACATCATACTGAATAATCTGGCGAACATATAAAACCTTTAAAGGATCAACAACAAATTTCCCGCAACACGCGCGCGGGAAAAATGGATACTACAAATGTATGACAGCGTAAAAACTGTTAGCCTTGACGGACTTTGTAACGTGGGTTTGTTTTATTGATCACGTAAACACGACCTTTACGACGGACAACGCGGCAATTACGATCACGGGTTTTCAAAGTTTTGAGCGAGTTGACGACTTTCATCGTTTTATTCCTTACATATATAAAATTAATAACTGAAATGAGCAGAGCTGGACATTACTCGGCGGGCTTAGGCTTTGTCAAGAATTAAACTGAACATTACACGATGAATTAACGCGGTGGACCATTCTGCCCCGTCATGATAGGTTAGTCGGTAGGTTTTAACTATCCGGAAAGCATTTTAGGGTAGTTTAAATATGAAAAGAGAATTCACACATGACATTATCATCCCCTTCGCCCCTCGCAGATCCCCTTCCCCCGGTTGAATCGCTTGAACCTAAAGAGTTAGCAAGAGAATTTCAACAAGCGATGCTCGACCATCAATTATCCCTGAATTATCAACCAATTATCAACCTTGAAACAGGTCTTGTCTGCGGTTTTGAAACATTAATGCGGTGGCACCACCCCCAAAGAGGGCCGATTTCTCCGGGTATTTTCATCCCAGTGGCCGAACAAACCGGCTTAATCGTAGAAGCGAGCAAATGGGCCCTTAAAGAAGCAATTGCCGCCTTAAGACGTCTTGAAAGCCATGTCGGGCATAATGAGAATATCTACATGAGCGTTAATTTCAGCCCCAACGAGCTGTCAGCCGACTCTTTCCTTGATGAAATGTATAACGTTATCAGCGCGAGTGATGTCCGGCCCGTTCAAATCCAGCTTGAAATTACCTGTGAATTATTAAGTATCCAAACAGATAAGGCCAAAAAAACCCTTGATATTTGTCGTAAGAGAGGCCTTAAAATTGCGGTTGATGATTATGGCCTGGGTGAGCCAATCGAGTTTTTTCCATATATGGACAATTTCCCGATTACAGCCGTCAAAATTGATCGGGACCTGATTTGCGACATGCTGACAATCCCCGAGGAAGAGGAACTGGTCCAAAATATCATTACAGAGGCCAAAAAACGTAAAATCGAGGTCATTGCAGAAGGAATCGAGAATAAAGATGAGGCCCTGAAATTGCTTGAACTAGGGTGTAAATACGGCCAGGGGTTCTATTTCACCCGCGCGCTCCCGGAACGCGAGCTGACAACCCTCCTTCTAAAAATCAGTGGATTTAGTGACAAACTGAAATAGGTGTACAACTCGAGATGCCCCCTTCTCATTTGCGGGCAGATTTGTAAAACTATCCTTCGCTTCACCTCATTGACGGAGATAAATTGTGGCCCTAAAAATTGCTGTCCTCAAAGAAACCACTGAACATGAAAAGCGAGTTGCAGCAACCCCTGAAACCATTAAAAAATATATTGCAAAGGGTTTTACTGTGTCGGTTGTTACAGGAGCAGGCGACAACGCCGCCTATCCGGATATAGCCTATCAAGAGGCAGGCGCAACGATCAGCGATACAAATATAGCCGCAAGTACACAAGCTGATATCATTTTATGTGTTCGTCCCCCTGTAGATCCCCTTCCTTACAAACCTGATGCGTTACTGATTGGACTCTTGTCACCTTATCATTCACAAGACAGATTATCTGCATATGCGGCCCAATCGTTAACAGCCCTATCGATGGAGTTGGTTCCACGCATTACACGGGCCCAGGCCATGGATGTTTTGTCTTCGCAATCAAACCTTGCCGGATATCGAGCGGTCCTGGAAGCCGCATCTGTTTTTCCACGCGCCTTCCCGATGATGATGACTGCAGCAGGCACCATCCCCCCTGCTCGGGTCTTTGTGATGGGCGCAGGGGTTGCCGGGCTTCAAGCCATTGCAACTGCGAAACGACTGGGCGCTATTGTCTCGGCAACAGATGTTCGTCCTGCCTCGAAAGAGCAAGTCCAATCCTTGGGTGCCAGCTTTGTCATGGTTGAAAGCGATGAAATAAAAGAAGCGGAAACCACAGGTGGCTATGCCAAAGAAATGTCCGACGATTTTAAACAAAAACAAGCGAAATTAGTGGCCGAAACACTTATCAAACAAGATATCGTTATTACAACAGCTTTGATCCCCGGTCGCCCGGCGCCGATCCTTGTAACCGAGGAAATGGTCAGATCCATGAAGCCTGGATCAGTTATCGTTGATTTGGCGGCCCCCCAAGGTGGAAATTGTGCCCTTACCCAAATCGGCAAAACAATCGATATCAACGGAGTCAAAATTTTAGGATTTGAAAATATCTCATCTCATATTGCAACGGATTCGTCCGCGCTTTATGCACGTAATCTGATGAATCTTTTGGCAATTCTGGTTGATAAAAACGGTGATCTGGCAATCAATATGGATGACGAAATTATCAAAGCCACTGTTTTAACGAAATCCGGACAAATCGTACACCCTGGTTTCCAATAAGCCTATTTTTGAAAGAGAGATGCACATGCAAGATCAACCAACAACACTCACAAACGAAGCCCTTAATCTTTCGATCACAGCAGAACAATTATCCGACCAGGCCCATAAACTGGCACTTGATATTTCATCCTATAATTTTGCAACGAGTGGTCATGAATCTTTTGTGATGATGGGATTTACCATTTTTGTTCTGGCCTGTTTTGTCGGGTACTATGTTGTATGGCGCGTGACACCGGCCCTTCACTCCCCGTTGATGGCGATCACAAATGCGATTTCATCGGTGATTATTGTTGGTGCGCTGATTGCATCTGGCCCCGACAATATGAGCTTTTCGAAAATCATGGGATTCATCGCAGTGGTATTGGCCTCTATCAATATCTTTGGTGGGTTTATCGTCACCCGCCGCATGCTTTCAATGTTTAAGAAAAAAGGATAATCATGCGTTTTTTTGGCGCGATTCTGCTTTTGCTTGTTAATCTTCTTCCTGCGTCGGCGTTTGCATCGGATGAGGCCTATGATCGTGTCATGAATTTAGGGACGATCCGGTGTGGCTATATTGTTTATCCTCCACAACTTTCCAAAAATCCTAATACGGGCAAATTGTCCGGATTGTCCTATGATCTCATGGAAAGAATCGGTAAAGACCTCAATCTGAAGATTGAATGGACAGAAGAGGTGGGAAGTGCCACGTGGATCGAGGGTTTAAAAAACAGACGTTATGATGCGCTGTGTAATACAGCTTGGGCCATCTCTAATCGTGCGCCCCATGTTTTGGCGAGTGATCCCGCTTTCTATACAGCCGTTAATGCCTACGTCCGGATCAAAGACCATCGCTTTGATAAAAATATAGCCTTAGCAAATTCTCCGGATATTAAAATTGCAACAGTTGATGGAGCCACCTCTGCGACAATTGCGGCCCAGTCATTTCCGTTGGCGCAAACAGTTTCTTTGCCGGATTTGACCGATTTCTCGCAATTGTTGTTAAGCGTAAAAACAGGAAAAGCTGACCTTACCTTTTCCGAAGCCGCCCAATTTGAGGACTTTAATCAGAAAAATCCAGGTGTTTTAAGAAATGCAACGTCCACTACTCCGGTCAGGCTTGTTCCAAACACGTTCTTTGTCGCGGCAAAGGAATATCAACTTATATCTATGATTAATCTTGCTCTGCAAAACCTTCATAATGAAGGCTTTGTCGATCAAATATTGACTACCTACGAACCACGCCCCAATGTTTGGAAGCGTGTGACAAAACCATACATGACAACACAATAGGGAATAAAATTGGAAACGCTCGCCCCACTACTCTATCTCGTCTCATCTGTTCTGTTTATTCTGGCGTTGCGGGGATTATCGCACCCTGAGACATCACGCCAGGGTCTGAATTTCGGCATACTTGGGATGTGTATTGCGATTCTAACAACACTGATTACTCCAGCGATTCCGTCCTATGGACTTATCATCGGAGGAATCGTGATCGGCGGAACAATCGGGACCATTACAGCCCTTAGAATTAAAATGACAGCCCTTCCTCAATTGGTTGCCGCGTTTCACTCTCTCGTTGGGCTTGCTGCTGTTTGCGTTGCGATTGCGGCCTTTCACAATCCCGAAGCTTATGGCATTGGCACACTTGGCCATATCCATATCAGCAGCCTGATTGAAATGTGTCTTGGCGTTGCTATCGGGGCTATCACCTTCTCTGGATCAATTGTTGCATGGGGCAAATTGCAGGGGATTATCTCTGGAAAACCGCTTAGTTTTTCAGGACAACATTTATTCAATATTTGCTTCGCACTTGCCTTGATACTGATGACTGCCCTTGTTTGCTTGACAGGAAGCACTTCTGTTTTCTGGGGAATTATTCTTGTGTCTTTGGTCCTTGGTGTCACTCTTATTATTCCGATTGGTGGAGCAGACATGCCTGTCATCGTGTCTATGCTCAATTCTTATTCAGGGTGGGCCGCAGCAGGGATCGGTTTTACACTGCAAAATCCTCTTTTGATTATTACTGGGGCATTGGTCGGGGCATCTGGTGCCATTCTGTCATATATCATGTGCAAAGGCATGAACCGCTCATTTCTCAGTGTTTTGTTGGGAGGATTCGGTGCAGATCACACACCAACCGCAGCAGGTGGTTATGGTGATAAAGCAGCCAAAATCGGTTCTGCCGATGATGCTGCATTCATCATGAAAAATGCAGCCCGTGTGATTATTGTTCCGGGATATGGAATGGCCGTGGCCCAAGCCCAGCACGTTGTCCGTGAAATGGCCGATATCCTGAAAGCACATGGCGTAGACGTTCGTTATGCCATCCATCCAGTGGCAGGGCGTATGCCGGGCCATATGAATGTTTTATTGGCAGAAGCGAATGTTCCTTACGATGAAGTGTTTGAATTGGATGACATCAATCGTGACTTTGCGCAAGCAGATGTTGCCTACGTGATTGGTGCCAATGATATCACAAACCCTGCCGCGAAGAACGATTCCTCGTCTCCTATTTATGGGATGCCGGTTCTGGACGTGGAGCGCGCGAAAACTGTCCTGTTTGTGAAACGGTCTATGGGATCTGGTTATGCTGGTATCGACAATCCTTTATTTTTTGGTGACAACACATTGATGTTGCTCGGCGATGCCAAGAAAATGACAGAAGAAATTGTCAAAGCCATTGAATCTTAGGATTGAGCCCTCACTAACGGAGAATCGGCGCAGTTGCTGACTGCGCCGTATTCATTATCCCCTCTTATTCATCGCGACTATTCATCACGATGAGTCCGCTCCATCCGCTCATGACGTTCTTGGGCTTCGAGTGACAACGTTGCAATCGGACGCGCATCCAACCGGCCAACACCGATGGGCTCCCCGGTCTCCTCACAATAGCCATATGTATCATCATCAATACGTAACAAAGCTTCATTGATCTTTGTAATCAATTTACGTTCGCGATCGCGTGTGCGTAGCTCCAACGCGTGATCAGTCTCAGCAGAGGCACGGTCAGCCAAATCTGGTTTCTGCAATTCCGTTGTCTGAAGTGTGTTCTGAATGGTTACCTCGGACTCTTTCAGTAACTCTTCACGCCAAAGAATTAATTTTTGACGGAAATATTCCTTCATGACAGGATTCATAAATTTTTCCTTATCAGTCGGTTTATAATTCGGGGGGACAATAACACTTCCAGCATGAGACATTCTAAAAATTCCTTTTACAGATTATTTAAGCCTAATCAGGCGGATTAAAGGTAGAAAAATAAGCCCTAAAAATCAAGGGGAAGCTAAGATTATATACATGAAATCGTTAAAAAAGACCTCAAAAAACCTTTGCCGCATCAAGTGCCATGCGCATCTTGGCGATTTCGATTTGTGCACGGAGGTCAATTTCATCCAAGAGACTTGAAAGTTGGGGGTCGTTAATCTTTTCACGGTGAGAGGCCACAACATCTGCAACATCAAGCAAGTTGCCAACAGACAAAGTCCCAGTCAGCATCCCCAGACGAATCTTATCAAGTTGTTTCAATACATCTTCGCCACGCGCTTTCATACGTTTTTTTGCCGCACGTTGAGCAGGATCGTCTGTTTCCTGAGCTGCTAAAAGAGCATCAATCCCTGCGATCACACCAGTTGCAGCAGAGTGGGCGGGGGCCTCCCCCTCCCCTGTTTCCAGAAGACTGCTAAAACTTACAGAGCCTGATGATCCCGACTTTCCGGATTTTTTAACCCCCGAGGTCTTCTGAGTGCTGTCTGGTCCTGAAACTTTCATGATGAATTCTTTCCTTGTTTCTTGTTTCAGTATACCAAATTTCAGCTTTCATTTCATTGGGCAAGTTTTTCCTACCCAGAAAAACATATAACCCACTGAATATGTTGAAGAATTAATTTAATAAGAACTGGCACAAGATTCGCAAGGAGGAGAATGAGATCGTAAAAGATAAGCCCATAAATGAAGAGCCTCTGGGTAGGAGTCGGAAAATGACAGATCAAGTAAGATATCGGAACGAATTAAGAAATCGAATGACGCATATGCTTCATATTATTCTATGTGGTGGACTTTTTCTTATTGGTTCTACGGGATTTTCTTCTGCTCATGCGGCCACAACACGCATCAAAGATATTGTGGATATCGAAGGCGTACGTGATAACGTCCTGATTGGGTATGGTCTGGTTGTCGGATTGAACGGAACCGGAGATAAGTTGAGCAATTCTCCGTTTACCGAACAATCATTGATTGCGATGCTGGAACGAATGGGGGTCAACGTACGTGGCCAGAACTTAAATACTGGAAATGTTGCGGCGGTTATGGTCACAGGAACAATGCCTCCTTTCCAGACACAGGGTTCGCGCATTGATGTGACTGTTTCAACACTGGGCGATGCCAAGAATCTGCAAGGTGGTACATTGCTTGTAACACCTTTAATGGGAGCAGATGGCGAGGTTTATGGTGTTGCGCAGGGGGCTGTCGCGATCTCAGGGTTCAGCGCCTCTGGCGCCGGGACAGCCGTCACCCAAAACACACCAACCCGGGGTCGTATTGCGTCCGGAGCAACAATCGAAAGAGAGATTAAGTTCAATCTGAATGATCTTCCTCAAGTTCGCTTGGCATTGAAAAACCCTGATTTTACAACCGCACGCCGGATTGCTCGTGCAATTAACGGATTTACCTCATCCGGAATGGCAAGTGCAGCCAATGATGCAACTATTATTCTGAAAAAAAATCCGGGCTATCCTGGAAGTCTTGTTGATCTTATTACAGATATCGAACAATTGCCCGTTGAACCTGATCAAATTGCACGAGTCGTGATTGATGAAAATTCAGGAACCATTGTGATGGGATCCGATGTCCGGGTCAGTACTGTAGCAATTGCACAGGGAAATCTGACGATTAAGGTTACTGAAACACCACAAGTATCTCAACCGAATCCATTTGCTGAAAAAGGTGAAACGGTTGTGGTTCCACGGACAGATATTGATGTGAACACTGGTGAGAAAGCAAAATTGGCTGTTCTTGAAGGAAGTGTGACCCTTCAAGATCTTGTAACTGGATTGAACAAGCTGGGCGTTGGCCCACGGGATATCATTACGATCTTGCAGGCCATTAAATCCGCTGGCGCTTTACAAGCTGATATTACAACAATGTAGGATGACAGGAAAATGACAAATATTATAGGGCAATCATTATCTTTCCTAAAAACTGGAATGCCGATTCCTGTAACAAAAGCAACAGCGCAAGCAGCAAAAACAGACAAAGCTGCTGAAGATTTTGAGGCTGTCTATATCTCGGAAATGTTAAAACCTATGTTTGAAACCGTTGAGGTTGATGACATGTTCGGTGGAGGGAAAGGTGAAGAAATTTTCCGTGGAATCCTAACGCAGGAGATGGGAAAATCCATTGCAAAACAAGGAGGTTTTGGGCTTGCCAACCAGGTGAAAGCTGAATTGCTTAGAATTCAAGAACATCAAAATAAAACAATACCCGCAAAAATATAAAGGAGAAAATGCCATGACGCCACCCGCACACGGACAACATTCTGAATCTATGAATATGCCCATGCCACCGGCGCATGAGCAAGCCCTGTTATGCATGTTAACAAATATGGAAGAATTAACAGAACTTTATAAAGTTGAATTAAATGCGATTGAATTGCGAGATATGAAATTATTTTCAGAAATCCAACCCCAAAAATTACGTTTGGTCCAAGATTGCGAACATCATATGTCTGAAATCAAAAAACAATCGGCTTTGTTGAAATCTGTAAGCCCAGCATTAAAAGACCGTATTTTTACATCGGAAGAAAATTTGCGGCATCTGGCAGTCAAATCACAACGGGCCTGTAAAATAAGGGCAGAAAGCGTTAAACGCGTACAAGATCGCCTCTTGGATGCTGCTCGACTTATTTTGGCAGGCGACAAAATTTTATACAACAAACATGGTATTGCGCAAGAATCCAAACATAAACCAATTTCTGCGGCCATTAACGAAGCTATTTAACGATATATCATCCAAAAGGAATTATCATGTCTGCACCTGTTATTTTACCCTCTTCGACTTCCACAGCGTCTGCATCGGCAGGAGGAGCAGCCTCTGGTGCCTCTCATCCATCTGCAACAGGATTATTCGGGAATATGTTTTCTTTAAACCTTCCTTCCTTTACAATGAACCCGACGTCAAATGGACAATTTCTTGACATCGCTGCGAACACAACAACTGCAGGCCCGATATCCTCCTTGCTTGAAAAAAGTCATTTTTCTTTACAACAAGCTTTGTTTATTTCATCTGATCAAGGCGACTGGGGTTCACAAAAAGATTTAGAAAGTTTGTTAGCCAGCTTTAAACAAACATCTGATGAACTTAATCCTGGAATCCTTGTAGCTCTGACCCCCGGTGTTCCTTCAAATGAAATCCTTCAGCAGATCAAAAATAAATTTGCAGAGCTTGGGATAGATCCATCAAAATTAGAGTCCATTTCAATCACAGATTCATCCTTTTCATCAGGGCTTTCCCTTGATACTTCAGATGCAGATCAAGCTGGAAATTTTCTATTGATTACAACAGGATTCACCCCTTCTGAAATGGCGGATATCAAGGCTTCCATTAAATCACTTTCAGAGAATGAATTAAACCAATCTTTTTCTCTCCGCCGTGCAGAAGACCGCGCGAACGAGATAGATGCCTCTAATGCAGCAATTGTCATGATGGTTTTCCTATCCCCTCTTCCCAAAGTGGATAATATAGAGATGCCAAAAGATCAGAGTTTTGATTTATCAACACTTTCCGGATTTATACAACTTTCCCGTGATTCGGCAGAAGATCATATCGATCATTTGACAGATGAAGCGGCATGGGCCAAAAAACTTTCTGATAAACTTGGGTCTATATCTTTGACAGATGAAATATCACCATTTGATGAGGAATTGAATGCGATCTTATCTTTTACCCCTCAACCGAAAAGTGATGATGGGTTTCAGGGAAGCCTTTCCTCCTCATCCCATTTACAGAAAGAAACATCAGGAGCAAAATCAATAGTCGGAGAAATATCCAGCAAAACAGCGATGTCTCTTGATCAGGCAACCTTACTTCCTCCGGGGCTTATCGATCCTCTTGGTGGCGATATGCTTCTAACAGCAAACGGTCATATTCTTTCATCGCAGTCCACATCATCATTGATCAATCCGCTTTTTACATCTGGGTCGGCAATCGCGACGCATCCGTCTGTACATGCCGTTGCGACATTCATTGAAAAAGCAGCAACAGGATCTGAAAAAGCAAAACAAGAGCTCTCCCTCCAACTTGATCCACCAGAGCTTGGTCGTATGCAAGTGCAATTAAGTATTGAGAAAGATGGTCAAATGAAAGTTCATCTGATGGCCGAAAAACAAGAAACCCTGGCTCTTTTCCAACGAGATTCACACGCCTTAAAATTTGCGTTGGATAGTGCTGGACTTCAGATCGACCAATCATCATTAACATTTGATTTGGCCAGCGGTGACCAATCATTCAATCAATTAATGAATGGATCAAATAAGGACCATCAGTCAAGGAATGGGGAGTCCGGAACAGGCCTACAGGGTGCTGCACAAGGCGATGATACACACATTTCAGATATCGTCGAAACCAAAATGATCTTTACCCCTCACTCAGTAACAGGAAATGTACATTACTCGTTCTTGGCCTAGGATGTATGTCGGGTTTATCATTAACTGGTTATTAAGAATATCGTTCTATATTGGGTAGAATAGTGCAAGGCGCAGGATCGCGCCCGTTTTTTACGACCCCAGAAAGGAGGTAGCGCACAATCATGTCCCTTGTTGTTACATCCGCTTTGCAAAAATATTTCCCCAACCTTCGCCCTGATCTCAGCCGGGTTGAATGGGAATCATTCTTAACTGATTTTATTGTCCAAAAACAAAAAGAAACCAAAGGATTGGTTTTACGGCTTAATGAAAACATCGCCATCCTTGAACATCAAAAAGAAAAAGCAACTATTCTTGTATCCATCCTGGAAGAAGCTGGCGGTCTGACCGTCCGGGCCCGAAAACTTATGACCACCCCGGAAGATATCCAGAAATACGAACAAAAGATTAAAGACTTCCAAGATCTATTTCAACTTACACTTCTTAAATTTGATAAAACATCAATTGAATCTGGAACAGGTGGAGTGAATCTGATGAATGGAGACCGCCTAGAGACTTTATTTGATACAAAAGGCCAAAACAAACTTGTTACAGAAGGTATTGTTCTCTCCTCCCAATCTCTTGGGATCCGTCCTCCTAACTTTTCAACTTCATATACTCTTCAGAATGCACGAATTGATGTTATGAATGCGATTGATATTGTTATTACTGTTAGGAACACGATCACAGCGCATATTGCCAATCTTACAATCAATAGAGAATTTGCCTTACAGTCAGTTGATTTTGCTGAAACTGCGCATCAGAAAATAGGATCTTCTGATCAGGAAACTGAGGTTTTATCCCTGAAAAAGCTTGGAATGCTTGGTGATAAAATATTAGGAGATGAGAAATTGGCAAACCCGATTCAAGAGGAAATTTTAACCAGCTTTGCATCATCCCCAAATATGGAGGACATATAAAATGGCTTTGATTATTGATCTAAAACCAGGGGAAAAAGTCCTCATCGGTACAGCTGTTATCACAAATGACAATCAGCGGACTCGTCTTCATATCTCTGGTGATACTCCTATCCTGCGTGAAAAAGACATTATGCAGGAAACAGATGCCACAAGCCCCAGCAGAAAAATTTACTTCCTACTTCAATGTATGTATCTCGCACGCAACCCAAGGGATTACCATGCAAAATATTTTACATTGATGAAAATGATTCAGGATGCGGCGCCCAGTACATCAATATTTTGTATGAAAATAAATGCTCAATTGATCCAAGGACATTACTATAAGGCATTACGAGAAGCTCGGGATCTGATCTCCCACGAAGACGAACTCATCAAAACCGCAGGTATTCCAACAAGTCATTAAAAATTTACGTGATTATCCCCTAGGCATAAGTATACAAGAATCGGCCTAAGTGTTAAGATTCAATGCTAGTTTTTGAGGAAAAAATGTCAGTAAGCCCCGCCAGAATTAAACTTCATTTCAATGTCCATGAGCCGATTGAGCTTACTGACCTTACTTTGTCATTCGCGGCATTGGCCAGCCAGTATAGAAAACATCTTGTTGACCGCATTAGAAGCAACGGCGGCAGGACAAGAGACCTTGAGGTAAAATTATACATAACGAAAATTGAGAATAACTGCATCTTAGCCGAATTAGCAGGTGCTACCGATATTTTGGGAACGCTCTTTTCTGTTATGGACTACGCAAACATTTTTATAGATTTTGTAAAAAATATTGATGAGGGTATTCAATACTTTTTAGCCCTGCCAGCGAAAGACACGAAAGAGATTGTTCCTTCAAAAATACCTTATTCTAAAAAAGAATGTGCGGATTTTGAAAATTTCCTAAAGGTTGTTTCAGAGCAAGGTGAACTCGGCTTATCAGTCGCTGAATACAACAAAGAAACATCAGAAGAAAAAACATATGTCAGCTTTAAATACAGCTCTGACCAAGCATTTGAGGCTAGAAAAGGTGCAATTCTTGCACAAGATGTATTGGAATCAAAAGGCGATGCTGATTATAAAAATGTCTTGATGTATTATCAGCAGACAAACACAGATGAATCAAAATCTGATGGAAAAACAGGCGAGAGAGCCGTTATTAAAGCTATTCATCCCAAACCATTGCCTGTTTATCTAGTGTCAACTTTGGATAGGGAAAAAGTTATGGGGCATAAGGATGATCCGAACCTCAATCCTTTGAAGGTTTCGTATTTGGTGGATGTGAATGTTGAAACAGATAGAAACGACATTCCAAAACATTATCGTGTGGCAAGAATTATAGAGACAATATCAGATGACGAATCTTAAAGACGTTCAAAAAGACCCAAAGAAACTTGCCCAGTTTATCAAGGAACGGGAAAAGGAAACGCCGCCAGCGGACAAAGACCGCTTTGATGCGGCCATGAAGTCTATGGCTTCGCAAAAGTCGTCAAAAGATCAAAAATCATCTGATTATGATTTGAACGGCTGTTATAGCGGTATTCAAATTCCTTGGCGTAGTTAATCAGGTAGTCTTTTGAAACGTGAATATGGGTGCTTTTGATGCCCTTTTTCAGGATAGACCAATAACCCTCAATACCGTTTACATGGACACCGTTGCAAGCGTACTGCCCTGCGCCGTGTTCAACCGTTTGATGTGTGAAGCCTTGTTTGTTCAGGCCGCGATAAGCAAACCATTCGTCTGACTGGATTTCAGAGCCAGATTCAACATTCTCATGAATATGGGCTTGCAGGGTATGGCGTTTTGCATCCGGCACAATTTTGGTCATTACTTTGCCATCGCGTTCCAGCATACCAAAAACCACTGTCTTACCGTCTGCGCCACGGCCACGCTTGCCTTTTTTCTTGCCGCCTACATACGTTTCGTCAACTTCCACGATACCGGAAAGCGGTTCTTCACCGTCAACGTCCGCCATGTGTTTGCGGATTTCGTGACCCATGCGCCAAGCGCATTTGTAAGTCACGCCTAATTGACGCTGTAATTCCTTCGCAGATACGCCGTGGCGTGTTGTGGCGAAAAGATACATGGCATAAAACCACGTTTGCAGGGATGTTCTGGACGCTTCAAAGGGGGTTCCTACGCATGGGTAAACATGGTCGCCGCAGAATTGGCAGGCATAGGCGCGTTCACTGGAAACACGGGAGAATTTGGAATCCCGTTCGCATTTACGGCATTTGTGTTCAAAGCCATAACGGACATTCATAAGATGGTCCAGACAGGTTGCATCGTCTGGGTACATTTTGAAAAATTCTTTGAATGTCAGGTGTTTCATGGCTTATCCTCTGTCTATAAGGATATATTACCAAGTCACCTTACTTAGGTCAAGGGGATAATCACGAAAATTTATTCCGCGCCATAGCTTACGCCATATCTTCGCCATCGTCCTCAACAGGAGTCATTAATTCTTTCCATACAGATGGAATATACCCGGCAAGATCAGAGGAAATCATTCCTGGCCCCGCCATTTCCGAAGCTCTGGAGTGCATCCAAACAGCAGCACAAGCGACATCAAATGGATCGAGTAATCCCCTTGCTGCAAGACCTGCAATCATTCCTGCCAGTACATCCCCAGTCCCAGCCGTTGAAAGCCAACCAGACCCATTGGCGTTAATGACCAATCGGGAATCAGGCGATGCAATAACAGTATCCGCACCTTTTAGAACAATAACAGATCGACTGCGTTTTGCCGCTGCGAAAGCTCGTTCAGGCTTTGACCCTTTTAGATCAGGGAATAGCCTGGCAAACTCTCCTTCATGTGGGGTTAAAATACAATGTGGCCCCAATGTAGACATTAAGACCTTTGTATCCCCTTCAAATACAGATAAAGCATCTGCATCGAGAACACATATCTTTTGAGGCATAAATTGTGCGGAATCAAAAATAATTTTTTTTAAAATACCTACATTATCAAGACCCGCACCACATCCAAGCAACACAACATTCCGACGCGGATCTTTGATATGATCTTTAAAACGTGCCAATTCAACGATAGGTTCAACAAGCAAACACGGGTTTTGTATTTGATAAAGAATACTTGTATCAAGAGGAGCAACAACCGTGACAAGCCCAGCCCCCATCCTTAATGCAGCATTTGAAGCAAGGCTTGCAGCTCCTGTCATCATTCGTCCACCCAAAACAACAAGATGGCCATGGTCATATTTATGCGTGTAAACAGGTTTATCAAAATCTTCTTTTGCCCATGATAGATGGGATGAGTTTTCCAACATAAACGGCCCGATCGGTGGCAGAACATCTTCTGGGATACCAATATCAACGACAACAACCTCACCAGATGCTTGTCGGCCTGGTAACAGTAGATGACCTGGCTTCTTCCATGCAAAGGTTATTGTGACTTCGGCCTGTGGTGTACAATTCTGACATTCACCTGTATCAGCATTCATCCCAGAAGGCACATCAAGTGCAATGATAGGGCATTCTGTCCTGCGCAAAGAGAGAAGTGTTTCATAAATTTCCCCTTCAATAGGCCTTGATAACCCAGTGCCGAAAACGGCATCGATAATCAAACCTGCTGATTCACCGTCGGGTAATTCCAAATCCTCAAAGGATATAATATCGTCCTTCCATAATTCTGCGGCACGCGATACGTCCCCCTGCAAGTCATGGGGGTCAACAGCACAGGCCACCGTCACAGACCAATTTTTCTTTTTGAGGGTGGCAGCCACGATAAATCCGTCCCCGCCATTATTGCCCGGACCGCATAACACCAGAACTGCTTGTTTGGAATAACGGGAGATAATTTCATCGGCCACGGCTTTTCCTGCACGCTGCATCAAGGTGAAAGAATTTGTTTTCCCCGTACATGCAGCTTTTTCTGCCAATTTTATTTGATGGGTGGATAAAATTTCGCAAACCATAGTGTCTCATTTATGACGGAAACCTATCGAGTCCGCAAGATAGAAGGTAAAAAATCTATTTTTTTGAATAAAATTAGGCTATAATCAAAATTATGGAAGGTCTTTTTCTTATCATTCTGGCATTCATTCTGATCATCGCCGAGGCGCATGTGCCATCGTTTGGCATCCTGGGGATTATAGGGATTGCGGCCTTGCTGGCCGGAGGCAATGTCATCGTGGAACAAGGCGGGATTTTCGGCATTCCCATCGGATGGGATGTTTTTATCGGCCTTGCTGTGGCTCTGGCCCTTCCTCTGTTTATCGCCAGTTATGTGGTTGCCAAAAATTTGAAGAAGAAACCGGTATCCGGTGTGGAAGGCATGATCGGGCATGATGCCAAGATCGTGGACTGGGACGGAAAATCCGGCCGCGTGCACATTCAGGGCGAGTTATGGGCCGCCCATTCCGAATTTGATCATGACTTTGCCGCGGGAGATATTGTTACCGTCAGCGGCGTGCATGACATGTCTTTACGCATTCATTTAAAATCATAACATCTTGAGGAGATAAAAATGGGATTTGCTATCGTCATCGTGGGCTTGGTCGCGCTGTTCTTTGCATGCGTGCGCATTATCAAAGAATACGAACGTGGTGTTGTCTACACCCTCGGGAAGTATACCGGCATGCGCGAAGCAGGGTTTCAATTGGTTTTGCCGGTTGTTCAGGATATGCGCATTGTGGACATCCGCGTCCGGACCGATGATATTCCCGCACAGGACCTGATTTCCAAAGACAACGTATCTGTACGCGTCAGCGGTGTGCTAAACTATCGCGTCACCGATCCCGGCCTTGCCATTAACCGCAGCGAGGATTTTTTGTTCCGCACGAACCAATTGGCTCAAACAACATTAAGATCGATTCTTGGCCAGCATGACTTGGATGACATGTTACAAAAACGAACTGAATTGAATAAAGCCATTCAGGGAGAGCTTGACAGCCAGACAGAGGGATCCGGAATCAAGGTCATCAGTGTTGAAATCAAACACGTCGATATTGACCCCAGCATGATCAAGGCAATTGGACGACAGGCAGAGGCCGAGCGTGAACGCCGTGCGAAAATCATTAATGCCGAGGGAGAGTTGCAGGCCGCAAAACAATTGGATGAAGCCGCAGCCATTCTGGCGCAACGCCCGGAAACAATGCAGTTACGTTATCTGGGAACATTAAGCGAGTTTGCAACATCAAAAGGGGCCAGCACGATTGTTCTTCCGCTTCCGCTTGATATGCTCAAAAACGCAGCAGATCTTCTAGGAAAAAGATAACCAAACAAGGCGAGTCTTATAGCAGATGGTGTTTGAGGACTCGTCCGGTTATTTTCTGCAATTGTTCCAATTCCCCATGACGCAACATTTCGAATAAGGGAACATGAACATTCACGATTCGCATTGATGGATCATGTGGGCCGAACAAAGTAATACTCCGCCCGGTATTGCTGATATCCGCATCCTCACCAAATTCACGACGAGCAGATAAAACATCTTTGCGATATCCTTTCGGGATTTCATCAATTTCCTTTGGCCTGCTGACCCGATTGATCTTGAACCCCTCCGCCAACAGATACGCGAGAGCTTCTTTTGCTGATATGGTCGAGGTTTGTTTCTTAAAATCGTTACCCAATTTTTAGTCCCCTGTTTCTTGCCCGATCTTTTTACGTTGGCTTTCTGACTTTAATTGTCCACAGGCAGCTAAAATATCACGACCACGAGGACGGCGGATTGGCGCCTCATACCCTGCACTCTCCAGAATACTTGCAAAACTTTCAATACGCGCCATGGGAGAGCAGACAAAACCACTTTTTTCCCAGGCGTTAAAGGGTATCAAATTGATCTTACACGGAATATCAACCAGTATTTTAGCAAGTTGGCGGGCATTTTCATCACTGTCATTGACACCATCCAACATCACATATTCGAATGTAATCCGGCGCATCGCAGACACACCAGGATAACTGCGACATGCATTCAGCAAATCAGCAAGAGGGTATTTATTGTTGATCGGCATGATTTCTGAGCGAATGGCATCATTCGGAGCATGAAGAGAGATGGCAAGATTAACCCCCAATTCTTCACCACATTTCTCAATCTGTGGCACAACACCGGACGTCGAGAGCGTAATATGACGTTTTGAAATCCCCAATCCATCCGGATGCATGCATATCTTTAAGGCTTTCGCAACATTCTCATAATTATATAGTGGCTCTCCCATTCCCATCATGACGATATTCGTTAGATCTCTTCCCTCTTTTTCCCCGGAAGATGGCCATTCCTTTAGATAATCTTTGGCAAACATAACTTGCTGCAAAATCTCATGCGCCCCCAAATTCCGAACCAAGGGTTGTGTTCCTGTATGGCAAAATTTACAGGTCAATGTGCATCCGACCTGTGACGATACGCAAAGAGTTCCACGTTTAGGAGTCGGAATAAAAACCATCTCGACCTGTTGACCATCTGACATCCCCAAAAGCCATTTGATCGTTCCATCTGCAGATATTTGTTCAGTTACCAAATCAGGACGATCAATCACATACTGTTCCGCGAGAATGTTGCGCAAATCTTTTGGTAAATTTGCCATGGCGTCAAATGTGGTGACACCACGTTGATAAATCCAGTTCCAAATTTGCTTTGAACGAAAATTGGGCAATTTGTGCTCACCCAGAACATCCTGCATTTCCGGAAGGCTTAGAGCAACGAGCTGAATGCGCCCGTTTCTATCCTTACGAGGCGCAGAGAATTTTTCGGCATGTTTTTGAACGCTCATATGACAATTTTTTCTTCAAATCATTTTATTTGAAAGCTTTCTACCACAGCCCTATCCTTTAAAGATATAGCAGAATTCAAATCATAAATGATTCGATTTTAGCCGGGAATTTTTCCCTCACCTATACCAAGGTAAAAATAATATATTTTCATAATTGTAAAAATAAATATTTTTAAATATTTTGTAACTTTTACCTCAGCCGAACGAATACTACTAAGTAAAGGATGTAGGGCTGTTGCCGTATTATACAGAACTGTTTTGGTCCGAATTCCATACAAAACCGGGAGTCATATCTGTTTAAAAAGGATGTTGAGGAATAAAAAATGTCTTACATAGATGATACGAATACACAAAAAGCAACCATGGGGTATATCCGCTCTTCTATGAATGAGCCAATGCTTGAACGCGATCATGAATTCGATTTGGCCACGCGTTGGAAAAACAATGGGGATCAAAAAGCCCTCCACGAGCTGATCCGTTCTTACACACGGCTTGTTATTGCAACGGCTGCGAAATTCAGACATTACGGCCTTCCGATGGGAGATCTTATCCAGGAAGGAAATCTTGGGCTGATGCAAGCGGCCAACAAATTTGAACCTGATCGCGATGTCCGTTTTTCAACCTATGCCACATGGTGGGTCCGTGCGTCTATTCAGGATTATATCCTTAGAAATTGGTCGATTGTACGAACCGGCACAACGGCTGCACATAAATCTCTGTTTTTCAATCTGCGGCGCTTACGTGCAAGAATTGATGGAGCAGAAAATGAAAACGGACTTACAACAGATGGACGTATTAAAATCGCCAAAGAACTTGGGGTCCGTGTAAAGGATGTTGAAGACATGGAAGGTCGTATGAACCGGGGCGACCAATCCTTGAATGCACTGATCAGCAATGATGGCGAGGAAGAAATCGGCTCTTTTCTGGCGGACACAAGACCAAATCCCGAAGACGTTGTTATCGGAATGAAAGATTCAGAAACCCGCTCAAAATGGCTGAATACTGCACTAAAAACATTAAGTGAGAGGGAACAGCATATTATTCGCGAACGCCATATGCAATATGAGACAGTCACCCTTGAGGAATTGGGTCAAAAATTAGGCGTTAGTAAAGAGCGCGTTCGTCAATTGGAATCACGTGCCCTTGAGAAACTGCGAGGGACGCTTTCGGTGCATAAACATGATCTTTCACTCTCCTCCTCCTCTCGTGGTTAAGCTCTAATTTGATGGCTTCAAAGAGATGTATTGAGGGGATAGACAAGCTGCTGAAAGAGTTGTAAAAATCACCAGAAACAAGCAGCAGGAGATACATGATGACAGTTAAAGTAGGTATTAACGGATTTGGACGCATTGGTCGCCTTGTGGCGCGCGCTTTATTTGAATCAGGCCGAACAGACATTGAATTGGTTGCCATTAATGATCTGGCAGACACCAAAACAAACGCCCATTTATTAAAATATGACTCGGTTCATGGCACTTTCCCTTTCGAAGTCAAAGCAAGCGCTGATGACGTGATCAGCATTCACGGGAAGCCTGTTAAGGTTTTCTGTCAACGAGATCCATCCCAGATCTCTTGGGCAAGTGTTGGTGTTGACATCGTTCTTGAATGTTCCGGTGTTTTTACAGACAAATCCAAGGCGGAATTGCACCTTAAAGGCGGTGCCAAAAAGGTCCTGATTTCAGCCCCCGCTACCGAGGAGGATATCACTGTCGTTTATGGCGTAAACTCGGACAAGCTGACAAAGGATCATGTGATTGTCTCGAATGCATCGTGCACGACAAACTGTCTGGCCCCTTTTGTATTCGCGATTCATAATGCTGTTGGCCTTGAACATGGATTCATGACAACGATCCACTCTTATACAGGGGATCAGAACACCGTTGATACAATGCACAAGGATCTACACCGTGCGCGTGCGGCTGCACTGAATATGATTCCAACATCAACAGGCGCTGCAAAAGCTGTTGGAAAAGTCCTTCCTGATCTGAAAGGCAAATTGGATGGCGTCGCAATCCGGGTTCCGACACCGAATGTTTCTCTGGTTGACCTGAAATTCGTTGCGAAGCGTGCAACAACGGTCGATGAAATCAATAACGCAGTCAAAACAGCAGCAGATGGGCCGTTAAAAGGAATTTTAGGTTATTATCATGAACCCTTGGTTTCAACAGATTTCAACCATGACGCCAGGTCCTCTATCTTTTCCCTTGAAGGCACAAAAGTGATTGATGGAACAATGGTTCGTGTGATGAGTTGGTATGACAATGAATGGGGATTTTCAAACCGTATGCTGGATACCGCCGTTCAAATGCACAAAGTCGGATATTAAGATATACTTCGTTCGGTTAATGGCCCGAAAAAAGAGCCCCCCTCACCCGACCTCGACTAAAGGCTTACAGCCTTAAGCCTCCGTTGCCCTTCTCCCCCCAGTGAAAGATGCTTGGGAGAGGGAGGGGTGAGGGGGAAAACTTTCGGGTGCTTTCATGAACAAAGTATAGCACCAACGAAAGATTAAAGTTATGGTGTTATTCTGATCTTTGTAAAGGAATATCAGGAGGTATTGTGCCACCAAAAATTTTAAAATCGGCCCATAATCAGGCCAGTGCCAACCGTATCCAGCAAATGGGCTTGATTCTGGACCATTTGGTGGATGCCTTGGGCGGGGATCCCTCGGCCCCGCTCCGCCGCGCCCAAATTCTGGCCGATATAGATTGCCATCCCGACACCACCCAATCGGCCCTGATGGACCGTTTTGGGATGAACAAATCAACCCTGAACCGCGAAATCGAATGGTTATATGACCAAGGGTGTATTTTACGTACCCCCAGCCAGCAAGACGGGCGGGTTATCCACATGTCCAGCTGTGGCTATGCCAAGAAAAATCTGGGATTGGCTTTGGATTATTTTAACCGGTCACATAAAAACTTGCATTTTTTTTTAGAAACGCTTATAAATCTCTTCACCGATCCCAAACCCACGTTGCGCGATGCCAAATTTTTAGTGGCGGCCACAGACATGGGGGAAGCGTCCCGACAGGAACTCTTCGATCGGGGATATTCCGGCGCCAACACCACCAATGTTCGTGCGCTGGACCATCTGGTTGAACAAGGTTTATTGATCAAAACAGAAGACGAAAATGGGTAAAACATTTAAACCATCTGCTGATACGATAAGAAGCCTCCGTCAGGCTGCGTTGTCTATTGGTGCAAGTGGGCTGTCAATTTCTGGTGGCTTTAATACCGGAACAGGATTGCCTCAGGAAGATATCTCTCCTATGCCAGCAAACGTCACCCCTAAATAATCTCCATTTGCCTCTTCGCGATTGCGATTGAAAGACAAGCCAACATTCATTATGTTGGCTTTCTGTTTTCCTGCACGTGTCATCCTCCGCCGAATGGAGACTTTGTGCAAACAAAGCGGAATGAGTGCGGGGGATCCAGTTATTGCGTGAGGCAGAGCCTCACATGGTTCTGGATCCCCGCCGTGCCAGCATCTTACGATGCACCGCGCGGATGACGGCGAATTTATAACAAACGAAACAATAGGAATGAACATGACCACCACATCTCCCACCACATCGCCCATTACACTGGCCGCCGGAGTTGTTACCGGCAAAGACTATCTGGCCCTCGTCAAGGCTTGTAAAGATGGGCACTACGCCCTCCCCGCGGTCAATGTGGTCGGCACGAACTCTATCAACGCGGTGCTCGAAGCCGCGGCAAAAAACAAATCCGATGTCATTGTCCAACTCTCGAATGGCGGAGCCGAATTCTATGCAGGCAAAGGATTCCCCGATAGTTTTCAGGCCAAGGTTCTGGGCGCGGTATCGGCTGCGCATCACGTGCATATGATGGCTAAACATTACGGCGTCTGCGTTGTTCTGCACACCGACCACGCCAATAAAAAATTGATCCCATGGGTCGAGGCAATGCTGGATCACGGCGAAGCCTATTACAAAGAGCATGGCCGCCCTTTATTTTCATCGCATATGATTGACCTGTCCGAAGAACCTTTGGACGCCAATATTGCAGAATGCGCCCGCCTGTTAAAACGCATGGCCGCGATTGATATGAGCATCGAAATCGAATTGGGTTGCACCGGCGGGGAAGAAGATGGCGTCGGGTCAGATGACATCGACAACGCCCGTCTTTATACCCAACCGGAGGACGTTCTGAAAGCCTATGAAACACTTGCCCCGATCGGCCATTTCTCGGTTGCGGCCTCGTTTGGCAATGTCCACGGGGTGTATGCCCCGGGCAACGTGAAGCTGCGCCCCGATATCCTGAAAAATTCCCAAGACTTGGTGCAACGGGTCAAAGGATTGGGAGAAAATCCGCTAGATCTGGTCTTCCATGGTGGATCCGGCTCTGACAAGGGCCAAATTGCTGAAACCCTGGGCTATGGCGTCTTTAAAATGAATATTGATACCGATACCCAATTTGCCTTTGCCAAGCCGATTGGTGACTTTGTCAAAGCCAATGCGCAGGCCTTTGCTACCCAGATTGATCCCGAATCGGGCAAACCCTTTAAAAAGGAATATGACCCGCGTACCTGGTTACGGGTTGGGGAAAAAGGAATCGTCGAGCGTTTGAGTGAGGCCTTTGCCGACCTGAAATCCACCGGAAAGTCCGTGGCGCGTCCGGAATAGGCCCTGCCCTGTCCGCAAGCATTCCTTAACCCCTTGATTAAGAAAAGAAAAAAAATTAAATAATGTTCTTGATTTTTGGGCCTTTTGACTGGTATAAGTCCTGCCACAGAAGAAATTTATAGATAAGATTTATGGAGCACCTGGTTATGAAAGCCAACACTCATCCCGATTACCACGAAATTACCGTGGTCATGACCGACGGAACAGAATACAAAACCCGCACCACATGGGGCAAAGCTGGGGATGTCATGAAACTCGACATTGATAGCATGTCCCACCCTGCTTGGAAGGGCGGAACCCAAAAAATTACAGAAAAAGGACAATTGTCCAAATTCGAGAAAAAATTCGGCAGCTTCCTGTCCGCAGGAGTGCAAACAGCTGGTCGTCAAGAAGAGAAAGAAGACAAAGAAGAGAAAAAAGCCTAATTGCGCTCTTCGACCACTGCGAAACAGAATCAGGATCTCTCCTGATGAGGTAGAACTTGAAACCCCCGAAAGAAATTTCGGGGGCTTTTTTTATGATCGTTTTCCGTCTGGGAATTTATTAAAATGTTATATTGTAACAAATCAAAAAATATGCATAGATATCGAGATTCAAAATAAAAGAAACAATAAAGGCTCTTTCATGACCATTCTCAGAACAGATTCTGTAACAGTCCAACACAGCAAAACATCAACCATTCTTAACTTCCCTGATATCACCATTCATCCAGAAGACCGGATTCTATTATTAGGCCCTTCAGGATCAGGGAAGACAACCTTTCTCTCTGTAATAGCGGGACTCCTTGCACCAGGATCGGGAAAGGTCTTTGTAAAAGACAAAGACCTTTATGCTTTAACGGCAAAAGAAAGAGATCATTTAAGGGGGGCGACTTTCGGATTTGTTTTCCAGACATTGCATCTTCTCCCCTCGCTTACGATTGCACAAAATATCCTCCTCGCAAGAGACATGTCAGGGATTCCCTCTCGCCCCGATAGGCTTGAAAATCTTTTATTATCTTTAGGATTGAATGGTTTAGCAGATCGAAAACCCGACGCATTAAGTCAGGGACAACAGCAACGCGCCGCATTGGCCCGGGCTATTTTTAACAGCCCATCCATAATCATTGCAGATGAACCGACCTCATCGCTTGACGATCAAAATACAGATATCGTTATGGACCTCCTTGATCAGCAAGCTAGGGAATCACAAAGTGCCCTGCTTGTTGCAACACATGACCATCGGATCAAACAAAGATTCCAGAATATTATTGACCTGACATCCCTATCGTTAAAAGGAGTCGCATAAAATGAATACTTTCTCTTTAGCGATCAAGGGGCTCCAGCATAAACCCCTTCATACAATTCTCAGTACTCTCGCTATTTCCATGGGAATTGCGATGTTGACATCTGTCTTTCTGATATCCACAGGGCTGAGTGACGGCTTAAAACGGAACAATGCAGGCATTGATATTGTCGCAGGCGCCAAAGGAAGCCCTTTACAACTTATTCTGTCTACGATCTATCATACTGACGTTCCTATCGGAAATATTGATATGTCGGACTTTGAAAAAATTCGCCAGAATTCTATGGTTAAAAAAGCAATCCCGATCGTTATAGGGGATCATTTCGAGGGAGCGCGTATCGTTGGGACAACTCCGGATTTTCTTGATTTATATCAGGCAAAATTTGAAGATGGCGGTATTTTTCTTAAACCCTTTGATATTGTTGCTGGTGCCAAAACAACTGTCAAAACAGGCCAGGAATTCGCAGCTCATCACGGTTTTACAAGTGATGATGCGGCTCATGATGGTGACATCCATGATGAGCATCTTTATAAGGTTGTTGGACGATTGGCTCCAACTGGAACTGTTCTCGACCGGCTACTGATAACTCCCTATGCAAGTGTTCAGGAATTGCACGCCCATCATGATCATGACGAAGAGGAAGGTGAATTACATTCATCAGAAAATCATGATAAAACAGAGCAAAAAATAACTGCTATTCTAATTAAAGCCCGCAATCATGCATCCGTTATGAATTTACCACGTATGATTAACAATACAGAACAGGTGCAGGCGGCGAATCCCCAGTATGAATTGACCCGCCTCTCCAAAACTTTGGGGATTGGCAGAGATGTTCTGAACGCTCTTGCAGCATCTGTTTTGGGGTTATCCCTTTTAATGCTATTTGCAACCCTGGCCTCATCATTGACAGAGCGTCGCCATGATATGGCGGTCCTCCGTGTGTTGGGGGCCTCACCCACAAAACTCTTTACAACATTAATGACAGAGGGCGTATTACTCGGTGCAATCGGGTCACTGATCGGAATTGTTTTTGGGCATATTCTGGCTTATTCTTTGAGCCAGATATTAGGAAGTTTCGAAGGAATTATTCTTCGTAATGATTTATTATCTATCCACCCTTTCGATATTGTTTTATTTGCAATTGGATGTGGTGCAGGCATTCTGGGGGCCTTGCCGGCAGCAATATCGGCGGCGCGAACGGATATCGCCAAATTACTTGTAAAATCTTAGATCTAAAGGGGATTGATAAATGAAGCGGCTTTTATGGATCGGATGCCTGATACTTGGATCTTCCGGCCTATATTCTGGTCCGGCCCATGCCCTGAAATATGAAGAAGGATCCGATGCCCCAACCCGAACAATTGAAGATTTCATCAAAGATTATGTTGATATCCCTCAAGGAGGTCTTGATTGGAAAATGCTTGGAAAAACAAAAGTTCTGGATATAACAACCAAAGATGCCGACGGGATGGACCTTTTCTATCAAAAACCTGTATTTCCTGAATCAGTCAAGAAACTTGATCAAACACAGATCAAAATCAAAGGATATATGTTCCCTCTTGATCCTGATGAAAAACAAGGACAGTTTCTGTTTGGCCCCTTTCCCTTGAATTGCCCCTTCCAATATCATGTAAGCCCTGCCTTGGTGATTGAGGCTCACACCGTCAAAAATACACCCATCAAATTTTCGTATGACCCACTGACCATTGAAGGGACACTGGAACTCGTCCCCGAAGATAAAGACCTTTCGACTTTTTATAGGTTAAAAGATGTTAAATTGATAAAGGATTAAAATAACATGGCTCGTGAAACCCCTCTGATCCAAGATGTTGCTGATTATTGTCTTCAAAAAGGTTTTCGATTCACGGAACCACGACAATTTGTTCTGGACATTATTGCAAGGTCAAAAAAACCTATTGGCGCATATGAGGTTCTTGAAAAGCTTGGTAAAAAACTAAAGAATCCGAAACCACCAACCGCCTATCGTGCGATTGAGTTCTTATCAGAGCATGGATTTATTCACCGGATTGAAAGTTTAAATGCCTATATTATATGCCAAAGTGATCACTTGCATAAGGGGTCACAATTCATGATCTGCGATCAATGTGGAACGGTTTTAGAAACACATCTTTGTGATTTGCCTGAACCATTGGTCAAAAAAACACGGGATGCCCATTTTCATTTGACCCGCTGGAATGTTGAATTGCATGGCATATGTCAGACATGCTATAAACCTGTATGACATCATTTTCAGATCTTATTCTAGAATTTATTACCTTTTTTGAGGCAAGCCTTTCCGAGAATCGTTTTGTAAAACTTTCTCTCGATCATTATCAGGGGTCTGAAAATGGATTAAAATCGATTCATATCCGGCGCATCCTGATGAGGAACGAAGAAAAGCTAAGTTTCACCTATCGTTATAAAACGCGGGATATCATCAAAAACTACAGCAAGAGTGATGCCGTTCTTAATCTTCACGATGCCTTACAAAATGGGTTCCAATCCGGGACCCTTTATACAACTGCGTTTGATATTATTTTTCATCACAAGGGATTAAAACAAAAACCGGCAACACATCCGACCGTTCCGTCTCTTGACCATGATCGGAATAAACAAAGATTGATCGCACCAGAAGGAAAATCATATCTTTATGCTCTGGGTATTACTGACGCCAAAGGCCATGTTCTTAAAAATTCTCAAGATAAATTCCGGCAAATCAATAAATATGTTGAAATCCTAAGCGGTCTTATCAAACATCTTCCACCCGATAGAATTCAAAAGATTGTGGATATGGGGGCAGGAAAAGGATATCTGACTTTTGCCTTGTATGACTATCTTCAAACTTGCGGACACAAAACAGATCTTATCGGCGTCGAATATCGGCCCGATTTAGTCAATATGTGTAACGAAATCGCAAAGAATACCGGCTTTGATCATTTGAGATTTCATCAGGGAACTGTGATGGATTTTGACTGTACAGATGCAAATATTGTTATTGCTCTCCACGCCTGTGATACCGCAACAGATGATGCCCTCTTCAAAGGTATCAAAGCCGGTGCAGATCTGATTGTTGTAGCCCCTTGTTGTCACAAACAAATTCGCCGTGAAATGGAACAGAATAAACCACAGAACGAATTGGATTTTCTAATTAAACATGGAACGTTTCTTGAACGTCAGGCAGAAATGATCACGGATGGAATTCGGGCCCTGATTTTAGAATATTGTGGTTATTCAACAAAAGTCTTTGAATTTATATCGGATGCCCATACACCCAAAAATGTGATGATTGTAGGAACAAAACGAAACCCATCCGAGGTCAAGGACCAGAATCTTCTGGATCAAATCAAGTCTGCAAAATCTTTTTTTGGTATCAAGACCCACTATCTAGAAAAAATCCTGAAACTATCCTAAAAATTTATACTCTGGCGAGAATACGTTTTACAACATCCGGAGATAAAGATTTACATTCGACCGGAGATTTTGAAATTGCAACATCCAACATCGTACGATCTGACTCGGCATTTAGATCAAATCCCATCAGGGCACGACCAATATTTTCACCTGTATACGCATAATTGAAATAACAAAGTCCTGCGAATTCAGATACATTCCGCATCAGCTCACGCAGGGCCCCTTTTCGTTCAGGAAAATGAACATGCAAAAAGACAGGGTTTTTAAAAAGCGCAGGGTTATAATTAATCACGCGATACCGAATATCAGGATCATCTGTAACGTCTTCGAATAGAATACCGTTTTGATAAAGCCCTGCATATAAAGATTCTATTTTTCCCGGATCCGCTTCAAAGCCAATAACAGGATAGGCATTTTTATCTGAATTTTTTCCATACTGAAAACCGATTACATTCACGTCTGCGAAAACACCATCCAACAGATTCAATAAGCTTCCATTTTCTTCGTTGATATGGAAGCGCAAATATTTATAACGCTGCGCTCCTATTGCAGACTGTGCGGAAATCAAAGCCAATTTGCTAAAATCCATGTTCGCACCACAGAGAATAACAAGAATCTTCTTCCCCGAAACCAGATCCGGATTCTCGCGAGAAAATTTCTTGAAACCCGCCAGACCCATCGCCCCCGCGGGCTCAGGAATAACGCGTTTTGCCTCCCAATAAAGTTGGATAGCCGCCGACACCTCTTCATTACTGACCAAAACCATTCCATCCAGATTTTCTTTACAAATCTGGAATGTCAGGTCACCAGGACGCTTGACAGCCGTGCCATCACAAAAAGTATCAATATGGTGAAGGGTAACAGGCTCTCCGTGTTTTAACGAAACATCCATACTGGCCTGTCCCTCCCCTTCAACCCCGATAATTTTTGTATCAGGATGGTGTGCCTTAATCCATGATGATACACCTGCAGCCATACCACCTCCACCGATCTGAACAAACACATAATCAAAGGGCGCTTGACCAGATAACATGATTTCATCGGCGATAGTGGCTTGACCTGCGATTGTATACAGATCATCAAAGGGATGCACATAGGGTAAATTATTTTCAGAAACATATTGATTAGCCTCTTCTGAAGCTTGATCAAAGGTGTCTCCTGTCAGAATAATTTCAACATGATCTCCACCATGAAGTTTAACAGCTTTCTGCTTCATTAAGGGTGTTGAAACAGGCATAAATATTTTTGCGCTGATCCCTAACATACGCGCTGCCAAAGCAACTCCCTGCGCATGATTTCCGGCTGAAGCTGCAACAACCGTTGTAACATTCTGTGTTTCAACAAGATGCGCGGTACAATTATAGGCCCCTCGCCATTTATAGGCATGAATGGGGGATAAGTCCTCACGCTTTACAAAAATATGGGCATCAACATCAGACAGTTTTATTTCTTGCAAGGGGGTTGGCGCACCAGCGCGATAAACGCGGGTCCGCGCGCGTAAGATTTCTGCCTGAAGGGTAACGGGATTATATGTGAACATGGTCAGAAAACATAGCCCGTTTCAGGCCTATAGTGCAAGAGTTTGCGTTAGAGATTTTTTAAAAAATGCCTTCCCTCCAACACAATGTGAATGGAGGAAAGGCTGGGGAGGATAAAAGGACGGGTCAATACCAGACGTTAAACCATCTGGCTATTCGCGTTGACGTGACGAGTCAGGAACCTTGCCATCACATAGGCCCAATCCTTATTTGTATCCTCAAGCGTATGTTTACGGGATGCACGACGGAGGAGCCCTTCCAATCGATCAACCGAGATATTTGGACTGTTCAAGGATTGGCGAAGGCGATTCAGCGAAATATGGCAGCAATAGCCGGCATAATCGACATTGGCGACCCCACCGGATTCAATCACCGTAGAGTAGGCCGTTCCGTCTTCTTCCAGAATGGCTTTAATATTTTGATGGATAATAGAACAATTCATAATACGACCTCCTGTAAATATGTGGCTGACATTTTTTGTCATTTTTTAAAGACCCCTTTTTCCGCACATTTAAATCTACTCAGGCAAATTGACTTAGGTTGAATGTTCATATCCCCTTAAAAACAAGACAGTTTCTTTCGTTTTTTATTCAGAGAAAGAAATAAAAATATCTAATTTTTAAAAAGAGAGAAATAATATATACATCATTTATAAACTGTTGTAAATAGGCATCATACAAAACGATACGTTTTTTTGCTTAATCCCATATCAATTTGATAAAAAATGAAGTCTCAATAGCTCTGCGCTGTGGATTTTTTGTAGAACGCCCTCTATAAGGAGGGTTTAAATAATAAACCAAGGAACGAATCAGAATGCGTGCGTTTGTTTTTCCCGGACAAGGGTCTCAATTTATCGGTATGGGCAAGGATCTGGCCGATGCCTTTCCCGAAGCACGCGAGGTGTTCGAGCAAGTCGATGACGCGTTGTCCCAGAAATTATTCGCCCTGATGACGACCGGATCCGAATCCGATTTGAACCTGACCGAAAATACCCAACCCGCTTTGATGGCGGTATCGATGGCGATTGTGAAGGTCCTCACCGGACAAGGGGGCGTTGACCTAACCAAATCCGCAACCTTTCTGGCAGGACATTCTCTGGGAGAATATTCGGCGTTGACAGCAGCAGGGTCGTTCGACATTGCCACCGCGGCCAAATTGTTGAAGCTGCGCGGGCAGGCCATGCAAAAAGCCGTTCCCGTGGGCGTTGGCGCCATGGCGGCTATTCTGGGGTTGGATTTGCCGGATGTTCAGGCCATTACAGCCGAGGCGACGGCCAAGGCTTTGAATGGGGAGACCGTTCAATCCGCCAATGATAACTCGCCAGGCCAAGTGGTCATTTCGGGTCATACGGGCGCAGTCGCGATTGCGATGGAGTTGGCCACCGCGAAAGGCGCAAAGCGTGCTTTGCAACTTCCTGTGTCCGCGCCATTCCATTGCACCTTGATGCAGCCTGCGGCCGATGCCATGCAATCCGCGTTGAATGACACCCTGATCCAGATCCCGTGCCTGCCGATTGTGGCCAACGTGACGGCCAATGCGGTATCCGACCCGAATGTTATTCGCCGTTTGTTGGTGGAGCAAGTCACAGGCACCGTCCGGTGGCGCGAGTCGGTCACATGGATGAAAGAACAAGGTGTGACCGAGATGATCGAACTTGGCGCCGGAAAAGTCCTGTCCGGCCTGATCAAACGCATTGAAAAAGATGTGGCCACCGAAAGCATCGGCACACCGGAACAGATCGACGCGTTGATTACGAAATTGAAATAGTGGACAGTGATTAAGTGAACAGTTTTTTCTGTTCTCATGACTCACCACCGACCACTGACCACCGACCACTTAGAAAAGGAAAAAAACATGTTTAATCTCACTGGAAAAACAGCATTGGTCACAGGTGCCACAGGCGGTATTGGCGAAGCCATTGCCCGCGCCCTCCACGCTCAAGGGGCCATTGTTGGTATCTCTGGCCGTAATGTTGATAAACTGAATGCTTTGGCGGCCGATCTCAAAGAACGCGTATATGTCCTGCCTGCAGATCTGGGGGCCGATGGCGCGGTGGATGCGTTGGTCGCTGATGCTGACAAAGCCATGGGGCAGATCGATATTCTGGTCAACAATGCCGGTCTTACACGTGACAATCTTTCGATGCGCATGAAAGACGAAGAATGGGACGAGGTGATTGCCGTCAATATGACCGCCACGTTCAAACTGGCCAAAGCTGTTCAACGCGGCATGATGAAACGCCGTTGGGGCCGGATTATCAACATTGCATCCGTCGTGGGCGTGATGGGGAATCCCGGACAATGCAACTACGTCGCATCCAAAGCCGGTATGATCGGCTGGTCCAAAGCCATGGGGCAGGAAATTGCCTCGCGCAATATCACCGTCAATTGTGTGGCTCCGGGCTTTATTGCGACCTCGATGACCGAGGTTTTAACAGATGACCAAAAGGCAAAAATATCCTCTACCATTCCGATGGGGCGCATGGGATCCGCAGGCGACATTGCTGCCGCCGTAACGTATCTGGCCTCTGAAGAAGCCGGGTATGTGACAGGAGCCACGCTCCATGTGAATGGCGGGATGGCGATGGTGTAACTCCCACCCCTGTCATCCCCTGACCGCTTGCGGCCTAAGGGGATCCAGACAAAAAGGATTTAACATGGAGAAGCGGAGTAACGGAGAGTATAAAAACTCCGCGCCTCCGTTTCTCCGTGTAAAAAACTCTGTGACCTCTCCGCATTCTCTGAGCTCTCTGTATGAAACCGCTTTTGTTTAGATTCTCCTAGAATCCTTTCAAGATTCGAGGAATGACGCTTTCTTGAATACTCCTATATCCGTGTCCACCATTTGATTTCGATGCAGCCCCATCATTTTACCGGACCCTAATTATTTTACATATATTAACTTAAAATTAATATGTATAAAATATTATTTGTCATAGGTCACGTGTTTCGAGAAATAGATACTCGAACTTATGAAAGAAAGGGTCGTTAAAAAATGGGATCACCTGCTGCTAGAGGATCAACAGAATATGGGATAGGAGGAAGAGCTGCTATCATCCATAATGGAGACAATCAATATACATTCCGAGATGCTAACGGAAATGAGGGCGCAATCGCAGTCTCCTCTATTACAAGGGACCCAGACACAGGAAGGACTATTACAACTTTGGGAAGTGGCTGGACTCTCTCGATTGATCCTATGAATCCTGATATAGGAGTGATTGTAACAACTCCAAATGGCAGAGAGAGAGCGGCAACGGTTATAAGAGGTAAAGGCGGATATGAAACTCCAGCTCCAACACTTTTTTCAAGCGCACCTGAGCTAACAGCTAGTTTTACGGGTGCCACAGCAGGTTTAACACCTGAAAGCCTAGGTATGGGGAGAAAACAATTTAATGCTCTGATGGAACAGCAGAGTCAATGGGAGAGAAACCCATCAAAAGAAAGCAGCCCTGTTTTTAAAGCACAATTGACACTCCGAGCAAACCAAGACAAACTTGGAATGGGTGATTCTGAATTTGCAGCTCTTTTAAAAGAACAATCTGAATATATGTCACGAGGAGAACGGGCTATCGATGGAGAAGACGTTGGAGTAATGGCGCGGACCTCCCCATTACAAGCGGCGTTAAACAGAGTAACGATGAGCAAACAGCCTGAGGAGACTGGTTATCAGGTTAAAACCCCCGGCCTTTAAAGCATAAACCACATTATTGTGGGCAATAGAGCCAAATGTTTACCGCCCAACAAAAAGGAGCCTTATGGCTCCTTTTTAATTTCTAGATTCCAGAATATTTACGCTGCTGGACGGGCGCGGCGGGGGGCAGAATTTCCACCATTTGATTTCGATGCAAATGGTTTGGAGCTATTTGATTTTTTAAAACCGCCCTCTTTCTTGAACCCTGCCTCTTTTTTAAATCCAGTGTCTTTTTTACCTTCGGATTTTTTGAAAGCAGGTTTACCAGCGTTTCCACTGTCTCTTTGCTTACGGAATTCGGCCTCAGGAATCCACTCTTTGCGTGAATCCTGACGAGGCGCAGAGGAGCGTCCGCCGCGTTCCGAACGGTTTTCGGTGTTATAGGCCCCTTCAGGAGACCATGGCTTGCGCCCGGATCCTTCGGCACGGTCATCCCGTTCAAAACGTGCGGGACGATCATTCCGGTCACCGAAATCACGGGACGGACGATCCGGTCTCTCATCTTTCTTGAACGAGGATTTCCACGAAGGCTTCTCCCCGAATTTGCGTTCGCCAAAGCTGGCTTTCGGGCCATAGTTGCGACCACCGCCGCCATTTCTGTCACCGCCGCCAAAGCTGCGTTTTGGCCCGCCGCGAGAGTTCCCGCCACGGCCACCACTGCGTTCAAATCCACCTTCGGCTTTTGCCTTACCCGGATTCATCAGGCGATCAATCGCAGCCCATTTTGCTTTGTCTGCACCAGAAATCAGGCAAATCGCTTCGCCTTCCTGACCGTTCCGGCCGGTACGACCAATCCGGTGAATATAATCTTCCGGACATTGCGGCAGATCATAGTTAATAACCGTTTCCAGCATCGGAATATCCAATCCACGGGCCGCCACATCGGTGGCCACCAGAATACGGGTATCATTTTTGCGGAATCCACGAATCACGCGGTCACGTTGACCTTGGCGCAAATCACCATGAATGGTGTCCGCCGAGTGGTTTTCACGGGTCAAGCGACGTGCCAGACGATCCGCACCATGTTTTGTTTTCACAAACACAATAATCTGACCCGAACGGGCATCCAACAATTTGATCAGTTCGTCATGTTTGGTGTCATCATTGACATGGATCAGTTCTTGTTTGATTTTCGGAGCCGCCAAATGAGGCGCTGCTGTTTCAACACGCACAGGATCTTTCAGATAGTTTTTCGCCAGTTTCATAATATTGGCAGGAACCGTCGCCGAGAACATCAATGTCTGACGGGTTTCTGGCAAATATCCGGCAATAGCTTCCAATTGCACACCAAAACCCATATCCAGCATACGGTCGGCTTCGTCCAATACCAGAAAATCCGTTTTGCTCAAACGCAAGGTATCACGTTCCAGATGGTCATTGATCCGCCCCGGAGTTCCAATGATAATCCGTGGCTTGCTCTGCAGTTGGTTCAACTGTTTGAACATGGCTTCCCCACCGATCAGGAGAGCGGTTTTAATGCCGCTGCCGTCCGGCAAGAAAGATTTAATCTGGGTCATAACCTGAACCGCCAATTCGCGGGTTGGGGTCATCACCAACGCCATGCTGTGCGGTTTGTTCAGCAAATGATGCACCAAAGGCAGACCAAACGCTGCCGTTTTTCCGGTTCCCGTTTGTGCGGTACCCAGAATGTCTTTGCCTTCCATCGCAGCCGGAATGGACTGTTCCTGAATAGGGGTCGGGGTGGTGAAATTGATTGTTTCTAGTTTTTTAAGCATAGCCTCGGAGAGGCCGAAGGTGGAAAACCCGGTCATCTAATATCCTTTTATGTTTCCGTGTTGGGATTTGACCACTATGGACAAACCCAGAGTCACAGTCTTTCCTCCCCAAAAATCTGGGTACAAACGGACAGGCTCTCGTTCAACACGTTTAAAAAGAACATTGCCAGAGAAATAATGTTCAGCTGAGCAGGTTGTTTAGACAACAGCTCGGGGTGCGGAAAAAAAGCATTCGCAAACTCTGCGGCAGTTATGCACAGGTTTTAAGGCATATGTCAAGAATTATTGATCATAAAACAGATTGAAAAAACAAATATTATTTCGTGAATAAAGTTAAAGTCTTTTTACAAATGATTCGGTTTATGATAAAATTCTTACATATCCTTAACGCTTTTCTTTTATAGTCGCTGCCTTCCTTGTTTGTGTAAAAATTTCCTTTTAACTCTTCAAAAAACATGAAAAGAAAATGAAAAATCTTAAAATCAGCTATAGAATTCTTATATTTATGTTTGTCCTGACTCTTCTCGCTGGGGCGTTATCCTTGAAACTTCTTTCCAGTATGGACGTCGTCAATCATCAATCATCGATTATCTCTCAAAACTGGCTTCCCTCTGTCGAAGCAACTTCTTCTTTAAATACAGCGACATCTGACTTCCGTTTGGCAGAATGTAAACATGTCGGAACCACAGATCCGAAAACAATGGACGACGCTGAGAAAGATCTGGAAGCCCTTAAAAAATATATAGCAGATCTACGTCAGAAATATGAACCACTGATATCTTCGCCCGAAGAAAAATCGTTATATGAACAATTTTCAAATGACTGGGATATGTATATGAAAGATCATAAAACATTCCTTGCCCTCTCACGCAATAACCAGAATGCTGAGGCCAGCGAAGTTCTTTACGGTGATTCCCTGAAACAATTTAATGATGCCTCAGCAGTCCTGCTGAAACTGGTTGAGTTAAACTCAAACGGCGCACATGACGCAAGCGAGACGGGTGACAGCATTTATGCACATGAAAAACATATGGCGATTGGTGGAATCGTTCTGATGTTTATCCTTGCGGGCGGCTGTACATTCCTTTTAAGTCGTTCTGTTGCAACCCCTATCCTACAAATCAGAAACTATATGGGCATTTTATCAGGTGGTGATTTAACTCAGGATGTTCCGTTTAAAGAGCGTAAAGATGAAATTGGAGCAATGGCGTTGTCTTTGCAAGGTTTCAAAGACAGCCTGCTTGAAGCAGAAAAATTACGAACCAAAGCAGATCAGGAACGCCTTGAAAAAGAAGCTCGTCAAGACCGTGTAAATCAAGCAACTGCAAGATTCGAACAATCAATGAGCGGGATTGTAAAAGTCGTTGCTGCTGCATCAACTGAGCTTCAAGCATCGGCACATACACTTGCGAAAGCAGCAGAAGAGACATCCATTCAATCGAATGCTGTATCGGCTGCATCAACCGAAACCTCATCAAATATCCAGACTGTTGCGGCGTCCACTGAAGAATTATCATCCTCTATCAGTGAAATTACGCAACAGGTTTCGCGGTCGTCATCTGTTGCAAATGATGCTGTTGAGAAAAGTCGCTTGGCCATTCAATCTATTGACAAGCTTCTTGAATCCGCACAAAAGATTGGTGAAGTAACATCTGTCATTTCTGATATCTCGGCACAAACCAACCTCTTGGCCCTCAATGCAACAATTGAGGCCGCTCGAGCTGGCGATGCCGGTAAAGGTTTTGCTGTTGTAGCAAATGAGGTCAAAGGACTGGCTGCAAATTCTGCGCAATCTGCTGACCAGATTTCAACGCAAATCACACAAATTCAAGAAGATACCAAAATCGCTGCAAGAGCTGTTCAAGATATTACAAAAATTATCGACCAGATCAGCGAAACATCTTCAAGCATTGCCGCCGCAATCGAAGAACAAGCAGCCGCAACATCTGAAATTACCAGAAACGTTAATGAAGCCTCGAATGCTTCTATCGAAGTTGATCAGAATATTGCAGGCGTTAGCCAATCCACAGCATCGACGGGAACTGCCGCATCACAATTGTCAGGTGCTGCCGAAGAATTAAGCAAACAGGCTGAAATTCTGAAACAGGAATTTGACACCTATATTCATGCAATTAATAATGCGTAAGATCAAAAACAAAAGCTAAAGACCTTTCAAAACACCCCTTTTGGGGGTGTTTTTTTATGAACCAGGCCCCAAAATGATCTTGGTAAAACAAGGTAAGGATGATAAAAATAGGAAATATTCGGCAACAGAGAGTTTTCATGCACAGATTCACCCGACTTCCGCCATCTTCTGGTCCGATCATGGCCTCCAGCATTGCTTTGGGATTTATTGCCATTTGCCTGTTGGTCTTTGTCCTTCACGAAGGCCGGGCCATTCTGATCCCGTTCGTGATTGCCGTATTTGTATGGTATCTGATCAACGCTATTGCCCGGGGCATTAGCCTGATCCCCACCATCGGGTCGATGATTCCACGTTTTGGACGCTTTGCTATGGCTATCTTTGCGCTGTGCGCGCTTCTGACCGGTATCGGTATCCTGATCAGCCGGAACATTGCCGATGTGATGCAAGCCGCCCCGCATTATCAGGAAAATTTCCAGCCGATTATCCAGAAAGTCATGATCTGGTTCAATTTAAGCCACCAACCCACCTTTGAAGAAATCAGATCTTATCTGGATTTGGGCAAAATCATTACGGTATTGGCGCAATCTTTTACGGGGATTGCCGGAAAGATATTGGTGGTGTTTTTCTATACCGGATTTCTGCTGTATGAACAAAAATACTTTAACCGTAAAATCATCAATATGATTTCCGACCAATCGACCGAGGACCATCTCCGCGCTATCATTCACAAAATCGATGTCCGAATTCAACGCTATATCGGCATTAAATCTTTTGTTAGCGCGATCGACAGCATTCTCACATATTTTATTCTTTCCTATTTCCAGGTTGACTTTGCAGAATTCTGGGGATTGATGGCGTTCTTCCTTCACTTTATCCCTTACGCTGGATCTTTTATTGCCTTGACCCTTCCGTCAGCGATTGCCTTGATCCAGTTTGGGGATCCTGCTGTCTTTGCGATGGTGTTGGGATGTTTGTGCCTCTCCCACGCCTTCCTTGGCCATGTGCTCGACCCGTATCTGATGGGAAACAACCTGAACCTCAGCCCGATCTTTATCATCTCCTCTCTCGCAATGTGGGGGATGGTGTGGGGTATTCCGGGGATGTTCCTCGCCGTGCCTATTCTGGCGATTATCACGATTATTCTCTCTCAATTCCCTAACACACGGTCGATTGCCATTTTACTATCAAAGACGGGCGTATTGCGGGATCGGTAATTTTTGAAGTATCACAACATCCTGTGTGTATTTTTATTCCAAATCACAATATCTTGTGGTTTTATATCTTTTTTTATAAAAAAATGTCAGATTCATCTTGCAGAAAAGGCCTGAATCGGTGTTGAGTGCATAAGTCCATTCTTTTAAGGAGTTGCACCATGACCAACAACACTATCTCTGCAAAATATGATGACCTGACGGATGATGTTAAACTGTCGAAATCCCCTCTGTTGGTGGAACGTCACGTCTATAAACCCTTCCTCTACCCTTGGTGTTATGAAGCATGGTTGACCCAGCAGCGGATTCACTGGTTACCCGAAGAAGTGCCGATGGCCGAAGATATTCGCGACTGGAAAAAAACGTTAACTGAATCCGAAAAAAATCTGATGACCCAGATTTTCCGTTTCTTTACCCAGGCCGATGTCGAGGTCAATAATTGCTATATGAAACATTATTCGCGCGTTTTTGGTCCCGTTGAAGTTCAGATGATGCTGGGGGCCTTTGCGAATATGGAGACGGTTCATATTGCGGCCTACTCTCACTTGCTGGATACTCTGGGTATGCCTGAAATCGAATACTCAGCCTTCATGCAGTATAAGGAGATGAAAGATAAGTACGACTTCCTGCAAACTGCAAACATGAGTTCACGGCACGATATTGCCAAAACAATGGCGATGTTCGGCGCGTTTACGGAGGGTGTACAGCTCTTTGCGTCCTTTGCTATTCTGATGAATTTCCCACGTTTCAATAAAATGAAAGGGATGGGCCAGATTATTACATGGTCTGTGCGTGATGAAACACTACACTGTCTTTCAATGATTAAGCTTTTTAAAACCTTTATTGCAGAGAACCCGGATATCTGGACAAGCCGCTTACGGACAGAAATTACAGAGGCCGCAAAAAGAATCATCGAAATCGAAGACGCCTTTATTGATCTGGCGTTTGAACAAGGCGCGGTCGAAGGATTGTCTGCGGAAGAAGTGAAGCAATATATTCGCTATATTGCTGATCGCCGGCTGCAACAATTGGATTTGGACCCGGTTTATATGATCACTAAAAATCCATTACAATGGATGGACCAAATGTTGAACGGTGCGGAACACACAAACTTTTTTGAGAACCGCGCTACTGAATATTCGAAAGCGTCGACACAAGGAACATGGGAAGACGCCTTTTCTGAAGATGCCTTTTCAGGTAATTATGCAAAGAAATCTGCGTGACCCATTTCTGATGCTATAAAATCCAAAGGCGCGCCTTTTGTAATGGCGCGTCTTTTATTCCTGATCAGCTATAATTCATATTCTGCGACATAGGAAAATATGTTATGCTTAAAGACAATATCCGTTTAAACAGGATCCCAGCGTGACCAATTCTCTTGACGATAGAAAAGTAACCTCTGCAGATGTTCTTTCTTACCTGAAATCACATCCTGATTTTTTGTCAAAAAATCCTGAAGCACTGGATATACTGGTTCCGCCCAAACAGCAAAACGGACGAAAAATAGCAGATTTCCAAACCTATATGATTGAACGTTTGAAAGCCGATAAAACAGAAGCGATTGAAACGGCAAAAGAAATTGTTGAAACGGCCCGTCATAACATGAATAACCAGAATCGGATTCATCGCTCCGTCTTGCGTCTCCTTGAATGTACGACATTTGAAGAGTTTATTGAATCAATAACCACAGATTTAACAACGTTTCTGGATGTTGATATTACATCATTGGTGATTGAATCCGACGGGGATAAAATTCCACATGTGACCCTTCCGGGAATCCGGATTGTACCTGCCGGAACCCTTGATAAATGGATGGCTGGCAGAACCATCCTTCATCAATCAGATATCAGTGGTGTTGAAATAGTCTATGGGGCAGGTGCGCAATTGGTAAGGTCTCAAGTTCTGGTCCGTGTTGATGTGTCGCAAAAAACGCCTCCTGCAATTCTTGCGTTCGGGTCTCGTGATCCTCAAATGTTTCAACCTGGGCAAGGAACAGAACAGGTCTCATTCCTTGCTGGCGTTGTTGAAAGATGTATCCGGTCATGGCTTCATCTCTCGATCTAACTATTGATACAGCACCAGATCTGTATGATACCGTTCAAAAATGGCAAACATGGTTGACGGTTGAAAAAAATGTTTCACGTCATACGTTTCGGGCCTACACAAGCGATGTCGGGCAATTCCTGAATTTCCTGCGTCAGCATTATGATCATGAAATTGCACTCACTACATTATCATCAACATCACTGACAGATTTCCGGTCATGGTTATCCCGTAAATCAATGGATGGCCTTACAGCATCGTCCCGAGCCAGATCCCTTTCGGGTGTTAAAAATTTTCTGCATTGGTTGGATAAACAGGGAATCATGCATAATGCTTCTGTTGGGATGGTCAGGACACCTAAAATTCCCCATAAACTTCCTCGTCCCATGGAGGAGGCACAAGCATTCAGACTATTATTTGATGACCAAAATAAAAATGATTGGGTTTCATTGCGTGATCGTGCGTTATTCACCTTACTCTATGGGTGTGGTCTCCGGATTAACGAGGCGCTTGCACTGAACATCTCTGATCTTCCTCGTGATGGCTTCATTCGTGTCATGGGAAAAGGCAAGAAAGAGAGAGAGATTCCAATCCTGCAAATTGTGGTCGAGACTCTTGACATGTATCGAAGTCTCTGCCCTTACCCTGAGGCACGAGATCGGGCTCTCTTTATGGGGGAGCGTGGGAAAAGATTAAATCAAGGAATCGCACAGAAAGCGATACGTGATGTTCGTAATCTTCTTCAACTCCCAGAAACAGCGACCCCTCATGCACTTCGCCACAGCTTTGCAACACATCTTCTTCAAAATGGGGCAAATTTAAGGGAAATCCAAGAATTATTAGGTCATTCATCACTCAGTACAACTCAAAGATATACAGAAATAAATGCGGATGAATTAATAAGAATCTACAAATCTGCCCACCCCAAAAGCCGGAACATGTTAGACTTAAAAGATGAATAACTCAAAAAAATATAGTCAAAGAGGTAGCGTTTTTGTCTTTCTCCTGATTGGGGTGGCTTTGTTTGCGGCACTTTCATACGCGATTAGCCAATCATTAAGGATGGGAACAGATCAAACTGGATCTGCAACCGGTCCATCGGAACAAAGTACGGTTTCAGTCTCCGATATGATGCAATTTCTTGATGCATTAAAAACAAGAGTCTTTGAAATGACAAACATGAATCATGTTCCAGAAAGTAAACTTGATTTCAAGAATGATGTTTATTTGTTATCAAATGGAAATGAAATCAGTACAAATAATAATGCGGCGTGTGGAGCTGCTGCAACATGTAGTGTTTTTGCACCCTATGGTACAAATGGTCTTCTTCCTATGTTATTTCCGACTGCGTCTGATCGCACATTACAATCCTCTCCCTCTCTCCCTCAGAATGGGCACGGAACCGTTGCGGAGATAGACTTAAAAGGTGTTGGCACAACTGCCCCTGATTTGGTTTTCCTCATTCACGGGATTAAACCGAATATCTGTAACCTTTATAACTCTAAACAAGGTATAGGAACGAACTATGATCATAGCACAACGTTAACATCGATTGGCGAGTCACCTAGTAATTCCGTACCAGTGGCTTTCAATGGGTTCACGACAACCAATACATTCGGATACGCTGCAAGTGAATTTGAAGGCAAAAAGTCATTCTGTGCCCCTGCTTACGATGATGCGATGGATCATAGACTGGCAATCTGGCATGTGCTAAAAGTACGGTAAACTGGGACGCACTCACGTGTCCTGCACCCCAGAAAAGAAGCGCTTTTACGAGGGCGTAGGATCAATCAGCCGGAATTTTTCTCTATCCACTATATGTCCCGCCAGTTTCGGGTCACCCTCAAAGATATCGTGCACCAAACGGTGGGGATTACCTCTTACCGAAAACTGTATATCCGCACTCCAACGCTGCCCCTGCGAAAGAAAAAAGCCTCCTACTCCCACAAATATTTCTGATAATTTCTTCCTTAATCCAGAGGTATGAAACCGCGCCCAGTTTCTCTGACGATCCTCCACAGATACTTCGAAAATAGGACGCATATCTTTCTTCCCCTTAATCGGGTAATCGTCACCCATACACTCTGGCCAATCCATATCCCATTTGGTTAAATGAAATCGCCTCGTCAAACTCAACTCTGTATCCGAGCCGAGATAATTGGCAATTACTTGCTGCAAATATTTTTTAATAAAAACTTCATCATCCTGCACAGAATGGAGTATATAAGGAGCATTCTTTTCTTTATTCCATTGAGATACAAGGAATTCCCTATATTCAATTCTTCCTTGGGATTCCAAATCTCTTTCTTTTCTGGCATCTATACCATATCGAATCGCATTTAATATGTTCTCCGCAGTGTCCCCTGTCTCAATTGTTAGCGTCATGCCACCCTGTGTGACAGATAAGACAACGCCATCATAAATTTTGAAGCTGCCAAGACAAACACGGTGTGCCATGTCATCTAAATCCATATTAGGTTCTCTTCCACCAGGAAAGAAAGATGCCGCCTCCAAACTATCAAGCAAATGATATATGGCATAAAGCCCCCCCCTAAGTTTCCCTGTGGTAACGCCAAAGCGAAGACCACGCTTCCTGTCGCATGTGACGAATGGCTTCCCTGCATATTCATCTTCTGACGGAACGTGAAGGGCCATTAATTCGTTCAATGCCTCCAATATCTTCTGCGATATCTCTAAGTTTTTACCCAGCATGCCATTTTCTCCAGATGTGATGTCTTACGTTCTTTATAGTTGACCGCCCTTTTATAAATAAATTTTCATAAGAAGTAAATATATTTATGAATAATTTCTTTTGCCGCCAATTTTTGTACAAAAAAATGAAACGACAGCAAAGAACGAGAGCCCCCCCCCGATCCAAAACCCGATTTAATTCGTTCATAGATCAAGGGATTAATGACAATAGACAAGCGTCTCTGCTCTTGATCGCTTTGTTGGAAGAACTCGCCTGGATCTCGATGAACGGGCCTAAATATGCAACGGGCGTCCCAGCACGGCCAAAGCCGCCTCTTTCACCACCTCTTCCAAGGTCGGGTGTGCGTGACATGTGCGCGCCAGATCTTCACTCGATCCGCCGAACTCCATCACAGCAGTAACTTCAGCGATTAACGTTCCGGCTTCTGGCCCCACAATGTGGCATCCCAGAATACGGTCGGTTTTCGCATCGGCCAAAATCTTGACAAATCCATCGGTGCAATTCATGGCACGAGCGCGGCCATTGGCCATGAACGGGAATTTTCCGGCTTTATACTCTACGCCTTCGGCTTTTAATTGCTCTTCGGTTTTGCCGACGCTCGCGACTTCCGGCCATGTATAGACAACCCCCGGAATCAAATTGTAATCAATATGTCCGGATTGTCCGGCCAACATTTCGGCCAAAACAACGCCTTCGTCTTCGGCTTTGTGTGCCAACATCGGGCCCGCAATCACGTCACCGATCGCATAAATACCAGCCACATTCGATTGGAAATGGGCATCGGTGATAATGCGGCCGCGTTCATCCCGCGCCACGCCCACAGCATCCAGCCCCAACCCATCGGTATAGGCTTTACGGCCCACAGCCACCAAAACAATATCGGCTTTCAACGTTTCAGACTCGCCACCGGAAGCTGGCTCGACCGAGAGGGTCACGCCTTTTTTATCAGCAACGGCCTTGGTCACTTTGGTCGAGGTTTTAAAGACCATGCCTTGTTTGGTCAGAATTTTGGTCATTTCTTTGGACAATTCGCCGTCCATCGTGGCCAGAATGCGGTCCATATATTCGATGACCGTGACTTTGGCACCCAAACGCATCCACACTGCGCCCAATTCCAACCCGATCACACCACCGCCAATAACGACCAGATGATCTGGAACTTCCGATAACTCCAAGGCTCCGGTAGAGGATACAATCCGTTTTTCATCCAGCGTGATGCCCGCCGGCACCGCCACATCCGATCCAGTGGCGATCACAATATTCTTGGTCGCGTAGACTGTCCCCGCAACATCCACCTGTCCAGCGGCAACAATCTTGCCTTCGCCTTTTAACCAATCGATTTTGTTTTTCTTGAAAAGAAACTCGATGCCTTTGGTGTTGGCATCAATCACGGAAGTTTTGTGGCCCATCATGCCATCCAGATCGAGTTTCACGCCCGATACTTTGATCCCCATTTTGCCCAGATTGTCTTTGGCGTCATGATATTTTTCCGAGGCCGACAGCAACGCCTTGGACGGGATACACCCCACGTTCAGACAGGTTCCGCCCAGCGTCGCGCGTTTTTCAACAACAGCAACCTTCATCCCCAATTGCGCCGCCCGTATGGCGCACACATACCCGCCGGGGCCTGCCCCGATAATAATCAGATCATATGATGAAGTTGCTATAGACATAATATCTCCTTTGATGTTCGGCTCCAGCCTATTCAAAGACAGATCATTTTGCAAGATGGTTGTGTGCGTGATTATGCGACCTGAGGAAATGTCCTATTATGCACACACGAATCGTGAGCAGCCTTCGGCAAATCCCCCTCCGCTCCGGTATAACTTCGGAATGGAGGAAGGAAGCGTTTTTCTGCTGTATGTTCAGCCTTCATAGCTTCCCGCAGACGGCCTATCGCAATAACCTGCTCTTTTTTCCGGAGAGTTTCCCTATGCAAACTTGCTCTGGCCACAATTTCTTCTGGACTTAAAACAAAATCCATATTCATGCTTTTCCGGAAATTATCGTCAAACATGTCCTTATAAGGATGATGAACGCCCATAACCCCATCCGATGTCATCACTTGCTGATTAAATAAAATAAGTGGCTTTTTGGCGGGATCAGATAAGCCGCTAACCCGGCTATATAACTCGGCAAATATCTCTTCATCCGTGCCCGCGCCACCAGCTCCGGCAACAACAAAATCTGTATTTTGCAAATCTGCTTCACGAGCTTCAATCGTCGGATGGCATCTTGCAATACCGCCACCATCATAAGCTCTTTCAATCGATTCTGTATCCACACATTGAACGAGTATCAATTGGTTGGGAAAGTTATATCCTTTCTCCTCCAACTCACGCTTACCCGACATAAATCCGTCGGATAAAGCCTTCATCAAGCCATCATTCCCGCCGCCGACCTTAAGCGAGAATCCATTTACCGCCAGCAAATATCCCAAACGCCGCGCCTCTTTAACCAAACTATCATTTAGATTGCTGGCCGAGAAATAGGTGGTTACAACCATAGAGTCCTTGTTTTCGACTTGACCATCGGTCGTAAATTTTCGTTCAATCGGGGTGATCTTTCGCCCCTTTGTTTTCACAAGTTTTGCGATAGCAGCCGCAGCGTCTGCTTCACTCTCAACGACAGTCATCACATGTTCCGTTGATTGACCAATCAACCCTAATTTTTGCTTATGTTCGATCAATCTCATCAAATGAGCCACCGCCGCCCGATTAACCACCAAATTGACAGGGTTAAAGACCTGATTGCGTACAACGGCACTAAAGAATGACAATCCTTGCAAAATTTGGGGCAATATTTTTTTGCTTTTCATCTCCCCAACATAAAACACTGATGGGCGTCCATCGGTGACCGAACATTTATCCAAAAGTTGACGCACCCCGGCCCGATAGGCCGAATTACTCCGACCGAATTCGGCTTGCTCTAAAATGGCATCCATATCATCTTTGAATCTCTGCCAATCTCTATTTCCCCGGTGCTGGCTGCAAATGTCAAAATCATGTTTTAATGTTCGCTTTAACGCGGTCAGGGCCGGTGAAGCCGCACGTGCGAATAACAAAGACGGGGTCGCCAAAAGCCCCATTTTTATAGGTTGACCCGCAGATAGATCCACATGGTCCTCTCTACGGCCATAGCGATCTGTTCCTGCATAACGTTGCATTAAATAGAAACTTTGGGCATTCGGGCCTTTCTTAACCCAATCCAGATTTTCGGCCCGCACCTCGTTCCGATCCGGCACCATCAGATAATTAACTGTCTCAACCTTTGCTCCACGAGGCCCCTTTGGGATAGAAGATAGTTTTAATCGTTGCCCATTAAAAACAGCGATAGCTCCCAAACTCTGCAAATCCAAAGATGCATTGTCGTGTATAGCCTCTATCACACGCGACAAAGGTAAGGTCATCTGCAAAGATGTATCATAGGCCCGTAAATCTTGACGTCGGAATTTTCCTTTTGTTCGTCGGACAATTGCTTTGACACTTCTTTGCATTTGATCAAAAGCTGTTTCCAAACCGATGGTGCGCATCAAATATGCCAACTCCACAGCAGGTGACATCTGGATAGGATTTAATTTTTGATGGGTGTCCGGAAAAAACTCTGGCGTAAATAAATCAATATATCGTTTTCCATCATCATTTTCGAGACACGCACCCAACCCACCATCATTGGTCATTAAAATAACCCGCGACATATCATGAATTCCATGGTGATTAAGACGTTTTTTTACCTCTTCTATGCCTAGATCCTTAACCCGCGCAATCAAGGCCTCCATCTTTTCGGCGGCATTTCCCTCATAACTATGAGTTTCCTCTAATGGAATTTCTGATTTTCCTAAAACATCAATCGCTTTCCGGATATGCCCCGATTTTCCCGAAAATCTTAAAGCATGCGCAATTTCATCAAACTTTTTTTGGTCCGTTGTTGCAAACACATACACGGGGTCTTCTATAGCGACTTCTTCCGCAAGGGACAGCGCAATCTGACCGGGATCAACTTTCGGAAGCTTTTCGAAACTGGCAAGAAGTTCTGCTGTTTCTGGGGTTCCTCGCGTGATATACACGCCAATATCTTCTAATTTTTTTAATGCGTCATGGCCTTTACTCTTAAACAAAGGCGCCAACAAAGGGTTCCAAAAACGATTGGTATTCTGAATAATAATCGGGAAGCCTTGCGTGCCCCCTTCTCTTTGCCGGATTAAGCCCATTGCTTGCCACAAAGATACAATATCCCCTGTGGTCAAAACAGCCACCTTATCTGTCTGAAAATCTCCCGTTTGGAGTCCTGACCGGCGCTTTTGCCAATTCAATCCAAGAACTTCAAAATCTGCAACCGGGGGTTTTTTCAAAACACAAATAGATTTTAAATGCTCCGCGGCTTGATGGAGGGCAGTGCTCACCGGATGAATATGGGTCAACCCCATGAACTGACCCGTTGGGTCTTTCTCGTGATTTTTCTTCGATCTGACATAGGATTGGGGCTCGGCAGCAACCAGATGCGACCGATGCATCTCCATCAATATTTTCAGTAATGCTTGAATATACCCAGAGGACTCGGTCTCTTCAGAGAGTTTACCCCCACGCAAAAGCGTAAAGGCCGCACGCTCGAAAAACGCAAGATCCGGAAAAAGACTCATCGCCAACCTATTTGTCTCAAATGAAGATGGGATATGTTTTATTTCAAATAGATCAATATGTCAATTTTATTGTCATATCAACCAAGGGTTGGTCAGAGGGTTGATCAGAGATCGGCCGGAGACGCATCCCCGCCCCAATCTTCCAACCATAAATCCGGTTTTTCCTCACGGAATTTCTTGACCAAAGCGATACAATCCGGATCATCCAGAATAATCACCTCTACCCCCTTGGATCGCAACAAATCGGCATTCCCTTCGGAATTGACCGTATCGCCCACCACCACACGCGGGATATGAAACTGCAAAATTGTTCCGGTACACATCATGCAGGGGCTCAGCGTCGTATACATCGTTGTGCCGTGATAATTCTTACGGGCTCCGGCGGCGCGCATTGCCGACATTTCCCCATGGATAATCGGGTTATTTTCCTGAACCCGCATGTTATGCCCCTCGCCCAGAATTGTTCCATCCGCATCCACCAAAACGCCGCCGATCGGACAGCCCCCTTCCTTGTAACTTTTCAGGGCAAGTTCATAAGCACGGCGCATATATTTTTGATGGTCTAACATGGCGAAACTCCTTTTTTATACTGGTTACTGCCAGCTTTTTTAAACTGCAAGAAAAACTTGATGAAACCGCCGATTATTCCCTGTATAACCTTTCACATGAGCCCGACCACACCCAAAACATTTACCGCGATTGGGAATGCCTGCACAGACCTTATGGCGTATGTGGATGATGCGTTTCTGGATGCACACAATATCCGGAAATATCACTGCACCCATTTTACCGATCCGGAAAAATTTTACGCCTTTAAGGCGTCCCTGCCTCCCTTTCAAAAAATCCCGGGCGGCGTTGGGGCCAATGTCGCGCATATCGTCTCGGCCCTTGGCGGCGAATCCCATTTTATCAGCAAGATTGCGGCCGATGCCGAAGGCCTGTCATTCCGTACCTATATGGAAGACCATGGAGTCACCTGCCACTTTCCACCTGCGTCTCCGGCAGAGATAGGCTCCCCACAAGTGCCCACATTGGTGACGCCTGATGGTGAACGGACTTTTGCGAGTTATGACGGCGTGGCCTTAACATTTGCGGCATCGGATTATGATATCGATCAAATAAAAGCCACAGATTACCTGCTTCTGGATGGATATTGTTTTTCGTCGCCTTATACAGGGGATGGATTTATCAAGGCGGCCGCTCTGGCGACCGCCAACGGGCATCACGTAACCTTTAACGTGGGCGACCTGAGCAATTATGAAGCCAATACCACAACCATTGACCATCTGTTATCCCTGGTGACATCCCTGACCTGTAATCTGTCCGAAGCACAGGCCTTCTTCGGAGAAACCACCCCCCTGCCCGCGATCCTGAATATCATGGCCGATCGGTATGCGTTCGGGGCGGTCACACATGGCAAAGATGGCGCCCATATTTTCGCCGAAGGCCAGATTGTTCATGTTCCCGCCGCCGATATAGCGGACAGTGTTCTGGTCGACACCAATGGCGCCGGCGACCATTTTACCGCTGGATTGATTTATGGCCAGATGCATGATCTGGATTTGGATCATACCGGACGGCTGGCTGCCCTCTGCGCCAAAGATTGCATCTCGCATATCGGTGCCCGTCCGCAAGGGGGCAAACATGCGCTTCATTATTTGGTCAATGACGCTGAGATGCCTCCCCATAAAACTATGTGACCTTGGGCATATTCGTGGTAAAATGAATCTTATGACCCCTGTTATCAAAGCCATGCAGCGCGCGGTAGATGTCGTTCTGACCAGCCCGCACCCCGACAGCAAAGTTGCCGCCACCCTGTTTTCAGGCAATCATCACCTGTCAATGACGAATGACTGGCCCCCGATTATTTTGAACACGCTCGGCACAGAGGCCCGTATCGGCGACAGCAGCGGCACCGTTCACGCCGAAGTCAATTGCCTGATCCATGCGCCATTCCCAACCGATGGAGCCAGCCTTGCAATTACCGATCCGTGTTGCCCCAATTGCGCCAAATGTATTGCCGAAGCTGGCATTAAAACGGTTTATATCGATCACAAAGGATTTGAAAAAGACTTTGCGGCGCGGCGCGGTGATGAATTCCAAAGCATGTCGTTACGCATTCTGGCCCATGCCGGAATCAGCCTGTACGAAGTCAGGCGCAAAGAACATCTGATCCGCACGCTTTATACTCCGCCGGATAATTATGTGCCGCCCGAAGATAACCCGATCGAGATTCGCCCGTGCCGGATCATGCGTCTGGCCGATCTGTCCCCCGAAATCCTGTTGCAAACAGCAAGGTTGGTCAAGGTAAAACACGCACGCTGGGCCTGTGCTGTGGCCACAGATGGTCAGGGCAAAATATGGACCCTGGTAGCCTCGACCCACCCTGCTATTGGCTATACGCACGATCACATGGCCGCAGCGGAAGGCAAATATGATTTCATGCTGGAACCTGTTAACCGCATTTTGATGGGCGCCGCACGAGCGGGTCTAACGATTGCTAAAGATTACCTGTGGTGTTCGGTTTTGCCATCTCCACGCGAAATGGTGAATGCGATTGGTGCTGGATTTCGATCAATCTCGATCGGGGATGATACTCATGCGAAGAAATCAGCTTCAAATGAAGCCAGGCATATTCTTGAAATATCAAATATTCTCGATTTCAAGAGCATAAAATTGTAAGATTAAACCGACAACAGAAACTAAAAATAAAAAATACTGATAAAATACAAGATACTATCAAGATATTATCAGGACTTTCTCCGCACAATAAATAGATAAAGATTAGGTTCTGTTGAGATTTAATTAAAAATATGAGATTCTGCAAGGAAAGGAGACACAGAATGTCATATCAGCAGCGGATAGCTTCCTCGCAATGGGAGAAGATTTACGAATACCTTCAAGGGTTCTCAGAGATTTACGTGCGCAACGAAGAGCAATGTCGCCGGTTTGTCGAAGGGGTGTTCTGGATGGCAAGATCGGGGGCTCAATGGCGGCTCTTGCCCAAAGAATACGGCGACTGGAACACGGTTTACCGCCGCTTTGCGGACTGGGCAAAGAAAGGTATCTGGTACAAAATGCTCTATTATTTTGCGCAAGACGCAGACATGGAATACATCATGGTCGACAGCACGATCTTGCGTGCGCACGCCTGCGCCACCCCCAAAAAGAGTTTCAAGAGCAGGAAGGACTAGGGCGGTCTTCCAGCGGATTTTCAACAAAAGTCCATGCTGTGTGCGATACCTTGGGTAACCCTTTGCACTTTATCGTGACCGCCGGACAGCGCCACGATGCTCCACAGGCCATTCCTTTGATAGAATGGGTGGCGTTTGAAAATTTGCTGGCCGATAAAGGGTATGACAGTGACGATATTCGGGATTATGTCGCTGGGCAAAATGCCGAGTCTCATATTCCGCCGCGTGACAACAGGCTAGAAGAGCGTCCTTGCGATGAGGATCTTTATAAAGAGCGTCATAAAATCGAAAATATGTTTGGCTTTCTGAAGCATTATCGCCGTATCTTCGCGCGCTTCGATAAATTGAAGAGAAACTTTACAGCCTTCCTGCATTTCGTCGCAGCGCTCCAATGGCTTAAATGAAATCTCAACAGAATCTAATTAGGATGGGGCTGATCTTCCATTTTTCTTCAATCTTAAGGATCAATTATGAATTTGCTTGACAGTGCTATGAATAATAATTTATATTCTTCCTTAATAAAGAATTAAAATCATCAACAAAAGACCGCTTAAGTCCGGTTTACTAAGATTTATATAGAGGGAAGAAAGCATGACAAGTAGTACAAATGACCACCAAACACCTAACCTTGCGCAGCGTGCTCTCAAAGTGGGTCAACGCTTGAGGGATGGGACTGTTGTTCTGTCAGTTGATCTTGATAAGGATGAAGCCTTATTTGTCCCTGCAAAGATATTTGGTGGTGATGCTACATTTAACGATCAAGATGATGTTGTACGTTTTGCCAACAGAGATGCTTTGCATGGTCACAGCGATTGGCGCCGTATTACGGATGACGAAGGTGAAACACTCTCCAAGAACTGGGACAAAGTTGCCCCAGCAGAATTGCAGGGCCGTGCCGCCCCGTGGTTCTGGCTCGCCTCGCCCGTCACCATTGAGAGTGGGCGTGTGCGCAGGGGCGGCGAGGCGTACTGGTACGCCTACTACCGGTTCGGTTCGTGTCTGGTGCCTGTCGTCCGCAGTGGCCCTGCCCGGAGCTTAGACATTTAATCATTTAATTATTTCCTGTCCGCGCGAAGTGCGGTCGGATTGTATTGCACAGTTCGTAATAATGAGAATCGTATGAAAAACAGCTATCAAAAAATCATACCCCCCGATTTACAGAACGTAAATCGGTAGATATTGGTTGTTCCACGATCTCTTTTTCCCTCTGCAAATTTATTGCTCATGCTGATTTTATCAAACCTCTTTGGCGTACCCAGAGGGGGTGGATGATATAATGGCTCAATATCAGCATTTACCAATCTATAAACAGACCTACGATGTCCTTTTGCGCACGATGATTGCGACAAAAGATTTCCCGCGTGAATATATATAGTAATTTAAATTAGCAATTAGACGTTACAATAGTATCAAGAGTGGTATTGGGCGGAGCATTTTTCCAGTTTGTTTTCATGACAGAGAAGCTATTTTCTATCGGGTTTAAATCGGGCGAGTATTCAGGGAGAGGAAGG
>JAEUKP010000018.1 GCA_016794145.1 Alphaproteobacteria bacterium | reverse complement strand
TTATGTCGGGCAGAAATTAAAGGCCCGCCGCACGCTGATTGGAATGACCCAGGAAAAGTTGGCTGAAGCAACTGGGATTACGTTTCAACAGGTCCAGAAATATGAAAAAGGTCGAAATCGATTGAGCGCAAGCCGTATTTTTCAATTTTCACGGGTTCTGAATATTCCTGTGGCTTATTTCTTTGACGGCTTTTTTTCCTCTGATAGCATGATTGGTCTTCAGGGAGGATTTGCGGATAACGAGCAAGAATCATTCGAATCTGAAGTAAATGATTCCCCCGATGATGTGATGTTGCAAAAAGAAACCATTGATCTGGTGCGGACATATTACACCATCACCGATGAGAAATTGCGCAAAGATTTTCTGAAAATGTTAAAGCAAATGGCCAAAAATTTCAAAAGCTCCGAATAGGGGCTTTTGTTTTATTCAAAGCAGGCGTAGAATCTCAGATCATATTTTTCTAACCAGAGATTCTCCCATGACCACCGATATTTTAAAGAACTTTATTTTTACCAGCGAATCCGTTGCCGAAGGCCACCCTGACAAGTTGTGCGATTGCATTTCGGATTCGATTGTTGATGCGTATCTGGCGTTGGATCCTTATTCGCGCACAGCCGTGGAAACTGTGGCCACAACCGATTATGTCGGCATCATCGGCGAGGTGCGCAGTCAGGGAAATTTGTCTCATGACCGGATCACAGAAATTGCCCGCGATACGATTCGCAAAATCGGTTACGAACAGGACGGGTTCCATTGGAAAACAGCCGAGATTGATTGCCGATTGCATGCCCAGTCCGCCGATATTGCGGTCGGTGTCGATGCAGCCGGAGACAAAGACGAAGGGGCAGGGGATCAGGGCATTATGTTCGGATATGCCTGTACCGAAACACCGGAATTAATGCCGGCGCCGATTCATTATTCCCATGCCATTTTGAAAGCGTTATCGGACGATCGCCATGCAGGCATTTTGTCTATGTTGGGCCCTGATGCCAAATCACAGGTCACACTGGAATATCATAACGGGAAACCTGTGCGGGCGAAATCCGTGGTGGTATCGACCCAACATGTCGAAGGATTCTCGCAAAAAGATGTCAAAGATATCGTGCGCCCCTATGTTCAGAAAATCTTGCCGGAAGGGTGGATGTGTGACGAGTCCGAATTCTACGTTAATCCGACGGGCCGCTTTGTGATCGGTGGGCCAGTGGGCGATTCCGGTTTGACCGGTCGTAAAATCATTGTGGATACGTATGGTGGGGCGGCTCCGCACGGAGGCGGTGCTTTCTCGGGCAAAGATCCGACAAAAGTCGACCGTTCGGCAGCCTATGCCGCCCGTTATGTAGCGAAAAATATTGTGGCGGCTGGATATGCCGAAAAATGTTTGATCCAATTGTCGTATGCAATCGGGGTATCGAAACCGATTTCCGTGTACATCAACACATTGGAAACCGGAAATGTCCCTGAGACAGTCCTTGCAGACGCCCTTAGAAAAGTGATAGATCTCTCCCCGCGTGGTATTCGCACGCATTTACACCTGAATAAGCCGATTTATGCGCGGACAGCTTCTTATGGCCATTTTGGTCGGGCTCCGGACGCGGATGGGGGATTTAGTTGGGAGAAAACAGATCTGGTTGATGAACTGAAATCTGTTTTGGGATAGGTGGATTAACCACCAAGAACGCCAAGGTCACGAAGATTTTCTTTCTGCTTTTCTGCACTATTCCTGATTGCGCAGGGATGCAATGAAAAGAAAAAATGTTTTCGTGGCCTTCGTGTTCTTCGTGGTTCAAAATAAAAAGAGTAACAATATGAACGAACCTGTAAAATTAAAGCGTGCGTACGGGCGGCGGGTATTCGGTAGAAGAATGGGCCGCCCGATGCATAAAGGTCGTGTCGATGTGATTGACACGATTTTGCCCGTCCGGAAAATCCCGAAAGAGGTTCTGACGGAGGATAAGTCTTTGTCGGTTGCCGATATGTTTGGGGAACTTGTCACAACGTTGCATTTTGAAATCGGTTTCGGGAACGGAGAACATCTTCTCTATATCATGACCGAAAACCCCACCCATCATTTTATCGGGGCGGAACCCTATCTGAATGGGATGTCGGCCTTTCTGAAAAGTTTGCCCAGCCCCACGCCGGAAAATGTCCGCGTGCACATGGATGATGCGCTGATGGTATTGAATAGCCTGCCGGATGCGTCCGTAGATTTTTTGTATATTCTGAACCCTGATCCGTGGCCAAAATCACGGCACCACAAACGTCGCATCGTGAATGAAGCGAATTTAAAGGTGTATGCCCGCGTGTTAAAAGATGGGGGGACGATGGTTCAAACCACCGATGTGGATGAATTGGCCGAATGGATGTTGACCAAAACCATCAATTGTCCGCATTTTGAATGGTGCGCCGAAAAGCCGGAAGATTGGAAAACCGCGCCCAACGGATGGATGGCCACCCGCTATGAAAACAAAGGCAAAGAGGCTGGCCGTAGCCAGACGTATTTGATTTATAAACGGAAATCGACCTGATTTTTTATTTGATTGGGGCTTAAACAGATTGATAAAATAGAAAAGAGATCTGGATTCAACCTTTTATGGGCGTGGTGAATAAATGCTATTATTCTGATATAATCTTTAAAAGGGAAAAATATTTTTGAATGATCGAAATTCTTTTGCACTATATTCTAAGTCCGATTCTGGTATTAGGTGTTGTTATTTTCGTTCATGAAATAGGGCATTTTTGTATAGCAAGATACTTTGGAGTTCCAACCCCTCTTTTTTCTATCGGATTTGGTCCCGAAATATGCGGTAGGACAGATCGTTATGGAACCAGGTGGAGGCTCTCATTATTTCCAGTTGGGGGGTATGTTTCCATTCAAGAAAAAGAAACAGATCCTTTGACGCAGAGGGTATTGATCGCAAGTGCAGGTCCCTTGGCAAATTTTCTTTTTTCCATTGTGCTGATGATTCTTGTCTATGCGTGGTTTGGGGCTCCCTCGACTCCTGGAACTATTGTTGCCGTTAATATTAACGCCGGGGCTTTTGAAGCTGGAATCAGGCCAAATGATAAATTGCTTTCGCTGGACGGGAAGCCTCTTCCTCATCATATGAAAGAGATCACAGACCTGATTAATCAGTCTGATTCACATTTTCTTTCTGCTGTTGTTGATCGTGAGGGGGCACTTTTAAAGATAAAGATTCCTTTGCGCGAGATAGATAAGAGAAATGATTTCGGGCAAAAATATCAGAAAAAAATGTTGGGTGTTGTCTTTGCAGGGCAGAATTTAAAAATATCGGCTATCCATCAAGTAAATAAGATGAACACGGATGGAAAAGAAGACCTGGTGAGGGCAGAGTTGATTCGTCATTTTGGTAAGACAGTAATTATCAATTTCGGGAAGGGCGAGGAGCGAGAAGATTTTTTGGTTTATGTTGATAAAAATTTAAATACAGGATTTTTGGATCCTGATAGTCGTTTTTATTCGAGCCTTGTTTTATGGGATCAGAGAAAGTCGGATTTTGATTCTCTTTCAGTCGGGCAAATTCTTTATCAATCTTTTAATATTGTCTATGAGGGATGCAAAAAAACATTAGGTGTTTTGTATCAAATTTTGGTTGGGCAAAAAAAATCGGATGAATTAGGTGGGATTGTCTCAATTTCGACGATGGCGGCAGATGTATCGCAGAGAATTCAGGATGTTGGTTTCTTTTACTTTTTCAAATTAATTGCTCTTTTGTCTGTTAATATCGGGTTGATCAATTTATTACCGTTGCCTATGTTGGATGGGGGCCATTTGGCTTTTTATGCAGTTGAAGGGATAAGAGGAAAACCACCCTCTCCCAAGGTAAAAGGCTATATATATGGTGTTGGTATTATGTTTATTATTTTCATATCCGTACTCGTAAATTTTCAAGATATTCTGAAAGAAATACTCCCTAGATTTTCTAAATTTTTTTAAAGTCGATGATTGAATTTTCTGTCCTAAGAAAACCTCTTGGCAGATGATCTTCAAAAGTCTATGTCTATGCTTCATGGCCATTTAAAATGGTGATTTATAACACAGGAAATAATTTTATGGATTCGTTTACAGATATGATTCAACTGGGATTATCCAATATATGGACATACGGGGTAACATTTCTTGTTGTCCTTGGGGTTTTGGTGTTTGTTCACGAGTGGGGTCATTATATTGTTGCGCGGCTATGTGGTGTGAAGGTTGATGTCTTTTCTGTTGGTTTTGGAAAAGAACTTTTTGGCTGGACGGCAAAGTCTGGAACGAGGTGGAAGGTTTCTCTTTTTCCGTTAGGCGGGTATGTCAAAATGTATGGTGACTCTGATCCTGCAAGTGCAGGGTTTTCAGATGACATACTTCTTGAAACCGGTGAGAAACGGACGATGACAGAGGCTGAACGCGCTGTTGCTTTTTTTGCGAAACCTGTCTGGAAGCGCGCATTAATTGTGTTTGCAGGCCCCGGTATTAATTATCTGTTTGCGATTGTTTTGTTATCTTCCCTTTATATGTTTATGGGGCGTCCTATTACGCCGCCTGTTGTGAGTGGTGTCGAAGTCGGGAGTGCTGCTGATCAGGCCACGTTAAGGCCGCACGATATTATCAAAACCTTGAACGGCCAGAAAATTGATAGTTTTGACGATGTCCGCCGCAAAGCCATGTTAACCCTGGATGAAGAAATTGTATTTGGGATAGAGCGGGATGGAAAGCCAATTACGATTACCGCAAGACCTACCAAAATAACTGATACAGACAGATTCGGATTTTCTCATGAACGTGGCTATTTAGGCTTGATTGGTCCTGCCAATGGGATTGATGTTGCACAAATTACATCGGTCGAAGGTCAGCCAACAGGTGGGGATTCGCTTAAAACCCAAAAATTATTACAGCAGCATTTGGGAAAAGATATTATTATTTCTACGACCGCGCAGGCAGATGGCGTTCCAAATAAAATTAAAATTAACCCGCCCAAAGATTTGAATAACTTTGAAAGAGCGGCCAAGGGCGGTATAGGGAATAAAAAAGAACCTGTTGCCCTGATTCTGGGACAAAAGCCCGGCGATCAGGTGATTAAATATAATCCTTTTGAAGCTGTTGGGGTTGCCGTAACAGAAACCTATCGGATTACAGCCGAAACATTAAAGGCCATTGGTCAAATGTTTATGGGGACCCGCAGCACCAAAGAGCTGGGCGGGATTATTCGTATTGGCGCAATGGCTGGTGATATGGCCGAGCGTGGATATATTGCCCTGATTGTCTTTACAGCTTTATTGTCGATTAACCTCGGGATGATTAATTTGTTTCCGATTCCGATGCTTGATGGAGGGCATTTGATGTTTTACGCGATTGAGGCCGTTCGTGGAAAACCGATCTCGGAACGCGCGATGGAGTATGCATTCCGATTCGGTTTAGTTGTCCTTGTGACATTAATGGTGTTTTCAAACCTGAATGATGTCTTTCAGCTATTTGTTTCCTCAAAGGGATAATTTTATTGTTTTTGAGGTGGTTATTTCGTTCTGTTCAAGTTTAACTTGAGCAAATCTGCTCATTCAAAAATCAGGACGGGATGGATTCTATTCTCTGCTTGATTAGTTCTTTTAAGAGTTATAGATTTTTCATGTTTTTCAAATGCTTTGCGACTTTTAGGATAGTTCATGCGCTTACATAGAGTTCTGTTACTTGGTTCTGCTCTTTCAATTTTTTTGACACCTTTTTTGACACCGGGGATTGCGAATGCTGCAACGGTCAGTGGGATACAGGTTCTTGGGTCGGAGCGGGTTGAGCCGACAACCGTACTCACTTATCTTAGTTTAAAACGTGGTGATCCGATCACTCAAGAGGCTTTGGACGAGGCCTTGAAGAGTTTGTTTGCGACAGGGCTTTTTGCAGATGTCCAGGTTTGGGCAACAAATGGTGTTGTTACAGTTGAAATCGTCGAAAATCCAATCATTAACGAAGTTGTTTTTGAAGGGAATAAAGAATTAGAGGATGATAAGTTACAAGGTGAAATTCAGGCGCGCCCGCGTCAGGTTTTTACGCGATCAGCCGTACAAAATGATGTTGCCCGTTTGTATGATGTGTATCAGCAGAATGGTCGGTTTTCGGCGGACATTCAACCCAAGATTATCAAATTGGATCAAAATCGTGTGAATTTGGTTTTTGAAATTAGCGAGGGACCCTTAACCGAAATCGAGAGTATTCGTTTTGTAGGGAATCGTCGTTATGATGATGATACACTGCGATCTGTTGTCGCGTCAAAGGAGGCGCATTGGTATAACATTCTTTCTTCAAATGATCGCTTTGATGAGGATCGGCTCGCTTATGACCAGGAATTGCTCCGTCAGTTTTATTTAAAGGAGGGGTATGCAGATTTTAGAGTTGTTTCGGCCTCCTCTGAATTGTCGCAGGATAAAACAAAATTCTTTGTTACGATGCAGGTTGAGGAGGGAGACCGTTATCGTGTTGCGGATGTTCGGGTCCAGTCACAAATTCGTAATTTGGATCCAAATTTGTTGTTGTCCGATATTACCATCCAAAAGGGGGATTGGTATAATGCGGACAAAATTAAAACGAGTATTGATAAAGTCACTAAAAAGCTTGGCGATATGCAATATGCGTTTGTCAATGTTGTTCCTGATGTAAATAGAAACAGAGAGAGTGGAACGATCGATCTTTTGTTTAATATTAATGAAACGCCCCGTGTCTATGTTGAGCGTATCAATATTGATGGAAATGTTCGTACCCTTGATAAGGTTGTCCGGCGTCAGATGGAACTCGTCGAAGGGGATCCGTTTAACAGGTCGTTACTTGCAAAATCAGAACAAGAAGTGAAAGATTTGGGTTATTTTAGCAAAGTTGATGTTAAAACACTCCCCGGATCAACACCAGATAAGACTGTGATTGATGTCAATGTAGAGGAGCAGTCAACAGGTGAGGTTTCTCTTGGTGCCGGATTTTCTACAGCTGATGGGCCCTTGGCCGATTTCCACATTCGTGAAAAAAATCTGATGGGAAAAGGCCAGGATTTGGGATTTTCTGCAACAATTGCCGGCGCAAGGACCGAGTTTGATATTTCGTTTACAGAGCCGTATTTTCTTGGGCGTGATTTATCGGCTGGCTTTGATTTGTTCCATACAACAAAAGATCAACAAGACCAAAGTTCGTTTGACCAAAAACGGACAGGGGGTGGGGTCCGTATGGGGTATCCTTTGTCTGAAAAGCTCCGCCAGACTTGGCGATACCGGATTGAAACAAATGAAATTGATAATGTTGATTCTGATGCGTCCCGGTATGTTAAGGATCAAGAAGGATCACGCGTAACATCCGCAATCTCTCAACGTCTTGATTATACGGACGTCGATAGCAGGCTTTACCCGACAGATGGCTATATCACGTGGCTAGAGACAGAGGTTGCCGGTTTAGGGGGGGATGCAGAATATCTTCTTGGCAAGGTCGGTGCGGGATATTACTACCCCGTTGCTGATGGATGGGTTTTAAGTTCGATTGCTGAAACCGGGATCGTTTCCAGTTATGGGGATACGGATGTCAAAATTAACGAACGCTTCTTTCTTGGTGGAACGAATCTACGCGGGTTCGAAAAAGCTGGGGTTGGTCCGCGCGATTTGTCAACCGATGACTCCCTTGGTGGAAATCAATTCTATCGCGGGACGGTTGAGTTAAGGTTCCCTGTTGGGCTCCCTGCGGATATGGGGGTTTCAGGGCATGCTTTCTCTGATGTCGGTTCGCTTTGGGGAATTGATGATGCGGCAACAGCCTCATTGGTTGATGAGTCATCTCTTCGTATGTCTGCTGGGTTAGGATTGTCGTGGAGGTCTCCGATGGGGCCTGTTCGTATTGATCTGGCAAAGCCAATCTTGAAAGAGGATTTTGATGTTGACCAAGTCTTCCGGTTCAGTTTTGGGACGCAGTTCTAGAAATTCAATATTTATCTTTATGTAACAAACAACAACGATTTATTTTTTTGAGGTAACTACTATGACATATTCATTTGCGCGGATTTTTCTTTTTGCAGGTGTTATTTTTACCCTTATGATTCCTCAGGCAAAAGCAGATATGCCTGTAGGCGTTATTGATCTTACAAAAATTATTGAGACATCGCTTGCCGGAAAGGATTTACAGTCAAAATTCAAGGCCAGAAAAGAGACTGTCCAGAAAGAAGCAAACGCTTTTGAGGCTGATCTTAAAAGCAAAGAGCAAACTTTGATGAAAGACAGCAAATCGATGGATCAAAAGGCCTTTATGGATAAGAAATCATCATTTGAAAAGGAATTAAAGAAGAAGAGAGAAGCGATTATCAATAAAAATGTCACTCTTGAAAAATCGAAAAATCAGGCCTTAAAGGCAATTCAGGCGAAGGTTGCTCAAATTTGCGCAGATATTGCTGAGGAGAAAAAAATCCAGGTTATTCTTGATCGCAGTGCTGTTGTTATTGCGCAGCAGTCATTGGATATTACAGCAGATGTCATTACAAAACTTGATGCAACACTGAAGTCAGCTGACTTAAAATAAGTGGAGGATAAAGTGGCTGATATAAATTTTTTCCAAAAATCAAATCCGATGTCATTGGCTCAGATTTCTGCAAAAATCGGCGCAACGCTTGCCAATCCGCAAGATGCCGATTTTATTGTTCAGGATGTTGCAACACTTGATACAGCCACTCATGATCATTTGGCTTTTTTGGATAATCATAAATACAGAACCCAATTTACATTAACCAAGGCCGGAGCCGCTATTATTCACCCTGATATGGCGTCTTATGCGCCGCAGGGGATTAAACTCCTTTTGACGAAAACGCCCTATAAAAGCTATGCCTTGGCTGCACAGGCTTTTTACCCTGAAATACGACCTTTGCCTGGAATTTCTGAATTTGCGCGTGTCCATCCATCGGCAAAAATCGGAAATGGCGCAAGCATTGGTGATTTTGTTGTTATTGGTGAAAACGTGGTGATCGGGGATGGTGCATGGATTGAATCTCATGCCAGCATCGGGCGTCATGTGCAATTGGGGAATCATTGCCGAATTGGTCCCCATTCATCTATTAGCCACGCAATTATAGGAAATAATGTGCGTCTTTATCCTGGTGTTCGGATTGGGCAGGATGGATTTGGTTTTGCTATTGATCCATCCGGATTTGTAAAGGTTCCTCAATTGGGGCGTGTTGTTGTCGGGGATCACATCGAAATCGGCGCGAATACATGCATTGATCGTGGAACGCAAGGGGATACCGTTATTGGTTCGGGAACGTGGATTGATAATTTGGTCCAGATCGCCCACAACGTCAAAATTGGCCGTGGATGTGTTATTGTTTCTCAATGTGGAATTGCGGGAAGCACAGAATTGGAAGATTTTGTTGTTCTGGGGGGCCAAGTTGGTGTTTCCGGGCACTTGAAAATTGGGACCATGGCTCGTGTCGCAGCAAAATCAGGCGTTACAAAAAATATTCCGGCTAAAGAAGAATGGATGGGGTATCCCGCGATGCCTATGAAAGCTTTTTTAAGGCAAACTGTCACTATTACGAACCTGGCCCGAAAAACAAAAGCGGAATAAGAATGAGGATCAAAACATGACTGATATAAACGATAAAAAAAACCAGATTTCCATTTTGGAAATTATGGATAGAATTCCGCATCGTTATCCGATGTTATTGGTTGATCGTATTTTGGAATATGTGCCGAATGAGACTGCTGTTGGGCTTAAAAATGTCACATTTAATGAGCCTTTTTTTCAAGGACATTTCCCTGGAAATCCTGTGATGCCAGGTGTGCTAATCGTTGAGGCGATGGCGCAAACAGCAGGTGTTTTGGTTGTCCACAGTCTTGGGCAGAGTGGTATGGGCAAAATGGTTTATTTTATGACGATTGAGTCTGCAAAATTCAGGAAACCTGTTCTGCCGGGGGATAGCATGCATATTCATGTGCAATGCTTGAAATCACGTGGAAATGTTTGGAAATTCCGTGGTGAAGCGAAAGTTGATGGTGTCCTCTGTGCAGAGGCAGAGTATAGTGCCATGATTTTTGACAAAGATGATACGAAGTAACTGCAACATCCAGAAAGAAATTGTGATTTGCGTTACTGCATATCATAGGTCAGATTGATAAAATGAGCACATATATTCATCCAACGGCCATTATTGATCCGGCTGCTGAAATTGGCGAAAATGTTATCATCGGGCCTTATTCAGTTATTGGCAGGAATGTCAAACTTCATGATGGGGTGGAGCTGAAATCACATGTCGTTGTCGATGGATATACGACAGTTGGGGAAGGATGCATTATTTATCCTTTCGCCTCTGTTGGTCATGCGCCTCAAGATTTGAAATATCATGGGGAGCCGTCCGAGTTGGTTATTGGTAAAAAAACCACAATTCGTGAACATGCCACTTTGAATCCCGGAACAGAAACCGGTTCCATGAAAACGACTGTTGGCGATCATTGCCTGTTGATGATGAGCACCCATGTCGCCCATGATTGTGTTGTTGGAAATCATGTGATCATGGCGAATAATGCAACTTTGGGCGGGCATGTCACGGTGGGGGACCATGTCTTGATTGGTGGATTATCGGCTGTGCATCAGTTTGTCCGGATTGGGTCTTTTGCCGTCATTGGTGGGATGTCAGGTGTTGAAAGTGATGTGATCCCGTATGGTCGCGTAAAAGGAGAGAGGGCTTTTCTTGCGGGCTTAAACCTTGTGGGACTCGAGCGGAACGGGTTTGATAAAGATCACATCAAGCACCTGCAACGTGCTTTTTATGAGTTATTTGCAGATGACGGTACGATGGATCAACGCATTGAAAAAGTTGCAGCAGAATTTTCATCAAATCAGGCTGTCATGCAGATGGTTGATTTTGCACGGTTGAAAACAAGATTTCCGCTATGTGCGCCCCCGAAAAAGTAAATCTTAAAATAGGTTTGATTGCAGGGCAGGGGGCTATCCCTGAATCCTTGATTCTTAGATGGGAATCCCAAGGGCTGATTCCCGTTATTGTCGGGCTTGAAGGGATTACAGATCCTGCTCTCTTGAAAAACAGGATTTCCGCACGTTTTTCGATCGGTCAAGCGGGCCATATTCTGGGGTTTCTAAAATCCCATGGGGTCGATAAATTGGTGATGGTTGGATCTTTGGCACGGCCCAATTTTTGGACCTTACGGACAGATTTTTTGGGGATCAAAATTATTGTCAGATTATTATTGCGTCAGATGGGGGACGATGGATTGTTACGGTTTATTCGCCGTGAGATCGAAAAATACGGAATGAAGGTGGTTGCTGTCCATGAATATATGCCCGATATTTTATCTCCCTCTGGTGTTTTGACAGCAAAGACTCCAACGCTAGATGATCTGAAAATCATTGAAACTGGGGTTCATCTTGCCAAACAGCATGGGGCGGAAGACAGGGGGCAATCGGTTATTGTAAATGCATCTGGTTTATGTGCGGTTGAAACAAAAGATGGAACAAATGCATTGATTAAATCTTGTGCCGGAGTGGTGGGGGCCATTTTAGTAAAAGTTTCAAAACCGCAACAAGATCTAGCTTTGGATATGCCGACAATCGGCATATCAACAATTGAATATATGACAGCATCCGGATTAAAAGGACTGGCGGTAGAGTCCGGTAAGACAATAATTATAGATCGCGAAAAAGTCGTTTCTTTGTGCGACCGGAATGGATTGTTCCTGGTTGGTGTTACGGTTTAGGGGTTCCGTTTATAACGCGATTGCGTCCCTCTTCTTTTGCTTTATAAAGAGCATTATCAGCCCATTTCATGAACTCATCAATGTCAACTTCTTTGCCGTCTATCGGGCCTTCGGCAAATCCGATACTTGTTGTAAATTTTAATTTTTCCGGTGAATTTTTTCCCTTCAGCGGGCAAGGGTTTTTTTCAACAATTTGTCGCAATCTGTCAAGAATCTTAAAGGCTGTAGAGTCATTTGTATTGGCAAGGAGAATTGCAAATTCTTCGCCACCCATTCTGGCTACAATATCTGTTGGGCGCAGTGTTCTTTTTAGGATTGTTCCAAAGTGTTTTAGGACCAAATCACCGACATCATGGCCATAGGTATCGTTGACGGATTTAAATTTGTCCAGATCGCAAATCGCCAGAACAAATTTCTCATTTGTTCGTGACAATGTTTTTTGATAAGCATCAAAATCTTTATTAAAAGCCCGACGATTTTTAAGGCCCGTCAAAGTATCTTCAAGGGCCAGTCGCATAAGGTTCTTTTGAGAGACCGCAACTTTTTGAACCAAGGGGCGGAAGATAAAAAAAGCTTCGAGTAAAATAATAAAAACGATCGCATAGGTTAGAACCGTTTGCATTTGGTGCAAATTTTTAATCTCATACAGTTGGTTTTCCTGATGGTCGGCTAAGGAGATTTGAAGCAGCTTGATAAGTTCCTGGTTTGGTTTGTCCGATATTTTCTTTAAAGCTCTTTGTGTTTCAAGGGTTTCTGTTGCTGCAGCTGTCGGGTCTGTACTAGGGATGCGTTTTGATAAGGTGAGATATGTTTCCGAATCCTGAATAAAGATGGTTAGGCGTTTTTCCAGTAAGAGTGAATCCCTCATTGCTTTTCGGAGTGCAATTTTGGCCGTATTTTCTTTCTGGGTTGAATCGATATAGGTTTTGATATGAAGCAGGGATTTCTTCATATTATTGATAGAGTTCCCCAAGAGAGTCAGGTCAAATTCTTGGGGAGTCATATAATAAGAGACAGCATATCTGCCGATTTGGCTGATATGCGTAATTTGATCACTCAGATTGGATGCAACTTCTGCCCCGACAATTTCTTCTTCAATCACTTTGGAAGTGAGGTGATGGCAGAAAATGGTCATGATAATAATGACTGTCAGGGCAAGAATATACCCATTTCGTAGCCTGCCAACGATGGCAACATCGTTTTCAGTAATTGTCAGGGGTGGGGTGGATGTTGTTGGTGTTGCCATTTTTGAAAAGTGCGGGGATAGGGCGATAAGAAAAAAAGAAGAACGTTGATTCTCTGAATATACAATTTTTTATCAGTTCCGCACATATAATTTTTAGAGTATTCCAACTCTCCAAAGACCATGTTCGTGCTAAGCAAGTTTTTAAGCTCTATTTTTTTTATGGCAATTGATTGTGGCGAGTATAAAAAGGGAAGGCTTTGTCAATAATTGATAGTTTTGATCTGAGTGGGGGATTGTCTTTCACTGTCTTTTGAAATATCCTCTTGTATCTTTCTTTTCCAAAAGAATTTTTAACTTCTAACATCATGAGGCTCATAATGAAAAAATTACTTGCTGGTCTTTGCGTTCTTGCATCAACATTGTCCTTGGCTGCTTGCGACACCTCTGGTTCCGGGTATGTTGATACACAACCTCCCTATGCACAAGAGCGTACCGGTGGGACTCCAACTGCTCCTGTTGTTGCTCCGTAGCCAGCAAAATCTGCTGAACCTGTTTTTGAGAAAAAAGTTACAAAATAAGGTTCTTATCCAATCTCATAGTTTGAAAAGGTCGCTTGTATCAAGCGGCCTTTTCTTTTGTTGGCTCTTTACTTGAAATTAAGGTCTATCCGGTACTGTTTGAAGATTAAAGGAATTGATATGGGAAAAATATTTCATATTGGTGTTGATTCTTCCGGAGGCTTCAATCTCACGGGCGTGACGGAGATTGGATCAGGACCTTCCAGCACTGGGTCGTATTTAATGGCTAGGTTTGGTTTCGGCTATGATGAAACGACAAACCTGCGGGAGCAAGCAATGACGCAGTTCCCGATGCCTTCGAAATCCTGGGAGCCTTAGGTTGCCATGTTAGGCTACCATATCGGAGGCCGATGATTTTCCTGTTTCTTTGATGAAATTTTTAATTTTATTCACAACAGTTTCAACCGACAGATTTTTCATCAGCGATTCTGTTACATTTTTAATTTGAAAATCGGGGCCACCGATTAATTGATCTAGACTTTCAGGGGTTCTGATAAAGGTGGTGAGATTTCCGTAGGGGGCATATAGGGCATCATTCGTGGGGCCAAATAAGCCAAGGGTTTTGATTCCTGCTGCGGCTGCGGAATGCATCAGTCCGGAATCATTGCCAATATAAAATTGGCATCGGGATATACAGGCTGCTGCCTCGCCTGGATTGCCTTTTGCAATGCAATTGATTCGGGTTTCTTCGGGGAGGCTTTCAAACAATTCGGTTGCAATGAATTCTTCCCCAGGGGCCCCAAAAACAGCGATACGCCATCCGGCAAAGGCTTCTCCGTCTTCTGTAAGGGTTTTGATCAGCTCGATAAATTTATCAACGGGCCATATTTTTCCGATCCAGTTTGCGGTTGGGCCAACGCCCAGGACCGGCGGGCCGTCCGGGATAAGCAATCGGGCTTTGTTCATTTGTGCCGGTGTCAAAAAGAGCGTGGGCCGAGCTAAAGATGGGGAGGCCTGAATCACAGCGGCATTTTGGATGACTTTATGTTGAGATCGGTCAATATGTGGGCCGTAGATAAAGCATTTATCTGCTCTGATTAACCGGGAAACCGCAGAATTTCTGAGGTCTACAACAATATCCCACTTGGTGCCTATAATTTTTGACCATAATTGGATCCAATGCCGATTCCAGGATTTTTTCCGGAGGGGGATAATTGTTTCCAATTGCGGAAAGCCCTCAAAAAGGCTTTCAACCAAAGGGCCGCAAGCCACAGTTACCAAGGCTTTCGGGTGTTTTTCTAGGATATAGGCCAAAACACCTGTGGACAGGATGGCATCACCGATGCGGGTGGATGTAATAAAAAGGATCTTTTGAGTCATATTTTGACTATAGACATTTTAGATAAACTTGACTATAACCTCTCGACACTTACCGATGCTTATTAAGTGCCTGAGTAGCTCAGTCGGTAGAGCAAGCGACTGAAAATCGCTGTGTCGCTGGTTCGATTCCGGCCTCAGGCACCATTTTCTTCCATTTTGGCAGAGGGGAATCCCGATGAATCCGGAACAATTTATGATTTCTCCGAATTTGACGGGTTTAATATTTGTCAAAGGGGCTGATGCTTTTTCTTTTCTACAAAATATCATTACAAATGATCTCAAGCGTCTGGAGACAGAGGACATTCTTCATGCGTGTCTTTTAACACCACAGGGAAAATATCTTCATGACTTCTTTGTACGTAAAGTTGTTGGGGGATATGCCTTGGCCTGTGAAGGGGATGAAAGATGTGAAGACCTGGCGAACCGCCTTCGCGTTTATAAACTGCGCGCCGATGTAACAATTACGCCTCAATTTCTTCAAGGTGATGGGTGGCTGAATCCTGATGATCAGGAATATAAGATATGGGATATGAATCGCATTCAAAAATCGATCCCCGATGGATCACGCGATGCAGAAATCGGTGTATCAACGCTAGCAGAGCTAAACCTTGATAAAAGCGCCGTTTCCTACACAAAAGGCTGTTATGTTGGGCAAGAATTGGTTGCGCGGATGCATAACCGCAATTTAGGCAAGAAACATTTGGTCGGTGTTGAATTTTTTGAAACTCCCCCGCCTTATGGTACCGAAATTGAGGGTTTCGGAGTCATGAGGTCGTCTTGTGATCACCGGGGATTGATTCTGATGCCACGAGATATTGAAGAACAAGTGAAGCAAGGAAAGATTGAAAATGCTCCGTTTCGCCTTTTGGGACTGTGATAACACTTTGGTTGAAAATGCGGCGTTGCATTGGAAAAAACATGAAGTCACCTTACAAAATCATGGGTATCATCTTCCCCCGGATGTAAAGCGTACATTCTACCATAATAACGGACATCAAAATTGGCAGTGGATGGTCGATCATATTGGATTGGATATCCCTTGCGAGACATATTTGAAAGAGGTGGATGCATGGTATCACGCGAATGTTCATCAGGTGCCCTTCCGTGGAGGAGTGCTTTGGGCATTAAATCATTTTAAAAAGCATCATGTAAAACAATGTGTTGTCACAAATGCAAGGCGAGCATCTGTTCAGCCAATGCTAGAGGTTAAAGAGATCTCATCCTATTTTGAATTCCTGTGGTCTCAGGAAAATTATACAGCAAGAAAACCGGATCCTATGCCGTATCGGTCGGCTCTTGAAAATATGGAGAGATTAACAGGTCAAAATATCAATGCGGCTGATTGTCTGGCAATCGAAGATGACCCTCTGGGAGTTACGGCGGCGCATCTTGCCGGAATTCCTGTTATTCAGCGGCGATATGAACGCGATGAACCCCCTTCGCCCGATGCTGATATATCTGTATTTGATGAAGATGAATTCAGGACCGCTATTGTTGATATGTCTGGGCTACCGAACAGATAGTGTGTTTTTAGGCTGTGATACCTCTGCATCTCTTAAATATAAAGGAGTAGGGGGTCGTTGCAGATTATAGACACTCGTTCCGTCATGCTGTTCTATCGCCATATAAGCAAGGGTTAGAATATCGGGGATAATGTCTTTTATATGTGGACCTTTATGATGATTAACATCGTCTACAGTCCAGATTTTAGGGGGGGAGCCTTCTCCAATCTGGCCATAGAAATCGTTCCGCTTTGTATCAATGAGAAAGAGAGTATCCTGTGAATCAGGATGCATCCGCGCAATCACATCCAAAGTTGAAATTCCGATAACAGGGATATGAAGGGCAAGCCCCAACATTTTGGCCGTCGCAAGCCCAATTCTGACGCCTGTAAAGGAACCAGGACCGCGTGTGACGGCAATATAATCAAGGTTTTTTATATTTATACCTGCTAATATAATAACATCTTGAACCATGGGGACAAGAAACTCGGCCTGTCCCTTATCGGTTTCCAGTTTTTTGGAATAGAAAGCCGACGTGGCTGTGTCTAAAACACCTACAGAACAACCGGTTACAGAGACATCTATTGCTAAAATATGCATTTTTTCTTCTTTTGAAGAGGTTATTGCCAGTATGAGCAGGGATGATTATAGTCTCCCCATCATGTACTTCAAGTCGATAGTCGTTTTTTTGCTGGCCTTTACGCTACTGGTTCAAGGTATTAAGGCATCTGGGGCAGAAACCATACCCGAGGATTTAAACGCCGCGGTTGTGTATGCGTATTTTCGTGTCGGAGATGAGGATCGAGAGATTCCGGGTATTTCTCTAGTGGATTTTCAATCGCAAATAGATGAGATAACAAGGGTTAGTGGGCAGTATCATGCCATGCCTATTGAGTCTTTTTTAAAAGCACAGGAAAAAAACTCTCCGCTTCCATCAAGGACAATTGCCTTAACATTTGAAGGGAGTGACAGTTCTTTTTTGCGCAATGCTTTTCCAATTCTAGAAGAGAACAATATTCCCTTCACCCTTTTTGTTTCACCGGGTTTAATTGATCAGGCAGAGAAAGTAGGAGACACATCTATTTTGTCTTGGGATGAGGTCCGGAAGATTTCAAAATCAAATCTGGCAACGATCGGGATGACATCTTATGCCTACCATCATGTGGATGATAAAAGCGTTGAAACGTTGACTCTTGATATCAATCATGCCCGCGAGCGGTTCCGGACAGAACTCCAAGCCGAGCCTGCGTATTTTTCTTATCCCTATGGCGAAACAACAGCCTCCTATCTAGATGTTGTTTCCAAGCAAGGATTTATCGCCAGCTTCGGTCAACAATCCGGTGTGATTGGAAGATCAAGTCCGCGCAATGTCTTACCACGCTTTACGGTTGTTGATAATTTTACAGATCTTGATCGATTCAAAATGACCGCGTTATCTTTGCCTTTTCCTGTCTTGGACCAGGAACCATCAACAACTGTTATAGGTGTTAATCCACCGCATCCCGGCTTTACGGTCGGGACTGATATTTCGGAAGCAGATCTAAAAAGAATAAAGTGTTTTGCCTCTGGTATTCAAAAAGTCAATATCGAAAGAATTGGCGCGCGCCGCTTTGAAATTCGGTTTTCGAATGGGTTTGAAGATACTAAAGGCCGCTTAAACTGTACGCTTCCAGTTGCGTCGATTGATGGTGCGGATGAACCACGTTGGCGGTGGCTTGGGTTTTTATTTGTTGTCCCGGATGGGTTGTAAATTTGTTGATGGCCTAAACTTCTGTTTCCGTGCCGTAATAATGGACCCCGAGTTCAATTTTCTGGCGTCCATTCGATACCCGCCATTTATTGGTATCACGGAGAGAATAAATACAGCCGCAATATTCCTGTTGATAGAAATGTTCGCGCTTTGAGATGTCCAGCATTCGTCCTGAACCACCATTTTTGCGCCAATTATAATCCCAATAGGTGATACCATCATAGCGCGCGGCTGCACGGTGACCGCATCCGTTGATCTGGTTAAAATCCTTCCATCGTGAAATTCCCAGGCAGGAGGTAAACATCGGGAATCCGTTCTCATACGCATAGAGGGCGGTACGTTCAAACCTCATGTCAAAGCATTCCGTGCAGCGTTTTCCACGCTCTGGCTCCCATTCCATTCCGCGGACACGTTCGAACCAATTCGAACTATCGTAGTCCGCATCAATAAAGGGTAATCGTAATTTTTCTGCAAAGCGGATATTTTCTTCTTTCCGGATGTCGTACTCTTCTCGTGGGTGGATATTGGGGTTATAAAAGTAAATGGTAATATCCAGACCCGAGGCTGCCATTGCCTCAATCACTTCGCCAGAACAGGGGGCGCAACACGAGTGCAGCAGCATTTTTCCTTGCGCCTCAGAGGGGAGGGGCAAAATCATACGGTCAATCATTGTTGGTGTTTGAATGTCCATTGTCTTTATTTATGGGATCAACCTGAAAATCGCAAGACCTTTTAGGCCAGATGGGCCAAGATATGGTGATTTAGAATAAGAAACGGACATGATGAAAGTCAGTTTTTTAACCACAAAGAGGATGAAGGATACTTATTGTATTTATTGACATATCCCAAAAATCCCTTTAAAACAACAAAAATATGAAAAAGTAAAAGAGGGCTATACAGTGGCAGACAACATACAAATATCATCAGGAACCGAACCTAAAATTTCCTCCGCCATGAAATCTTTTCTAAGCGCCGCAGCAGTTATTTCGAATGGCGATGATTGCGAATGCATATTTGAGAGCACGGCAAAGGAACGCAGCCTTACAATTTCTGTTCCGACATCCGCGTATAAAGCTCTATCTGGAAAAATATTTGATGTTTTTTCAGCGGCCGCAAAACCTTTTTATAAGGACGGACTTATTTCCGGATTTGCGGCCCTTCAAGGCCAATCTGCTGTATTCCGCATTATTGCCTCCGGCGAAAATACCGCAGATTTTGAGAACGCTATCCTACAGTTGATCCAAGGTGCCAAGGAAAAATATAAGGAAAAATATTTTGAAAGACCGGACACACCATCTCCCGAAGCATAACGGCGCGCACAAAGACGTTGCGATTTTCCCGTTTCGTTAACAGGGCAAGATCAAAAGAGAAAATGTGCCTTGGTTTACGCCGCTTTTTCGTCCGTCAATCGGGGGAAGATGCCTTGTGGTTGAGGAATCGCCGTACCGGATTTTATCGCGTGGGCTGGTGATAAAAATTCAAACGACCGATCGCTTGCTCCAACAGCCAACTGATCCAACATCCTGGATGCGGCCTCTGGCATCACCGGCTGGATTATCAGGGCCAGACAGCGGATTACCTCGGTCAATACGTACAACACAGTGCCCATACGAACGGTATCGGTCTTTTTCAACGACCACGGCGCTTCGACATCGATATAGACATTGGCCGCATTCACTACATCCCAGATGGCATCCAACGCTTTGTGAAACCGTTGATTGTCCAGCTCGGCACGAACAATGGCCAACATCTCGACCTGTGCTTTTCGCAACATCGCCGTA
>JAEUKP010000013.1 GCA_016794145.1 Alphaproteobacteria bacterium | reverse complement strand
GGGGTACGGAAAATATTTCTTAATTCGATTAAACTGCTCTTCACTCAGATAAAACAAATCACTCATGGCGACACCTCCACCACCAGTGAATCACATCTCAATCATTTTGTGAATCCATAATCATTAAGTCCTGAGCCTAGGACACCGGTTTTTTTCTCTGTGGCCCCTAAGGTTCTTACTGCTTATTATGCTCAGAAAGATGGCTTCGAACAAGATGCCCCGCTCAGAGCGCCACTCTAAAAAGCCCCAAGAAGTTCATAAGTGTCTATCCAAAAAACTTTTCCCTAGAAATCTGGGGTTTTCTAGCGTTCTACTATGGAGCTCGTCATTGCCTAACCGCTTGCAGCGCCCAAGGCAATCCAGAATTGCACCAAAAGTTCTTGGATAGGCACTTAAAACCTTTTTCTTCAGGCTTGCGGAAATTCTTGAAAAGCCTAGAATGATAGGATGACAGAAGAAGAAATCATTGAACTCGTCCGCCACGCGATAATGTTGTGCATTGAATTAAGTGCCCCAGTTATGTTGGTTGGCCTGGTTGTTGGTACGGCTGTGGCTCTGGTTCAGGCCCTGACACAGATCCAAGAGGTCACTCTGGTTTTTGTCCCAAAGATCCTCTCGATCTTTTTGGCTTTATTTATCGGGCTTCCCCTCATGACCACAAGCTTGATTGAATTTATGCAGTTCCTGGCTGATAAAATTATCGCGATTAAATAAAACAATGCAGGATGGTTTCAATGACTCCTGATACATTTCAAAGTTTTCTAACGACGGGTGTTTTTGCGTTTATCCTTGTCTTTGTAAGGGTTGGGACAGCCATCATGATTATGCCGGGTGTTGGGAATGCATTTGTTCCTGCAAATATCCGCCTTTACTACGCCCTTGCCTTTACCTTTGTTATCTTCCCAATTCTCCAGAATAAGGTCCCGAACCCAATTCCCGAAACAATCACGCTTTTCACGCTGATTATCATGGAGTTTATTGCAGGACTCCTTTTGGGAACAATTATGCGCGTGCTTCTGGGGGCGATTGATATCGCAGGGATGATTATCGCCACACAATCATCACTTGCAAACGCCCAGCTTTTCAACCCTGCCTTTGCATCGCAAGGAACGGTCATTGGCTCTTTTCTGACAATGATCGCAACACTTCTGCTCCTTGTGACAGACATGCACCACCTGATGATTACAGGGATTATCGAAAGTTATGATCTAATCCTGATCAACCAACTGCCAAGCATGGGGGATATTGCACGAATTCTTATTGAGGAAATCAGCCTATCTTTCCGCATTGCAATCCAAATGACTGCACCATTCTTGATTATCGTCACGATTTTAAATGTGGGAATGGGCGTTATGTCCAAACTAATGCCCCAGGTTCAAGTCTTTATGCTGGCTGTTCCTATCCAAATTATGCTTTCGCTCATCACGCTTGGGATGATTATCTCCACGATGATGCTTTTCTGGCTTGACCATTTTGACCAAGGGTTCCAGTTTTTCTATACTCTTGCAACCAAATAAGCCCCCTGTTTCAGGAAAAATCCGATTACCCTTTGATTTTAGCGAGTCATGCTCTATATATGAGTCAGTAAGTTTATTTCATCTCATTTTTTATTCCTTGGAGGTTTTAGAGATGTTCGATCATCAAATTCCCGTTGGGCAGACATCATCGTCACAGTCTGTTTCTTTTGATGCGGGGCTCAGGGCGCACATGTCCCGCATTTATAACCGCATGACCCTTGGTGTTCTGGTCACTGCTGTTATTTCTTATTTTGTTGGGAACTCGCCTGAGTTGTTGACTCTATTTCTGGGCGGCCCCCAAAAATGGCTGGTGATTCTGGCTCCTTTGGCAATTGTCTTTTTTGGCTTTAACCCTGCGAAAATGTCTGCCAAGGGCATGTCCGTCTCATTTTTCCTTTTGTCAGCCCTTTACGGGATCAGCTTTGCATCGATTTTTGCGATTTTCACGGGTGAAAGCATTGCAAAAGCGTTCTTTATCGCAACGGCAATGTTTGCAGGCCTCAGCATCTTTGGCTATACAACCAAAAAGAACCTGGATGGCGTCGGAAGCTTCGCAGTCATGGGCGTTTGGGGTGTTTTTATTCTTGGGTTGATCAATATTTTTGTTGGCTCAACGCTTATGGGCAACGTGATCAGTGTTGTTTCCATTATTGCCTTTGCTGGAATCACGGCTTGGGAGACACAGCGGATGAAAGAAATGTACTCTGCCAATGCTGATTCAGAAATCATGAGTCGCATGTCCTGGTTGGCAGCCCTGAACCTTTACATCAGCTTTATTGCAATGTTCCAAAGCATTCTGCAACTGATGGGTAACAGGGAATAATCCTGAATCTATTCCTTTGAAAAGGGGCCATGGATTGTCATGGTCCTTTTTTTATGTCATAACACAATTGTTATTAAAACCCTTTTTGAAGGAGCTCATGATGCTAAAGGAATTTAAAGATTTTATTGCCCGTGGGAATGTCATCGATATGGCCGTCGGTATTGTCATGGGGGCCGCATTTACCGCTATTGTTAACTCGGCTGTTGGCGACATTATTATGCCTATCGTTGGCTGGATGATGGCGGGGGTTGATTTCTCTAACTACTTTTTCCAATTGGGTGGGGATACAAGCTACGCCACTTTGAAGGCCGCAAAAGATGCGGGCGTCCCTGTCCTGAGTTACGGGATGCTAATCAATGCTGTGATTAATTTTCTGGCTGTGTCTTGGTTTGTGTTCTGGGTGGTCAAAGGGACAAATAAGTTAAAAAAACCGGCTCCAGATGCCCCACCACCAGCACCATCCGAAGATGTGCTGCTTTTGCGTGAAATTCGCGACTCTTTAAAAAAATAATCATTGATTGATCAGATTTTACTTGATTAGGGGCTGTGAATTGAATATTCATAGCCCCATCTTCTTTTTAAGAGGGCCCATAGCTCAGCTGGGAGAGCGCTTGCATGGCATGCAAGAGGTCGTCGGTTCGATCCCGATTGGGTCCACCATCTTTCCATTATTGCAAATATTTCTGAGCAATCGGGTGAATCGAACCGAACTGTAAAAAAGCACGCCTGCGCGTGCGGTCGATCCCGATTGGGTCCACCATCTTTCCATTATTGCTAAACCAAATAAGAATGATTGATCCGAGCGGTGATCTTTGCCCCCTCACCCCTCCCTCTCCCAAGCCTCTTTCACTGGGGGGAGAGGGCAACACAGGCTTAGGGCTTTATGCCCTTAGCCGGAGTCGGGTGAGGGGGGCGACTACAAAAAGAACCATCTAAAATGCTCATTCTTATTTCGTCAGGCTATATCGCAGATATTCTGAGCAATCGGGTGAATCGAACCGAACTGTAAAAAAGCACGCCTGCGCGTGCGGTCGATCCCGATTGGGTCCACCATCTTTCCATTATTCCCAAACCAAATCAAATGAGCATGGAATTGAGGGGAGGCAAAGATCGTTTGCGCTTGTCCAACAATTTATTGACCGCGTGAATATATGCACGGCCAGAGGCGACCAACGTATCTGTATCACTTCCCTGACCCACAACAGTTTTACCATCTTCTTCGATCTTGACCGTCACTTCTGCCTGAGCATCAGTGCCCCCTGTAACCGCATGAACCTGGTAAAGCTTCAGCACGGCATTATCATGCGGAACAATCATACGAATTGCTTTGAAAATAGCATCAACAGGCCCGTTGCCTTCAGACATCGCATATTTACGATCTCCATCAACCATCAGTTCAATAGAGGCAATTTGTGGCCCCTTTGTGCCTGCCTGAATAACCAAAGACTGGAATTGAATAGCCTCATTTGCATGGCTTGCCCCTTCTATTAAGACGATCAGATCCTCTTCAAAGATTTCTTTTTTCTTATCTGCCAGGTCCTTAAACCGCCTAAAAGCATCGTCAAATGTGCTGTCATCCAAATCATATCCCATTTCCTTTAGCTTTGTTTTCAAAGCATTCCGGCCCGAATGTTTCCCCAATACCAGATTTGATTCTGTAACCCCCACGGATTCGGGCGTCATAATTTCATAGGTCCCTTTATGTTTCAACATTCCATCCTGATGAATGCCACTTTCATGGGCAAACGCATTTGCCCCGACAATTGCTTTATTCGGCTGAACAGCAAAGGCCGTGATTGATGAAAGGGTCCGAGAAGCCTTCATAATCATTTCTGTTTTAATATTATTCTGATACGGCATGGCGTCTGGGCGCGTGCGCATCGCCATAACGACCTCCTCAAGCGCAGCATTTCCGGCGCGCTCTCCAATCCCGTTAATTGTGCATTCAATCTGCCGCGCACCAGCCCTTACACCGGCCAAAGAATTCGCAACCGCCAATCCCAAATCATTGTGACAATGTACAGATAAAATAGCGCGATCAATATTCGGAACACGTTCCCGCAGCATTATAAACTTTGCAGCATAATCTTCTGGCATTGCATACCCAACCGTATCCGGAATATTAATCGTTGTGGCTCCTGCCTTGATTGCTGTTTCAACACACCTGCACAAAAAATCATCCTCCGTCCGGGATCCATCTTCTGCCGACCACTCAACATCATCTGTTAATCCCCGTGCAAAGCTTACGCTCTCTGCGATTGCTTCCAATACTCTTGCAGGTTCCATCTGCAATTTATACTTCATGTGCAAAGGAGACGTTGAGATAAACGTATGAATCCGCCGTTTTTGTGCAGATTGAATGGCTGCCGCTGTTGCTTCGATGTCTTTTTGGGTGGCTCTTGATAGCCCTGCAACAGTTGCATTTTTCAGAATTTTTGAAATCGCCTCAACGGCCTCATAATCTCCACGGGATGCAATCGGGAATCCGGCCTCAATCACATCCACACCCATTTCATCAAGCAAATGCGCCATTTTTAACTTTTCTTCCAGATTCATAGAGCATCCGGGTGATTGCTCTCCATCGCGCAGGGTTGTATCAAAAATAACAATGTTATTATGCGTCATTATAAAATCTCTCTTTTATATTGAAATTATTTTTGGGGGGAAGGGAAAGACCCCTGAAACACCAATGGAAGAAAAACCAGCCTGATATTTCAGGGGGTCGTAAGTCGAAAAAGATAAAGATTATTACCTAAAATTTGTTCCATACGACATATATGAAGCAAAACCATCTTGCTTGGCAAGGGTTTATTTTATACGCCGGGAAAGGGGAGAGGATTCTAGGCTAAGAAATCGACCAGAATGCCTTTTTGGGCCATATTATTTTTGATCTGTTTTTCGATTTCGACTTTGATATCGTCTTCGATCTTTTTGCGTTCGGCTGTAGGCAAATTTTGCAGCGTCTCTTCGGTCAGATTGTACTTCTGCAAAATGGCCTCCCGCAATTTCTGTTGCGGTGTCAACTGTTGATACGCCAGAAACTGGCTGATGGCATTGTCATCGGATCCGGTTTTTTGTGCAGATTTATTAGTCTGGGAATGAGCCTGAGTCTTACCCAAAGCCCCTGACGTACTGAAAGCACTGGCCGGAGACGCATAGAACGATGATGAAATACTGGACATAAAAATTTCCCCACGCAAACTGTTACGGGGGAAATCACTGCAACTTTTATGCCGGGTTTATCGGCAAATTTTACCCAGCTTGCACATGGATGGGATAGCCCCCTAAGGACGGGGTCCGTCTTCAGGGAGGCAAGGCCCAAGATCCTCGCCGCTGGGGCCTTGACGAAGAATCCTGACAACATCAGGAGGAAGAACAAGCCCCCCAACAGATTGCCCAAAAACCTCTGAAAGAGGAGATCCTCTGCCTTGAAAAATATCCAATATTCCACTTGCCATTTCTTTTATAGCGTTTTGTTGTATACCTTCCAACCTCTCTTGATACGTCACAGGAAGAACAGATAGAGCGGCACCCGCTATATTAAGCCTATGATAAGGAAGAAATTTTTCCAAAAGGTCTATAAATTTCTGGATAGTATATTTTGTTGATTCTGGGAAATCCTGGGCGCAAGCTTCAAATTTATCCTGATTATATTTTTGCAGTTCATTCGTCAAAATGCGTTCAGTGAAGACATGCACCCTCTCTCCAGTGCCCCCTCCACCCATATAACGATTCCAAAGCACTGATGCATATTTTATCTTATAGACAAAAGAAATAAGAGGCGTTGGATCCGTTGAAATTCCGGATTGGGATAATTTATCCGTTAAAAGCCCTTCAAAACCATTTACACCAATTCCCATCTCACACAGATCTGCAACCATCCCTTTCGCATCCGGAAAAAATGCTGCAAGAGTAACGGCAGCACTACCATGGACTTGCCCTGTGATAAGATAGAGATAAATTTTCTTCCTTTCCTCAGGGATAGAAATTTTCTCAATTTGCTGTCTTTGACAAAATTTCTCAATGCTTTGCTCCAGATCCTGCATATACAGTGAAAGAGCGCGAGCAGCTTTACCTGATGCCGTTTGAAAATATGAAAGATCTTCACCCTGAATGGATTTTTGATCCAAGGGAATAAGATGTTCGACCATCAGCATAATAGCCTGATCAAGAGAGTTTAATATTTTCATAATCAATCCTTGTAAGATACGAATTTTATCATCAGGTTTAACATTGTCATAGGAATTAACCTTATCCAAAGTCTCTGATAAAATCTGAGGCATCTGCATAACAACACGGATAATATAATCGGCATAACACGCAGCTGCATGACTATAAAAACGAACTTTTAGAGCAGGGTCTTCATTTATAAGATGAGCATAAGAACTAAGCGGGTTAGCGATTCCGTCTTTAATTCTTTGGCTAATCTCTTCTAACGCCTCACCTATATTAACTGTTCCAGACATTTTAAATACCCTCCATCACAATGAATGATGAAGGATGTACGAAAGAATTTTAATTATGTCAACAAAAAAATTACCCCACCACCACATTGACAATGCGATTGGGGACGACGATCACTTTGCGGACGGCTTTACCTTCCAGCGCGCGGATCACACCACTGTCAGAGAGAGCCAGTTTCTCGGCCTCTGCTGCCGGAGCATCTATCGGCAGGGTAATCGTGGCTTTCAATTTGCCATTGATTTGCACCCCGATGGTCACGCTGTCTTCCACCAAAAAGGCCGGATTGATCCTTGGCCAGGATGTTTGTGCCAAAAGCGTTGTGTGCCCCAATTCCGCCCATAACTCTTCGGTAATATGCGGAATCATCGGATTCAGGCCGCGCAGCGCAAATTCCACGGCTTCGCGGTACAAGCCGGTATCGCCTGAAGCCGGTTGGAAGGCTTCGATCATATTGGTCAATTCCCGCAGACGTGCTACGGCTTTGTTCATATGAAAGGCTTCGATATCGCTGCCGACTTTGGCCAAGGTTTGATGCGCTTTTTGCTGCAGCTTTTGGGCCGCTTCGGAGGCTTCTCCAACAGGCGCGGTCAGGATCAGATTTTTGTTGTCTGTGACCAAGCGGTGCAGGCGGTTGATAAAGCGCCACGCTCCGTCCAGCCCCGATTCTGTCCATTCCAGATCGCGATCGGGCGGAGAATCCGACAAAATAAACATCCGTGCGGCATCGGCCCCATAGGTGTCCAGAATATCTTGCGGATCAATGGTGTTGCGTTTGGATTTGGACATTTTCTCAACACGGCCAGCGGTCACAGGGCTGTGTGGATCGGCCAGCAATACCCAATTCCCAGAGGCATCTTTCATCACATCCTTGGGGTAGAGCCATTTGCCGTCCTTATCCTTATAGGTCATGTGGTTGATCATGCCTTGGGTATAAAGGCCCGCAAAGGGTTCCGGTGTGTCCATATAGCCACATTCCGACAGGGCGCGGGTAAAGAAACGCGAATACAACAGGTGCAGCACCGCATGTTCTACCCCGCCAATATATTGATCCACTGGCAGCCAGTAGGAGGCTTTTTCCTTGGCAAAGCCGATTTTGGCATTGTTGGGGTCGGTATAGCGCGCAAAATACCATGACGATTCAAAGAATGTGTCAAAGGTATCGGTTTCGCGTGTGGCGGCTTTGCCGCAGTGCGGACAGGTCGTGTGTTTCCACGTGGGATGACGCTCCAACGGGTTGCCCGGTGCGTCAAACGTCACATCATAAGGCAATTCGACCGGCAATTGATTGTCCGGTACGGGGACAACGCCGCAGGATTCGCAATAAATAATCGGGATCGGGCATCCCCAATAGCGTTGGCGGGAAATCCCCCAATCGCGCAGGCGGTATTGGGTGACGCCTTGGCCACGTCCCAGAGATTCCATTTTGGCAATAGCGGTTGCTTTGGCTGCATCCACCGATTGCCCGTTCAGGAAATCGGAATGGATCAGTACGCCCGTGTCGGTATAGGGCAAGGTGACTTCGCTGCCATCGGCAGGAGCCACAACTTGCGTAATCTCTAACCCGTATTTGGTAGCAAATTCGAAATCGCGTTGATCATGGGCCGGACAGCCGAAAATCGCTCCTGTGCCATAATCCATCAGAATAAAGTTTGCCAGATATAACGGCAATGTTTTTCCCGCAATAAAGGGGTGATCGACCGTAAATCCGGTATCGAACCCGAATTTATCGGCTTGTTCGATGGCTGCTTCCGATGTGCCTTGCGCCTGACATTTCTTCACAAATTCGTCAAATCCGTCTTTGCCCGCACATAAGTCTTTGGCCAGAGGATGATCCGCCGCCATCGCGGCAAATGACGCCCCAAACAATGTATCGGGGCGGGTGGTAAAGACATCCAGTTTTTCCGAACGTCCGGTCAGATCAAAGGTAAAACGCAACCCTTGGGATTTGCCGATCCAGTTATCCTGCATAATGCGGACTTTTTCCGGCCAACGATCAAGGGTTTGAATGGCCGAGAGCAGGTCTTCGGCATAGGCCGTGATTTTCAGCGACCATTGATTGAGTTTGCGGCGTTCGACCGGAGCTCCGGTCCGCCAGCCTTTGCCGTCAATCACCTGCTCATTCGCCAGAACGGTGTTGTCCACGGGATCCCAGTTGACCATCATCTCACGGCGATAGGCCAAGCCTTTTTTTAGGAAATCCAGAAACATTTTCTGTTCGTGTTTGTAATAATCAGGGGCGCAGGTGGTGACTTCGCGGCCCCAGTCGAGGGACAAACCCATTTGTTTCATCTGCACGCGCATCGCGGCAATATTCTCATAGGTCCAGTCTTTCGGATGCGCCCCGCGCTCGATCGCGGCATTTTCGGCCGGAAGACCGAACGCATCCCACCCCATCGGGTGCAAGACGTTGTACCCCTTGGCTGTCCGGTAACGGGCCACAACATCGCCCAGCGAATAATTGCGCACATGGCCCATGTGGATGCGTCCCGACGGATAGGGGAACATTTCCAGCACATAATATTTGGGTTTGTCGGAAGTTTCGGTGACGTGAAACACATTTTTCTCGTCCCAGATTTTGCGCCATTTTTCTTCGGTTTCGCGGATATTGTAGCGGTCAGCCATCATTTTTCTCTTGAGTATGTTGTTTTCCTGTTAGGGATCTATTTTTTGCTGATCAGCGCCAGAAAGTAAAGTCATTTAAATCTTTCTTAATCTGGATAATCTAAAATTATGTAAACATGCTTGATCAAGAAAACGACCAATTGAGGAAACCAATCAATGAGTGATAATCAGATTGATAGGACAAAAGAGGGAATCCAAAGAACTATTCTCAACTGTCGGTCAACAGCAGACAGAGGATCGATTTCTATTTCAGCGGGGATTATTCAACAAAATATAAAAAATGAAACCGATATTATAGCGGGGGCACGGCTCTCAGGAAATGTAGGGGCCTGTGTTGCGGATCACTACAATGGAAACGGAAAAACAACAGCCTCATCCAATGTCAAAGATATCCCTTTTAGCCTGTCCGAAGCCTTTGATCAAGTGCGAGCCGGGCTACCAAATGCGATAGACTCAACGAAAAATGCTATCGAAACTGGGGTCAATTTTGTGACAGCCGGTGCTGTTGACAAGTTACGCAGAAGAGGGGAAGAGACTGATAGACGAATAAAAAACGAATTAGGCTTTTAACTCACGGTGATGAGTCCGGCAGCTGATCTTTTTCTTGTTCTTTAAATAACTGGAAATGTGTTCGGTTACTGTGACAGACCTGTGCTTCCCTCCTGTGCATCCAAAGGCAATTGTGAGATAGCTTTTACCCTCTGCCTCATATTTGGGCAAAAGAATATCAATCATTGCTGTTAAATGAGCCATAAAGCCGTCATACGCGTCATCAGATTGGACATATTCTTGAACATCCAGAGACAAGCCCGTCTTTGATTTTAAATCTGGGTCCCAGTTCGGGTTTCGTAAAAACCGGACATCAAAAACCAAATCAGCCTCACGCGGCAGACCATGGCGATAGGAAAACGACAAGAGAGAAACGTTCAAATGCCCTTGCAATAAACCGCCACAGAACCCCTCAATAAACCGCCGTAAATCATGCACGGAATAATCGGATGTATCAACAACACGCCCCGCTTCGTGCTTTAAAGAAAATAATAACGATTTTTCTGCAGCAATTCCATCCGAGACCGCCCGATCACGCGCCAAAGGATGAACACGGCGCGTCTCGGAAAATCGTTTTAGAAGCACAGAATCATCGGCTGATAAAAAAAGTGTCTTGACCGCCCAATACCCTTCGTTTTTAAGGCTATTAATCGCGTTCATTAATGCCGTTGGATCAAAATTATGCCCCCGTGTGTCAACACTGACCGCCAGCGGTAAGCTCGTTTGTTTTTCCTGATTCAATAGAGCAGGCAAAAGAGAGAGTGGAAAATTATCAAATGCAGCAAAACCCATATCCTCTAAAATAGCCATCGCGGACGAAATGCCTGCGCCGGAAAGCCCCGTCACAATGACAAGAGGTCGTAACAAAAGGGCCCCCGAAGGACTGGTCATGATATGATCCTTGATCTTAATCTGACAACGAACCGTGCCCCAATCACTGCGCCAGCATGATCCTGTCTGTTTTCAGCATAAATATCTCCCCCGTGAGATTCAACAATTTGTTTTGCAATAAAAAGCCCCAAACCGGAATGCATCCCAAAAGTTTCGGTGGCAGGCCTTTCGGAATAGAATCTATCAAATATCTTTTCCAACCGGTTCTTGGGGATGCCGGGGCCATCATCTTCAATCATAACCTTAACACGATCCGCATTTGAATCAATGCGCACAAAAACCACCCCGTTTTCGTGGGTAAAAGAGAGGGCATTTGAAATAAGGTTATCAAAGACTTGGGCCAAACGACCAGATTGTCCCACAACGATTGCAGGTTTTTCGAACCCGGCGCATTTGATAATTCCCTGTTTTTCACCATCCCGCCGTAAGGACAAATCCGCTTTTGATTCAATCAGTGAATTGAGAATGATCCGCAAATCGAAAGGTTCCAAAATATCGCGTGAAAGTTCTGCATCAAGGCGGGAGGCTTGCGAAATATCAGAAATCAAGCGATCCATACGGCGTAAATCATGCTGAATAATATCCATCAGGCGTCTATGATCCACCTCGTTTTTTACTTTTGGCAATGTTTCTAGTGCACTTTTCATAGAACTGAGTGGATTTTTTAACTCATGGGCGACATCTGCTGCAAATTGCTCAATCGCCGTTAATCTCTTTTTAAGGGCCCCTGTCATTTCGCGCATTGCTTGTGACAATTCACCAATCTCGTCATTTCGTGCAGAAAGATCTGGAATCTCGATTTCTCGCCCACGACTGAGACGAAAGGCTTCCGCAGCCGTTGCAAGGTTACGAAGCGGGTGGCCGATCAGGCCCGCAAGATAAAGCGAAAAAGAAATCGTTGTAACCAGCGAAATTAAAGCAAACCTGAAAACATCAAGCCGTGTTTTTGCAAAACTTTCTTCAATCTGCAAATCGCGCCGAACCAATTGCAAGGCTCCTATTTCCTCATGATTTTTCAAAAGGTTGATATGCGCCGTGAGAATAAGCCCCCCATCAAGGGCTGACCAAGCGGCAATATTCAGTCCATCAACGGTTTGCTCAAACTTCGGCAAATCTTCATTAAAGGCCCGTTCAGGGCCCGGGAATTGGGGCAATTTAAAATTAACAGATACCCAGTTTTCAAGCCCCGCGAGAAACCGTGCCAAAATATTCAAGTTCTTATCATGGATTTCGGTATAGGTTTTCCGCTGCGGAATATGCCCGTTTGTAACGATTAACTGCCCTTTTTCTGAATATAAACTGGCTTGTTGGTCGGTATGCAGGTTCAGTTCTGATAGAATTTGTGAAATCTTCTGAATATTTGCATGGTTCTCGGAAAGAGCTTTATTTAAAATCAAAGAATAGATCCGCGCCTCAGTGCCAAAATTTTCAACCTCATTCCGGATCAGATTCTCCCGGGTTTGTGAAATGTAAGAAAAGCTCATGACGAAAACGGCAAGAGTCACGACATTAACCGCCAAAATTTTATAGGTCAGGCGGCTTAAAGGTCTCGGGGCAATTCCGCTTTCCCTTTCAATAGGATTTTCTTCTGTTTTCATATTTCTTTGTATCTATATCCAACACCATAAAGGGTTTCAATTTGATCAAATCCTTTGTCGATTTCACGCATCTTGCGACGAATCCGCTTAATATGGGTGTCAATCGTTCGGTCATCCACATAGACAGAATCCCCATAAGCCGCGGTAATCAATTGATCTCTTGATCGGACATGGCCGGGTGTAACAGCCAATGACTTAATCAATAAATATTCGGTCACTGTCAGATTTACGATGTCTCTTTTCCATCGACATAAATGCCGGTGATCATCCAGCTCCAAATGTCCACGCGTAATAACCTGCCCTTGAGAAGGCGTGGATTCAGTCTTTATAGACGAGGTTGGGTGCCCCCCATAACGACGTAAGACGGATCGAATTCGTTCAATCAATAAACGTTGGGAAAAAGGTTTTATCATGTAATCATCTGCGCCAAGACGTAGGCCAATCACCTGGTCAACCTCATCGTCTTTGGATGTCAGGAAAATAACAGGAAGATCAAGGGTTTCACGCAATTTTGTTAAAAGCTCTATCCCATCCATACGTGGCATTTTAATATCAAGAACAGCAAGATCGGGTTTTTCGGTCAAAATACCGGCATACCCCTCTTCCCCGTCATGAAAAGCAATCACATCAAACCCCTCGCTTTCAAGCGCGAGTTTAACAGACATCACAATATTACGGTCATCATCGACCAGGGCGATTTTTTGTGTCATAGATATCAGTGTAACAGCCCTGTTTAAAACTTAAAGAGGCTTAATAAGAGAAACAGATGAAGATTATTGGGTTAACCGGTTCGATCGGAATGGGAAAATCAACAGCTGCAAAAATATTGCGGGTGTTGAAAGTCCCTGTGTTTGACTCTGACGCCTGTGTTCATGATCTCTTGGCAGGGGCGGCACGTCTTGAGATTCAGCTTAATTTTCCAGAGTCATTTGATAAAAAAGAAAACACGATTAATCGCCAGATTCTTGCGCAGATTATTTTTACAAGCCCTGAGGCAAAAACAAAATTAGAATCAATTTTGCATCCCCTTGTCTGGTCCGAACAACAAAAGTTTATTGCGAAATGCCGCCGGGCTGGGTTCTCTCATGTCATTCTTGATGTCCCGCTTCTCTTTGAAACAGGTCGGGACAGAATTTGTGATCAGACTATCTGCGTCACTGCACCACGCTTTCTGCAGAAAACGCGGGTTCTATCGCGCGCCCATATGACCCCGGAAAAATACGCCTCTATTCTTGCATCGCAATTATCCGACCATGATAAACGGCATCTTTCTCACTTTGTTGTTCAAACAGGCCTCGGTAGATCTTTTACATTGCAAAAATTGAAAAAGATATTACGCTCCGGATCATGACACGCGAAATTGTACTGGATACCGAAACCACCGGAATGGACCCAGAAGAAGGTCACCGCATTATTGAAATCGGATGCGTTGAGCTTTATAACCATCTCCCAACGGGAAAAATGTGGCACCATTATATCAACCCAGAACGCGAAGTTGATGCCGGGGCTGTTGCTGTTCATGGAATTAAAACCGAATTCCTTAAAGATAAACCCGTCTTTGGCGAACTAGTTGGCAGTTTCCTTGATTTTATCGGAGACGCCACACTCGTCATTCATAATGCCGCATTTGATATCAAATTTTTGAATGCTGAACTGAAACCTTATGGGTTTCCGGCGTTCAAACTTGCCGACACAATTGATACGCTTTTAATAGCGCGTCAAAAATTTCCTGGGTCGCCAGCTAATCTTGATGCTCTTTGCCGCAGATTCGGTGTTGATCTTTCGGGCCGTGATTTGCATGGGGCTTTACTTGACGCCCAATTATTGGCGACAGTTTATCTTGAATTAATTGGTGGACGACAACATGGATTGGGCCTTAGCGACCAAACCGTCTCCGCCGGAAATCAAGACTCCCCGCTATCCGGGGAAGCGATCAAAAATCGCCCCTATCGTGAACCAAGACTCTTTTCTGCCTCTCCAAAAGAAGAAGAAGATCATCAAAAAATGATTGAAAGCCTGAAATCCCCGCTCTGGTTAACCGCATAATTCCTCTTCCCCGATCGCGAATATATTTGCACTTTATCCCCATTATCCTGTAAAAGATGTGGATAATTTTTATTGATCAGAAATAGGTTTTTCAATGCAACACTTAAATTTTGATGTCATTGTCATTGGTGGCGGGCATGCAGGGTGTGAGGCCGCCGCCGCTGCCGCGCGGATGGGCGCCAAAACAGCCCTTGTGACCCATAAATTCGAAACGATCGGGGCTATGTCCTGCAATCCTGCGATCGGGGGGTTGGGAAAAGGTCACCTTGTGCGTGAAATTGATGCCCTCGATGGGGTGATGGGCCGTGTCATTGATAAAGCCGGCATTCAGTTCCGAATTCTGAATGCCTCTAAAGGTCCCGCAGTACAGGGTCCTCGGGCACAGGCCGATCGAAAGCTTTACCGCCTGGCTATGCAGGATCTCTTACAAAACACCCCTCATCTGACAATTATTTCACAAGGGGCCGAATCTCTTCTTATTGAAGATGACAAACGGGTTTCCGGCGTTGTTTTGCAAGATGGGACGCTTTGCCACTCTTCCACTGTTGTTCTAACAACGGGGACGTTCTTACGTGGGATCATTCATCAGGGTGAAAAGCAAACGCCTGCTGGCCGCGTTGGGGAATCTCCGTCAATCGGTCTGGCCCTATCGCTTGAGACATTAGGACTTCCCCTAGGCCGATTAAAAACCGGAACACCTGCCAGACTAGATGGGGATTCGATTCATTGGGCGATCCTTGAGGAACAGAAAGGCGATAATCCGCCGAAGCCTTTTTCATTCCTGAACACTGAAATTACAGTTCCGCAAATTTCTTGTTACATGACCTACACATCCGATACGACACACGAAATCATTCGTCATAATATTAAGCGGGCCCCCATGTATTCCGGACAAATTACCTCTCGTGGTCCACGCTACTGCCCGTCGATTGAAGATAAAATTATGCGTTTTGCAGATAAAGAACGGCATCAAATTTTTCTCGAACCAGAGGGCCTGGATGACTCTACCGTTTATCCGAACGGTATTTCAACATCTCTGCCAATCGATGTCCAAGATCAACTCTTGCGGTCAATTGCTGGTTTGGAGAATGTGCGGGTTCTTCAATACGGTTATGCCATTGAATATGATTTCTGTGATCCCCGGGATCTGAAACCGACTTTGGAATCCAAAACGGCAAAATGCCTCTTTCTTGCGGGGCAAATCAATGGGACGACAGGGTACGAGGAAGCCGCGGCACAGGGCCTTATGGCCGGCATTAACGCAGCCCTCAAATCCCGTCAGGTCGATGTTTCACGTGAAATGTCCGATAAAGATCCAGAACACTCTTTTACTCTTGATCGGGCCGAAGCCTATATTGGCGTTATGATTGACGACCTCATCACCCGCGGAACCCCAGAACCTTACCGGATGTTTACCAGTCGGGCAGAATACCGCCTAACCCTCCGCGCAGACAACGCAGATCAACGATTAACAGACAAAGGTATCTCTGTCGGATGTGTCGGAGCCGCCCGCCAGGCCGTTTGGGGGAAAAAGAAAAAAGACCTCGAAACCGCACGTCTTCTCATGACAACACTGAAAAAGACACCGAATGAACTGGCTGAATATAATGTCCATGTCAATCGCGATGGCGTCCGCCGCCCAGCTTTTGACCTCATCAAAATGGCCAATATCACGTGGGATGATCTCTCCCGTGTTTGGCCCGAACTTGGATCAATTGACAGAGAGATCGCCGAGCAAGTCCGAATCGACTCGACCTACGCTGGATACACCGAACGTCAGGACCTCGATATCGCGGCCTTCCGGAGAGATGAAGCATTAAAACTTCCATCTGACCTCGACTATTCCCAGATCGGAAGCCTTTCCACCGAAATTCGCCTTAAGCTGTCAGAATCGCGACCAACAACACTGGGGGCGGCCTCTCGCATTCCTGGTGTCACGCCCGCTGCCATCACCGCCCTGCTCCGCTTTGTAAAGAAGAAACCAGATGGACAAGTCGCCTAACCCACCCCTCTCTGCCAAGCTTTTAGAATATCATGACCTTCTTTTAAAGTGGTCAAAACGAATCAATCTTGTCGCCCCCTCAACGCTGGCCGATGCCAAAACTCGACATTTTGAAGACTCACGTCAACTCCTTCCGCTGATCCCCCCATCAGAAACCGGAAAGAAAAAAATTGTTCTTGATATCGGCTCCGGTGCTGGATTCCCGGGAATGGTTATTGCCATTGAACGCCCTGATCTTTCTGTTCACTTGGTCGAATCCGATACAAAAAAATGCGCGTTCCTCTCAACAATTTCACGTGAAACAAATACCCCCGCTCTTATCCACAATCAACGAATCGAAGCTGTGGGTATGTTGAATGATGTGGTGCCGGATGTGATAACCGCCCGGGCGCTGGCTTCGCTTACAGACCTCTTGGCACTTACAAAGCGGTGGTGGCAAAATCATCCACAGATAATGTTGATTTTTCCGAAAGGTGCGAAAGCAAAAGACGAGGTGGCAGAGGCCCAAAAAGCCTACGACTTTCAATTGAAAACAATCGCCAGCACAACAGATCATCTAGCCCAGATTTTGGTCCTGACCCAGGTAAAAGAGCTCTGAAAAAATTTTGAATTTCCTTGACGTGGGCTCGCTCTTTATTTAAGGTGGACCTATTCAGAAACACTTGAAAAAGTTGACAAAACAGGCAAAAGGACAGGCTTAGATGATAGATGCATCTCAGGTTACCCCCTCTACCCCGCGGAGAATTGATCCCCCCTTGAAAAAAGGTGAAAAACTTCCTCGCCTCCTTGCGATCGCAAATCAAAAAGGCGGGGTCGGCAAAACGACAACTGCGGTCAACATGGCAACGGCTTTGGCCGCTGTTGGAAAAAAAGTCATGTTATTAGACCTCGACCCACAGGGAAATGCCTCTACAGGGCTTGGTGTCAAACGATCTGAAATTCGTAAAAGTGCCTATGACCTTTTATTTGAAGATGGCCTAAACCCTGCTGAACTCTCTGTCCCGACAAAAGTTCCTGGTTTATATGTCGTGCCTTCGTCCATGCATCTGGCCGGTGCCGAAATTGAACTGGTTACAGCAAAACGCCGCGAATATAGACTAAGGGAAGCCTTGCGCCGCCCCCTCCCTTTCGACTATGTGATTATTGATTGCCCGCCATCCCTGTCCCTTGTGACCTTAAATGCCTTGGTGGCAGTTGATGCGATTGTTGTCCCGTTACAGTGCGAATTTTATGCCCTTGAGGGTTTATCTCACCTTGTTAAAACGATTGAACGTGTTAAACAACATTTTAACCCGAAATTGGACATTCATGGGGTTTTATTAACAATGTATGACCCTCGTAATCGTCTATCTGGTGCCGTGGCAGATGATGTCCGTGAATTTTTTGGCGAAAAAGTCTATACCACTGTTATTCCGCGAAACGTAAAATTATCAGAAGCCCCCTCCTATGGTCTTCCTGCGATTGTATATGATATGAAATGTCCTGGTGCCCAGGCCTACATCCGTCTTGCCGGTGAAATTATTCGCCGTGAGAAGAAAATCATGAATATGTCGAGCCTAACCGCCCCTGAAACAGCCGCGGAAGTCCAAAACAATTCCAAATTGATCGAACATAAAATAGAACCCAAAGAAGTTAGTGCATAATGTCCGGATCCGAAACACATCTTGAAACTGCTCCGAAACGCCGCGCCTTAGGGCGTGGGTTAAATGCTCTTTTCGGGGAAGATGAAAATGATCATCCTTCCCCTTATTCTGAAGAAAATGACTCCCGTCAGAGTGATTCGCTATCTGGGCCGCCAAATGGAAGAAAACTTGTTTCTATTTCACAATTGGTCCCCGGGAAATATCAACCCCGCCATCATTTTAATACAGATACAATCGATGAGTTGGCAAAATCGATTTCACAACATGGGTTGATACAACCTATTCTTGTCCGCCCATTAAACGATGGTTCGGATTCTTACGAAATTGTCGCAGGGGAGCGTCGTTGGAGGGCGGCCCAGAAAGCACAACTTCACGAAGTGCCGATTATTATTCGTGAACTGGATGACACGACCACACTTGAAATTGCCTTGATCGAAAATCTTCAGCGTGAAGATCTTAACGCGATTGACGAAGCAAATGCGCTCAAGCAACTGGCACAGCAATTTGACTATACAACCGATCAAGTGGCTGAAAAAATTGGGAAAAGTCGTTCATATGTTGCGAATATGCTGCGCCTGATTGATCTGGCCCCCCCTGTTATGATGATGCTCTCAGAAGGGAAAATATCGGCAGGTCATGCGCGCGCACTTCTTTCTCTATCACCTGAACAACAGGAAGAACAGGCGAGAAAGATTTCTGCCTTAGGGATGAGCGTCCGCCAAACGGAACAATTGGTGAATGACCTTCAAGGTCGCGGTGTTAAATCCAAAGTCGAAAAATTAGCAAAAAAACTCGGAAAATCGGCCTCTGATGAGGATAAAGACCTCAACACCATTGCTTTGGAACGTGAAGTTTCAAATGTTCTTGGGATGACGGTAACGATTGATATGCTCTCACAACAGGAGGGGCAATTAACCATCTCGTTCCGGACATTAGATCAGCTGGATGAAGTTCTCCACCGCTTATCCCACAACCCAGGGCGGCTCGCGATTAAAGGATAACTCCTTAGTGTCCGTTCAAAAACTTTTGGCGCATTTCTGAGGTTTTTGTCATCCTCCGCCAAGTGGGGATTTTGCGAAAGCAAAACGAAACGCGTGCGGGGGATCCAGTGAATAGGTGCGGCAAAGCCGCACACATCAAGGAACAAATAGGAATAGGATTCTGGATTGCCCCAGATCTTTTACAATTCTTACGAATTGCCTTCGGCGCCGCAGATTTCTGCGGAAAAGTTTTTGGATGGACACTAAGAAAGGCTAAGGGGTCGGGAGATAAGCTAAATAACGTAGATCAAAACACCCGTCCAAACACTTACCAAACCTAACATTGTTAGAATAGCTCTTGCAATTCGTGGCATTTCATTCTCCCTTTTCTCAAGACAATGTAAATCCTATTGACTCTTATATTATGCGGGAATTGCGTATCGTTTGTCAAAGGTGACATGTGCTGCAAAGCAGAATGGAAATAAGCTCATTTTAGGGCGTGTCGCGGATAGTAAGGTCTAAAATTCATTATGACAACATTTGTTGTATGTTATTGGGCAAATCCTTTTATTATGGTTATTTGGAAATTTTCCTGCGTTTTTCTGTTCAATCACCAAATCAGCCAGTCCTTGTATGAATAATGGGTGGCAAGAAACAGTCGGGACTCTTTCAAATCCCCGAATTCCGATCTCGGATGCCAGATGACGATATTCTTCCTCTATCTCAACCAATGTTTCGACATGTTCATTTACAAATGCATGGGGATAAATAAGAACACCGGATTTATCCTTTGCTGCAGTTTTCAATGCCTCTTCTGTACTGGGGCCAATCCATTTCAGGGGACCTACCCGGCTTTGATAACAAATACTCCAATCAAGATTTTCAATTTCGCAAGCTGCAGCAATTTTTGCTGCACTTTCCTCACAGGCCCATTGGTATGAATCCCCATCCTCGATAATTTTTTCAGGAAGCCCATGGGCTGAAAAAAGCAGACGCGGTGCAAAACCATGTTTTTTAATAAATGCAGCATAGGCTGCCTGGATATTTGAAACAGATGCCTTGATAAACCCTGTATTAAAAGGATAGCAGCAGATGATCTGCGTAGGAATATCCAATTTTGCTTTTGATGCTGCTTTGAACCAATCTTGAAAAGATGATCGTGTTGTAGTGGTTGAGTACTGAGGGTAAAGAGGAAGCAAAACAATTTGATCTGGCGCATAGTTTTCAACATCCCGGACAACTTGGGCAGCCATTGGATGCCAATATCGCATCACAACAAAAACTTTAAATCCCTCACCTAATTTTGCTTCTAATGCGGCTGCTTGTGCCTGTGTATTTTCAAGTAATGGTGATTTTCCACCAAGGGCCGCATAACTCGCTCCGGCTTCTTTTTTGCTGCGCCGATAAGCAATCAAACGGGATACAAAAAAACGTATGGGGAAAGGGGCACGGATAATATTTTTATCCATAAAGAAATTTATCAAAAAAGGACGAATATTTTCGGCTTTATCGGGTCCCCCAAGATTGAACAGAATAACAGCCGTTTTTATTGTTTTCATAGATGGTTTCTCCGGATATGGGCTATCAGTCTTTCAACATGGTCTGGCGGTGTTGATTTATCAATCCCATGACCCAAATTGAAAATAAAGGGCTTATCTTTGAAATTCGAGATAATTGTATCCACGTCTTTTAAAAGCTGTGGGGCCCCTGAAGCAAGTGTAAAGGGGTCAAGGTTACCTTGAACGATAACAAAGGGCTGTAGATGCTCTCTAACCCAAGCAGGGGGCATCTGTGTATCGATCCCTATTGCTGTGACTCCTGTTGATTTTGCGTAATCTTGATACAGGACACCTGCTCCTTTTGGAAAACCAATCACGGGAATATGGGGATAGGAAACACGAATATTCTGAACAATCCTTGTTGTTGGTTCAATAACCCATTTAAAAAATTCACTTGGTGGTAAAACACCTGCCCAGCTATCAAAAATCTGAACAATCTCTGCCCCATGTTGGATTTGTTTGATGAGATAAGCACTAATCGCCTCAACAAGCAAATCAATCAGGATGGTAAATTTGTCTCTGTTTTTCAAAGCCATCATACGTGTTGCAGCAAAATCTTTTGATCCTTTTCGATCAACCATATAGCAAGCCAAAGTCCAAGGGGCGCCGGAAAATCCGATCAAAGCTGTTTGATGGAAGCCTTCGGTTTGAAGCCCTTCCTGAATTCTTTCGATTGTCTCATAAACGGGCCCGAGCTTTTTGTGAAAATTTGTGGCATCAAAAACTATATTTTCGGGTAGAGGCCCCAATACCGGACCGTGATTTTCTGCAAAAGTAAGGTCTTGTCCCAAAGCATGTGGAACAACAAGAATATCAGAAAACAATATTGATGCATCAAATCCAAAACGACGAATGGGTTGCAAAGTCACTTCTGCTGCAAGTTCAGGTGTATAGCAAAGATCAAGAAAACTGCCTGCTTTGGCCCGTGTTGCCAAATATTCAGGAAGATACCGACCTGCTTGACGCATAAGCCATATCGGTGGAATATCTGATTTAATACCTTTTAAGGTTGATAGCATTTTTTTCATCCCCGTATAAAACCAGAAAGTCACCTAATAAAAAAGATATATTTAAATAAGGTTGTAGAAAGTAGTAGGTGGCATGAGTCATGGGGATAATTTTTATCCCGAACTTCTCCACAACTGATACGCTCCGACAGAAATAAGATTGACTAAGCTTTAGGGGTAATATTCACAGGTCTCAAAAAAGAAGATTTATTTTATCAACGGAGGGTAAAAGATGTTTTGGGGTGTTTTGAAAATGTGAAGAAAAGTGTGCATGAAACTTGGCACCTCCCTATACAGGATTTATCCACATTTTTGTCCATTCCGGGTCGTTTTGTATTGATATAACTTATAGATTTGTCATTGACCCATTTTGTTTTTAAAACTTCTTTGCCAGAGTCATATAAAAATTGTATGGTGGCGAATATTGAAGAGAGATGAAGAATGTTTCAAGATACCTATACAAAACTAAACCAGTCAGAAATCGAAGCCGTCTTAACAAAAACAAACCCATTTTTTGATGGTATTGCATTTAACCCTTTGAATACGGTTATTATGGGATGTACTCTTGACTTTTATCCCGGGTATAAATTTTATGATATTGCGGATCAAAGCAGTCAACCCGCTTTAAGACGCTTTGTGCTGATTAAGAAAGACCAGGTCACGATTCTGGATTTTACGAATAGCCCTATTTATGATCTTAATAAGGCGGCTCCCATTTATTTAAATGAAGACACTGTGCAAGATTATGTCCGTTTTTTCTTTAACTTTGTACGCGGGCGTCATGGGCGTTTTTTAATTGTCGAAACTGTCGATGATATTGCTTGGGCAGAAGAACCCCCTTCTGTTGCAAAGAAATCGATCAGTAAATTAATTGGCCCAATCAGTTTTATCAGCAAAGATATTGATAATGGTGATTTTTATCTTCAGGCCCAAATGGTTTTCAGGGATTCATTGTTTTCCGCAGATATTATGGTGAAGCAAGATGGTCTTGTTCAATTGAGTAATGAACAATTGATGATCGAAGATTTACCCGTTCAGGATGATACGTTAGGCCAATAATTCATCAGGCGAATAAGGCGGCATAATCAACACGCGTCAACGATAATCCAGTTGATGGAGCTGTTATTCCGCCTTTTTTTCTGTCTTTTGCGTGAAGCGCTGTTTGAATATCTTCCGGTAACCATTTACCAACACCAACCTGCACAAGACTTCCAACCATATTCCGAACCTGATGATGGAGAAAAGAGCGGGCTTCTACAACAAAACGGATTTCACGGCCATCTATTCCTGAAAATGGTAAATCTTCAATATCAAGTCTATCGAGTGTTCTGATGGGTGATTTGGCCTGACATTCTGCCGCTCTGAAAGTTGTAAAATCATGTTGGCCTAATAGGAATTTAGCCCCTTTCCGCATGGAATCGATATCCAAATCACGACGAATCCACCATGTGACATCCCGTTCAAATGTTGGTTGCCCTACTCGGCAAAGAATTCGATAGGTATAGAGTTTGTTTATTGCGCTATATCGGGCATGAAAGTCAGAAGAGACTTTCTCTGCTTTTAAAATAGAAATATCTTTTATTCCCAAATGCGCATTAACCGCTTTTACGATCACATACCCATCAAGTGGTCTATCGCCATAATCCAAATCAAAATGGGCGACTTGTCCGTGCGCATGAACTCCTGCATCTGTTCGCCCTGCTACAAATAATCTGCAAAACGTGCCGCAGAATTTCTGGATTGCGATTTCAATGTCTTCTTGTATCGATAGAATACCCTCCTCTTGCCGCTGCCATCCTGCATAACGCGTTCCTTTGTATTCAATGGTGAGTTTCCAACGCTGTAATGCCAAATTATACCCCCCATTTTTCGGCAATACTTATTTTTTGACCATTTACAGCAGACTTAAAGTCCATAATCTTACTGTTTTCAGGCTGCAACATGTGAACACGATAAACCCCGTCCCCACAGCTAACATCACCGTCTGCAGACAAAATAGTACCGGGGATTTCTGGTGATATTCCTACTTTACCTTCACCTGATATAATTTTGATCCGTTTTCGATTCTGGGAAAATGTATAACACCCTGGCCAAGGTGTAAAAGCACGGATTTTAAGGTCGATTTTTCTGACAGTTTCTGACCAATCGATCAGACCCTCTTCTTTTTTTAACATGGGGGCATAACAACTTAACGTCTCATCCTGAAGATCTTGTGGCAAGGGGTGACCTTTGATGATTGATTGAAGAACGCTTGTGATCATTCGTGCTCCCATCAATGATAAATCATCATGGAGTGTCTGTGCTGTTGTTTTTGATGTGATGGGAATGGATTCTTTCAGAATCATGGGACCGGTATCGAGCCCCTCTTCCATTTGCATAATTGTTATACCGCTTTCAGAATCGCCTGCTTCGATCGCCCGTTGGATAGGGGCGGCACCTCGCCACCGTGGAAGAAGAGAAGCATGGATATTCAAACACCCATATCGGGGAGAGTCTAAAATCGCCTGTGGTAGAATCAAGCCATATGCAGCAACAACGGCAATATCAGGTTTTAGATTCTGGAATATCCTAATCGCATCCGGATCACGTTTCAGGCTTTTGGGCGTATGGACAGGAATATGATGGTCTTCTGCTAATTTATGAATCGGGGAAGGCTTTAATTGTTGACCACGACCGGCAGGGCGGGGCGGCTGTGTATAGACAGCAATGACTTCACAGGAAGGGTCGTCAATAAGACTTTGAAGGGCTGGAACCGAAAAATCCGGTGTCCCCATAAAAATGATTCTGAGCAATGGAAAGGTCATATAGGTCTTTTAAACCGAATTAGCCTTACCGAGCAAGAAGAACATAATAATAATGGTAATGTGAATCCGATGCGCAATAAACACAGGCCTGCAAAGCAGGAAGTTTTGAAAATGTTCCAGAATCAAGGAGATTTGGCGATACATCTTCGAAAGTGCCATCAAAACGATCAGATGATGCGCCCATGACACAATCTGGAGAGGTTCCTGTTGAACCATCTGTTGGTTGCGTTGCTGGATTAAACCCAAGTTGTGCATCAATGGCTTTGCAAAAGGCTTCCGTGACATTTGGAACAACTGCAATTAATTCTGCACGATCTGATCCCACTTGAATAATTCGGGATGAGGCAAAGAATTCCCACGGTGATCCATCATTGATCCCATCTGGTGGGTTTTTATAGGTGGCCTTTGCACCCTCTTTGCCAAAAATCTGGTTTGCCGGAGTATTTGTTATGTTTCCATATTCTGTTGGAGCATCATCATGGGCGAATCGAATATCGGCTTCACTGATCCCATTTGCCAAAAGCTCATTGACTGCCGTTGCCAAAGCACTGGCATCCTTTTGAACCTGGCCTGCTTTCAGGATCATTGTTTCCTTATCAATGTCGTTTGATCCGCCGCTATTGGTCTGACGCAAAGCAACCGTTAATACGCCGAGTAGCACAATACCCAGAAGGATATAGACAAGAATGCTTCCAGATTCTCCAGATTTCAAAGTCAATTTTTGCTGCATTCTCTGACCATTTCTATTGTCGGTTAATCGGCATTAGGAGATATTGGCAAACAATCAGCAAGATATTTACAGGCTTGCAGTGCTTGCGCTTGCGTATAGCCCCCAATTCTTGCCCTGAATAACCAGGATGCCCTTGATGTTTTCAAAGGAATAATGACAGGGTTTCCGGCGTTAAGGGGCGCTGGGAGACTCTGAATGGCCCGATAAATGGCCTGGTCTGTGCTGAGACGATCCCGGAAGGCCCCAATTTGAACCGCCCAAGATGGATTTTTTTCAGAATTTAATCGGGTTGCAGTTCCTGTTAAATTTTGGAATTGCGGTGTGGGTGTTGATGCCCGTGCCGCTGCTGGCTTAAGACCTGCGGGGGGCTTAAGACCCGAAGGGGGGGCTTGAACAGAATTAATTTGGGTGTTTTTGTCCGATTTTTCAACTATGCGCGATGCAACAATTTGATTTTGTTGGGGAATGATGCGCGGAGTTTGCACATCAATCGATGTTCCATTGAAACCGGAATCAAGAAGGCTTGCCATTTGTGTATTCCGTGAATTTGCACTTTTTCCACCAAACACAACACCAATCAAGCGTGTATTTCCGCGTCTTGCAGAGGCAACCAAATTAAATCCTGATGGAATCGTATATCCCGTTTTAAGCCCATCCATCCCCCTATATTTCTCCATAAGTTTATTGTGATTTTTGTTAACTTTACCGTTAAAGTGGAATTCTTTAAGTGAAAAATATCGGTAATAATGTGGATAAGTTCGCATCAGATACATGGCAAGCTTTGCCATGTCCCGTGCCGAGGAAACCTGCCGGATATTATGAAGTCCTGACGCATTTTCAAAATGTGTTTGTGCCATTCCGATTTGACGCGCTTTTAGGTTCATCATTTGCGCAAATCGTGTTTCACTTCCTCCTAACTTTTCTCCCAAAGCTGTTGCGACATCATTGGCAGATTTTGTTACCAATGCTTTAATCGCATTTTCAACGCTGATGGATTGTCCCGCTTTTAGGCCGATACGACTTGGCGGCATATTTGCGGCATGGGAAGAAAAAATAACACTGGAATGGAGAGATACTCGTCCTGATTCAAGAGCCTCGAAAGTAAGGAGGAGTGTCATAATCTTTGTCAAGGATGCGGGGTATAAGGCTCTGTCCGCATCACTTTGTGATAAAACCCGCCCGGTTGTGGCATCGACCAGAATATGGGCATAAGGTGGATTATATGGTTTTGCGTCTCTTGATATTTTTTTTCCCGCCTTATGCGATTTTTTGGATTGATTTGCCGCATCAGCTTTCCCACTCGACAAGCAAGCGAGAGAAAGGCAAATAATAAAAACAAACAGTATGCGGAATAGGGATGGTAATCTGTTGTTTTTAAATGAATTTTCTTTGTTGGTCACAGGAAGTCTCGGGGCTTGATAAAGGGGGGTGGATGAAGATCTACTTATTTTTGAGTCTAAGCAATTTCTTCGTTTTTGTCCATAATCTATGCAAAGACCCGCCAAACGCTGCACAGAAATTGATGGTTTTTAGCGAATCCGATCTCAGGCTCTCCCCTACTTCTGTTTCGCAGATGTTTCGCAGAAAAATTTTGTGCATTGCAAAAAATCATTGACGACGATATTTTTTTTGATATACTTAATCTTGTGCATTGCAAAACCGCTTGTTGATTATTTTTCTGATACAAGTTTTGAGACTTTGCGGCGATGCAAAATTCGTGATATGATTCGTCCCTGCGTTGAGTTGTATTCGAATAGATAAAGCCCAAACTTTAAGGAGTTTAAAATGGCACCGAAACCAGTAAAGAAAAAAGCCGCCCCTAAAGGAAATTCTGGCGCAAGTGCCGGAGCAAGCACCGGGGTTGCTGGATTGACAGCAAAGCCGAAATCGGCGTCTTCTGTTGTTCCATTTAATCCTTTGAATGGAATGCGGAGTTCTGATTTTTCTACATTTAATCAATCCATCCCATCATTGGGTGGATCTTTTGAAACCATGGAGACCACAATGACCAATCTTAAAAATCAATACGAAAAACTTTCCGAGGAAGCTTCTTGCTCCATTCGTGATAGTGTTGAGAGCATGTCAAAATCAACAGCAACTTTTGCAAAGGGAGCTGAACAAATCCTGAAAACCCTAACTGAGGCAGCACAAGGCTCAAGCCAACGGAATGCAGAGGCTTTAAAGGCTTTGATGGCAACCCGTACCTTGAACGAGTTTGCAGAAGCACAAAATAAACTGGCTCAACAAAATTTTGAAGAAGCGATGTCCACAATGACAAAATTGTCAGAAATGACGATTAAACTATGCTCAGAAGCTCTTGAACCGATTAATGGCCAAATGACAAAAGCGATGACATCCGCAATGAATGCCGCGAAAAAGAATGCAGCATAATCTGGTTTTGTAAAAAATAAAAAGAAATATGAACCCCTGCCTTGTGCAGGGGTTTTTTTATCTCTGGGGTTTTTTTATCTTTCTGGCGTGGTATATAGATATGTATGACACAGAGTAACAAGATGACATCCCCCGATAGGCCCCCTGCTTTGCCACCCCCTGATGATGGGCGGCAGTCTGGTGTTATGTTGAAATCCAAGCCAAAAACCCGCAAACCATCAATGTATAAAGTTTTGTTGCTGAATGATGATTTCACACCAATGGAATTTGTTGTTCATGTTTTAGAAAGGTTTTTCAGTAAAACTAAAGATGAAGCAACAGAGATCATGCTCCACGTGCATCGCCGTGGGGTTGGTTTATGTGGCATCTTTACGTATGAAATCGCGGAAACAAAGGTCATGCAGGTCATGGATTTTGCGCGTTCGAATGAACAACCCCTGCAATGTACGATGGAAAAAGAATAATGCTTTCACGCAATTTAGAACAAACGCTGCATAAAGCTCTGGCCTTGGCCACTGAAAAAGCCCATGAATACGCAACGCTAGAACATTTGTTGATGTCATTGACGTTCGATCCTGATGCTTTGGCTGTTTTACGGGCCTGTGGTGTTGTCGTTCCCGATCTACAACAGCAGATTGAGTCATATCTTGAATCTGATTTGGCATATCTTGTAAATCCCCAGGCTTCGGAAGCCAAGCCAACAACAGCCTTTCAGCGTGTTTTGCAGCGGGCAGCGATTCATGTCCAATCGTCTGGACGTGAAGAAGTGACGGGTGCGAATGTTATTGTTGCTCTTTTCTCTGAACGCGAAAGCCATGCTGTTTATTTTCTTCAAAACCAAGAGATGACACGCTTTGATGCCGTAAATTATATTTCTCATGGGATTGCAAAAGTACCAGGAGCAAATGATGGGGCCCGCAGCATTCCACAAGGGGCGGATGATCTCCAATCCGACGAAAAACCCGTTCGCATGGGAAAAGAGGCTTTGGATGCCTATTGTGTTAACCTTAATCAAAAGGCCAGGAACGGGAAGATTGATCCTTTAATTGGTCGTGAAAAGGAGGTTGACCGGACGATCCAGATCCTGTGTCGTCGTGCCAAGAATAACCCGCTTTATGTCGGTGATCCTGGTGTCGGGAAGACAGCGATTGCCGAAGGTCTGGCCAAAAAGATTGAAGATCAAGATGTGCCGGAGGTTCTGACAGGGTGCACAATTTTCTCACTTGATATGGGCGCGCTTTTGGCAGGGACCCGGTATCGTGGAGACTTTGAAGAGCGGTTAAAGGCTGTGATTACAGAATTGCAGGCAATGGATAATGTTGTTTTATTCATTGACGAAATTCATACGCTGATTGGGGCAGGCGCAACAAGCGGCGGGGCAATGGATGCCTCCAACCTCCTGAAACCGGCTCTTGCCAATGGCGGGCTTCGCTGCATCGGGTCAACAACTTACAAAGAGTATCGGAGTCAGTTTGAAAAGGATCGGGCACTGGCCCGCCGCTTTCAGAAAATTGATGTCGAGGAGCCATCGATTGATGATGCAATCCGGATTTTGAAGGGTTTAAAGCCTTACTATGAGGAACATCATAAGGTAAAATATACTGCGGAAGCAATCAAGGCTGCGGTTGAGCTGTCTGTTCGGTATATTGGGGACCGGAAACTTCCTGACAAAGCGATTGATATTATTGATGAAGTCGGTGCTGCCCAAATGTTATTACCTGTGGCAAAGCGTAAAAAAACGATAGGAATTAAAGATATCGAAAATGTGATTGCTGCGATTGCACGCATTCCATCCAAGGCGGTTTCGAAAGATGATAAAACCGTTCTCATGAATTTGGAGCGGGATCTGAAGACGATGGTTTTTGATCAGGACGAAGCGATCCGCGTTCTGGCGGATAGCATTAAGTTATCGCGTGCTGGGCTTCGGGATGCTGAAAAACCGATCGGGTCCTATTTGTTTTCTGGGCCAACGGGTGTCGGGAAAACAGAGGTAGCAAAGCAACTGGCAAAAACATTGGGAATCGAACTGATCCGGTTTGATATGTCGGAATATATGGAACGCCATGCTGTTTCACGCTTGATTGGGGCGCCTCCGGGTTATGTGGGTTATGAACAGGGGGGGCTTTTGACCGATAAGGTGGACCAGCATCCCCATTGTGTCTTGTTAATGGATGAAATAGAAAAGGCCCATCCTGATTTGTACAATATTTTGCTGCAGGTTATGGACTACGGCAAATTAACCGATAATAACGGGAAATCGATTGATTTCCGGAATGTTATTCTGATCATGACGACAAATGCGGGGGCTGCTCAATTGGCCAAGGCCCCCCTTGGATTTCAATCTGATCGACGCGTAGATGATGATACGGAAGAGATTAAGCGTCTTTTCACCCCAGAGTTCAGAAATCGCCTTGATGCCATAGTCCCTTTCCGGGCCCTTCCCCGATCAGCCGTTTTAAGGGTTGTCGATAAATTTATCATGCAACTTGAGGCTCAATTATCGGATCGTCGGGTGACGATTTCATTGACGGATGCTGCGCGTCAATATTTGGCCGAATTGGGGTATGATCCGCAAATGGGCGCAAGACCTTTGGCCCGTGTCGTCCAAGACAAAATCAAGAAATCCCTTGCCGAGGAATTATTATTTGGGAAATTGGTCGATGGGGGATCTGTTTCTGTTGACGCTGTTGCCGGGGAACTGATATTTGACATTCGACCTGAAAAAACAGCAACCAAAGCTACAAAGGATGGCTTGGTTGACGAGACTGTCTAAGTGTCCATCCAAAAACTTTTCCGCAGAAATCTGCGGCGCCGAAGGCAATTCGTAAGAATTGTAAAAGATCTGGGGTAATCCAGAATCCTATTCCTATTTGTTCCTTGATGTGTGCGGCTTTGCCGCACCTATTCACTGGATCCCCCGCACGCGTTTCGTTTTGCTTTCGCAAAATCTCCACTTGGCGGAGGATGACAAAAACCCCAGAAATGCGCCAAAAGTTTTTGAACGGACACTCAGAGGCCTCTGTTCAGGAGGCCCTAATAGCAAATGATCATAAATCAACATAAATCAACAGGGCAGGGGGCTACCCTGGGATGTTATCAATCAGCCGCGCTTGCCCAAGCCAGGCGGCGGCCAGAATACGGTGTTTTTTTGTTTCAATCGTCGGGGGTAGCAATGTCTCGGCATCGCGTATTGTTATATAATCTATCTTGTCAAAACCTGCAGATTCTAGATTTTTTCTAGCCGCTTCTTCGATTTGATGGATCTCCGCCCCTGATTTCAGCTCATTTTCCATCTTACGCAATGTTGTGATAATTGTCAGTGCTTGTTGTTTCTGGATATCGGACAGATAGGCGTTACGAGAGGACAGCGCCAGTCCAGACTCCTCACGGACTGTTGGAACCCCGATAATCTCGGTCGGAATTGCCAGGTCACGTTGTAATGTCTTAATGACTTGTAATTGTTGATAATCTTTCTCCCCGAAATAGGCTTTGTGTGCGCCAACCAATAGCAGGAGCCGTGTTACAACGGTTGCAACCCCTGCAAAAAAATGCGGGCGGAACTCCCCCTCTAATGGTTTTGAAATCGACCCAACTGTGACCGTTGATTGAAATCCTGGTGGATACATAACGTCTATGCTGGGGGCAAAAATGGACTGGACTCCACTCTTTTCAAGGAGGTTAGAATCTTTATCAAGGGCGCGTGGATATTTTTCAAAATCCTCATGTGGTGCAAATTGCTTAGGGTTCACAAAGATACTGACAATGCACTCGTCACACTCGCTCAGCGCTCTACGGGCGAGGGTCAAATGCCCTTCATGTAATGCGCCCATTGTGGGCACGAACCCAATCGTTTTCCCTGTCGCAATACGTTCAGAAATATAGGATTTTAGATCATGGGGATTTCGAAGAATCTGGGGCATATCGTGTGACATCCTTTAATGTGTCCTCCGCCTTCTGCCAATCAGTCACATGCTGCGGTAAAGGGGGGCTTAGGTCAGTGTGGTTAATGGATTCCAAAACAGTTTTACTTTCAATCGGGGATTGTGTCATTCGATCAAGAAAACACCCTTTTACCAGCCCGATTGCTGCAACTTCTGGTTTTTGATGGTTGGATTTTACAATAAATCTTTGTTCAATATAGAACCATTTTTTATCCCATCCAACGAGTCGCGTTTGCAATGTATATTTTTGAAACGGGGAAAGAGGAAGGCGGTATCGTATTTTAGCAGAAGCAAGAACAGGCACTGTTTTTTGCTGCAGCATAATCTTTAAAAAGCCTGTTCTTAGAATAAGGTCAAAACGCCCAAGGTCCATAATAGTTAAATAACGGCCATTATTCATATGCATATGGCAATCAAGATCGTTCGGCATAACGCGTAGGGTCAAACAGGAAGGCAAAAGGATGCTACCGATTTTCGGTTTTAGGAAAGAACATATCAAGACGTAAAGGACGCGGATCCATAAATTCATAGGCGGCACTTTAAAGGGTTGCGCCAAGACTTGCAATATCCTGCTGTCATTTGGCAAACGCTTTTAAGACGATTGGACTTTTAAGATGATGGGCGGAGACTTTCGAAAAATTATATAAAATTTTATGTAATTATAAAATTATTAACTCTTTCTGTGCCAATATGGTAACATGACTTGGTGTGTTATAAAAAAACTAAGTGTTCTTAAAAGAGCTGAATGAGGGGTTCAATATGGGCGGTCATTTTAAATATATAGGTTTCCTGACATTCGCAGTAATCAGCTATCCTTTTGTGGGGGGCAATAAACTGGCGGCTTACGCGGAAACTACAAGCACAATGACACAAGTTCATTGGCAACATCAGCTTGCACCAGACACAACCATGACGACAAAGGACTCAACTAGCCAATATGACCTTTTGGTTCAAAAGAACAAGGCAGAATATGAATCTTTGAAAGCTCAGGTTAATAATGTTCCTGCGATGATTGCGGCGAAACAATGCGCGCCAGCAGGGAGTATTGTTGCAGGTCCGATACCGGCGTGTCCAACGTCTGCGGACTTGGCTAATTTATTAAACAAGAATCAGGCGAAAGAGAAGGCATTGTTAGCCGAAGCTGGGGGTACAACTTCAGTCGCTGCATCAGGATCAGGGAATAGCGCTAGCTCTAATTGTGCGCCAGCAGGAAGTATCGTTGCAGGACCTGTGCCGGCATGTCCGACAACATCTGTACAGAAAGGTCTGTCTGCCGCGGGTTCCACGGGGGTTTCGACAGCTGCAGCAACGGCCCCTACAGTTGCAGACTATAATGCAATGGTTGCAAAGAACAACGCAGAGTACGAATCCTTGAAAGCCCAGGTTAATAATGTTCCTGCGATGATTGCGGCCAAACAATGTGCGCCGGCAGGGAGTATTGTTGCAGGTCCGATACCGGCCTGTCCGACGTCTGCGGACTTGGCTAATTTGTTAAACAAGAATCAGGCGAAAGAGAAAGCATTGCTAGCCCAAGTTGGCGGTACAACTGCAGTTGCTGTATCAGGATCAGGGAATAGCGGTAGCTCTAATTGTGCGCCTGCAGGAATTGTTGCGGGCCCTCTTCCACCATGTCCAACAACAGCAGCTACACAGGCAAGTGTTTCTGCGGGTGTTTCCGGAGCAGCAGCGGCGCCGACAGTTGCAGAGTATCAGGCCGTTCTTGCAAAAAATAAGGCCGAGTATGATGCGCTGAAGGCCCAGATTGATAATGTTCCCGCGATGATTGCGGCCGGACAATGTGCGCCTGCAGGGATTGTTATAGGACCGACACCGCTTTGTCCGAGTTCTGCAGATCTTGCAAAACTAGCAGCAAAGAACAGTCAGCAAGAGCAAGCGATGTTGGCGGCAATGGCGGGTTCCTCTGTTGCCGTTGCGGATAACGCTGTTAAGTGTGCGCCTGCAGGGAGTATTGTTGCAGGCCCGATACCGGCCTGTCCAACCGGAACAAATACAAGTGGCATTCAAACAACCTCTCCTGTTGTGAACATTAATCCTGAAGCTATGGCGGCTGCCAAGTGTGCGACGGCAGGCAGTATTGTTGCCGGTCCTGTACCGGCGTGTCCAACGGTGACAGCACTCTCATCTGGGGCGACCCCCCTTAAGGGAGCTGCTCTTGAAGCCTCGACAGGTCCGGTTTGGGCAACCCAGTAACTTTAAAAGTTTCTTAAAATCTGTAAAACCCTCATTCCCGTGAGGGTTTTATATTTTACGCTGTGTCAACAGAAGGGCTTTAGATTCTTAATTTATTCCCAAATTTACAATGGTATTCGGAGTAAAAATCAACTATATTTCCGGATAGATAAAAAAATTCCTTGAACCTCGCATACCGCACGCGGTTGAGTTTTTGAAGCCAGACATGATAAGACGAATTTTTATTTTCAGTGCATTGGTCTGGGGACAAATCTTGCCCGTTTATGCGCAGGCTATACCGGATGCTTCAAGGGTCGAGGGGCAGCTTGATTTAAAAAATCCGTCTCGTCCTGATGTTGAAAAGACTTTACCGGTTGTTAAGTCAGAAACACCCCCTCCGGTTCTTGAGTCTGATACAATACGATTTTTTGTAAAAGACATTATTTTTGATGGCGTGACCGTTTATTCAAAGGCGGAACTCGACAGATTAACGGCACAGGTTCGTAAGAAAGATGTGTCTCTGGGGGATCTTTATGTTCTGGTGCAGAAAATAACAGATCACTATCGTGCAGATGGGTATGTTCTTGCACAAGCTTTTCTCCCTCCGCAGTCGATCGAAGATGGCCTTGTCAAAATCCAGGTTATTGAGCCTTACATTGATCAGGTCGTGGTTGAGGGGCACCCTGCGTATTTCGATAAGATAAAAAGGCTTTTAATGCCCTGGTATCGAAAGAAATTGTTGAATGTTAATGATCTTGAAGAAACACTGCTTTTGATCAATGATTTGCCTGGTACGCGTGTGCAGTCGGTTCTCCAACCGCGGCAAAGCGAGGAAGATAAGACCGGAAAATCCTTGGATCCTGGTGCAATCATTCTCAGATTGGTTTTTAATCAAAAAGAGTCTGTCGTTGGCCGGATTAGTTTTGATAATTATGGATCGAAATTTATTGGTCCCTACCAGGTTGGCGCGAATGTATTTGTCGATAATGCTTTTGGATATATGGCAGAAACAAATCTACAAGGGTTTGTTGGAAGTGAATGGGATGAGTTGGTCTATCTGAATGTTGGACAAAATATCCCGATGGAGTTTCCGGGGCTCAGTCTTAATCTTTCTGCAAATAAGAGCCGTGTTGTCCCTGGATATACACTTCGATCAAATGATATCAAAAGCCGCAGCACAGTTTTGTCTGTTGGGCTAACGCAGTCGGTTGTCAGGTCGCGTCGTTTGAATTTCGATCTATTAACGTCACTTGAGAACCGTTCGAGTGCAACAAAGCTTTTAGGTGATATTTTAACCGAGGATCGGTTAACGATTCTGACAATGGGCGGCAGATTGCAGATTGCGGATAGCCGGGGCGCCGTCAATTCTGTGAATCTTACAGTCAGGCAAGGTTTAAATCTGATGGGGGCGCGGGATACCGGATCTCTTAATTTGTCTCGTCTAGAAGGAAGAAGTGATTTTACATCCGTTCAAATGCAGGCTGCCCGGACCCAGAATCTGACAAATGATCTTTCTGTCTTCACCCAGATCCGAGGGCAATATGCGTTTAATCCCTTATTGTCATCAGAAGAATTCGGATATGGTGGAAACACAATAGGACGTGCCTTTAATGCCTCTGAAATCGTTGGGGATCATGGTGTTTCTGGGGTGGTTGAAGGGCGCTATAGAATGGAAGTTTTACCGCAATTGACCCTAGAACCTTATGTTTTTTATGATATCGGAAAAACATGGAATCTGGACCACATCGATGGCGATGATTTTTCAGGTGTTTCGACTGGTTTTGGAATGCGCGGTGTTTTTGATACTGGGGCTTCTTTTGAAACTTTCATTGCAAAACCCTTGACCCGCCGCATTGAAACACCCCAATACGGGTCGGGGACTGATCCTGTTATCAAGTTTTCATTAGGGTATCAGTTGTAGAGGCTATGAATTCAGGGGGTGCGCAGGGAATGACATGCCGTAAATCTTCGGTGGATTCAGATCAGATTTGTGGTAGAATAAGGGTGTTTTTCTAAAATGCTTCTTAGGAAGAATTTTTAGGCAAAACCTCTTAGTCTTTTTTTGAACTCTATTACAGCAGTGCAGTTAACATCTTTAATATCCAAGCTCCTTGGGACAACCGTCTTTTATAAACCTTCTTTTTATTATACGTCTTGTGCCCTTGCCCTTTTGTCGACGGTGTCCTTAACCGTCGCGAGTGGTGTTGCCTCTGCCAGCCCAGAGCTAGATCGTATCGCAGCGGGAAACGCAAGCATCACAACATCCGGGGGCAGAACCGATATTCATCAAACGACGGATCGGGCAATTATTGATTGGAGACGTTTTGATATCGGATCGACTGAAAAAGTCGAGTTCCATCAGCCATCATCCGGTGCAGTCGTTCTAAACCGTGTTCAGGCCGGGAAACCATCCCAGATTGATGGACAGATCAAAGCCAACGGGACTGTCGTTATTGTAAATCCGAATGGTGTTTTTTTCGGAAAAACAAGCCGTGTTGACGTGAATTCATTGGTTGCAACATCCGCAGATATTGAAAACGATGAATTTATGGGGGGGCGAGATGACTTTAATATTCCAGGGGATGGGGATGCCCAGATTATAAATGATGGGCAGATAACCGCAAAAGACGCGGGTCTTGTTGGACTTGTTGCGCCCCAAGTTGAAAATAGAGGTGTTATTTCTGCCCGTGTTGGTAAGGTTCAGGCATCATCAGGGGACCAATTCACGCTTGACCTGTATGGGGACGGGTTGATTTCTGTCGTTGCAACAGGGGCTGTTCAAAAGCAACTGGTTAAAAATGCGGGCGTTATTTCCGCTGATGGTGGCCAAATTACTCTGAGTGCGGGGGCGGCTCGCCAGAATCTTGATAATATGATTGTAAATACTGGTCGGCTACAGGCGCGGAGTATAGGTATCAAAAATGGCCAAATCACCTTGAATGGAGGAAGCGGCTCAATCCAGAATACAGGTGATATTTATGCCAAGGGAGATTCAGCCACAGATGGTGGGCGGATTGAGATCAATGCTGCTTTTGTTGCGCTGGGAGGAGATGTGAGTGCTGATGGGAAAAGAGGCGGAAAAATCGATATCAATGCAGGAACATTGTCTTTGGCAGATAGAATCACTGCGAAAGGATTGGTTGGTGAGGGGGGAAGGATTTCAATTGATAGTGGGAAGACTTGGGAAACATCGACTTCCTTTTTGAATACCGATGGACTAACACTTGGTGGGTCTATTCGTCATATAGCCGGGCAGCAATTAATCAGTTCTGGTCATTATAGTGCACAAAGCACGAATGGAATGGGGGGCTCGATTGATGTCAGTGCTTATTCGACAAAATTCCTAAGTGCGGAAATCAATGCCAGTGGCGCAACGGGCGGTGGAGCGATCCGCCTGGGTGGGGAGTTCCAAGGCGGCAAAAATCTTCCGAAAGATGAACTCCCGAATGCCGCCTATCTTGTTATGGATCGTGGAACGACCATTCGGAGTCGTACAACAGGTTCAAAAGGAAAAGGTGGGACGTCTATTTTATGGTCGGATCTTGAAACGCTTGCGCTGGGGCAAATCGATGTAACACCTGGATTACACAATGGGGAAGGCGGATTTGTTGAGGTGTCATCGGCAGGCACTTTGAATTATGATGCAACGGTACAGACAGGGAGGGGCGCAAGAGCCGGGAGTGTTCTGCTTGACCCCAAGAATATTGTTATTTCCGATTTTTCCTTTAATGCGACTGCTATCATTATGGGATACGGGTATAGCGGTGGGAACAATACGCATACCAACCTCGACTCATCTGATATTTTTGGGGGTTCAATTACCTTGGATGGGACCCGTCTTGCCATCGGAGCTTATCGCGACGATGGGTTTGGCAATACATTGACGGATTCCGGTGCTGTTTACCTGTATAGTTTTGCAGATACAGCCTTTAACGGCGCTGTTCTTGAGGGGGTCATCGGGGCGGGCTACACAGGCGGTAAAAATATTGATATGTCGGCCTATCTGGCAGCCAATGACCTTTTTGGGTATAGCGTCGCAATGGATGGAAAGCAATTGGCGATTGGGGCTATTCAAGATGACGGAGCCGGGAATATATCAACAGATTCCGGTGCGGTTTATCTTTTTTCATTTGCAGATCTTGCTTTTAATACGCCGACACTGGAGACGATCCTTGGACGTGGGTATGCGTCTAACAATAGTGTTCTTACAAGCTTTGATTCTTTTGGGGCCTCTGTTTCTTTGAATAATAACCGTTTAGCGGTGGGCGCTTATAATGATGATGGCCTCCTGAATAATAAGACAGATAGTGGAGCAGTTTATCTCTATAGTTTCGATAATGACCATTTTCAGAATTTAACGTTACAAAGTCGGATCGGCTTTGGATACAACCAACCCAAAGATTTAAACTTAACAGGCCTGGACACCAGCGATGCATTCGGGAATGCTGTCAGTCTTGATGGGAATATGTTGGTCATCGGTTCCCCACGGGACGATGGATTCGGCAACGCTCTGGCAGATTCGGGGTCCGCTTATTTGGTGAGCTTTGCGGATAGTCTTTTTTCATCCCCTGTTTTGCAGGGCGTCATTGGGTATGGATATACGGGCGCACACGATGTCAATATGTCTAACCTTTTGGCGGGAGATTATTTCGGGCGGGCTGTTTCTATGGATGCCCAACGTTTGGTTGTCGGTGCCCCACTTGGTAACGGGGCGATTCAGGCGGCTGGAGATAGTGGGGCTGCATATCTTTATACCATATCGGATGCTGTTTTTTCGACAACAACATTACAAAGCATTATTGGGTATAATTATGCCGGTGGCAAAAATATTGATATGAATGGTAGGAACCTCAGCAATAGTGACTCTTTTGGGAATGGCGTTTCACTTGATGGAAATCGCTTAATTATCGGGGCCTCAAATGATGATGGATATTTGAATGGTGTCGCTGATTCGGGGGCTGCTTATATGTTTACCTTTGCAGATGCCAGTTTTTCGGGCGGGTCTTATAATGGTCTGATTGGTGCTGGATATAACGAAGGTAAAAATGTCAATGTCACGAATCTGAGTAATCATAGAACAGGTATAGGGACATCAGTTGCGCTTGATGGGCGAAAGCTGGCGATTGGCGATCCGAATAATAATGGATTCAATGATATCCATGTAAATTCTGGGGCCGTTTACTTGTATAGTTTTACAGATGATCTGTTTAATGGGGGGGTATTGGAAGCCATTATCGGAGACGGCTATTCCGGTGGAAAGAACTATTCACAGGACTTACGACCATCTGATTATTTCGGGATTAGCTTGTCTTTAGATGGGAACCGTCTTGTTGTTGGATCCCATGGGAACGATGGGTCTGCAAATAATTCAAGTGCTGCTGGCGCTGTGTATCTCTATCAATTCACAGACTCTGTTTTTTCAAACATCTCTCTGACATCCAAGATCGGTTTTGGATACACAGGTGGCAAAAATTATAACCTATCTACGTTGAATGGATCAGACCAGTTTGGGTACTCTGTATCCCTTGATGGAACACGACTTGCTGTCGGGGCCTATGCAGGAGATGGGTCCGCGAATATTCTAACAGATAGTGGTGAAGTCTACCTATTTACTTTTACCGATCTGAATTTTTCAGGCGTCCAATTGGCCGCAACAATCGGACGTGGGTATACAGGACCCAAAGATATGAATCTTTCCGGTCTCGATACTGCTGATTATTTGGGATATTCGATTAATCTTGATGGAAATCGCTTAATTGTCGGGGCCTCAAACGATGATGCCTTTTCGAATACGCGGACTGATTCCGGCGCTGTGTATTTGTTCAGTTTTACAGATGCTGCTTTCAGTGGTGGGACCTTACAGGGAATTATCGGCCATGGATATACAGGTGGTAAAAATATAAACCAGACACTAGATACAGTTGATTTGTTTGGATCATCAGTTGCTCTTTCAGGAAACACACTCTTTGTCGGGGCTCGTTCGGATGATGGAGGGTCATCAGCTATCATCGATGCGGGGGCGGTCTATCGGTATAGTTTCACAGATTCCACATTTTCGGGGGGCTCTTTGCTTGGGACCATCGGGGCCTATTATAACGGGACCTATGATCTTGATTTGCGGGCGTATATTACAAGCGCTGATACTTTTGGTCGATCTTTGGCCGTGGATGGGCAAAATCTTGTTGTTGGCGTGCCAGGAGATGATAGTTATCAAAATAATGGCGGAGATCCGGGTGGAGCTTACTTTATCCATTTCTCTGACCTGACCTATCAGAATGGAAGTCTAAGTGGCATTTTGGGGCAGGGGTATGATCAGGGCTTTCTCTCAAAAAACATCAGCACTCCACAAGTTGTTGCAGGCGATTTCTTGGGAAGCTCGGTCTCTTTGAATGGGAATCGGTTGGCGGTGGGGGCGATTTTTGATGATGGGTTTGGAAATGCCGTTACCGATTCTGGCGCCGTTTATCTTTTCAGCTTTACGGATGCCTCTTTTAATGGGGGTCTTTTAGAAGGCATCATCGGACACGGGTATACGGGGGGCAAAAATATCGATATGTCGGCCTACCTTCAGACCAATGACCGTTTTGGCTATGGCGTTTCTCTGGATGGGCAAATGCTGGCGGTGGGGGCGCCCTTAGATGATGGCCTTGCGAATGCAGCCACAGATTCGGGGGCTGTCTATTTATTTAATTTTACAGATTCTACTTTTGGGGGAGGAGCATTACGGGGGATCGCCGGATATAATTATACGGGTGGTAATAATATAAGCGTGTCTGGTTTAGGATCCGGGGATTATTTTGGTGGATCTGTTAGCCTTGATAATAATCGGTTGGCAGTCGGTGCTATCTTTGATGACGGATCTGCAAATTCGAGAACAGATTCTGGTGCCGTTTATCTTTATAGCTTTACAGACTCTAGTTACGCTGGCGGAACCTTACGGAACATTATTGGTTATAATTACAGTATCCATAATGCATTATTGGATAATAGCGATCAATTTGGACGGTCCGTTTCTTTAGATGGTAGTCGGCTTGCGATTGGTGCCCTCGGCGATGACGGAAATGGAAACGGGTTGTCGGCAAGCGGGGCGGTGTATTTGTATAATTTTACAAACTCTGCCATTTTTACAGGCCAGACGTTAGAGGCCAGGATTGGCCACAATTATACAGGAGGGAAAAATCTTAATATTGCAGCAGAGCTTGATGCGAGTGATCAATTTGGAACATCTGTCTCTCTGGATGGAACGCGGCTCGCCGTTGGCAGTCTGTTGGGAGACGGTTCAAATAATAAATCGGCTGATAGTGGGGGGGCGTATTTGTTTACATTCACTGATTTGCTTTTTAGTGGTGGTGTGTTGGAAGGGCGGATCGGATATCAATACACAGGTTCCAAAGATATTGACTTGGGTACGCCTCTTTTGGCAAGCACCGGTGACCAGGGGGGGGCTGTCTCACTCGACGGGCAACGTTTGGTTTATGGCGCCTGGCAGGATGATTATAATATTTCCAATAGCGGAACAGTGTCTCTGATCACTTTTACAGATACTATGTTTAGTGGCGGCGCAATCCAAGGTGTTATAGGAAATGGTTTTACAAGAGCGGTCTCAATTATTCCAGAAATCAGAAGTGAGGGAGATCGATATGGATTCAGTGTTGCTTTGAATGATAATAGGATTGCGATTGGATCTCATTCGGATGATGGTTTTAATAACCTCAGATTTAATTCTGGTTCTGTTTATTTGTATTCTGTTCCTACAGGGAATTTCAGTGGAATCGTCTTAGAAGGCATGATCGGATATGGGTATACGGGGGGCAAAAATATCGATATGTCCAATTTTCTTGAGATCAATGACCAATTCGGATACAGCCTGTCGTTAAATGGGAATCGATTGGCTGTTGGGGCGCACCTTGATGATGGAAAAGATAATAACTGCGGTGATTGCGGCGCGGTTTATTTATTTAATTTCTCTGATGCAGCTTTTAATGGGGGGACTTTACAGGGGCGCATTGGCTCTCTTTATAATGGCCCAAAGGATCTTTCTATATCTGGGGTTGTCGGGGGGGGGGACCGTTTTGGCTCATCTGTTTCCCTTGATGCAACACGCTTGGCTGTCGGGGCTATCGGCGATGATGGAAACGCAAATGCGGTGTCAGATAGTGGTGCTGTTTATCTTTTTACCTTTGCGGATACAGTTTTTACCACCCCGACTTTACAGGCGCGGATTGGGTATGGATATACAGGGGGTAAAAATATTAACCTATCGACACTGGATACGAACGATCAGTATGGAACCAGTGTGTCTGTAAATGGCCGACGTTTAGCTGTTGGTGCCATAAATGATGACGGAAACGGAAATACAGCAAGCAATACTGGGGCTGTTTATCTTTACAACTTTACGGATGATGTCTTTACAAATGGCGCAGGGGCGGGAACCATCGGGTATGGGTATACAGGACCCAATGATTACAATATCCCAACCCTGTACACAAATGACTTTTTGGGGAGCAGTGTTTCGCTTGAAAATACCGTTCTTGCGGTTGGGTCCTATGGTGATGACGGATATAATATCGATTCGATAGTAAATGATGGAGCGCAAAATGCCTACGGGGCAGTCCATTTATTTACCTTTGGGGATCTAAATTTTAATACAAAGGTTTTGGATTCAAGTATCGGGGTTGGATATACAGGAGGTAAAAATATCAGCGTTCCTTTTGCCTCTGGGACGCAGCAAAACTTCGGGAGATCGGTTAGCCTGAATAATGGATCATTAATCGTTGGGGCTCCTGAGAATCGGGGGAGTAATAATCTATATATTGGCTCCGGGGCCGCTTTTATTTTCCGGAGTGCGTTAGGCTCAATCAGCGATGCTTTGAATTATAACAGTTTAAGCAGCGCAACACTGGGGATCACGGCCTCAAGTCTTGCCGCCTTATTATCAACCCCGCAAAATGTAACTCTTCAGGCCAGCAATGACATCACGGTGAGCAGTGCCTTGTTGGTTGATAATCCGTCTGGTTCAGGTGGGACATTAACTTTACAGGCGGGCCGGAATATTAACATCAATGCTGCGATTGTCACCGATGATGGCAATTTAAATCTTTACGCCAACGAAAAGGCAAGTACAGGTGTTATTAACGCCCAGCGTGAGGCTGGTACAGCAGCGATCACCATGGGGGCCAACGGATCAATCAACGCGGGGACAGGATCTGTTGTTGCCCGCATTGATGATGGTTTTGGAAATGCAAATAAGACAGCAGGGAATATAAACCTGCGAAATGTTGCTGCAGGAAGCATAACAGCTTTACAGAGAACACAAGTCGGGGATATCATTCTGAATGGTTCTCTAACAGCGTCTGGTCCTGGAACAAGTATTCTTTTGGTGGCAGGCGCTAACCTGATTAACAATGCAGGCGCAGGCGCCCTTGTCACAACAGACCCCTCTGCCAGGTGGTTGGTTTACAGTGATCACCAAAATCTGATTTCGCTGGGTGGGCTATCCCCGTCTTTTACCGCCAATAACTGTGTGTATGGTGGATCTTGTTCTATTGTTATTCCTGGTACAGGCAACGGGGTCCTTTATCAATACGGCTTAAATCTTTTAACCATCACTGTTAATACAACCCGCGCCTATGGCGATCCGGACCCAAGCAATGCGGCATTACAAGCTTTGTATAATTATAGCGGGTTCCTTCCGGGGGATAGTGTATCTGTTCTGGATGTTCTCCCGACAGCCTCAATTACAGGAATCTCATCAGGAAGTGTTGCTGGAACTGTGGGGACTATCGTTTTAACGGGTGGGAGTGATAATGTTTATGACTACTATCTGGCGGGCGGAAACATAACCGTTGTTAAAAAGGATATTACGGCAACCTGGAATGCCCCCCTTAGTAAAGCATATGGCGATCTGAACCCTTCTGTGAACACGACAAATTTTACCTATACCGGGCTTGCTCTTGGACAAAATAATAGTGTGATAACAGCAACGGGGGATTTTGGAACGATTGACGGAACAACGGGTGTTGGGTCTTATGGGGTTTCTGCTATTTTCACAGCCCCAAACTATAATGTAACGAATACACCTGTGACAACATTAACGATTAATAAGCGGGATATAACGGCGGCGTGGAATGGGGTTTTGACACGGAGTTATGGGGATTCGAACCCGACGATTACAAGTGGTAATTTCACCTATACGGGATTAGTGAATGGGGATTTGCCGTCTGTGATTACGGGGAGCGGTGATTTTGGATCTGTTACAGCGTTTACAAATGTTGGAAGTTATAGTGTCGGAGGGGTGTTTAGTGCTGCGAATTATAATGTAACGAATACACCATCTACGACACTCAATATTACAAAAAGAGATATTACAGCAGTTGTAGGGAATGCAAGCCGGATTTATGGTGATTCAAACCCAACGCCTGGTCTTGGGGACGTGGTGTTTAGCAATTTTGCGAATGGTGAAGATGAAACGATCCTGGATAGTGTTTTGTTTGGAATGCCTACGGCGACAGCTTTGTCGAACGCTGGGACAACACACGCTATTAATTTATCTGTGACGGATGATAATTATAATCTGATTGGATCTCCGACGGGTACGCTGACGATTTTGAAGCGTGATGTCACAGCAATTTGGAATAGTGCCCTGACAAAGGCGTATGGTGATACAAACCCGACAGTTGATACAACAAATTTTACATACAGTAATTTGGCAAATAGTGATCCAAACACAAGCATAACAGCAACGGGGGATTTTGGAACAATTGATGGGACAACAGGTGTTGGGTCTTATGGGGTGGGAGTAAATTTTGCATCGGTCAATTATAATGTAACGAATACACCTGTGACAAGTCTTACCATCGGTCATCGTTCTTTGAATATTACAACAAATCCGCAAACAAAAACCTATGGCGATACTGATCCAGTGTATACAGCGACAGTAACAGGCTTAACGGCAAATGATGCAACTCTTGTCAATTGGCTTTACGGGCCAGTGGGGTATACAGGAAATGTCGGAACCTATCTAATTTCAGCAAGTGCGATAGATCCGAATAACCGTCTTAATAATTATACAAGAGTGAATACCTATTCGAATTATGTCGTCAATAAGCGCGATATAACGGCTAGTGTCGGGAACAGAACACGGGCCTATGGTGATCTTCTTACTGGGATGACTTGGCAGGATGTTGTCTGGAATAATCTTGTTTCACCTCAAACAGGGAGTGTTCTCGATACGGTGACATTCCTGTCCCCAGGTGAATTGGCAACAGATACGGTTGGAACATCACGTGCGATTGATATTTTTGTGTCGGATTCAAATTATAATCTTGTTGGGTTTACATCCGGAACGTCAACCGTTATCCCCGCTCCATTAACAATTACGGCGAATCATGTAACACGGTTTCCCGCAGACCCAGCGCCAGTCTTTACGGCGAGTTATACAGGGTTGAAGAATAACGAGACATCCTCTGTTGTAACAGGGCTTATTTTTTCGACCACCGCTCCGGATAACACAACCCTTGGGACATATACGATCTCTCCATCTGGTGGAGTCGCGAGCCAGTATATCATTACTTATATTGATGGAGTCTACCAGATACAGGCTCCGCCTTCGATTGTTGATATAGGGCTCCCGAACGATATCCGGAGGGTGCCAGAGATTTTTGCGGATCGTCAATATCCATCTGTGTATCAGAAACGTCTTTTGTTTGCTCAAAAGAAAAGAGGCGAATGCAAATATTCCCCTGATTTTGTTTTGGTAAGGTGCGAGGATGACCGTAAACACGCCTCTGCATTTTAAACGAATTCTAATAAAAACCCCTCATTCGGGTGAAGGGCGGACGGTGGATCGACTCTAAATCCGTCTGTATCCGTTCTTGTCTGTGCTTTCCAAAGGAACTGGCGCGAGATAAAAAAGACCTCCAGAAAAGGATCCGGAGGCCAATTTTATTTCGGGAAGGCCGAAAAAAGAAGAAAGGATTATTTCAGGGCTACTTTCGCGCCAGCTTCTGTTACTGAGCTGGGCGCGCAAATAAATGATAACGACTTGCTATTCCCTTCATATACCCCTCCACTTTAAGTTGCTCTAAAGCTCCATCCATCATCTCGGCAAACCTTGGATCATTTCCAGGAAAAGCAAAAACATGGGGCAAAACACGAACAGGGGCAATGCCCTCTGTTTTCTCTATTGAAAGATGAGCTATCTCATTTTGTGCAGCAACTTCATCGGCATCACTTAAAATAATATCTGCTTTTTTTGTTGTAAGATTGAGGTAGTATTCCGCACTATTGGATGTTGGAGAAAGACGCACTAAAGTGGCCTTTGGAAAAACTTTTTTTGCCAGTTTCTCGGTGAAGGCTCCATCAACTACCGCAATGCGTGTACTAGGCTCAGGACTCATTAAATCCACCATATAACGATAGAGGCGATGGTAATAGCAGCTTTGAAGGTATGTGCGCATCGGTCATAGCGCATGGCAATACGCCGCCAGTCTTTGAGTTTTGCGAACATGTTTTCGATTTTAT
>JAEUKP010000011.1 GCA_016794145.1 Alphaproteobacteria bacterium | reverse complement strand
AGCCAGTTTTCTATCGGCCACAGGCGGAACCTTCACCCGTGCCAGCATTGGCACCTATTACGATTCCACCGGTACCTTACAAACTGCGGCATCCGGTCTCCCACGTTTTGATTATGACCCCGTGACCCACGCGGCCAAAGGTATTTTAATTGAAGAAGAGAGAACGAACCTTCTCACTTATAGCTCAAGAATGGATCACGCTGCTTGGAGTTTCTCAGGAACAAAAACAATAGGTGAAATTGCTCCTGATGGGTCTAGCGATGGCACCACTCTTTCTGGTCCAACCGTACCAACAACAGCCCACAGAATAATAACCCCAGCAATAACAAGTACGTCTGTAACATATTCGGTATTTGCAAAGTTTTTAAGTGGCCCCCCTGTTAAAATTTTTCTTCTTAGAAACAATACTACAGCGACCAATTTTGATGGTTGCGGTTTCAATCTTTCTACTGGTAGTAATACTTCCCCATGTACGGGATGGGTAATTTATGCGCTCAACAATGGGTGGTATAGGCTTTCATATACAAGGACAACTGGCATTTCTATAGGCGACACCCTAGTTGTTTACTTCGGAAAAACAGGTCAGTCTACGGCAGCAGGAGAATCTTGGGCTGTTTGGGGAGCACAATTGGAAGCCGGAGCGTTTGCAACATCTTATATTCCCACCACCACAACCACCGTCACCCGGGCCATCGACAACCTATACCTACCAAAAGGGAGTTGGGCGAATAATAATTTAGGAACGTTTCAAATTGAAGCTTTTAAAGCCCCTGCGCAGGGCGTGGCCTCCCGTTATTATTCTTTGGGAAATAATATAGGGCAAATATCATTGAATAATGATGCTACTGTCTCTGGAAATATTTCTGCCTACGTCACAGACGCCATCGCATCCAATGTTGCCACATTGACCACAACAGGATTGACGGTTGGTTCGAGTTTTAAATCAGTCACGGCGTATGCCACCAATGATTTTGGGCTAAGTACGAACGGTGGAACAATCCAATTCGATACATCAGGAACATTTCCAAATTTTACATTTCTAAGTGTTGGAAACCTTAGCTCAAATGGTGTGCGCCCCATAAATTCAAACATAAAGCAGCTCAAATACTACCCTTCCCGTGTACCCAACACCCAACTGCAACTTTTGACGCAATAGGTTCTTAAATGAAGAGACCTCATTCCAAGACAATAAGAAAAGAGAAGAAAGTATTTTTATTGTCTTTCCTTATAGCTTTCTTAATGCTTTCCAATACCTATGCAACTGGATATAATCAGAACTCTACCCAACAGAAAATTTCAGATATTTTTACAAACCTGGAAACAGTCGGGAGCTCCTATAACACGGCAGGCAATTCTGCTGCGACCTTATCTGTGATCGATGCCGGATGTCGTGCAGCCCTCCAGCGTGTTATGTCCACAAAACTTTTTGCAGAGATGGAAGATTCGCTTTCTCTGGACCTCACTGATTCAAATCCAGCCACTCACTATTTTTCCCAGAAACTGAATGGAATGGGTCAAGGGACGTTCGGACAACTCTGCGCAGCCCTTAAAGGTGAGGAGATTGCGTCTCCTGATATGAATCACTTCCTCAAAAAAGGTATAAGAAACGATGTTCTACAGCACATGATCCGATACGGACAAAGCGTTGCAAATGGATCTGGCGTTCCTTTTCTGACACGCCTTGAAATAGAACTTGGTACCTCCGAGAGAGATAGCGTTGGATCGATAACATCCGTCCAACCTCTTTGGCAGGATTCTGATCATCTAAACCATATTTTTGCACAGATTTCATGGCATAAGGCTCCAGATAACAGATCAGACAGTGGAATAAAAACAAAGTACAATACATATAATGCGGGGATTGCCTACCGGCATCTGACCGTTGATAAGAAATATCTTTATGGGACGAACCTCTTCTTTGACTATGCTCCCGAAAAAGACCACACACGGATGAGCGTTGGAGTTGATGCAAGAACAAGCCAGCTTGCCTTTGCAGCGAACCGCTATATGCCCCTATCAACCTGGAGGAGCGTAACCATCTATAATGAAGAACGAGCCGCAGCCGGATGGGATGTTGAACTACGCGGGCAAGTTCCCGAATTACCGAGTTGGACAGCCATCGTGAAAGGATATCAATGGGATGGATTTTCAGAAAAAACAAAATTATATGGGGCAGAAGCCGGTGTTGAATACTCGCCCGTTCCGGCAATGGCCATGCGCGTTGGTGTTCGGGATGAGTCAGAGGGATCTGCATCACTCGAAGCCGCTCTTCGCTTTAGCTACAGATTTGATCAACCTCAGGATCTTCAATTTAAACCAAGGACAGAGCTTGCCTCTGTTGAAGATTATATCTATGAAAAAGTCCGGCGCGATAACATTATCCGGGTCAAACAACGCCAGAAATCATCGGCAAAACTGACCGTCATTCAAACGATAGGATCGAATACATCAACAGAGCCAACAGGCACAACCTCACTGTTAGTCGGAAAAACACTCCTGATGCCTGTAACCGTGACGATAGGAAACACAGCGGGGGCCATTGGACGTCTGCGGTTTGCAGATGGTTCTATTCTCACAGCCGCGCAAAATACCCAAGTACTTATTGAACCGACCCTCATCACGTTGATCAGTGGTTCGATGCAATATGTCTCGAATGGTGTTATTCATACAATTCTTGTTCCCGGTGGAACAATTGATCTACATGGAACAGATATTGATGTTGTGTCCTCTGGCCCTGCTAGTTCGACTGTTCGTGTTCGGGACGGGTCTGTGACATTCACAGGGACAAGTTCCGGATCTGTCAATCTTGGAACAGAAGAAATGGGAGAATCTGTCAACGGCGTTGTTGGGGGGCTCTTGGCCACAAACGATCCAACCTATATTTCACACACTGATGAGATTAGTGTCAAAATTGACCGCATTGGGAATCCACAAAACGGGCCAAAAGTTGCCTCCTACCCTTACGAACGCCCAAGAATCGTATCCGAAACACTTATCCCTGGGCAGATGATTGTTTTTGGGCTCCGATTTAATGATCCGATTACTGTATCCGGTGGTGTTCCACGCCTTCATCTTGTTATACAAGGAAATAATAGGATCGCAAACCTGATAGGCGGATCAGGAACAAAAGACCTTCTGTTTGGATACACCCTTCTGGCTGCTGATGGTGGGGCATCTCAAATTCTTGTCAGTAGTCTTGATAAGAATGGTGCCTATCTGATGGGGAATGGAAAAGACGCTGTGACAACAATTGCAGATACGACACTTGTGCTTTCGGGGACAATTGGCGATACAATTCCACCATCGGGCTATGCAGCACTGTTTACAACAGATCCGGTTAATAACGGGAATCAGTCTGCCGCATCATTTAACATCACAAATGCAGAAGTTGGAACAACTTATACATATACAATTACCAGTTCAGGCGGCGGAACACCGGTATCTGGTTCAGGGCCCGTTACATCGACCACCCAATCTGTAACAGGACTTAATTTATCTGGATTAGCCGATGGAACTCTGACTGTGTCGGTAACACTGACCGATGCGGCATCGAATGCAGGATCATCCACAACCGATACTGTTTTAAAAGATACAACGCCACCAACAGGATATGGGGCTACCCTTACAACGACTCCTATTAACTCTGGTAACAAATCAGCATTAGGCTTTGACATCACAGGGGCTGAGGTAGGATCTACTTTTGCCTACACACTCACCAGTTCAGGGGGTGGAACACCGGTATCTGGTTCAGGGACGATTGCGACATCGACCCATTCTCTCACTGGGATCAACGCATCTGCTCTGGGCGACGGAACATATACACTTTCAGTTGTTCTGACAGATGTGGCTGGGAATCCCGGGGTTGCAGCGACAACATCAACTGGCGCGGACACAACATCCCCAAGTGGCTATGGGGTTATAACCACAACCTCACCAGTCAATAATACAAACTTAACCGCTGGAGCGTTTGATATAACGACAGCAGAGGTCGGAGCAAGTTACAACTATACAATCAGCAGCTCAGGCGGGGGCACAAATGTGACTGGGACCGGAACAATCTCTGCAGTGACCCATTCTGTTACAAACCTAGATCTGACGGGCCTGAATGATGGAACATTGACAATTTCTGTAACATTGACGGACTCTTCCGGGAATGCAGGGGCTGCAGTTACATCAACGGCACCCAAAGATACAACTATTCCATCCGGGTATGGCACAGCTTTTACAACAACACCTGTTAACCTTTCGAATGCGACATCAGCAGCATTCGATATCACAACAGCAGAGGTCGGTGCAGCTTACAGCTATACAATCAGCAGCTCAGGCGGGGGAACAAATGTGACTGGGACCGGAACAATCTCTGCAGCGACCCATTCTCTGATAAACCTCGATCTGACGGGCTTGAACGATGGCACCTTGACCCTCTCGGTGACTTTGACGGATGCATCCGGAAATATAGGGGTAGCCGTTACAAATACCGCAACAGACAAAGACACACTTGCCCCAACCATTCTATCCGTAACAACAGTTGATGGCACCTATGAACCCTAACCCACTTATACACGCACTATAAATTGATAAAAATCAAGGATCTCAGAAGTATTTTCTGTAATTTAAAAAGATGACACAAAACCTACGCACCAAAATACTGGCTTATGACCGTCTTGTTCCCCGGTATACAAGCTATCCAACGGCTCCGCATTTTAAGCCGATCGAAGGAGATGATACGCTTTATCGCGACCTTCTCACGTCATTGCCAGAAAAGGCAAATATATCGCTTTATCTACATGTCCCTTTCTGTTCTAAAATGTGCTGGTACTGTGGATGTCATACAAAAATTACAGAAAGATACGCCCCCGTCGAGGACTACGCTCATTTAATGTTGCGTGAAATTGATATGCTATCAGATGTCCTCCCTCCATCACACACTATACAAAATATCCATTTTGGAGGGGGGTCACCAGGTTTATTACGTGCATGTGATTTTGAAAAGATCATCGACAGAATCAGATCAAAACTTCATATGGGACCAAGACCAGAAATTGCAATCGAAATTGATCCAAGAGGCGTTACAGAAAGCCGCGCTGCGGCCTATGCCGCGTCAGGTGTTACTCGCATCAGCCTGGGGGTTCAGGATTTTGATGATAAGGTTCTTGAGTCTGTAAATAGAGTTCAACCATTTGAATTAAGTGAGAAAGCAGTTAAACTCTTCCGATCATATGGCATTGATGCTTTCAATTTTGATTTGTTATACGGACTTCCACATCAGACGCCACAAAATATGGAAGAAACGATTGAGAAAGCCCTTTCACTCACACCTCATCGTATTTCATTATTTGGATATGCGCATGTCCCCTGGATGAAAAAGCACATGCGCTTAATTGACGAAAAATCCTTACCAGATCATCAAGCGCGTTATGATTTGTTTGAAACAGGCGCCGGTAAACTCGAAGAGGCCGGTTATATTCCAATTGGAATTGACCATTTCGCAAAACCAGATGACCCGATGTCTATTGCTCTCCGTGAAGGTAGGTTGCACCGGAATTTCCAAGGATATACGACAGAGGCAACTGATGCATTGATCGGTATTGGAGCCTCTTCTATCGGTAAATTCTCTGATGGCTATACCCAGAATGCGGTGGCGATGCCTCAATATAAAGATAAGATTCTGGGGGGGCATTTTGCTGCTGCAAAATATTGCCCACTGACTCAAGGTGACAAACTCCGTGCGGAAATCATTGAAAGACTCATGTGTGATTTTACTGCTGATATTGGAAAAATATGCTCATTCTATGGTTATCCTGAATATTATCTTGATGATAAGTTGCCGGAATTAAAACCCTTTGTCGAAGACCAGTTCGTCACCATAACGAACCAACGTGTTATTACTGTTGTTCCTCATGCGCGGCAACTGGTCCGGATTGTGTGTTCTATTTTTGATGAATATATCTCTCGAACATCGACAACCCCACGTCATGCCAAGGCAATTTAAGAACAGGAAAAATGAAAAAGCCCGACATAATCGGGCTCTTTTTATCTTTTGGATCTTACACAAAATTAGAAACGATAAGAAACCCCAGCACCAACAATAACCGGATTCAAATCAACATCATATGCATGCAATGCGCCGTTATTCACAGACACATCTACATTCAGATCAATATATTTTACATCAAGGTTTACGCCCCAATTTTTGTTGATCCAATAGTCAAATCCAGCCTGAACAGCATAACCCAAACCACCATCAACACCCATCTTTGTAAAAGGTGAGGCGGAATCTTCACCATAGAACCAGGAATAGTTCAAGCCAGCACCAACATAAGGGCTGAATTGATTGTCAGGTGTAAAGTGATATTGAACAGTCAAGGTCGGTGGCAAAATCCAAGTATCACCAACTTTAGCAGCATCAGCAGAAACTGTGTGCTTTGCTGTTGCGGCAATCAGTTCTGCAGAAATATTTTTTGTAAAGAAGTATGTCAAATCAACTTCAGGCACATAAGCATCATCAACACCTGTTTTAAGAGATGTGCCATTAACCTCGCCATCACCATTGGCCAAAACAGCGATCATGCGTCCACGAATTTGAAAACGCTCTTTATCCATCCAGTTTTTATAGTCATCCGCATGGGCAACAGACGCGAGGCCGGTCAAAGCAACAGTAGAAAGAAGAGCGCTTAGCAATAATGATTTAGTCATGTTATTCATCCTTTATTTATTCCTTGGGGTGGTTATTTACCATTCTAGGGCGAAACTATCAGCAACAAGTTTCAAAATAATTGATAAAAATCAATTTAAAAAATGAATTAGAAACCGAACAAGAAAATCACAATAGATGGTGACTATTTTGTCACATCATCATCCAGGAGGATACGGTTCGCTGCGCCATCCATATCATCATACTGGTTTGATTTCATACTCCAGATAAACGCGGCCAGCCCGACACATCCAAGGACCAAAGAAATTGGTATTAAGTAAATCAATACACTCATTTGTTTATACTCCGTAACCGAAAAGAATTCCCGATCACAATCAAAGATGAAAGGGACATGGCAAGAGCGGCAAGCATTGGGGTAATCAACCCACAAAACGCCGCAGGGACCGCAATAAAATTATAGATAATTGAAATTGTAAAATTCTGTTTTACCAATCTCTGGGTTAGTTTTGAAACCTGATGCGTATAAGAAACGGATGAAAGGCGACCGCCCATAAAAACAATATCAGCAGCATTCTGTGCCATATCAATCGCTGTCCCAGGTGCCATAGAGACATCTGCCCCCGCAAGAACCGGAGCATCATTCAGACCATCCCCAACCATCAAGACTTTATGTCCATCTGCTTTTGACTTTTCCAATTGTTGATATTTATCAACTGGTGTCTGTTCAGCCAAAATACGGCTGATTCCTGCCTCCAAGCCAATACGATTGGCAACATTTTGTCGATCTCCGGACAAAAGAACAATATCCAGGCCATCCTGTAAAAGGGTTTTCACGGTTTCTTGTGCGTCATCTTTTAACTTATCTTCGAAATAGAATGGGACAGGCTGATGTCCAGAAACCAGCAACCAGATTTCCGGGTCATCCGAAAAAGGTGCATTCGTAAGACCAACAAAGGAACGACTTCCAAGCTTGATCAGTTGTCCATTGTAAAGAGCCTCTAACCCCTTCCCTTCAATCTCTTTAACATCCCCCAGATCAATATATGGACCATGATAAACCTCGGACAAGGAAACAGACAAAGGGTGCCTACTATGAATCGCCAGAGAGGCTGCCAATTGCAAATCTTCGTCTGAGACCTTATTTTTCAACTGCGGTTTCCCAATCGTTAATGTTCCTGTTTTATCAAAAAGTACGGTATCAACAACAGCAAGACGTTCAAGGGCGTCTCCGGATTTCACAAGAATTCCCCGCTTCATCAAAAGGCCAGAGGCAAGAACTTGTACAACAGGAACCGCAAGCCCCAAAGCACAGGGGCAGGTCACAATCAAAACAGTTACAGCAATCATCAATGCATCTTGCCAGGCTGCTCCTAAAAAACCGGCCCAAAGAATAAAAGCAGCAAGAGCCAAAATATGCACAACAGGTGTATAAAGTTTTGAAACACGATCAGCCAAGCGAACATATCTGGCTTGCCCCTGCTCTGCTTTTTCCATCAAGCGAACAACATCGGCCAAAAGTGAATCTTCGGCTGCCTTTGAAATGATTAAAGTTAAAGGCCCAGATTGATTAAGTGTTCCAGCATAGACAAGATCGCCGATATGAACTGTGCGCGGCAATGTCTCACCTGTAATTAAAGACGTGTCGATGCTGCTTTCACCGAATTCAATCACACTGTCAGCAGGAATACTCTCCCCCGCACTGACAAGAACACGCATCCCTTCACGCAGATCCCGGATCAGGATCCGTCGTGACTTCCCTCCCTCTATAACCGTCGCAAAGCCTGTCAAAGACTGAATCAAATCGCTTGCGGCACTTCTGGCACTCTTACGTGCCCGAAAATCCATGTAACGGCCAACCAACAGAAAAAACATCAACATAACAGCAGAGTCAAAATAAACATGCTCTGCACCACGTATCGTCTCAAATACACTCATCGCGCATGACAAAAATAACCCCAATGAAATGGGGACATCCATATTTGTCTGACCTTTGCGTAAAACAGAAAAGGCCGAATTAAAAAATGGACGCCCTGCAAAAATAACAGCAGGAATAGCAATCAATCCCGATACAGCATGTAATAACTCACGGGTTGCGATGCCCATGGTTTCAATCGTCGTCGTCCAAAGACCGACTGATAACAGCATCACATTCCCCATCGCAAAACCAGATACACCAAGGCACATCAATAGAAAACGGTTCTCGTTTTCCATCGAGCTTTTCTCGGCATCAGGGTTATAAGGGGAAACGCTATATCCCAATGATTTAATAGTTGATACAAAATCATTTGCCTGAACAGCCGGACCATCCCATACAATGTTCAAACGCCCCGTCGAAAAATTCAAGCGGGCCTCTTCAACTTTTGGTTTTTGTATTAGGGAAGACTCAATCTTCTGAATGCACATTGCACAATGGACCCCCCCGACAAGCAATGACAAAGCGTTTTGCGCTGCCTCGTTTTGCTTGACCAAAGATTCATAATCGTCATTTGGGATGAGGGGTGTCTTGGGAAGGATTGGTGTTGATCTGTCCATCTTGTTCTAATTTCCGTTTCTTCGCTTCGGCAATAATATTATTATAATTCAGGCCGATTTCATAGGCGTTCTCAGAGACAACACCTGGTGAGGTTGATATAGCTTTATAAACGAAAAAAGCATTAACGGATGAAAAAATAAAAAAGAAGGCTAAAAACGCAAAAAGAACACGTTTTCCATCATTTCTAATATCAGTTTTGACAGGAGATACTTGGGTCATTTTTCTATCCTTTTGGTGATAAACATCGTCTCATGTTTTACTTGTTCACCTGTTTCATTATCTTTTAAATAGAATTTTATATCGAATGGTTCTTGTGGTTCGATTTTGGATTCAACAAAAACCTTGTAATGACCAACACTGTCTGCCTCAACATAAATCTGGTTGATAGGCACATCCCCGGCTGAGTTTAAACGAATATCGGCATTTTCAATACCATCTACAGATAAAGTATAATGACGATGATCATGCGTTTTATTTAGAATTTTAATATCATATCCATTGCGAATATTTCCATTTGATAATTTTACAAAGAGTGGGTTGCGATCATGCAAGACAGCCAACTCCAAAGGGGATCGACCGATTAATGCAGACAACATAACAGTCGAAACAACAGTTAAGATAACCGCATAATAAATCGTCCGTGGGCGAATAAATTTGAATTTTTCTTTTTTTTCTGTTGTTCTCTCATCAAAATATCGCTCTGTATGGTACGCAATCAGTCCGCGCGGAAGGCCAACTTTATCCATCACTTCGTCACAGGCATCAATGCAAAGACCACACGCAATACACTCCATCTGCAGACCATCACGGATATCAATCCCTGTGGGACAAACCTGAACGCAGGCTGTACAATCCACACAATCCCCAAGACCAGACCAATCAGCCCCCTTTTTATGCTTTCCACGGGGCTCTCCGCGCTTTTGATCATAACTGATAATCAATGTATCTTTATCAAACATCGCTGACTGAAACCGCGCATAGGGACACATATATGTACAAACTTGCTCCCGCGCGAAACCCGCCAGAATATAAGTTGATGTCGTTAATCCAATAATAAAGGCCAAAACGGTTGTCGATACGTTGAATTCAAAAAAACTACGCACAAGTGTCGGCGCATCATTAAAATATAAGACAAAAGATCCTGCGGTTGCCCAGGAAATCAGAAACCATGAAAGATATGTGGCTCCTAATTTAAAAATTTTTGCAACTGTCCATGGACCTTCATGTAATTTTTTGCGTTGGAAACTATCTCCTTGGATCATTCTTTCAACCCAAACAAATAAATCCGTCCAAACTGTTTGAAAGCAAAAGAATCCACACCAAACACGCCCAAAAAGACTTGTCACAAAAAATAGGGCAATGGCGGCAACGACCAGAATACCTGTCAGGATATAAACCTCCTGCGGCCAAATTTCAAACCAAAACCAGTAGGCACGCCCTTTCACAAGGTCGATTAAAATAGCCTGATCAGGCGCGTTCGGGCCCCTGTCCCATCTGATAAAAGGTGCAAGATAATAAAACGCTAAACAAAGCACCATCAAAACCCATTTGATGGTGCGGAACTTACCCTTTACTTTTTTGGGATAAATACGCTCTTGTTTCTTAAAAAGTTGGATATCATCAGTGGGTGCAGCTGTCGCACATGAATTTTTGCATTGACCATCTTTGGAGCTGCACCCCATTTTACCCTCACATATCTATAAAAACCTGTACTTATTCGCTGACTTGAACAGGTGATTCAACAGGTGACTGAACCCCTGTTTGTACCGATTTTGTTTCGTCTTTTTCACCGCCACCCAACTGATGCACGTAAATAGCCAATTGGCGAACAGTACTATCCCCCAAACGGGCTTGCCACGTTGGCATAACACCAGCATGGGCATTATAGACTGTATTTGTAACCTCGTCTTTTGTTCCGCCGTAAAGCCAAATAGCATCGCTGAGGTTCGGAGCCCCAAAATCACGACCACCTTTTGCATCAGCACCATGGCAAGACGCACAGTTGGATTGGAAAATAGCGTAACCTGGCATGGCTTCATTGCTTTTGCCTTCAGACAGGCCAAGAACATAATCAACCACCTGTTCAATTTCTTCTTTCTTCAGGATGCTATCCTTACCGAAAGCGGGCATTTGTGAAGATCTGGCCTCTTCATGGCCGGACCGGATACCATAAGAGATGGTTGTATAAATGTCATTGATTGTACCACCCCAAAGCCAGTCATCATCGTTCAGGTTTGGGTACCCCTTTCCACCCTCGGCTCCTGTCCCATGGCAAGTCGCGCAATTATCTTTGAATGCGGCACTGCCCCCGGCAACGGCAAAGGAATAAAGCTCAGGATCTTTCATCACGTCTTCAAACGAAGACTTATCAAACTTATCTAAATAGGCTTCCTGGCGTTTAATGATCTCGGCTTGACTTGCCTTTAATTCATCGTATTGGGTATATCCAGATGTTCCTTTCGTTGCCCCCCCAGGAATTGGCCAAGACGGATAAATAACCCAATACCATGCCCCCCAAATACAGCAGGCAACAAATACCCAAACCCACCAGCGGGGCAAAGGATTGTTCAGCTCTTTCAGACCATCCCATTCATGTCCAGTCGTATTGACACCAGAAATTTCATCTACTTCAACTTTTCTATGTTCATCTGTCATGTTATTCGTCCTTTAATGGTATATCACCGAATTTTTTAAACTGTTCCTTAGCCCCAGGCCTTAAAACCCAGACCAGTACGACTGAAAACAGAGCCACAAAAATGGCAAGTCCCAATAAACCGGCCTCCGTGCTTGCAAAGATCTCTTTCATTTATTGATGACCTCGTTTTCCACCTCTTGGGCTGCTTTGAAATCAACCATAGTTCCCAAAACCTGAAGATAGGCAACAAGAGCATCCATTTCTGAAACAACATTTCCCTGACCATCAAAATCGCGGGCCACTGTTTTTTCGCCATACCGCCCCAATAAGCCAGCCGTATCCGTTAAGGGATCACCGGTTGCCTGGATAGTTGCATCATTAACAGCATTGGAAATCATATCGTCTGTATATGGAACACCTACGACACGAAGAGCCGACAAATGTTTGTCCAAATCATCTGTCTTAACAGCTCTATGTTTCAGAAAAGCATAGGTCGGCATAATCGATTCAGGAACGACAGATCTTGGGTCTGTCAAATGCGCAACATGCCAAGCATCGGAATACTTGCCACCAACGCGTGCCAAATCAGGGCCAGTCCGTTTTGATCCCCATTGAAATGGATGATCATACATGCTTTCTGCGGCGAGCGAGTAATGCCCATAACGCGCAACTTCATCACGTAAAGGTCTAATTTGTTGGGAGTGACAGTTATAACACCCTTCGCGAATATAGATGTTGTACCCTGCCAGCTCAAGCGGGGTATAAGGGCGAACCCCCTCAACACGCTCAATCACTGTTCCTTCCCGGAACAAGGGGATGATTTCAATAATTCCTCCGACCAAGACAACAAGGATAATTGTGATCAACAAAACAATGGAATTTTTTTCCAGAAATTCGTGATTTTTCAAATTCATTATAAAACTCCTTATTATTCTGCTGGCTGGAATTGTGGAAGGCGGCCAGTATGAACGGCTGCACGAGGATTTCCATCTTTATCAACTTCACCTGCGGCAACATCACCTTTAATTGTACGATAGAAGTTGTAACACATGATCAGGGCTCCAGACAGATACATTAACCCACCTAAAGCACGGATAATATAGAATGGATGCATTGCAACGACAGTTTCAACGAACGAATAGTTCAAGAATCCCATATCGTTATAAGAACGCCACATCAGACCTTGCATAATACCTGACACCCACATTGCCGCGATATAGAGAACAATGCCGAATGTTGCAACCCAAAGATGGATGCTCACAAGCTTCAAAGAATAGACCTCCGATCGATTCCAAAGTTTAGGAACCAGATAGTAAAGGCAACCAAATGTCACAAAGCCAACCCACCCCAAAGCGCCAGAGTGAACGTGCCCGACAGTCCAATCCGTATAGTGAGAAAGCGAATTAACAGCACGAATAGACATCAAAGGTCCTTCGAACGTACTCATTCCATAGAAAGCCAAAGAAACAATCATAAATTGAAGGACCGGATCCTTACGCAGCTTATGCCATGCACCAGACAGAGTCATCAATCCATTAATCATCCCTCCCCAGCTTGGCATCCACAGCATAATTGAGAAAGTCATCCCAAGTGTCTGTGCCCATACCGGAAGCGCTGTGTAATGTAAATGGTGGGGACCTGCCCAGATATAGATAAAAATAAGTGACCAAAAGTGAATAATCGACAAACGATATGAATAAACAGGACGCTCAGCACGTTTTGGAACAAAATAATACATCATTCCCAAAAAGCCTGCTGTCAGGAAGAATCCAACAGCATTGTGACCATACCACCATTGAATCATAGCACTTTGAACACCAGAAGGAACGGAGTAACTTTTCGTTCCAAACAAATCAACGGGAATCGACAGATTGTTTCCAATGTGCAAAACCGCAACCGTCAGAATAAATGCGAGAAAGAACCAGTTCGCAACATATAAATGCGGCTCTTTCCGTTTAATGATTGTCCCCATGAAAACCAATAAATACGCAACCCAGACAACAGTTAACCACAAATCAGCATACCATTCTGGCTCGGCATACTCTTTACTTTGAGTAACCCCCAGAACATATCCCAATGCGGCCATCACAATAAAAGATTGATACCCCCAGAAGGTAAAACTGGCGAGCTTGTCACACCACAAGCGCACTTGACAGGTTCGTTGAACCACATAATAGCTGGTTGCAAAAAGGGCATTCCCCCCAAAAGCAAAAACAACACCCGAAGTGTGGAGCGGACGCAACCGACCGAAATTCAAATACGGTTCAAAATTCAATGCCGGAAAAGCAAGTTGTAGGGCAATCAGAACACCGCCCAACATTCCCACAACCCCCCAGAAACAGGTTGCCAGTGTGAATAACTTGACAATGTCAAAATTATAATCAGGTTTTTCTATTACATTTGTTGTCATTTTCGTCCTCATTTAAATCAAAATTAGTCCAGCCATGATGACAAGCCATGCGCTACTCCAGACCATCATCACTTTGGTCACACATGGCATCATCTTGGGGTATCTCAGTTCAAGGGCTCGACCTGTCAGAGCCGTTAGCATAAGCGCAGGGACCGTCCCCACACCAAAGGCCATCATCGCAAATGAAGCATCAACGGCATTCGGAGCAGTTGCAGACGCCATTAACGCCGAGGTAACCATTCCACAGGGCATAAAACCCAGAACGATCCCCATCATAAACCTCTTAACAACTGTAGGATCTTGGGATAATTTTCCGAATATATTTTCAACAAATCGATAGGGCAAACTCATCTGAAAAAATGAAACCCAAGAAAAATACCGACGAAGGTCCGGAAAAGCGTTCACAAGGAAAACAAGGGCCGCAGTCAACAAAATAGGGGCCACAATAAAAGACCGAATAGGCATAAAGAGAAAAACAATATTCAAAACACTAAATAACAAAAGGGCCATCAAAGTATAGGTGGTCAAACGCCCCAAATGATAAGGCCACAACGCGGCCCCACTTACCTTTTCAAGACCCCTCGATTGCGATATGACAAAAGGTCCGCACATCGCAACACAATGGGTAAAGCCACTTATCAGACCAGCACCGAAAAGACTGAACACAAGCCCATGAGACAAGCTCATGCCCTGTAAACAATTCCCCATACTTTCTATTGTTGCTATCAAAATGGCCTTTTCTTTCCCTTATACTGAGTGCCATTTTTGACACTTGCTGAAACAAAGGAGATTTTACGCGCGTATAATGTCTTGAACAGCCCAACTCTTCCTTGACTAATGTCAATTTCATGAACATATACATGTATAGATCAAAGCATCCCGAAAAACTGGACAGATATTGTGATGAATGACTCCTCAAAAATCTTGAAAATCCTTAAAAAAGCACCCCTGTTCGAAAACTGCGATCCCGAGAGAGTCGCTCTTTTCGCGACACAATCCAGTATCATCTCTGTAGAGAAAGGCCAGATGCTTTTTGTGCATGAAGAGCCGGCAAAAAGATTCTTTCTGATTTTGGATGGGTGGATTAAGACGTTTCGGGAAACATTGGATGGGGGGCAAGTTATTGTCGATATTTTACCTGCTGGTGAAATTTTTGGCGAAACAAGCCTCTTTGAAGGCGAATTTTATCCTTATAGCGCAGAAGCGGTTGAATCATCGCGGCTTATTTCTATGCCTCTTAGTCTTTTGAAAACTGAGATCGACCAAGACCCGAAAATGATTTCGGCAATGCTCACCAATATGGCCCGAATCAGGCGCGAGCAAGATCGTGAGTTGGAACATCTTAAAATCCAGAACGCCCCACAACGAATTGGGTGTTTCCTCCTTCGGTTAACGAAACAGGAGGAAGAAGGTCAGGTTAAAATTCAACTTCCATATGACAAAAGCCTTGTTGCTGCACGCCTTGGTATGCAGCCAGAAACATTTTCAAGAGCCTTGGCAAAGTTAAAAGATGCAACAGGCCTTGAAATTAGTGGCTCAACAATTTTGCTGCAAGATATCAAACAATTAATTCATTACTCCTGCTCGGCCTGCTCATCTGAATTTCCCTGCAAAGATCTTACTGAAAAGTCAGGGTGCAATCTATAGATTACAAAGACTTTATCAGAGAAATGCATTTCAAAAGGACAAAATTTTGTGCATGATTGTGCAAAACAAAGCAGTTTCTTATTTATTCGAATTGCAAGAAGTTAAACAACACCATCATTTTTACGCAAAAGAATCGCAGCAAAAAAACCATCTGTACTGTGCCGTTTGGGCGTTAGGCGCATGTATTTCCCCTCGGATGGGGCGTTGCACCCCTCGGGCCAGACAGTCTCTAATGTTGCCAGTTCATACTCAGGATGCGTTTGTAAAAATTTTTCGATTTGATCTTCGTTTTCCTCTGGCAATAACGAACATGTTGCGTAAACAAGTCGCCCTCCTGGCTTAACAACGCCTGCAACCCTTTCTAATATATCGGCTTGAACAGGAATAATATCTTCAAGTGAGGGGCCATAATTCTTCCACCGTGTGTCAGGATTGCGTCGCCATGTCCCTGTACCAGAGCAAGGAACATCAACCAAAACAACATCAAAACTTTGTTTCTGACGCCGCAACCATTTGCGGTTTTTTTCATCAGACAATGGTCTTGTTTCTATAATATCGCTAACTTTCGCACGTTTGAAACGGGTTTTGGCTTTGATCAACCTTGATTCCTCAAGATCCATAGCAACAATCCGTCCCTTTACCTGCATTGCAGATGCAAGAGCAAGGGTTTTCCCCCCTCCCCCAGCACAATAATCCAATACTTGCATTCCAGGGCGAGCATCGCAAGCCAAGGCAATCAACTGTGACCCCTCATCCTGTATTTCAATTTGTCCGGAACGAAAAGCTTTTGTATCACCCAGGAAAGCTTTTCCCTTGGCACGCAACCCCCAAGGTGAATAAGGCGTTATTTCCGTCTCCACTTTATCTTTTTGTAACGACTCTTTTATCTTCTGACGCTCACCGGCGATATGGTTAACTCTTAAATCAAGAGTCGCCCCATGGGATAAAGCCTCCATCTCTTCGTCAAAAAACTGGCCAAAATAGCGATGAAGAGAAAGTGAATAATGAGGTGGGCATTCAAACCTGACATCTTCAGGAGCGCTGTCAAAATTCTTTGGTAATTGGGAAAGAACGGCCAGCTCATCCTCTGTTAGAGGAGATGGCGCATATTTTGTACCATCAAAATAAATAGATGGATCCGCTTTTCCTTCAACCAGAATAAGATAGGCCAATAATTTAAGTCTGGCAGTTGGATTTTCAACGCCAGCCTCACCCAAAGCCCAATGAATGCGAGCATGGTAACGGACGAGGGTATAAACACGCTCAACAATATCTGTTCGGTCTTTCGATCCGATATAGCGACGATTACGCATATAATCACCAATGGTCAAATCCATAGGGATCGGGGACTTCTGAATACGTTCTAGCAAATCAAGAACAGCGAGGATACGAGCAGATATAATCATGATGCGGCTTTGTAACAGGAAGTCATCCAGAAAGCAAAAAAGAAAATAAAAAACCCATCGCTCGTAAAAACGATGGGTTTTCAAGATTTTTAAATCAGAAATTAGTGTTTTGCAGGCTCTTCAGCAGCTGGGGCAGTAACCAATTTTCCTTCTTTAACGGTTACTTTTGTGCCATCAGCCAATTCATGCTCTCCGTCCGGAGCAGCTGTTTTTGTACCGTCAGCAGCAACAACAGAAACCATCTCACCTTCGATAACAACTTTTGTACCATCTTTTAGTGTCACTTCTTTTGTTTCAGCAGCTGGCGCAGCATGTTCAGCAGCATGTTCAGCCGGAACAGGATGGTCAGAAGCACTTGCTACACCTGGAAGTGAGAGGAATGCGAACGCAGCAATAAGAGCGAGTTTATTCATTGTATATTCTCCAAAGATGTTAGTGAAATGAAATTGATAACTTTCAGACAACTCGTCTAACAGTCTGTGCGACGATAACATAAATAAAAAGAAAGGGTTAGTCAGATTTTTTAGTTTTGTGCATATTTGTGTTTTCCAGATTCGCATCCGTCAGATCACACCCACGCAAATCAGCTTCCGATAAGTTAGATCCCTCTAAATTTGCACGTACTAAAATAGCGTTTTGAAGATTGCATCCGGATAAGTCACTGAAGCTCAAATCAACATCTGTCAGGTCTGCAACAATTTTGCGGTCTTCTGCAAAAAAGAGAGGTGACAAATTTGCATGCGATAGATTTGCACGCGACATCTTGGCCCCAACGAAATTTGAAGCACGCAAATCAGCCTCTATGAATTTAACATCCCTGAAATCACTCCCTTTAAAATCGCCGCTTTGCATCTGCGCCGATAACAGCGCCATTCCTTGGAAAACTGCGGCTTCAGCCTTGACGGCGGTTAGCGTATACCGTGCAAGATCTGTAATATTGCGCATATCATACCCGGATAAGTCAGCCCGTTGCCCACCACCTTTACCTTCAAACTGAATCCATTGTGCATGCGATTTTAACATTTGAACCAATGGGCTATCTTCTCCTGCAGAGTAATCAAAGACTTTTCCTTTGGCCTCATCCGTTAAAACATAGTCCATGTGAGCGCCATTCATATTTGAATCGTTAAGAATAGCGGCTGTTAGAACAACCCCAGCCATTCTTGCATTTTCCAGATTAGCGCCCGTTAAGTCAACACGAGCCATATTCGCATTCTCAAGATTGGCCTGTGATAAATCAATATTGGCCATACGCGCATTTGTTAGATTTGCCTGTGACAGATCAACCTGTCCCGCTCGCGCATCACTTAAATTTGCGTTTTCAAGGTCACTCCCTTTAAACAAAGTTGTTCCATCAAGGCTTTGAACTGTTTCATGCGTTGTTGCATTTTGGGAAATAATCTTTGCCCCCATACGCATATCGGCTTTACTTAAATCTGCATCCGTTAAATCAGCCCCTGTTAAATCTGCTCCTCGAAAATCGGCGCGTGAAAAATTCCCTTTTGATAGATTAGCACCCTTGAGGTCACATCCATAAAAAACAGCATTTAAGAAATTTCCGTTGCTCATAAAACAATTGCGCATATCGCACCCTGTAAAATCTGCACCGGATAAATCCGCGCCATGAAAATTTAAACCTGCAATTGATTTAAATTTGATAATAGCGCGAGCCCCGCCATTCTTTGCCTTCACAAACATCAAATGTTTTTTGATAATGGCATCAAGCTCTGATTGGAGGAGCGGAGGCAAGGAGGACTGTTCGGAATTGGACATGTTCATTCACAGGCTATTCGACATTAGGGAGAGAGGGAATTATAGTATGATGATCGCTTATTTTAGGATCACCCACCAATATAATTTTTAGATCTTTTGTTGTTAATACTCTTTGGGAAACTCGGAAGACATCATCAGCCGAAAGTTTCTGAAGTGACGCTTCGCGCTGTTCCATATAATCAATCGGGAAAGCTTTACTTAGCAATCCAATCAAAACCGCTGAAATCCGGTCTGTCGATGTCAATTGCAAAGGAACAGATCCAATCAAATAGGATTTGGCATCCTTTAATTCTTTTTCACTTATTTTTTCTTTGGTCATCTCTTTCATGACATCTTTTGTAAGAGTGATAACATCTTTGACCATCTCGTTCCGGGTTGCTGTTCCGATTGATAAGAGATGGGAATGACTCATCTCGGACAACTCACTGTAAATGCCATATGTCAAACCACGTTCTTCTCTGATTTCCTCTGTTAACCGGGAGCCGAATCCTGAACTTCCTAACACAAAGTCCATCACTTCCCCAGCATGATAATCAGGATCTGTCTGCTGAATCCCCGGAACAACCATCGTGATAACGGTTTGAGGAATTTTTTGACGATAAAGAGAAATCGAAGATCCCTCAGCCAAAACCACATCCTGTATTTGGCGCAAAGAAGATTTTGGTGGTAATCGCCCAAAAACCTTATCCAACATCGCGGCAACCTCATCTGCTGTCATATCACCTGCAACAGCGACCATCAAATTATCACGCGCAAACTGGCTTTTGAATTTCGTTCTTAAATCAGCAGGTGTGATACGTGGCAGCGAGCGAAGAGTCCCACCAACATTGATGGAATAAGGATGGTCTTGATAGATAATCGCATTGGTTAATCGCGCACTCATCCATTCGGGATCGGTCATGTTGCTGCGAATTCGGACAAGATTGCTATCAATCATACGCTGAACAGGATCTTTATCAAAACGCGGAGTGGTCAGCGCAAGTGAAAGTAAATCAAACGCCTCGTTCTGATATTTTGATAATGTCTTAATTGCCCCCCCAAAGTCATCACGAGATGATTGGAAGGCAAGAGAGATGGAATGATCATCTAGCTTCCCTTGGAAGGTCTGGCTATTTAAATCGCCAGCCCCTTCATCCAGAGTGTTGGACAGGATTTGCGAAACCCCCTGTTTGTCCTTGGGATCATTCACTGCCCCAGCACCTTTGAATAAAAACCGGACAGAAATCACAGGAACAGTGTGATCTTCAACCAACCAGGCTTTAACACCACCCGGAGATGTCACCTGCTGAACATCCAAAATAGCAGAATGCGCAGGAACATTTATAAAAAGAAGAACAGCAAGAAAAGCACTTTTTATCATTATTGCGCCTTCTTGTTTGTTGTTGTGGTCTTTCCAGAACCCTGAGGCATCATCAAACCAATAACCGGAAAATGTTTCGGGGACAAAGGATCCAGATATATTTTTAAAACAGCGTTTGCATCATCAAGAGTTACAGCTTCAATCTGTGCAGGCCGCGTTTCAATCTCTTCCAAGGTTAACCCATATGATAAAGATTGTCCAACAACCATCGCTGGCCCCATCACACTATCGCGTGCATATATTTCAGAATCTATCAGTCGCGTTTTTGCTTTCTCAACAGAAATCGGTGTTAAGCCAGAGGCGACAAGATCAATGAATTTATCATGAATTGCTTTTTGAAGCTCCTCAAGTGTAACATTCGGAGCAGGAACGGCGGACAACCAAATACTTCCCTCGCCCCGAGAATCACCCTCGAAGGAAAGTGATATATCCGTTGCGATCTTTCGTTTGACAACCAGTGACTGATACAGCTCTGTTGATGCCCCCCCACTTAATGCTTCCATCAAAACATCAAGCGCAAAAGCCTCTCTTTTATTCATCAAATAACTTGGGGCGCGCCAAGCCTGAAGGAAGACAGGCTGATGAAGATCCTGGCTTACGAATTTTAATGTCACAGGAGCTGGAAAATCAGGGGTTATTGGGCGGATATGTGATGGAACATCATGACTGGGGATAATACCATAAAACTTTTCAGCCATCGGCTTGACATCCCTCATCGTGACATCCCCAGATACCACCAGAATTGCATTTTTGGGGGTGTACCATGTTTGATAATAATCAAGAACATGCTCTCTTTTTAATTTTGGCATTTCATCATGCCATCCGATGATAGGGACGGCATAATTTGTAGAGGAAAATAAAACAGCTCTCACTTGTTCTGCAAATAACGACTGGGGATCGTTATCTATGCGCATACGGCGTTCTTCGATAATCACATCACGTTCTAATTCAATATCTCGAGCTGGAAGACTAAGATTAATCATCCGGTCCGCCTCTAATGCCATGACGTTTGGCAGTTTATCTTTTGCAATCGACTGAAAATATGCCGTATAATCCCAACTGGTAAATGCATTATCCTCCCCCCCCCAGGATCGGATGATTTTTGAAAACTCCCCGGGTGGAATTGCTTTTGTACCTTTAAACATTAAATGCTCTAGAAAATGGGCAGTACCGGAGATTCCGTCTCCTTGGGGTTCATCCGCAGCACCTACCTTATACCAAACCATATGTGAAACGACCGGCGCACGATGATTAGAGATAACCACGACCTGCATCCCATTCGAAAGGGTCGTTTCCTCGGCATTGTATACTTTTTTTGTAACATCTGCCCTTGCCTGTATTGATAGACAGGGAAGACTAATAAGAATTAAAATAGAGAAAAGAGCATAAAACGAATGTGATATTCCAGCGGCTAAAGAATGAACAGATTTGGACATAACTGTTACGGCCTTACCATCACAACCTTACCATCACAGACAGGACAACATTCTTTCATCTTATCACCTTATTCTTCTAAAGAGGGGGTTATACCATCCGTGATTGGTTTTCCGGCTTTTTTAGCATCCTGGATTCGCTTTGCCTCAGCCTCGGCATCAACAACACGCGATCCTGCATTTTCTTTGCCAATTCCAAGAATGCGTTTTACAACAGGGCGATTGTCTTTTGTAGCGGATTGGGATTCAACGGCTAATTTCTCCCGAACGTTTGAATCTATGGTCCCGCCACCAACTTTATTAACCAAAATTTTCTCAGAGACAGATGGCTTTTCTACGATTGATTGTGTTTTTTGATCACCCAGAAGAAGGCCTTTTGCCTGTTCTTTCGCGGCCACCTCCTGAGGACGACTTGCCCCTGGCTGTGGAACAGGCAGTGTGTTAAGGTCAGCAGGAATTTCAAGCGGTGCCCTCTGCATGACCGAGAATTCATCAGGTATATGACGATCAAGCCCCAACTCGGTTTTAACTGTATCGCATCCAGCCACCAGAAAAAAAACACTCAGGGCGGACATTTTAACAAGCAGATTCATTCAAAATTTCCCTTTGCAATTTCTTTTTGTTGCGACAGCGCTCTATTATAATCCCGTCAACGGCCAATAACAATACACCAACAACAATACAACAATCCGCAACATTAAACGCAGGATAGTGTATTTCTTGATAGTGAAAATCAAGAAAATCGGCGACAGCCCCAAAACGCAACCTATCCCAGACATTTGCAACCGCGCCGGAGATAATCATAGATAAAGGAATCAATGTGGTGAGATATTTGGCCCGGGACATCCACACACCCAATATGACGGCCATCACCAAGGCAACCGCGCTTAGGACATAAGGCATGATTTCATGAACAGATGAGAAAATGCCAAAACTGACCCCCCTATTCCATACCATCACCAGATTAAAAAAAGAGGTTATTTCAATTGAAATCGGTGGCAATTGCTGTTGACCAAAGGTCGCAAGCCATTCAAAAAATGATAAGGATGGGCCATCTGCCTCGAATAATCGAGGTTTATAGAAAACCTCGATCAACCACCATTTGCTCAATTGATCTGCGAAGGCCAGCGATATGATAACCCCGACAAGAAAAACTTTCTGCATTTTATGCAACTTTCTTAATCGAGTGATAATACCTGACAGCATCAGCATCGCGCTTGGAAAGAGTTGGATACTCAGGATCGATCCCAACATCCGGTAGCACTTTCCAACAGCGTTCACATTTTTCACCTTCGGCAAGTTCAAAGACAACCCCAATACCTGCAACATCATTTAAAGAGAATGCCCCAACAGGAGACTCTCCAACAACAATCGTTGCCTGAGATGTAATTGAAATTTCTGCCATATCAATGCCATTTAAAAGTTCCGCAGTCGCCAAATCAACAAAAATCCGAGGATGAGCCTCAAGCGAAGAGCCAATTGTTTTATCTGCACGTTTAGGTTCAAGTGCCCCCAAAACAACACGACGAACATCACGAATCTTATCCCATTTTACCGACAACCTGTCGTTCTTCCATACAACAGGAATGGTCGGATACGTTGTCAGATGAACACTTTTGATATCCGGGGAAAGACATGATGGACGATAGCCCCAAGCCTCCTCAGCAGTAAAAGAAAGAATTGGGGCAAACCATGTGACCAGACATTCAAACAAGTGATACAGAACCGTTCGACAGGCACGACGATCAAAGCCATCGGGGCGATCACAATATAATCTATCCTTCCGAATATCAAAATAAAATGCTGATAAATCACCCGAACAGAAATGATGCAATCTTTGAATCATCGTGTTGTAATCATGTGACTGGATAGCCATCCGGATTGTCCCATCCATTTCTGCAATCCAATGTAGAACCAATTGTTCAAGCTCAGGCATTTTCGCATAGTCTGCCGCAACAATCTTTTCACTCTCTGAAAACCCATCAAGAGCACCAAGCAAGAAACGGAACGTGTTCCGAATACGGCGATACAAATCACTGTTCAATTTTAATGTATCTTTGCCGATCCGTATATCTTCGGAATAATTGGATGTAACCGTCCATAAACGTAAAATATCTGCCCCATGCTCTTTCATCACCTGCAATGGATCAACAATATTGCCAAGTGACTTGGACATTTTATATCCCTTTTCATCCAACACAAATCCATGTGTCAAAACAGCTTTATAGGGGGCACGGCCACGGGTCCCACAAGATTCAAGAAGGGAGGAGTGAAACCAGCCACGATGCTGATCCGATCCCTCTAGATACAAATCAGCCTGATGTCCTTCGCCAACACCATCCACACGATCTTCCATGACAAAGCTATGCGTTGAACCGGATTCAAACCAAACATCAACAACATCGAATACTTGCTCATAATTCTCCGACTGATACCTATCCCCCAGAAAATCTTGGGCTGGTCTTGCAAACCATGCATCAGATCCTTCAGCTTCAAAAATCTTCTGGATATTTGCATTGATGACCTCATCCTTCAATGGCTGTCCTGTGGCTTTGTCGAGAAACAAAGCAATCGGAACCCCCCAGGCTCGTTGTCGGGAAATACACCAATCAGGTCGACCTGCAATCATTGCGGTAATACGGTTTTCACCCGCAGACGGGTACCAATCGGTATCTTTGATCGCCTGTAATGCTGTTTCACGCAAAGTTTTTCCCTCTTTCTGTTTATCCATTGCAATAAACCACTGAGGCGTCGTGCGGAAAATTAAGGGCGCTTTTGACCTCCAACTATGCGGATAGTCATGGCGAACAGATCCCTTGGTCAACAAATAACCGGATTCGTCGAGTGCTTTTAAAACCGCAAAATTACCGTTACCCATTTCACCTTTCTGCGTATAAATCTCCAACCCTGCAAAAAGAGGAACATGGTCTTTATACTTACCATCATCCGTCACATTATCCGTAATTTCCAGTCCGACAGATTTGCCCAAGTAAAAGTCATCCTCACCATGGCTTGGGGCAATATGAACAAACCCTGTTCCAGCATCTTCAGTCACAAAATCTGCCTTTAAAACCGGAACATCAAATTCAAACCCTTGTCCCCGCAAAGGATGCGCACAAATACTACCGATAATATCCGCGCCTGTTAATTCAGCTTCTAATGTCCAATTGTCAATTTTTGCGGCCTCTTTAACGGCATCGGCAAGCGATAACGCCAGAACCAATTTCTGATCCCCGTATTTAAAAATTCCATATCGAATTGTTTCACTTGCCGCAATTCCACGATTGGATGGCATCGTCCATGGAGTTGTTGTCCAGATAACAATTTGCGTACCATCTAATCTGCTGTCAGTGGCTTTAACGACGGGGAACTTAACCCAAATCGTAATGGATTTATGCTCCTTATACTCGACCTCAGCTTCGGCCAAGGCTGTTTTTTCAACAACAGACCACATAACAGGCTTCACACCTTTGTACAAAAGCCCATTCATCAAAAATTTGTGAATCTCCCTGACAATGCGGCTTTCTGCGTGTTTGGTCATTGTCAGATATGGTTGTTTCCAATTTCCGCTGACCCCAAGGCGCTTAAATTCACTGGCTTGGATATCGACCCATTTTTGGGCAAAATCACGACACTCCTGACGAAAATCAAGGATATTGATATCATCTTTATCAAGACCTTTTTCGCGATACTGCTCTTCAATCTTCCATTCAATCGGCAAACCGTGACAATCCCATCCTGGGATATACGGTGAATCATATCCGACTGATTGATGCGCGCGAACGATCACGTCTTTTAAAATTTTGTTGATCGCATGCCCCATATGGATATCACCATTTGCGTAGGGGGGACCGTCATGTAAGACATAACGCGGCCGACCTAGGGACGCATCACGGATCTTTTGGTACAAATCCATTGACTCCCAAGCGGCAAGAATTCCTGGTTCTTTTTGTGGCAAGTCACCACGCATTGGAAAATCTGTTTTCGGAAGGAACACATAAAAATCATTTTTTGTTTCAGGGGTCATCTTTATAAAATCTCGCAGTCTATTTTCCTGATATTTCAGGATTGATGTCGTGGAAATGGTTGTAGCAGATTGAAAAGCATACGGGAACCCGACTCTTGTTAAAAAAACAAAGTCGGGCTGATAATTCGGAAAATCATTATGTCTATAAAGTCCATACTCAGACAATGCCAGATTTGAAGATCTTTGTGAAGGGGCCAAAGACAAAGGGTGAACAAAAGATCAAGAAGATAAACGTCAAACCCCTCCCTATTACCTCCATCTGTCAGGGTAGCGACCTCCCGGTAAAGGGATGGGCGTGCCGCCGCCTGGCGCCGTATTCAACCCGTTTAGATACTGTTTGCACGCCGCAAAACGGACCAGAATGTCTTGTCTGGCTGCCGATGAGTGCCAGTCCCCCAGAGTGCCTCCTACAACACCCCCCACAACAGCACCCGCTGTGCGCCCAGACCCTTGTCCAAGGGTCTGCCCTAAAGCCGCGCCAACCAAAGGCCAAAAAATGCCTCCTAATCTTGAGCTCAACGATTGTTGATAGAAAAGGTAATCCCCCCGATGCGTCTGAAGGTATTGGCCATCTCTTAGCCTCTGGTTAAGTTCCGAACGAGTAACCTCCGCGATAGGACGAACTTCAATGCCTTCAGCCTCGCAGGGACTTATAAAAACTTGATGACTGTACCCGGGTGCCGGAACCACTTCCTGCGCCGGAAGATGAGATGTGCGTGTTGCACAGCCCGCCAGGGCAAAAACCGCAAGCAAGGGGGGCCCGAATTGTTTAGAGAAAGCAGAATGTTGCATCTTAATACCACCTATCTAGTAAGAAGGCCATTAATACTCAAATCGTCTCCGGAGAGGAACAGGAGTCGAATAAGAATCGAGAGGCGCGCCCTGACCGTTAGGATCCTCCCTATAAGGACTAGGATCCACCATACCTCTACCATTGCTCAACCAAGGGATAGAATTGACAGAAAACAACCGATTCAACATATCGGTCGCAGGGCCCTGCCCACGAAATATCAAAACCGGTTCCGGGCGAACTGTCGCAGGAAACCCCAGAGCACCACGCAACTCCCTGCGGGCAGCTTCGCGAGGGCCAACAGTTCCTGCCCCCACAGACTGACGAACCACGTGCCTGGCAAGCTCAGGGCTGCACCCTGACAAAAGGGGCGTTGCTGCCACCACAAAGGCAAAGCAGAGGCCAGATAAACCAGCCCCTTGAATTCTTTTAAAATCTTCTTTCAGATCCATAACAGACACCCCTCAAACGAATTTATTGGTTGATTTTATGAGTGATCGCAATTTACTCCGTTTTATCAGAAAAAGCAAGAAAACACTGAAACAGTCAATTCCGGGATCACGCCCGATGACTCGTGATTTTTCCACCTGTCCGGGCATATGGAACCCCTGTTGTTCCCGGATAAGACAAGGGCAAGCCTAAAACAGACCGGACCGCTAGATACGCAAAACCTTCGGCTTCGAGTGCATCGCCATTCCATCCCAAAGATTCAACGGGGGCAACCGGACATTCAAACCTTTTGGATAAAGCGTCCATAAGAGCCGGATTTAAACGCCCCCCGCCCGTCACATAACACCCCCTAACCGGAGCCGGAAAATAACGGACCCCATCTGCAATTGCTGCGGCTGTAAAACCTGTCAATGTTGCAACCGCGTCTGCACAAGATAACTCTGACAAATCATCGACATCCCATGCGCCCCTATCCAAAGATTTAGGTGGCGGTTTCTGAAAGTATGGGTGTGACAACCAGCGGGATAAAATAGGGGGGTGGACCTTACCTGAAAAAGCAATTTGACCATCTTTATCAAAACGGGCCCCTGTTGATTTTAACACATAATCGTCAATCAACGCATTGCCCGGACCACAATCAAAAGCAAAGAGACCATCTTCGCGGCCATCCATCCAGGTCACATTCGACACGCCACCAATATTCAAGATCGCGACAGGAAAGGATAGATCCGATGAAACGGCCCGCGCCTGATGATAGATGGGTATCAACGGAGCCCCCTGCCCACCTGCAGCGACATCCGCTGTTCTGAAATCATAAACAACAGGAAGCCCTGTATGAACAGCCAATAAATCCGCATGCCCCAATTGCCACGTAAACCCATGATCCGGATCATGGGTAATTGTTTGCCCGTGAAATCCGACCATATCAATGTCTTTTGTTGTCAGGCTGTAGTGATCCATCATTTTCTGAATGGCATCTGCGTGCGCCATCGTTAGATCAATCTCTGTCTCGTTGATTGATTGGGTTCTTACTTTTGCGCCAAAACATAACCGGATCTTGTTCCGTAATGTTTCAGAATAAGGAAAGTATAAGAAACCCAATGGCCTGACGTATGAAATACCATCTGTTTCAATCCACGCAACGTCAATACCATCCAGCGATGTGCCGGACATAAGGCCGATTACGTTGTAAAGTCTTGGCAAAGTCATACCCATTTGATAGCATAAAACCAAGGAAAACAAAACAATGACCAGATTTAAATCGGATTTTCTAAATATTATGCAGGAACGCGGGTTTATTCACCAATGTTCCAATTTTGATGGGTTGGACGCTGCCCTTGCGTCTGGCCCTCAATCTGCATTCTGTGGATATGACCCAACAGGGAAGAGCCTTCATGTCGGGCATATGGTGTCAATAATGATGCTCCACTGGTTCCAAAAATGTGGACATAAGCCCTATACCCTTGTCGGGGGGGCTACGGCAATGATTGGTGACCCATCTTTTAAGGATAAGACCCGACCTCTTCTGACGACTGCTGAAATTGATGCAAACATCAAAAGCATTCAACAAAGCTATGGCTCTTTTATTCACTATGGAACAGGACCAACAGATGCAGTGATGGTCAATAACGCAGACTGGATTCTGAGCCTCAATTATATGGAATTTCTGCGGGATTATGGGACCTGTTTCACAGTAAACCGTATGCTGTCCTTTGACTCGGTCAAATTACGACTCGAGAGGGAGCAACCCCTGACCTTTTTGGAATTCAATTATATGATTATGCAGGGATATGATTTTCTACACCTGTATCAAACCTATGGAATATCTGTTCAGTTGGGTGGATCCGATCAATGGGGAAATATGATCAATGGTGTTGATTTGGCCCATAAAAAAATAGGGAAAGAATTATTTGTTCTGACGGTTCCGTTGATTACAACAGCCTCTGGCGCAAAAATGGGGAAAACAGAGGGGGGGGCTGTATGGCTAAGGGCAGACATGACATCACCCTATGATTATTGGCAATTTTGGCGGAATACAGAAGACGGTGATGTCGGCAAGTTCCTGAAATTATTTACCCTTCTCCCGATGGCAGAGATTGCAAAACTTGAAAAACTCTCTGGCGCGGATATTAACGAAGCAAAGAAAATTCTGGCATTTGAATGCACAAAAATTCTACACGGAGAATCAGCAGCCCTTGAAGCCGCAGAGACAGCACATAGAACCTTTGATCAAGGGGGCGCAGGTGATAATCTGCCAACGATCACACTTCCCGAAAATGACCTGAAAACAGGCATCACGATTATTGATGCCTTACGTCTTTCAGGACTGGTTGACAGCAACGGTGAAGCAAAACGTTTGATCCAGGGCGGTGGTGCCAAGGTCAACGATTATCCTGTAACAGACGGAACCGAACGCCTTACCACTGAAAATCTGACAGCAGCCGGATACATCAAATTATCCTCTGGCAAGAAAAAACATGCGCTGATTAGAATATCTTGATTGCCACTTAATTGTTATACGATTTTTTCTTGGCTGGCCGGGACGGCGGATCTTTCTGATCAGATGGCAGATCATCGAATACATCTTTGTTACCTTCAAAAAGGATGGACCTCAGGAAGCCTGGCGTCAAAACAGAAAGTGGGTTCAAGAACACTTTCGGATCACTTGATTGACCTGTCATGGCATAGGTTGCAGCAATAATCCCACCGTTCTTCCCTCCGGTTAACAAACTTCCAATCAACGGGATCTTACTGAAGAAACTATTGATTTCAGACATCGGCACAAATGTTCCGCTGATATCAACTGTTCCTTTATCTTGATTTATATTTCCGCCAAAGGTTAACCCGATAGATGCGCCGGTTGTACGACCATTTTGCAAGGAAACGATACGACCTGCCTTTGTATCTTTCCATTCGAAATCAGTTTTTAAATTCTTGAATTCAATTCCTTTGTTCTGCAACAACTCTGTTAGGCCAGAGAGAGAAAAAAGATTAATAAGCTTTGCAAGGATAGGGGCTTTCACAACAGTAAAATCCTTGATAATTGCACGGCCAACAATATCATTTATGCCGCCCCCTTTGATTTGAATGCCACGAATATCCATCTGCCCCCCAATCATTTGGTCATAAAGATCAAGGGCTTTTAACGCACCACCCGCATTGTCAGATTTGATCTGAAGTTTTGTCCGCCCCTGATCATCCGGCTTTAAAGAAACAGATACTGTCCCTCCCGGAAAACCACCTCTCAAATCCAGGAAAGAAACATCCCCAGCCGCATCCGTTTTCAAAGACAGAACAGGTGAAAGAAGAAGATGCTCAGGACCGGCACCTGTTTTTATTTGTGCTACCTTTACAGTTGCATTCACAACAGATGCATCACCAGATTTTTTGATATCTTTAGCCCCCCCACTCAGAAACGGGCGGGCATCCAGTTGTTTGCCAGTGATATCAATATCAAATACATTTGGTGATGTTTGGGTGAAATCAAGGGCAAACTGATTGGCCCCAGCGAGGGTCACATTTGAAAATTTACCGGTTTTTACATCATTTGTTTTCCCAACACGACCAAATTTAATATCCCCTGTTGCCATACCTCCCTTATCAATGGTGATCTTTAGATCATTGATATGACGAACCTCTCCCTTCTGGATAAGAATCTGCGCAGATGCATCTGCGACCTGCCCGATTTTCTTTTTATACCTGAATGGTGAAAATTGAAGTATAACCGGCGTTAAATCAGCCTTCATCGAAACTGTTTCATCCTGATTTCGTTCTTGTTGATACTCAACTTGGACTGGGACAGTCCCATCAATAAACTGGTCAAGATGAACACCGAATTTCTCACGCAGGGGTTTATCCGCAAGGATCTTTGCCTTTATAGAACTTAAAAAAGGTGCTGTGCTTGGATCTATATATTGTGTATAGGTCAAATCAATTGGCTGCTTATTTAATGCACCCTGACCCGATACAGTCACGCCCCCGCCTTTAACAGATAAGTTATATGGCCCACCTGTCAAATCCATCCCACGGACGATTGACGGCAGAAGAACATCATTCAATGTAGCCTGAACCACAACTTTTACATCATCCTTTGGTAAATCTTTAAGGGCTGGAAAAGAAACCTTGGCATTTAATTTTGTTGTTCCCTTGACCTTGTCTGGATCAAGACCAACCTGATTCCCCAAAGAGATAGGATCAAGACTGATATACTCAAGAACAGTTGATACATCTCCACGCAAATCGGCATCAATGACAACATCCCCAATTTTGGTCGGATGCGTTAGATGGGTAATACTGACCTTCCCCTTATCAACAACCATATCCCCTAATTTGCCCGACTCTATATCAATAGTGAGAACATCCCCTTTAAGGGTCGCAATACCCTTTGCATGTGTTGCAGGATATAAGGGAGGTTGATAATCTGCTGTTAGATTTTCAAAGGCCCAAGATGCATCAAGCATTTCTGGATCAACATTTGTGATATCATCCAGATCCAGAGGAACATAGACTTTGAAATCTCTAATTTTGGCAGCACTCAATCTTTTAACCAACCAATCTGCGGCGATTGTATCTTTCATATTATCGGGCCAGATATCATGAATTTCATCAAATGTCAGTTCCGGGACGTGCACACTCAAACCAAAAATGTTAGATTTATCAGATGCAATCTTTTCACCCTTGATTTGAAGAGTCCGGTTGTTAATATCAACATGGGTATCGTGTAGAACAATTTTATTAGAGGCCTTATCATAGGATAAATGCGCCTCGAGTTTCGAAAACTTTAAAGGGGTCTGGTATAATCCATCCAGATTAAATTGCCCCTCATCTGAGGCAATATCAGTTTCCAAGGTTAATGGACTCCAGTCTTTATCCAGATGACCTTCCATTTTTCCTTTTAAAATAAATTGCAATTCTTTTTGATTTCCAACTGGCAAGAACAACCGCCCTAAGGTCGAGACATTTACCTGATCAATACTTGCTTCGATCTGTATTGACTTGTCTTCAGGGGATCGCGTCACAAGAACTGAAAGATTGGTTCTTGGCTCTTTACCCTCTTGATAATGGATATCCATGGTAAATTGGTTTTCTGCACGCAACAATTCAAAATCAAGATCCGGAATATTCCATCCTGTTCCAAATTCTTCATCAATAATAAGAACATGGGTATTTTCGATCGAGAATTTTTCCAATTTTGAGAGCGGAGAAATTTGCGGATAATCCGGCAAAGTGCCGCCCTGGAAAAGGGCCTCTCCGATATCCTTAAAACTCGTCTTATTGTCCTTCTCTGCCTCAGGGACAACAGGTTTTTCCGTTTCATCTTCTGCGAGCAACAAATGAACTCCACCCGTCTTCGCGCGGTAAAGTTTGATTGTTGCATCTTTTACAATCACAGCCTCGGGATGAATCTGGCCAATAAAAAGGGGTGCCTTCGCAATGCGAATACCTAATTGAGGAACTGTCAGGATAGGTTTTGAATTCTCGGAGAGCTGAACACCACTCATACCGATTGAAATCGGCCCACTGAATTCGGGCCATTCGGCAACAATACTTTTAAATTCAAGGTTTGTTTTTTGTCCAGACACAACCAAAGCAGATTTAATCGCGTCGGCTGCAAATGTAATATCGACGGGGCCTTGGGAAAATTTCCAGAACAGAACACACATCATCCCGATCGCTATCAGGACCAGCACCACCAATAGTTCAAAGAACATGATGGTAGTACGATGGCAAAATTTTAAAACGGGAATAATCATCCAAAAATATTCTTATACACTTTCAACCATGATGCGCGCACAGATTCCTAGATAGATTCCTAGTTTAAGGCGCATCGTCAATTTTGACACAAAAGAGAACGAAAAGGAACATAAAATCCCCCTATAAAAAGGAATAGAAATAATAAAGCGGCCTATGAAGCCGCTTTAAATTCCCTTTTTGTTACACAAACACGGGAGCCTTGAACTAAGCCGCTTTCTTGCGCCCCTTTTTTTCTTCAAGTAATAAAGGATCAGCGAGTTTTGAGGCTCCAACAGATTGACCAACACCGCGGATATTCATGTATTCATGAATATGCTCTATCATTAAATCAACTTGATCATTATAAAAATGGTTTGCGTTCGGAATCACGCGATAATCGACTTTAATTCCCTTTTGCGTATTCAAACGCTCAACGACTTTCTGAACAGCAGCCTCAGGAATAATATTATCCCGTTCCCCTTGAATAACCAACCCTGACTGGGGACAAGGCGCCAAGAAACTAAAATCAATTTCATTCGCAGGGGGAGAAACAGCAATAAATCCCTTGATCTCTGGACGTCGCATTAAAAGCTGCATGCCAATCCATGATCCAAAAGCGAATCCAGCCACCCAAACATAAGGTGCGTTAGGATTCAAGGCTTGCATCCAATCAAGCGCAGCCGCGGCATCAGACAATTCACCTTCACCTTTATCGTAAACACCCTGGCTTTCACCAACCCCCCGAAAATTAAAGCGAAGGGTAGAAAACCCCCGCGCAACCATCGCTTGGTAAATGGAATAGGGAATGCGGTGATTCATGCTGCCACCCCGATCTGGGGCAGGATGCAAAATAAGCGCCAGAGGCGCGTTTGGCATCTTTGAATGAGAATAGCGTGCTTCCATACGTCCGGCAGGGCCGTTAATGATAATTCCTGGCATTGTTTCCCGTTAAACTCTTGGTTATTGTTATCTTATTTCCCGTGTTATAAGCCATTCTCACAAGAAATGTCCAATAGTTTCTCATAACATATTGATTTTATTGTGGATATTTTGTATTTCAGATCTTGATGACTAAAAACCCAACCTATCTTGACCATAATGCGACAACACCTCTTCGTGCGACAGCACTAAACGCGGTGATGTCTGTCTTGTCGGAAGTTGGAAATCCATCCTCGATTCACTCTTTTGGACGACGCGCTCGTAAACATATTGAAACCGCGCGTCAGCAAATTGCAGACAGTCTTGATGTTTCGTCGGGGCAGGTTTTTTTCAATTCCGGTGCAACAGAAGGCAACAATACAATTTTAAAAGGGTTTTCAGGGCAGCGGATACTGATGTCTGCCATTGAACATTCGTCGGCGATAGACTGTACTGTCAGCCGGAATCTGGTTCCTGTCACAGTTGACGGGGTTGTTGATTTGAACGCCTTTGAACAAATGGCGCATGATATACGACCTGCGCTTGTCTCAATCATGTTGGTGAATAATGAAACAGGTGTTATCCAACCCATCGCTGAAACCTCACGCATTGCAAAATCTGTGGGCGCACTTGTCCATTGCGATGCTGTCCAGGCTTATGGGCGTATTCCGTTCACACGTGAAGAACTTGGTGTCGACTTTCTCACTCTTTCGTCGCATAAAATCGGTGGGCCGCAGGGGGTTGGCGCAATTATAACCTCTCCTGGAATAACACTACCAAAACTTCTTGAAGGCGGCGGCCAAGAGCGACGTTCCCGCGCAGGAACAGAAAACACTGCAGGCATAACAGGTTTTGGCGCAGCAGCAGCAGAGGCCTCTTCAAAAATTTCTGACTTCCAGAAACTCGGTTTATTCCGTGACAAGATTGAAGAGCAAATTTTAAAATCCCCCAGCGTAAAGATTTATGGTCAAAATGGGCCCCGCGTTGCAAATACAACTTTTTGTACTATAAACCGAGTATCCGGAGAGACATTGTTAATGGCCTTTGATATTGAAGGGATCGCAATCAGCAGTGGATCAGCATGCTCGAGCGGGACAGTAAAGCCCTCTCATGTCCTTCGCGCGATCGGAGACGCGATGGGAATAAATACCGGGCATTCACTTGCCTCTCTCCGCATTTCACTTGGTCATACAACAACAGAAAAAGATATTGAGCATTTCATAAAGGTATGGAATACAATCGGGACCAGATTATTAAAGGACTGAGCCGATGCCACAAATTCATTTTTTCCAGATTGATGGAACAACCCAAACAGTTGATGCGCCCATTGGATTGTCCGTTATGGAGATTGCCGTTAAACATGCTATGGACAAAATTGACGGGGCGTGTGGTGGGTCCCTAGCCTGTGCGACCTGCCATGTTTATATCCATCCGGATTGGTGGGATAAGGTCATGCCGGAAGACGGAGACGGCGATATCTCAGAAGAGGAAGAGGATATGCTAGACCTTGCCTTTCACCTTACCAAAAAATCCCGGCTATCGTGCCAAATTCTGATGCGTGAAGACCTGGACGGCTTGATCTTAGCGATCCCGGGATCAAAACCTGATTGGCTTTAGCGATCGTAATCTTAAAAAAATGATTGCGGGGTAAATTCAACAACTTTAGGACGAGGCGCAAAACTATAATACCGCTCCAAATTTTCCATCGTGCCCCGAACGAATGCTGCACAATTTGGCATCAGGCTTGTAATCCGATCAGAAGAAGGAAGATCTTTGTCTTTACCGCCCTTCTTGTGACGGGCAACCAAATGCTCCATCGTTAGTTCTGCAAACAGCTCGGACATTGCTCGCTCAGGTGAATCGTGCAAACCACCAGCTTGCGCATTATCATGAACATATTTGTCTAAACTTAAAATTTTACCAGTTAAAATTTCACCTTTAACCATTTTGCGGAAAGCACTCGGCATAATCGTGTCATCTCCTAAACCCTTTCTAAACAGATCTTCATCTGTATATTGATCAATTTTATTTGGCTCCACACCATATTTCAAAGCAAGATCATGCCCTTTTTGAATTAAGCCCTCCATATCCATCTTATAAGCGCTCCTAAATTTTTCTGACTCTGATGGATAGCCTAAAAACTTATCAATCGCATGCCCAACCTCATGAGCACTAGCTCTCCATATGTTTGATTTACACTCCCCCATACTTCTGTTGCCACATGTTTTATCCTCGAATATGCCCGCTATTCGGGACCCAGGGAAAAAAGCCCCAGCAGAGCCGTCCGCCATAGTCCGTCCTTCCAATTCTTTCCGCACCTCTCTGGCTACGACCGGATCTATGTCGAATACACTCCTCCCTACCATTATTTGTGTATCAAATTCGCCTAACATTTTTCTGATAAAAGGAGGAAGTTGATCTAGGATTTCTTGGTTCCATCTTAAAAATTGAGGCGTAACATTTCCCCTTCCTTGAACCAAAATGTCAGATTGACTAGAAAATGTCGCTCCACGCCGTTTGTCAAAAGCTATAAATTCTGGACCAAACCCGAGATGCCTAAGGCTATGATCAGCTCGCAATTTAGCCCCCGGCGGCTGCAAGAGCGACGCTATATTTTCTCTAAAATTATTAATAGTTCGGCGTACATCATCTCTTGTATCCATAATAATGAATCCAGTTTGAATAAGATCAAAAATTATTTATAAAAGTAAATCTGATCTACTATACAATAGTTTATTAAATTATATGTAAATTTATGTTTTTTGTCTCTCTTTTTTTATTTCTGGCCAAAATCTTTAAGCATAAAAATTCCGAGCACGTTCTTAGGGTGTTTCATCAATGAACAAATTTGGCTTCAAAAGACTTATGTCCTCCCATAGTCGTTTTGAATAATAATCGGACATTTTTTATAATTGAACATTCCCACATCAAAGGATGAAAGCGAGGGTCTCGAGTGGAGTTAAACTCTTTTTAATATTTAAACGATACTATTCAATTATGAAAAAATGAGCAAAAAAGGATTGATGTTATAAGAAATTCTGGAACTCATATTCGGGGGTCAGGCGATCACTCAAGAAAATCAGAAAAAAACAGTAACAAATTTGTTAAGTTATCTGACATTATGAGCGTCAATCTGCTCGTCAACGAAGAGTCAGAGATTTTACTCTTGCATGACAAACAATTTCAATTCTATTGGATTACGTTGAATTTGACCCAGACCATGGAATATTGAATTTTATTGATCCATTTGGAAGGTCTATTGAACTTGGAATCACTATTCCACCAATTCTAGGAAATCAAATTTGTCAAACCACTGAGATGAAAACAGCTCTTTTAAGAAATCACGAAATCGCTGATTTTTACTTCATTCCATTGATTGTTCAAATGTCACAAAAAGAGGGTGGATCTCATGGGCTCTGATAATAATAACAATTTTTTGATGAGAGCTGCTATCGGGGTACTTTCTTTGATTGGCCCCGAAAAAACCCGTTGCTTCGAATCACCACCAAATCCCTTAGAAAATTTATCTCCACCACAAATGGCAGATCATCTTGTGAATTATTTGAACGAAAAATCAAAGACTAGCCCGGATGGAGCCCAATTTGCCGAATCTGCGCGCTATCTTGCAACCCTATCAAGGAAAAATCCTGAGGCTTACAGAAATTTGGGCGCAGCAATGCATGAAAACGATCAAGTAAAATTCAATAATTTCAAGAATTATGCAGAAAGCGCCTGCAAGAATAATCCGGAGAACCCTCACGCGTTGCTTGAGGCTGTTCAAAGAATCGTAGATAATCCTAAAGATGCGCATAAAATCATAAAAAGAGCTGCCCGTGTAGACGTTCCAGGCAGCCCTCATGCTCCCTCTTTTCAAGAGATTCAGGGCGTTATTCGGGGATCCCCAGAAAAGAACACAGAAACACCCTCTCCTCCACTCAAGAGGGAAGAGCCCCCAGCATATACTGGAGCAACAGCAACAACAACGATGCCCGGAGTAGCAACAACAATGGTGAGAGGCCAACTCGGGGGGCCTGCGGCTGGAACCCCAGCAGATTTAGCAAGTGGCAAAGTTTTAGCTATACAAAACCCAGGGGCACAAGGTTTCTTCGGCCGAGTTATGACGGGCTTAGAAGGTATTAAGGATACATTTGATGGTGGTGGACACCAAACAAGTCTCGGGAATGATTCTGGTAGGCTCCCTCGGGCGCTATCAGAAATCACTGGAGCCTCTCCGGAAATAAGAACTATAACCCCTCACGGGAGAGAAATTGGCAGGGGCCCAGCATCCACGCTTGGGGTTGTTGCTCCTTCTGAGGTCCGAAACGATCCTCCTCACCCTCAACGATATCAATCAGTTGGTTATAATCTAGGTGTAGGGACATCTTAGAATTCATCCAAGAACTTTTTCCCAGAAAACTGCGGGCTTCTGGCGTCATAGGATGAGGCTCATCATTGCCAAAATCCGTTAGGATTGCAAAAGATTCTGGGGCAATCCAGAATGTCATTTACATTTTTCCATGATGTGTCCGGCTTTGCTACAGCTATAACTCGATACCCCGCACAACGGTTCGTTTGTGCCCAAATGTCAGAAAATCTGCAAAAAAAATCTGCCAAAAGGCAGATTTGAAAGTTACGGGTACCAGAAACAAAACCAAAGATATTTACTCTCTACTTCCTACTATACTCCCACTACTCCACTCCCACCCTACTCCGCCGTTTTCCTCAAAACCGCGTTCACAGCATACTCTCAAACGTTTTTAGACCACCTTATAACCACCGGACTTGAAGCCCTTACCAAATTTATCCTCATACTTATAATTTACATAAAATTTTAGATAAAGTCAAATCAATTTTTTCATTTATTTTAAAGTCCCTGAGAAATGATCAAAAAATGACCAAAAAATAGTTTTCTTGACGTATGAACCAAGAATCATGAAAATGCCCCATCTGAATAATCTATGAAAAGGTGCCCCGTGACTACAGACACAGACACTCTGCCTCCTGAAAACACTCCCGATGAACCTGGCTCTGTGAATTCTTCGCAAGATTCGAGCCCTATTACCCTGCGCCTTGCAAAGACCCCCGCAGAAATCATTGAGGCTCAACGTCTCAGGTATAAAATATTTTATGAAGAATTTGATATTTTTCCACCCCAGGAGGTTGCAGATGAAGAGCGGGATTTTGACGAATACGACCCTTACGCCGATCACCTGATTGTTGTCGATGAGTCTCTTCCTGACGGTGCGGATAAGATTGTCGGAACATATCGCTTATTCAGACAAGAAGCCCTGCCACAAAATATGCCTTTTTATTCAACACAGGAATTTGATATCTCTCGATTGATTAAGAACGGTGGTAAATTATTGGAACTGGGAAGATCCTGTGTTTTACCCGAATATCGTACAAAATACGTGATGCAAAAATTATGGCAGGGAATTGCGGAATATTTGTCTGTCCATAAGATTGATCTGATGTTTGGATGTGCAAGTTTTCAGGAACGAGACCCTCACAGTATTATCGATCAATTGGCTTACTTTCACCACTATCACAGCCCTCCGGAAGACTTATCTGTAACTGCAAAAATTGACTGCACGATTGATCTTGATTTTAAACCGAAAGAGGATTTGGACGTTCGGCGTATATTTTCTGACTTACCGGCATTGATTAAAGGCTATTTAAGACTGGGGGCCTACATTGGCCACGGTGCGTTTGCAGATAAAACTTTGCATTGTATAGATGTCTGCATTATTTTACCAACCCATCAAGTCACAGGAAAGTACAAAAAACACTACGATCGTAAAAACTCAAAAAAATAGGTCTCCATGAAAAAATTTATTGCTGGATTTAAAACTTTTCTCATTGCTATCTGGACAATTCTGATTGCAACGATACAGTCACTTTTTCTTTTGATTTATAAGGGAAAAGCATCTTATGTGCTCCCCCGAATTTGGCACAAAGGGATGTGCAAGATTATCGGACTAAAGGTCCAGATACGAGGGACACCGGTTCATGAAAAACAACTGATTTATATCAGCAACCATTTATCGTATTTGGATATTCCTGTTATCGGATCGGTTTTAAAAGCATCCTTTATTGGCAAAGATGATATCGCAGGTTGGCCAATCATCGGTCATTTAGCCAAAGCCCAGCAAACTGCGTTTATCAGCCGGACATCCAGAAATGCTAAAAAAGTTGCGAACGCCCTTGATGTTATGCTCGCAGACGGCAAAAGCCTTATTCTCTTTCCCGAAGGAACATCATCAACCGGGGAAACTGTTCTTCCTTTTAAATCGAGCCTGTTCTCGATTGCGCAGCCCAAAAATCTACCCGTGATCCCGATACAGCCTTTTATTATAGACTTGATTGATGCGGATGGAAAACCGCTGACCCCGCAAACACGCGATTATTATGCATGGTATGCGGATATGGAATTCGCTCCCCATATTTGGATTTTTATGCAAACAAAAGGGGCCACTGTTCGTCTGACTTTTCTTGATGTCATCACACCCAAAGAGGGACAAGACCGTAAAGAGCTCTGTAGAATAGTTGAAGAGCAGATTTCATCTGGACTGAACCGTCCATAACGTCTAAAAAGATATTCGGAAAGCTCCGGGACAACGAAGTTAAAAAGGAAGTTAGAATGGCATTTGAAAAAATTGAAATATCGAAAATTCAGAATTACCTCCAGAAAAAATTCGGGAATCCTGGGATTACACTCCGGGATCGGAAGGTTGAAGATTCCCTCGAAGTCCTGATCAATGGTGAATTTATTGCCGTGATTTATAAGGACGAGGATGAGGGTGAAACGTCGTATGACCTGAATATGTCTATCTTAGATATCGATGTTGACGGTGAATAGGTCATTTGCAAACGATGCCCGTTTTAGTGTAGAATAATAGGGTTATCATACGGTGTGTTTGGTGCAGTCATTTGGTGGAGTGTTGTCAATGGTTTCTTTTGCTTTCGGTTTCAACAAAAAAAATGGCCAAAAACCTTTGCAACTCCTGAGATTTATAGTCGTCATTCTCACTTTTTGTAGTTTACTTTCTGTATCAAGCCAGGCACAGACAGCAAAAGTGGGGCCAGGCTGTGATCCTGAATTTATGAAAGCGATGCAACAAAAGGCATGGATGGAAGCCCAGCGCGAGATTATGATTACCCAGGCAACTATCGCCAAGCCCGATACAGTTTTCTCCTTGGGATGTTTCGGGAATTTTACCTCAGGTTTTGAGATCAAATTCGGAAATGATAACAACTATGACTACAAAGACGCGCTTGATAAATATGTGAAAAAAGCGTTCAACCATACTTATGGTGGCGGACACTATTCGGGAGCCAATAACTCCGCAAATACACGCTGTGAGGATATGCAAGACCTTTGGAATGCTGCGCGAGGAGCCAATCTAGATCAACCCTCAAAATTGCTCGGGACTCTGCAAGATATTGCAACCTATGACCGTGGAGCCTTTCCAAAACCCTTTCCGGCGCCGTCTGGTTTTGGATCAACAAGTGATAAAACAACCCCTCTTGGGCGCTTTTATGGAACAAAAGAGGCGAGTAAAAGCGTTGGCGCAGCCTTTAATGACATGAATTTGTTTGCCGCTGTTACGGCACCTGTCAGTCAGGTCAGCAATAAAACATGCAGTAAGGGGATTGCGACAGGGTTAAGCTTTGGCGATAGTAACCCTGAAATTATTTGTCCAAACCCTGGTTGTGTTTCCGATGGCGCAAAAACACCTAAATGCTGCGACTACAAAGGTGGCGGATGCAGTGCAACTTACACCCCGCCGACCACAGCGAACTAACAGAATGATCTGCGCTTTCTGACTGCTCTGTCATATCCTTATATATAGGAATTCCAATTAAAAAAACAGACAGCCTCTTGATCATTCATTCTTTTTAAACATCACGGATGCGCACAAAAGAATCGCAGGAATAGGAAATATTCCCTCTGGTAAACCAATCTCCTTCCGTGCTAGTTTCAAACCGTTTCAAAACAAAGAATTCCTGTAAGGAGTATATCCATTGATCTCAGTTGTTGTGCCCGTTATGAATGAAGAAGGTAACCTTAAAAGCTTGATCACAGAGATTGGAACAGCATCAACGCGTGCACCCATCACAGAAATTATTTATGTCGATGATGGCAGTACGGATCATACATATGATATTCTGAAAGAGCTTACATCAGAATTTCCAATGTTACGTGTATTGCATCATGATCGTCGCAGCGGTCAATCCACAGCTCTGTTAACAGGAATCAGAGCGGCCCGAAACGAGATTATCGTGACCCTCGACGGGGATGGTCAAAATGATCCGGCTGATATCCCCCTTGTTTTTGGTCTTTATAAATCGGAAACCCAGAATGGCCAAAAAATTATGGTCACAGGCCGCCGAAAAAAACGCAATGACAGTTTTGGGCGACGGGTTGCCTCACGCTTTGCAAACCGTCTCCGCGCGTATCTGCTGAAGGATAATACACAGGACACAGGCTGCTCTTTAAAACTTTTCACACGAACCGATTACTTGAATCTGCCATTCTTCAATCATATGCATCGATTTCTCCCGGCCTTAATGGTGCGTGATGGTGTGCAGCTTGCACATGTTGATGTTTCACACAGGCACCGGATGACCGGTATTTCGAAATACACAAACTTCAACCGGGCCCTTGTTGGCATCGCTGACCTAATGGGAGTTATGTGGCTTCAACGCCGCCCGAATGGATTACCGATTGTTTCAGAATATCAGAATGAAAGGACACCATGAGTATTACTTTACCCTTTGGAATAAGCGCATCAGCGATATGGATTGCAATTGGTTTTCTAGGCCAAGCCATGTTCTTTATGCGTTTTTTTGTTCAATGGATTGCATCTGAAAAAGAGGGAAAAAGTATTATTCCTCAATCTTTTTGGTACTTTAGCATTGCCGGAAGTCTTATTTTGTTGGCCTATGCTATTTGGCGACAAGATCCTGTGATTATATTGGGGCAATCAACTGGATTTATTATTTATTTCAGAAATTTATACCTGATCAAGCGTACACAAAAGACTTCTTTGCCAGAAATAGATCATCCAACACACCCTTAAGTCATAGATCATTTAAATGAACCGCCAATCCTTTTTGTCTGAATTATGGCTCCCGGCCCTTGGTCTGCTTTTATTTGCAACCGCCATTTTTTGCCGCCCGCTTTTGCCGATTGATGAAACCCGCTATATGAGTGTCGCCTGGGAAATGTCGTTGCACAGTGGATGGCTTGATCCTCTGACAAAAAATTTTGAACCTTACTCGCACAAACCCCCGCTGCTTTTCTGGCTGATTAATATATTCTGGGAAATTTTTGGAATCAGCCGGTGGGCTGGAACCATCCCGATTATTCTCTCTTCTATTCTCTGTATTTATTTGACTGGTATCCTTGGTCAAAAAATCGCAAACACCCTGTCAAAAGATACAGCGTCATCGCCGTTCTTAAATACCCAGAAAATCCGGGTCATCATGGCGGCCTCTTTGCCTTTTATGATCTACGGGACCTTGATCATGTTTGACTTCCTGATCTGCGTCTTCGCCTTGCTCTCTCTCATTCTGATTTTAAAATATGCAGACACGCGGCGAATAGTTGATCTCGTTCTGCTATCGATCTGCTTGGGCTTGGGGGTTCTTGCAAAAGGACCTGTTGCTTATTTATATGTTTTACCTTGCTATCTGTTGGCCCCCCTATGGAAAGAAAATCTAACCCATCTCAAGAAATGGTATCTTTCCCTTCTGATCATTCTTGTGATATCTGTCATCCCTGTTCTTTTGTGGCTTATCCCTGTTTTAAAGGAATCTGACAACCAATTTGCCTTCTGGCTTGTCTGGAATCAGACAGCAGGCCGTGTGACAGGAAATTTTGGAGATGCGCATGTGCGTCCTTTCTATTTTTATTTCCCCTTACTTCCTTTATTTTTAATGCCTTGGATTCTCTTCCCTGCCTTTTGGAAATCTTTGCCTTCGATAAAATCTGGACTGACAAAAGAGTATGATCTACGCTTTATTTTTTGTGCATGCGTCCCTGTTTTCATTGCATTCTCTTTCATCAGCGGCAAACAACCCCACTATCTTGTACCTCTTGTACCAGCGATGAGCCTCTTTCTTGTATGGGCATTCAACAAGATCCGTTTAAAAGCGCTCGCAACCACACTTATCATTATCACATCTCTTTTTGTCATGGGGCAATTCGCGGCAAAGCATTCGTATTTTGACAAGTATGACCTAACCCCTGTTGTTAACGTTATCCATCAATATCCGGATACTCCTCTTGCCTATGTCAGTAATTATCATGCCGAATTCAATTTCCTTGCACGCCGGACAAGCCATATTGATGATATTCATCTTGAAAATTTGGGTGCGTGGTTCGAAAAACATCCGAATGGCCTCGCCATTATCAAATACCGGATGGACTCCGCTGTCACCCAATACCCTATGATCTTTACGATGGCGTATCGGGGTCGGCATATCGGAATATTTTCAAAACCTCTTACACAGGATAAGGTCAAATGATATCGCCGCATAAAATTGCTGTATTGGGAGGAAGTGGTTTCGTTGGAACGCGCCTTACTTCAGATCTACTAAGATCAGGACACAGTGTTACAATTGGAGATATAGCCCCCAGTATATCTTATCCCGATCTACGGCTGGATACGGATGTCCGATCTTTTGATCAACTGTTATCCGCGTGTACAGAATGTGATATCATCATTAATCTGGCTGCCGCTCATCGTGATGATATAAAACCCGTCTCGCTTTACTATGACACCAATGTCATCGGGGCGAAAATGACCTGTCAGGTTGCTGAGAAACTGGGAATTAAAACAATTATTTTTACAAGTTCTGTAGCTGTCTATGGCCACCAGAATGCCGAGATCGATGAAGAGGCCCCCCATCATCCTATCGGGCCTTATGGAGAAACGAAATCCCAAGCTGAGTCTGTTTACAAAGAATGGTATGAAAAAGACCCATTGAACCGCAAACTTGTAATTGTACGCCCAACAGTTATCTTTGGCCCGACGAATCGTGGAAATGTCCATAATCTGATGGATCAAATTAGCAAAGGCCGCTTTATCATGGTTGGTGATGGATCCAATAGAAAATCAATGGCTTACGTTGGAAATGTATCTGCGTTTCTTGATTACACCCTGTCTTTCGGGAAAGGTTTGCATATCATGAATTATGTTGATAAACCAGACTACAGCATGGGGGATCTGGTTCGGTTGATTCACACCAGAACAGGTTTATCCATCTCAAAACTTCGGCTCCCCAAAGTCATCGGGATTTATGGAGGGCTGATGATGGATATTTTGGCCCATATAAGTGGAAAAAATTTCCCGGTCAGCCGCGTCCGTGTTGAAAAATTTTGTGCAACAACCGTCTTTAAGGCCGATCGGGTCAAGAACTCTGGCTTTATTGCACCAACATCTTTGGAAAAAGGATTGATTGAAACTATTGATGCTGAATTCGGGTGCGCAGCAAAACAAGTAGCCGAATAAATTGTTCTGATTTCAGCGTTAAAAACGTATGACCAATCCATAAACAGATCCATCCCCACCCCAGAATATATTCAGGCAAACCGGATTTTATTCCAAAAAATCCGATAAAACCCAGAAGTAGAGAATACATAATAATAATAAAACTTGTCTGCCCTGCTGTAAAACCTGCATTCAAGAAATGATGGTGAAAATGACGTCTGTCTGGTCTGAATGGAGAATTTCCAGCCCTAAGTCGCGTCACCAATAATGCAAAAGAATCAAAAATCGGTAACGCAATAATCCACGCGACACTGATTGGCTTGATCACCTGGGTTACCCCTTGGGATAGAGTGATGGCATACCATGCAATCATCAACCCTAGGGCCACACTCCCTGCGTCACCCAGGAAAATCTTGGCACTCTTTAAAAAAGGTGAGCGCATATTATATACCAGAAACCCGCCAAGACATCCTATCAGAATAGGGATCTGTTCATCCTGAATGCCATCAAGCCCCGAAAACGCAGCCAATAACAACCATAGCAATGCAAGAAAAGAATAACCACCGGCCAGCCCATCAACACCATCCATCATATTGACAGCATTCTGAATATAAACAACGCACGCAACCGAAAACGGAATAGACAGCCACAGAAGGTCAATGTTACCGAACCCCAACACATTACCAAGAGAGTGAATCTGTGCCCCCCCCCCAATTACAACTGTGAATGCAACAAAAAAATGGATCATAAATTTAAATTTTGCGTTTACTTCCCAGGCATCATCAACGATTCCTAAAACAAGAATAACCGCCAGTCCCACAGAAATCGGCCAAGGCAAAGATCCGTACAATGCCATGAATGCAAGGAATGTCATAAAAATAACAGCCCCCCCTAAAGGAGGAACCGCATGATCATGCCTTTTACGACCATCAGGAAGATCAAGAAACCCAGCGCGATCCGCCAAAAAACATACAAGCGGAATCACCATAACCACTATCAAAAAAGAAAAAATAGGAGCAATCATCTTTTGGTCACCGATAAGAGCGTTTCAAGAAAAACCCTTATTACTTGGTTCCCTTCATACGAATACGACCATCAGGTTCGATGCCTGGTTGCGCCGTCCCCTGTATGCTTAAAACACCTTTTGAATAACCTGCAGTCACCAGAGCCTCCCACTCCAGACGTCCGGCTTTCACCTCATACCGGACAAGCGTCCCATCAATCTGTCCCAAATCATCCAATAATTGCTGCAATCGCACGGTGTGCTTCAACACATCATTCTGAGAGAGATCAGTCGCCTTCTGTAATAACTCCATACTGGCGGTCTCGGTCTGCTCCTTGATTGTTTCCAATCGGCGATCCATAAAATTAAGGGCAACATATTCTAGAAACATAAATCCCAAGAGGCCCAGACTAACAAGTATACCCGATAAGACAAGCATGCGTGCAGTCCCACGAGCCAATTGCTCGCTCCGCAATTGTTTATTTTTCCAAGGAATTACATCGGCAATCTGCGGGTTAATCGTAATGAAATTTGCATCCATACTTTGAATACGTGGCAAAATTGTCCGTGAGGCCCCGAAAAAGATCTGGAGACGCCCCGTTTCCACATCCCATCTTAACGCAGACGCCAAACCGTCTTTCTCATAAATATAAACTGATTGTTTGTCCCAGAATTCGCTATTCCCAGGAAGGGCCGCAGCCAAAGGACACCAAGTGTCTGGTGCAGATGCCAAAGAGGTTGACGGACAGGCAAGATACCATACCCTTTCCCCTTCAATCGTATAAACATAGTGGACCTTTTCTGTTGCACAGGCCTGCGATGCAGCATTCCAGACGGCCTCATCTTCTGTACCAGGAATATAAGGAATGCCGCCACCAATCAATTCCGTTGGCAAATAAGGTGTCAGATTTTCATTAAAATATCTGGCCTCACCAGAAAATCGATCTGGTAAAGTTGGCTTTGCTTTTTCAGGCTGCTTTGGTTGCGGGGAATCAGGATCGGAAGGAGATGATAGACCAGTTTCATTTTCCGACTTAATCTCTGCCACCAGCTTTTCTGTTTTACTGAGAATATGTTTTAGATCAAATTTCATCCTGTTTCCTTACTCCCCACCGCCCATAAGACCTTCCATCATACTGTCCATGCTCATATTCATAACAGTCAATGCATAAATAGCACTTCCAAATCCAATCGCTAGATAAACGCCTGTAAAAAGAAAGGCCATCCAGACAATCATCTTATGCTTCACTTTTGCCGACTGGGATCTTAACTCAGCAATTGATTCCATGATTGTAGCAACCTGCGATAGATCCGACAAGGTCGCAAGTTCAAGCCTTTCTGACCTATTAAGAGGTTCCCTATCAAGAGCGGCCCCCAATCCAACACCACGGGCCAATTGTTCATTGGCAGCAACCCAATATGCCGCAACCTCAGGAGAGCTCGCAGCTTCACCAGACTGTCTTAATGTATCCCCGATCGGAACATGACTACGCAACATCCGGGCCGCCGCATTCATAGAATCCGCAAAACTAAGATCGCGCATATACCCTGAGATAAGCGGAATTTTACGAACGATCCGTGCCGTTGGCCAATCTCTTTTTCCTTTATTGAGAAAAAAAGAAATAACACACCACGCCATAAACCCGGCAAATCCAAACGCAATCCAGATCAGCAAATCCCAGGTCAGTGAAAGATTTCCAACAACACGGGTGTATTTTTCTAAATTCTCTCCACTCTTCGGGGCATTATCTTTAAACCACCCCAAAACCATCCCTTTTCCCCAGAAAAGAGATTGCACGATCGTTATCACATCAAACGCTAGCCACCCCATAGTCCCCATGATGGCCTGAGTGTTCTTACGCTTCTGGGTAATTGAATTAATTGCGTAGGGAATTCCTTCAATCAATTTACCTGAACGTTCACTTGCAGCAATAATCGCAAGTGTTGAGCGGTCGAATATATTGAGGGCTTTCAGTGCATCCATCAACCCCAATCCTTGCACAAGAGCCTCACGTGCTGGTGCAAGAATATTCTGCCGAGTGGGATTTGTTTCCCCTTCGATAATTTTCCAAAGAGCAACACCAGGCGATGTAGATGTCGAACGAAACATAATTCCGCGCAATAATTGGACCTGCCACCAGCTCGACCGCGCAAGCAGCCGCTCAATTGGTGTTCTTGTATGAGGCCGGATACTTAAAACATGCCCCCCCCGTTGGCGCACGGCATCCCTGACATCTGCCTCACTCGGCATATACATCGTCTCGGTCGACCTTTTGGGACCAGACCTTGTGTCATAAGCGATTTTTACAAGCCATTGCTGCATAATCTATCTTAACAGTTAGGATTCAAGGTAGTTGATAGCAGATTTAGGATCAACCAACCCATTAACAACCAAGTCAATCAAGCCACTGCGACGGGTATGAACAAGAACACCATCCTGTTGCAGAACATCATTCACATTATGCATCAATGCCTTGTAGATTTTATCACGCTCACTCGGGCCAACTGTAATCATTAAAGCATCCAACAGAAGCGTGCGTCCCGAAATCCCTGTCCGATTGCACAAATCACACCCGCTTGTATTATGACGCCTCACAATAATCGTTGGCTCAACCCCCAATAGGGATAATTCATGCTTTTCTAAAACATCCATTGCGCGACCCTGATGGGCGCATCCTTGGCAAACCATTTTGACAAGTCTCTGGTTAATAATGCACCGGACCTGTTGGGACAAAGTAAAGGTTGATGATCTCTCTTTATCTGTTGGCATAAGGGATTTCAGACGTTCAAACGTTTGAAGAGCCGTATCAGCATGAACTGTTGAAATCACCGTATGGCCAGATTCTGCCGCCTTTAGAGCCGTTTCAACAGTGTCAGAGTCACGAAGCTCCCCAATAACAATATAATCAGGATCATGACGCATTGCGGCACGAATGAGGTCCGCGAATTCTCCACCTTTCATTCCGGGGCGCACTTGCCATTGTGTTGCATATCTCAGTTCATATTCAATTGGATCTTCAATTGTTAGAACATGCTTCCGACGCCTATCAATTTGTTGAATACAGGCATACAAAGTCGTTGTCTTACCGGAACCTGTCGGCCCTGATAGAATAATCAGGCCTCCCCCACCCTTAATTTCAGGGGATAAAGATTGCGCTAAATAATCACCAACATCTTCATGCCGTTTAAAGAGTTCATCAAATCCTTTTAAAGAAGCTCTATCAAGCAAACGAAGCGTCAGTTTTTCTCCATCTTGCGCCTGCGGTCCCGCGGCAACACGAACATCAATGACGCGCCCTTGCCACGAGAAACTAAAACGTCCATCTTTCGGGGTTATACGATCTCCAAAGTTCATCCCCGCATCCCGTTTAATCAAGGTGGTCAACCGAGCCATGGCATCAGGAGGAAGCAAATGCACAGGAACCATATCACCATCAATCCGATACCGAATCCAATTTGGAGCCGTGGGGTTATTATCCTGAAGCAAATGAATATCTGAAACACGCATTTGCAAAGATTCTGCAAGCATATCGCGCATAAATTGGTTCAATAAAATCCCGTTATCTGTATCCGCCAACCATGCTGAAAGCGTTTTTTCAGTACGATCCGCCGACAAATCATGAACAGCGCGCATCGTCTGCAACAATTCTGCTCTGTCCCACATTTCGGGTTCAACACGTGTAACCAATAGCCCGCTACGATTCGCAGTAGATATTAAAGCCTCGATCTGCCGTGAATTTAAATCATTCAAAGGAGCAATTTTTAAAACACCATCCTGTAAACCAATCAGATGAATATTCAGTGGTAACCAGGACTGAACCGGCAAAATTTGACGAAGCTGGTCCCCATTTGCATGGTCACGAATGGCTGATTTATCCTTATCTTCCTCGTCCGACACAATCGGCGTGCCAGCCATATCCAGAAGTTGGTCTGTTGAACGTATAACGCCAAGATCCATCAGCATGGGGCGTTCACGCTGGACCATATCCAGATAACGTTCACGCCCTTCACTCGCCTTTGATTTGCGGCGATCACGCCATTGACGTCTTTCATTCCCGGCCTCAAAAGACTCATCACGCCCCTTACGGCGATCCCATGTTTTTCTATTTTCAACAGAGATCTGGCCAGCCGGATCTTGAGATTCGAGATCTGATGATTGTGACATGTCTGTTTCGTGATCCATCTTACTGTGCAGCCGTCCCTGCCGTTGTTGTCGTTGTTTGTGTTGTTGAAGCAGTTCCTGTCGAGTTCGTTGACGTCGGGGATACAGCAGACATCGTACGGCTTGCGGATGATAAAGATCTATCAAATAAAAGCCTGACACGATCATTTCCGTTCAGGAATTCAACAGCATTTTCAACAATATTCACTTTCCATTCAATTCCACCAAGAACGATATTTGCCCCTTGTGAAACAACACGGCTTCCACCAGGCCCATTAATGATCGCTTTCTTTTTGGAGTGTGACGAAATAACGAACCCTTCCAAGGCCTGACGTTTTTCAACAGGCTGGATATATTGCTGCGGCTCATTTACATTTGAAACGACAACAGCTTTTGTATCTTTATTCACAGCGATATCAGAGCTACCACGGACAGGAATGACAAGCACACCCCGAGCCCCATCGTGATAAATCCTGACGTCTTCGATAATTTCACCAACCCGCACTGGTGACCAATTGAGTGTAAGAGCACATGCCTCGATCGGTTGCAGAACCGTATTTCTATGACATCCCGTGTTTGCAATCGTCAATCCTTTATCCGAACTCCCAAGAGACAAGTCCTTCAGCTGCATTTCCTGATCACCAACATTCACAAGAGAAACAGTCATCGAAGCTTCATTCGTCACTTTATCAAAGTTAATTTCTTCTTGCGAAGAAACAAGAACACCAGCCCCAGGAACAGCATCAGGAAATATATTCGCCTTTGTAACGGCCTTCGGCTGATAATCGCCTTTCAAACTAACACTTGAGACACGCGTGGCCCCGCTATGTTCAACAACCAGAACACCATCAGACTTACCAGCCGTCACAGGAGACCATGTAACCGTTGCCATACAAGCCTGGCCTGCCGCCAAATCACCACAATCCGTACTTAAACTATAACCTGATTGCGGGGCTGCCTCAATATTAACACGACCAACCTTAATTGGTTCCGAGGTAATATTTCGCATGATAACAGATTTGACCAAAGGTCGACTCGAATTCAACGATCCGAAATCTATCTCATTCGGGATCATTTCAACATCACTCAAAAGAACATCGGTTTTATCATCGCCCGCCGCAATTGTTCCAAGCAACGCAGCCGTTACAATTTTGGACTTGCCATCATGGCGCAGCAAAACTTCAACGCGCCAATTCCCAATTTTCAACCCCTTTACAGACACAACAATCGCACACTCTGCGCCAGCAGGAATAGCCTCTTTTCCACCCCCACATTCATTTAATGCAACCTCTGTGCTGACTGTCGATGATGGATAGAGACTAACAGCGCCAACCCTTACTTCTTGAGCGGATTCATTCCTGAATTTAACAACAACCTGTGTTGTCGATCCAACAGTAATGTCGCCAGCTTTGGTTTCAGCCTCGACAGCTTTTAATCCGGCGACCCCTGCCCCCTTCGCATTCGAGCTCCGATTCACAGGATCACCTAAAGCATTCGTCGCCTGTGCAGGAGCGCCCGCAAAAAGAATAAGGGCAAAGAAAAAAAGACTTCCTGCCAGTTTCAATTTTTGATTTCTGTTTACTAATCCTGATATCATTCTACACCTAATGTCCCAAAACGTCATAATTCACAATTACAGATGGATCTTTTTCTAGGTCAGCTGCATTTGTATGACCTGTCGTTACCTCGGGGAGGGGCTGAATTTCTATCGATGATGAAACCGGTGACAAGGCATCAGTTTCATCAGCCATAACAGCGGGCATTTTTGCAACCATGTCAGCCTCACGCGAAGGCGAAACCACCGGTGAAAGAACGGGTGAGGGAATAGACGGAGAAGAATCCCGATCTGACTTTGATAAAGTTTTAGAAGCAGGAGAAGAAACACTTGCTGTATCACCATTACGAGGTGTTCTTGCATCAGCCGCCGTGAAAACAATAACTCGCGGATGCAATAAGAAAACCAATTCGGTATTCCCACTACTCACACTGCGACTCGTTGGAATCAAAGGATTCGAAAGCCCCAATCCATCCTTTGTAAATTGATCACTCTCACGAACCAACCCAGCAATCAAAACCATATCTCCAGGGCGGATACGAACAGTCGTGTTTAATTCACGCTCTGTTGTCTGGGGCAATTGTACAGTTGCATCTGGCCCAGCCTCGAAGGTGTCAATCTTACGAAGTTCTTGCAGAAGAATCCCGATCGTTCCATAAACCGAAGAGTTATCCCAATTTGACCCTATATTCAGCGTAAACCCGGTGTCCGCAGTTGCTGTAGTCGTTGAAAAACTATCAGATCCCCCTGTTGTTGTACTCGCTGTTTTTGTAACAGATGCGACATAGTTCTGCTTATCTGCAACACGAAGCTTTGCCTCAGACCCAGACAAGACAGAAATCTGCGGTTGTGAGATGGTTTTAACAGCCCCATAACTAGAGATAAACTGAAGGACATCACCAGACGTGAAGCTGACATTTCCAGTGGTTGGCAACCCTATACTAACAGGTGTCCCAAGATTTGAATCTGTTGATCCAGCAAAATTCAATCCGAATTTAAAACGACCTATCTGGTCAAAAGAGGACCACTTGATCCCTGTAGAATTAGCTGTATTCAGATTAACTTCCCAAATATATGTTTCATATACAATCATCGCCGTATTCGAGCGAAGCCTTTGGAAATAGCGATTTGCCATTTCTGCAGTTCTTTGGCTTGCACGATAAACAATGGTACGCGTAGATGGGTCTGTGATCGGGGTCTCTCCGGTAATACTTCCAATCGCCGCCGCAACATTTGTTAATAACGCACCGATATCTGCCTTTGCAACGATCGGAGGAAGTGTGACCGTAAAAATCTCGCGATCTTTTACAGACAAAACATGTCCATTATAAGAACAATACATATTCGCCAAAGCACACACATCATTTACGACCTGGCTAATGGGCCCCTTTAAATTTGTAACCGTAATTGTTTTTGTTAAACTTGTGTCGGATTCAAACGCAACAGGAATATCCACCCCGTCTAAAATCAACTGAAGCGCCCCAGCAAGCGTTTCGCCACGAAGCTCATAGGGGCCAACAACTGTATCAGGCAATCCATCTGACTTTACACTTTGTGGAATTAAAACATCATCCCCTAATGGGAGATACATAATGCTTTCTGCGTTTTCATTAATTGCTCGTTCTCTTTGGTCTGCAACCTTTGGGGTTGGTACATTAGGGGTCCTTGGATCAGGGGAAACAGTATCCACACATCCTGTCAATAAGATTCCTGTTGTTGACAAAAGAACTAAAAGAAAAAAACTGTTTTTTTTCAATTGGTTAAAAGAAAGAGAAAACTGCAACAAAGACATTTACCTGGCCTTTTCTAAAAATTCATACGTTATCTTTTTTTGACTTTTAAGATCGCTCTCTCTGCCATACTGATCAAACGGTCCCTTTGAACCGGCTTCATCAAAACAGCGCTGACCGACCATTTACTCGCTTCATTCAATAAATCAGGATTTTGATCCCCCGTCACCAATATCAAAGGCAATGTAGGATTTCTCCCACGCACTGCCTTTATAAATTCAAACCCATCAATAGGCGCCATCCGAACATCCACGATGACCAAAGACAAGTCAGGCGCCAACATCGTAAGACCCATCGCTCCATTTGTCGCCTCAATTACAGTATAGCCTGCATCCTCAAGATAAGACAGAACTTGCATACGAACAAAATCGTTATCCTCAACAATTAATATCTTTTCTCCTTGGGACATTTAGGTAAACTTCTCTTATTGTTTCGAATCAAGCAGCAGAAATAAATTTAGCTCTGGATCGTAAATCAAGAAGTTATACATTGCAATCCTGCACACTGGGGACAAACTGAAATTCCCCCTGCTTAATAATACCCAGAATCAAGAAAGGCGTAATATGGATATTTTAAACTTCCTCCCCTCTATTTTAGCAATCAGTGGAATCATAACCCTTATTAGTCTTTCGATTATTGACTTACGAGTCTGGCTTTTGCCGAACTGGCTAAACCTGACTTTTGGAATTCTAGGAATTGCCTTTCATGCAAGCCTAAATTTCATGATATTTGAACCGATCCATCTTCTTTATGGTGCATTGCTGGGGGGAGGAACATTACTCGCCACACGTTTCTTTGGAAATATGTATTATAAACAAGATACCTTGGGGCTGGGCGATGTTAAGCTTCTTGCTGCTGCCGGACTTTGGCTTGGAATAGAAGGGGTTGCAATTGCAATCACGATTGGTGCCTTTGCAGGGCTTCTCCACGGAATTGGCTTTGCCCTGACACGCGCCATCAAAGAAAAAAAGAAGCCAGATCTCCACCGATTGATGATTCCGGCAGGGCCTGGTTTTTGCGTTGGTATTCTCGCATCATGTATATGGAAATTTTATCCCTATTTAGCTGGGTAAAATAAAAAAGGGAACAACTACGCACTCTCACGTTGTTCCCTCTTATCTTTCCATTATGACTCTAAATGATTAACAAATCGTTACTGGAAAAAATTTTCGGTTTGAGTCATAACCTTAGACATGACACATATTCTTTCTGTAAAAAATCTTTTGGATATCCCCCCCCTAACGGTTGATGACATCGCAGCCATTCTTGATCGTGCCGCTTTTTTCAAACGGTCCCTGATAGACAAGACCGTACCACAGACCTTGAATGGTAAAGTGGTTCTCACTCTGTTTACAGAAAACTCGACACGGACGCGCAATTCCTTTGAAATGGCAGTATTACGACTTGGTGGAAAATTGATGAATTGGGATGAAAAGATCAGTTCTGCTCAGAAAGGTGAAACTTTTTCTGATACACTCCGCTATCTCAATGGATATCAACCCGATGCGATTGTGATGCGACATCATGAATATAATGCCCCCCACTATGTTCAGTCCTTGGTTGATTGCCCTGTCATCAACGCAGGAGACAGTTACCGCGAACACCCCAGCCAATCGTTACTTGATGCATTTACAATCATCGAACACAAACAAAGAATACAAGGCCTAACAATTGGCATTATTGGTGATTTAGCACATAGCCGTGTTGCGAATTCGAATGTTGCACTCTTTACAAAATTAGGAGCTCATATTCATTTAATTGCGCCCAAAAATCTGCAGCCACAAAAAATGCCCTCAAATGTTAAAATATTCGATACCCTCGAAGAAGGTTTGAAAACCTGTGATGTTGTCTATGTCCTCCGTATTCAGAAAGAACGGATGGATATATCCGCAATTCCTGACGATACCGCCTATTATCATGCCTATGGTCTGACCCCCGAACGCTTGGCAATAGCGCAGCATGATGCAATCGTTATGCACCCTGGCCCAATGAACCGTGGTGTTGAAATTTCAGATGATGTCGCCGATGACCCGTCTCAAAGCCTTATTTTCCAACAGGGAGCAAACGGTGTGCCCGTGCGTATGGCGATATTGGATTTATTGGTCGGTGCTCACTGATTAGAGGCCCCATTCAGCCTATCTTCCAGCTCTCTTACAGCTGCAAAGAATTTTTCAGTTGTTTCCCTGACATAAGGATTATCGCGTTGGACAGCAAGAAATAAATCATCACTGTCATAACGGATAAGTTCAACCATATCATTTAAATGGGCATATGTTTTTGTCTGCTGATTGATATTGGGGATATTCATACGCACAAAAACCTTTGCAATCATATGCGTTAAACCCTGGACATATGCCATTTCTTGATCGTGCTGCTCAGGCGTTGTCTCAAACGTATTTAAAACAAGCCTGTTCTTTAAAAAATCCACGATGCAGTCCGCACGCCCGCCCATCACATTGCAAACTGTTACATTGAGTCCTGCAATTCCATTTTTTCCACTCTGAGGACCAAATAAAGGATGCAAACTGACAACATCAACAACAGGAGGAATGATTCTTTTGAGAATCTCCACTGGCTTGCACTTAACAGAACATAAATCAATAACCAATTGGCCAGCGATCAAGTAAGGGACAATGCTGCAAACCGTTTTCTCAAGCTCCTTAACAGGAACACACAAAACAACAATATCGCTTTTGGCAACATCCTGAAGGGACATCACCGTCAGATGATATGTATTTTCAATATCATCTAGGTTTTTAAAAGCATCATAAATCCGCACATCAAAATAAGGCGTTACGTGTTTCAACATAAATTCACCGAACGCGCCAACCCCAATAATGCCCAAGGTTTGTTTTTTCTTTATCATTTCTAGTCCCTGTTCTTAAGCAACAATGCTGCATTATAAACTTGTTTTTTAGGAAGTCCAGTAACCGCAACAACACTAGAAACAGCGTCTTTCATCGTCATTTCTGACAAAGCTGCCTTTAAGATCGAATCGAGGTCAATATCCTCTCCAGAGTCCTGACCCCGGCCAATCACCAGAACAATTTCCCCCTTTGGTGGCCCATCTTTTTCAAGACGCTCCAGAACACCAGAAACCGTTGAGGGCCATACATCTTCGAACTTTTTTGTAAGCTCACGAGTGACGGTCATCGGTCGATCCCCCAGGATGGCCAAAATATCCTGACAACTTTCCTGAAGCCTAGACGCAGATTCAAAAATAACCAAAGTTGTAGGTACACACGCCCATACGCCTAAAATATCGCGACGCGCCTTTGTTTTCGATGGCAAAAACCCAAGAAAAGAAAAGTGATCACTCGGCAAGCCAGAGAGTTGTAGGGCCATCAAGGGCGAATTCGCCCCAGGCAAGCTTGTGACGTAAAGCCCTTGATCCAAGCAGTCCCGAACCAATTTATAACCAGGGTCAGAAATCAAGGGCATCCCAGCATCACTGATTAAAGCGACAGCCTTTCCCTCTCTCAACAACTGCAGAATATGAGGACGTTGTATCTCTGCATTATGGTCATGATAAGGAATTAATTTAACTTTAAACCCTAACGCCTGAAATAACTTTCCACTGACACGCGTATCTTCACATGCCACAACATCAACCATTGCAAGGGTATCCATCGCCCTTAACGTAATATCACGCAAATTCCCGATAGGGGTTGCAACAAGATAGAGTCCTGATTTTAAAGGTTTTTTTTGAATGTCTGTAAAACGATATAAAGTGTCTGGCATCAATCTGTCATTTTGTGTAGGGTCAAATCTTCAATTCTGTTCTAGACATTAAGGGAGCTTTCCATGCAGTGCAATCTGCTTTCTATCCGCTATATGTTTTTATTGTGGGCAACGCTTTTTGCGATGACTGGCTGCTCTGATCTGAAGGACAGCCCATGGACACAATCATCCGATCAGATTATGTCCCCGGCTTCCTCTGACATGTCTCATTCGCCCTCGACACAAACGACAAGCGAAACATCACCACCAAATGACACTATCCCGTCCACAAAATCACAAACAGGTACTGCTCGTATCAGCCTTCTTCTGCCTTTAACAGGAAAAGGATCTGAGATAGGTCAGGCAATGTTGAATGCAGCACAGCTTGCGATGTTTGATTTGAATGCCTCGTCTTTTTTTGAATTATACCCTGAAGATACAGGAAAAGGGGCCGCACAAGCAATGAATAATGCCATTTCCAATGGAGCCAACCTTATCCTAGGACCTGTTTTCTCAACAGATGCAAAATCAATTGCACCAATCGCCCTGCAAAATAATATCAACATCCTTTCTTTCTCAACAGATGCTTCGGCTGCAATGGGGAATACATTTGTCATGGGCTTTATGCCACAAGCCCAGGTAAACTCGGTTTTATCCTACGCAAATTCTGTTGGATACAAACGCATCGCGTTAATTGCCCCGCGCGATATTTATGGTGACTCGGTCACCTCAACTTTCGATACTTTTATGCAACGCTATGCGATCCCGAACCCAACAATCATTCGCTATAATGCCGGATCATTGCCTGCACCAGCAGATCTTACCCCCTTAAAATCCGGGGTCGATGCTGTTTTGATTGCAACATCAGCAACCGAATCGAACAAAATCTCGAATATGCTAACAGCAGAAGGATATGCACCGACAACAGTAAAACGGTTAGGTACCGGGCTTTGGGATCAAGCGCAAGCTGCAAAATTATCAGGGCTTGAAGGGGCCTGGTATGCGGCTGCATCTCCCCGTCTGCGAACACGCTTTGAAAACCGGTATTTAGAAACTTACGGGGTACGACCCCCGCGGCTTGCCTCACTTGCTTATGATGCAACTGGACTTGCGGTTGTGATTGCAAAATCGGGAAAGGATTTCAGCCGTACAACCTTAACAAATGCAAGCGGATTCGCGGGCGTCGATGGAATTTTTCGATTCATGCCTGATGGACTTGTAGATCGGGGACTGGCCATTCTAGAAATTAAAAGCGGTGTTTCATCAATTCTTTTAGAGGCGCCCCAACGATTTGCAAAACGTTAATCGAGTTCTTAACAGAAAAGTTAATCATTTTTCGGGTTTGTCTTACGTTTTTCCTTGCCCTAAAGGGGGGTTGCAGGATAAGACAGTCTCTTACAAAAAAAGAAAATGAGTTATAAAAGAGTGAGAAGGTATCCTGAAAATGACGGCAACTGTGGCCCATTCCTCAATAGAGATTAATCAAAACAATGATGCGCCAATGAATTCTGCATCCGAGCAGGTCAGCCCCCGTGCAAATGGGCGACCAAGATCTGAAAAATCAATGCAAGCTATTCTGGATACAACAAATAAAATGTTGCTCATGACCTCTGTCCGCGATATTTCAATTGAATCTGTTGCAAAGAAAGCGGGTGTGGGTAAAACAACCATTTATCGTTGGTGGCCTAATAAAGTTGCATTGGTCCTGGATGCTATTTCAGGCCCGATGGCATCTCTCCCTGCTCCTGTCAGTGGCGCAAAACCAAAAGATCTTCTTGAAAAACAACTGGAGCGTTTCGCCCGAATTTGCCGTGGACGTGGTGGAAAAATTATTGCGGAAGTGTATGCAGAATCACAGGGACATACAGAAACACAAGCTTTGTTCTTTGAAAAATTTATGCTGCAACATGAAGAAATTTTAGCAAGTATTCTTGATCAAGGAAAAGCATCTGGTGATTTTCGATCAACATTGAATACAGCATTGACGGTTGATATGATCTATGGCGCATTCTTTTATCAATTGATGAGCAACCCGAATCCACTTGATCAAAACTTTGCAAACGAAATTATTCTAGAATCCCTTAGAATCTGCAAATAAAAATGTCCGAAGAAATAACAACAGATGTAACACCGTTAATCATCGACACTGAAGTTCCTGAATGCGGTTTATATATTATTCTTCCTGATACGCATGATCATGATAAACAATGCTTTAAATTGGGTCAGGCCCTTCACGCGGCGAACCGGTTTTCCAACTATGCTTTAAACCGTCATATTGTTGAATTTAGACCTCATCCCGAAAATGCAGTTCCAGACCGAGTCGTGAAAACCTATCAAGAAACATCCTATAAAAATGGGTTTATTTTTCTGGTGATGGATGATACAAGATTAGCCCGTGAAGTCGATGCAGATGGTGTTGTCTGCTCCTCTATCCAGAAGGCAACAGAAGCACGGAAAATCCTCAGTGAGGAATCCATCATCGGGCTTCGTTGCTGCACAAAATCTGCAGCAAAATCCGCCCTCGATCATAGCCTTGATTTTATTACAATTTATAGTGATAAAAATGGCGACTCTTTACTAGACATCTTAAACTGGTGGACAACAGCAACCGATAATCCAATTGCTGTTGAGGGTTCTTTTAACCAAGAAAACTGTCAAAGTTTTATCAAGGCCGATGCAACCTTTATTGACTCAAGTCATCACATATGGACACATCCATCAGGGAACGTGATGCAAGGCGTTGTCAATATGATGGATGCGTTCGAACGTTATAGGTCAAATCGTAAATCACTGAACTAACTCTTCGGTACCGCAGAACGCATTCTTTTCAAATCTTGGGGATCCCAGCATAGACTATTCTTTTTAAACCATGCAGCATCTGTGTTGCAGAGTTGAAAAAAATGATTGTCCTATGGGAATCTAAAAAAGCAAGTGTCTACCGCCACCTACTCGACCCATGCAACACGAAGGATATTGGTTGATCCAGGTGTTGCAAACGGAACACCTGCGGTCATCACAAAGCGTTCCCCTTTTTTTGCCAATCCTTCGGATCCGATACGGTGCTGGGCAAATTTGACAGCATCAGCAAATGTTGTAATTTCACTGACAACAATTGCATGCACGCCATAAGAAACTGATAAGCGCCTCGCAGTTGTCAGATTCTGGGTCAAACAGGCAACTTTCATTGCTGGGCGTTGCCGTACAGCACGAAGCGTTGTCGTTCCAGATGTCGTGTAGGTTACAATACAGGCAGCCTGAAGATCATGAGCCACTTGATCTGCTGCAATCGTGATGGCATCACCCGCATCATTGTGGCGAGCATCAGGGTGATCTGCATTAATAAGGCTACGGTAGAGATCATTCTTTTCAACCGACTGGCAAATACGATCCATCATTTCGACGGCTTCGACAGGATATTGCCCGGCTGCCGTTTCTGCAGAAAGCATCACAGCGTCTGTCCCATCAAAAATTGCTGTTGACACATCATTCACCTCAGCACGGGTAGGCGATGGATTTTCAATCATCGACTCCATCATTTGCGTTGCAACAACAATCGGCTTACCCGCGAAACGCACAGCACGCACCACACGTTTTTGTGCGAGCGGCACTTCCTCGGGCGGAATTTCAACACCCAGATCACCTCGGGCCAACATAACCGCATCACATTGCGCAATCATCTGGTCAAGATAGGTAAGCGCTGACGGTTTTTCAAGCTTGATCATCAAAGCCGCACGACCAGCGATTAATTTACGGGCCTCAATTACATCTTCGGGCTTTTGAACAAAGGATTGTGCGATCCAGTCAACTCCCATCGATAATGCTGCCTCAAGATCAATTTTATCCTTCGGGGTTAAAGCATCAAGAGGAAGAACAACGCCAGGAACATTAAATCCTTTATTATTTGATAAAACACGACCTGCCTTGATCTCACCAACCAGAAACCCATCACCACGGTCAACGATTTCCATACGAACCTTTCCATCATCAAGAAGGATAAAGGATCCAACAGGCATTGTCCCGATCACCTCTGGATGAGGTAAATTGACACGTGTTTCATCTCCCAATTCGGGATCCAAATCTAACCGGATTTTCTGACCTATCTTGAGTTCAATTTTTCCGTCTTTAAAGCGACCAACACGTAATTTCGGGCCCTGCATATCGGCAAGAATGGCAATCGGACGGCCTGTCTCTTTCTCAACATTCCGGATAAAAGCAACACGTTCAGCATGATCCTTATGTTCGCCATGCGAAAAATTCAGCCTAAACATATCAACACCCGCCATAAACAATCTACGGATCATTTCCTGGGAATTCGAAGCCGGGCCCAAAGTCGCAACAATTTTAGTTTGCCGTGGACGGATAATACTTGCCATAGTTTCTTGCCTTCCTGTTGAGAGCGTTATAAAAGCCTTTTGAAAAACATGCTTAGATGATTATAGTGAACCTAAGAAAAATCAAGTCAGAATCGCGGGGTATCAGATAATGAATACAGATTTCAAAGAAAAAGTTATCACCGTTTTCGGTGGGACGGGTTTTCTGGGCCGCTATATTGTTGCAGAGCTTGTATCTTGCGGTGCCATTGTAAAAGTTGTAACACGTCGCCCTGCCTCTGCTTATTTTCTGAGATCTTACGGTCTTCCTGGTCAAATTGTACCAGTTTATGCAAGTTACACTTCAGCAGCCGAAATTGAAAAAATGATCAAAGGGTCCTTTGCTGTTATTAATTGCCTTGGAATTTTGACAGAACATGGAAAGCGTGCAAATTTTCATCATCTACACACTGAACTCCCCGAATGGATTGCAAATGCATGCCGCATGAATAATATCCAACGGCTTGTGCATATATCGGCCTTAGGTGTTAACCACTCCAAATCGGCGTATGCGATCACAAAACTGTTGGGAGAACAAGCCATAGAAAAGAATTTTCCATCAGCAACAATCCTACGTCCAAGTGTGATTTTCGGACCAGAAGATCATTTTTTTAACCTATTCGCAGGGCTTTCAAGAAGACTTCCGCTTCTTCCACTCATTGGCGGGGGGAAAACACGATTCCAACCCGTTTATGTTCTGGATGTTGCGAAGTCAGTCGTCCATGTCCTTCGTGACATCCAAACCTGTCACCGTGTTTATGAGTTAGGAGGGCCAGAAATCTTAACTTTCAAAGAGATTTACAACCGTCTCTTCCGCTATACTGGTCAAACACGCGCTTTGATAACAATTCCATGGTGGATTGCAAGAATTCAGGCCTTTTGTATGGCTTTTTTACCAAAGCCTCCATTAACAAATGACCAGATTACGTCTTTGCAAAGCGATAATATCGTGGCACAAGATGCATATGGCTTGCGGGAATTAGGTATTTCGCCAACCCCGATGGACAGTATTGTCCCGACCTATGTGAATAACCTGACCTCGAAAAAGGACTAAACCGATGAAATATTTCCTGATCATGACAATAACCATTCTGATGTCCACGGCGTCGCTGTCTGCTGTTGCTGCCCCCCCACAGCCATCAGGCACAAACCCTTCAAAAATATCAGCGAAAGGGTCCCAAGAATCAATTGTGGCGATTGTCAATAAAGATGTTATTACCGCGTCAGATGTAAAAGCACGTATGGAACTTATTGCAATATCAAGCGGCCTGAAACCATCGAAAGAGCTGGATGAAAAGTTACGCCCCCAAATTATTGATATGCTGGTTGATGAACAAATCAGATCTCAAGAAGCCAGTCGATTGGGACTGACAGTTGATACAAAAGAAATCGATAGTGGTTTTGAACAAATCGCAAAACAAAACAATATTCCTGCAGATGTGTTTAAGAAAGCTCTTGAGCAGCGTGGAATTAAAATCAATACCATGCGAGACCAGATCAAGGCCCAGATCGCGTGGACGAAAGTCATCCAGAAACGGATTCGTCCGAAAATTGAAGTCACAGATGCCGATATTGATTCTGAACTTGATCGACTCAAAGAAAATATAGGAAAAGACCAATATTATATTGCAGAAATTTATTTGCCAGTTACAAACCCTACAAAACTTGAAGAAGCAAAAACATTTGCAAAGAAACTAACCGAACAACTGAAATTAGAGCCTGAAGCCTTTCCAAAAGCTGCACGGCAATTCTCGCAATCCCCTGGCGCTGCACAAGGCAAAAGCATCGGATGGGTGATGCAAGGTGTTCTAGCAAAAGAAATTGACGAGAGTCTTCTATCCCTTAAAAAAGGGGAAATTTCGGCCCCCATTGAAACATCAACAGGTCTTTATATTATCAAATTACAAGATAAACGCCAATTGACCACAGATCAATTACCGAGCCGGGATGATATCACTGAAAAACTAGGCCTTGAACGGATGGATAGAGCCCAACGCCGCTACTATCTTGATCTAAGATCACAAGCCTTTATTGAAAAACGCGGGTAATTCCTCTTTGTCTTTACCTCCTCATTCACCATCCACCTTGACCCCAATATTACCACCTCTGCGCGATGTGATCAGGACGCATGATTTGCGTGCTGAGAAATCGCTTGGACAAAATTTTTTACTTGACCAAAATATCACAGATAAAATTGTGCGCTTATCAACTGTGTCTTTTGCGAATCTTTCAGGCATAACAGCAATTGAAATCGGGCCTGGACCTGGTGGGCTAACACGGAGTTTACTTGGATCATCTGCAACCAAAGTCATCGCGATTGAATTTGATGCGCGTGCTGTTACGGCTATTACAGACCTCCAAAAAAACTACGGTGACCGATTGGAGATTATCCATGGGGACGCCCTGCACATTGATATATCAACAATTGCCCCAGCGCCCAGAGCCATCATTGCAAACCTGCCCTATAATATCAGCGTTATCCTTCTTGCCAAATGGCTAGAACTTATACGTAAAGACAAAAACGCCATTACCTTTATGGCCCTGATGTTCCAGAAAGAGGTTGCAGACCGAATTCTTGCCGCTGAAGGAAGCAAAACATATGGACGAATTTCCGTTATGGCACAATGGCTGTGTACAACAAAACGGTTATTTGACCTTCCCCCATCCGCATTCACCCCTCCGCCCAAAATAAAATCAAGTGTGGTTCAATTCATTCCTCGTAAGATGGATCAAGAGGCCCCGCCATTTCACATCATGGAAAAAATACTTGCCGCCGCCTTCCAGCAACGCAGAAAAATGATCCGTTCGAGCCTCTCCGAATTTGCGTCCGCAATGGAACATGCCGGAACAGATCAAAAAAAGCGTGCCGAAGACCTAACAGTCTCAGATTTTGTAAAGATTGCTCAATCTGTTGTTTTAATTAACAGCCGTGCGGACAGCTAAATCGGTCAAAGAACCTTCCTCGCTTTTTTGTCCGAAACGTGACAAATACATTGACGCAAAATCAACAGGCCCTAACAATAAAGGTGGATAGCCCCCATCTTGAATCAAATCAGCCAATACTTTGCGTGCAAATGGAAATGCTAATTTAGGAATCTCAACCAGAAGCAAAGGATGATGATGCTCTTCGGCAACATTTGGCATTGATGCTGCGACACCATATAAAACTTCCGCGATATAAATTGTTTGCTCCGCGCGGGTTGCACGGACGGATATCCTTAAAGCAACTTCATATAATGACTTGATCGCGGGATCTTCCAGATGACGGACATCAAGATTGATATTCACATCCAATTTCGGATTTTCAAGCCCTGCCCTTAATGAAAAAGGAGCAGATGGATTTTCAAAAGATACGTCTTTCACATACTGCGCATGAACCATCACCGGAAGGTTAGAAGCCGTTGGGGGTTGATTATCTGTTTCAGCCATTGTTTGTGCCTTCATTTCTAGTGCGTTTAAGGGATTCTTGATTGATTTGAGTTAGCAGAATTCAATAAAATCTACAAGTAGGGACAAATTTGGGCCTATAATCGATCATATCTGACTTGTTTCAGACAAGAAAAACCTTATTATAATGCTCTGACTTTCGAAAGGGTAAGCTCGTGCCAATTGATCTTTTTATCTATATCGTCATTGCCGTTGTTCTTGTGATTTGGCTTAGAAATACAATTGGCTCGAAACATGGATCGGAAACAGATCGTTCTGATATCCTCGAACAAATTAAAGAGCGTCAACGGCAAGCCGACGAATTAAAAGAACGTGGTCGTACCGTAGATCTGACTCTTCTAAAACCCTCATCTTTGGATCAAACGGAATCGAGAACACAAATAGAAACCCTGCCTATCGAAGGCGGGGAAGACACAATGAAAGAAATTTCAGATTATATTAAATCAGATTCTGGTTTCGACCCTCAAACCTTCATAAATGGTGCAAAAGAAGCCTTCCCGATGATTGTTGAGGCTTTCGCAAGAGAAGATTTAAGGACCCTTAAAATGCTTCTATCAGAGGGTGTTTACGCAAGCTTTGAACAAGCAATCGATGATCGAAAAGCCGCAGGTGAAACCCTTGCAACGGATGTCCATATTATTAAAGACTGTAAAATTATGGGGATCAAAAGAATTGATCGGATGATTTATATCAAATTGAGGTTTATTGCAGAAGAGACGATTGTGATTCGGAATCGTGAGGGTCAAATTATCCATGGCAACCCTGATAAATTGGTTACAATGAATGATGTTTGGACCTTTGGGCGTGATGTCCGCTCGAAAGATCCGACCTGGTATCTTTATGAAACATCGGACGATGTGGCTGAAGAATTACAAAACCCCATTCCCGATTCTAAATAATCAAGCCAGAAATATGCCATGGCGCCCTGACAACCACCTAAGTCAATATAAGAATCGCACAATTTTAATACGCCGTCATTGCAGCGAAAGCCCCAATCTCACTTAGGTTAAAAAAGATTCCCTGCTTTCGCACGGAGACGGGTGGAGGGAGGGAAACTCTCTCCGTTTTCTTCTGCGGTTTCTGTTGTTAAGAAATTTTAGAAACCATAGACGGCACAGAGTCCAGTTTGGTTTCATTGATCACACGCCCTACAACAAGGGCGTGGCAACCACAACTAGTCGGAATCTTTATATTCAAGAATATTGTCTTGTGAAAAATTTGGCAAATCAAGATTCGGAGGATTATCAAGAATAGCGGGAATCCCGACGTTAAATCGTTTGATATTCTCAGGTTTCTCGGCCTCATATGTCCTGAATCTCTCGTTAATATCAACCTTCGACAACTCGTATAACAACTGGCCGTTACTATCCTTCTTGAATTGGCATTCAATCGAATTCACAGAGTCAACGCCGAAGGGATCAATTTTTTTGTAAAAAATTTTGACGGGATTTCCATCATCAACGCTCAAATATGTAATTTCCCTAGGATAAAGCTCGTGCAACTCAACATAGACCCGACAGATTCCATACTGCATGCTTCCCTGACCAGATACCATAATCATTATCATGATAAGAAAACAGAAAAGACCGCCCCCCACCCAATATATTTTTTTTGTTCTACTGGCTGATATTCCCGATTTCTCTTCTGTCTGCTGTTCTGGGTCTTTTGGCTTCGCCATGAGTTCCTAAACGTTTCCTGCTAAAGCTTGTTTACGGTATGTTTCACTTAATTCTTCAATCAATTCATCAATAATGGCACTCTGCGCTGCGGCTTTTGTATCTCCTGAGTCTGATTTTGCAAGAATACGTCTTTTCAATTCATTTCGCGCGCTTCCTCCGGGGAAAGACGTGGCTAAAATTTGTCGTGCACGGCCGGCACCAAACTTCGTATACAGTCTATTGCGGATAATCACATCCTCAACAGAGGTTGCAAAAGCCCAAAGTTCAATCGGACCTAGTGTATTGATCAAATGCTGCTCGTAACGACCTTCATTTGTTCCTAAAATCAACAAAGCAGGCGCGCCTCCTGCACGGGGACCTGTTAAACGATACCTGATAATATTTCTTGCGGTTGGAGAGAGGCCAAACCTATCGCGGATATCATCAACAGCCTTATCAGAAACCGCCGTCCCCAAAACCCAAACCCCCGTGGCCAAATCAACCATATCATCATCAAAATCACCCAAGAGCTGAGATGCAAGAACAATCTGAACACCACGTTTCCGCCCCTCCCGAACGTCACGTACAACTTGCGCACGTACAGAAGATGAAGAGCTTGTCCTATGAAATTCATCGTAACAAAGTCTTTTGGGTGACTCTGCAATATCCTGAAGGTTCAATTCATGATAACCCCGGAATTTTTCGGGAATAAATGGTAATGACTCTTTACCAACCCACCATGCCCTTACCAACGCCTGCCGTGCCAGCATATACATGACAGCAGTTTGACGATCTGCCGTATCATCCCCTTGAGGAGAAATGTCCATCAAATCCAAAGAGCAAATACGTGCCCCTGCAATATCAAATTGTGTGACAGATGATAAAATCGGAAAGTCACGAACAGCAGATGTAATCATCCGTTCAAAAGCAGAGATAACTGATTCTGTACTGCCTCCGATCGCTGTTTCCTCAAGCAAAGAGCGAATTTGTGGTCGCCGTGCAGCTGTAATAGCATCATTCAAGGTTGGCATTGCGTGCCGCTGCGCCCGAATCGCATCTATATACAATCCACGTTCGAATAAACTTTCAACAACATCCCACCAATAAGGATCTGTCGGAAGATGAATACCATGTTTCTGGATAGCATCATCGATATCTGAATCAAGACGTGGGAGATATGGGCGCGGTTCTGCATTCGCCATGTTGTCGTCGCGCCAACGATACATTTCGTCGACAACCAAACTCGCCAATTGGGGAATACCATCATATGGCTTTTCATTGCCCGGAGGGGTACAAAGCAACGTCATTAATTCAGTAAGATAGCTTCGTTCATCAATCAGCGGATAACGACAGCCCAATTGCGTGTCAAAAGGGTTGATCGCATAATTCCTGGACATTTGCAGACGGTAATAATTTGATTCGTATTGTCGCTCAACTGGCAGGGCCTCTTTAATCAGCGAGACCAACCCAGAGGAAGAGGGACCAATATCAATAATTGCAATAAAGGGAAGTTTATTTAAACCCGGCGTTAGAATTGTACCAAGATTCAACGTATTCATCAAAACAGATTTACCAGCCCCTGGTTGCGCAAAAATAAGATCAAACCATGTGGTTGTTAAATTTGTACCTGTCTGGTAAGGCCAAACTTTCCCATCAGGCGTTCGTAACATAATAGCGCCTTGAGAAAACGGACTTGATGGCCGTTGCCATGGGACCAGTTTCATAACCTCACGCATTGGCGCAATCGCAAGCGGAGCAGTGCCTGCACAGTGAATGCCCATCGCGGATGACATAACACAATCGAGGGGGTCACCAGATGCTGCACTGACTTGAGCATATCCCCAACTTTCAACAGACTGCATCAAAACAGATAACCTGTCTTGAATTAAATTTGGATCAGATTTAGGAGCCCATGTTGCAAAAGAAACCCGCAGTTTCACAACAGGCTCGCTGCGGGCAAGGGCTTGTAATCCTTCCAAAGAATATTTGATTTGCTTATTCATCGCATTGGTTACGCTCATCAACGTTGCAACCAATGTTTTGAAGGCCGTTGCCTCAACCCCCCCGCCCTCAATCAACAATGAAATCCTGAAGGGCACTTTTGAATCGTAAAGCCTGTTTAAAAGCATCGGAAAAGGCGCAACTTCCATCGGCCCCAATGTCATATCGGCACCAGCCCAATTCATATCATCAATCTGGACAACAGACCCACCGGTCAACCGCGCGTCACCAACCGAAATCTGGTCGGGAATCGATGGCCAGATAATATCAGACAAATCAAACTGATTAAGCGGGGAACGGGGGGAAATCGGGTCACCGGGCAAACAGGCCCGCCAATCCTCATTTGCCCGGGAGGGGAACATATTATTACGTACAGCCCGCAAAGCATCATGAACTTCAAGAAATTGAGCCCGAATGCCCATCTCATCCAATGCCTGTTGAATAGCTGTTGTATAGCTTTTATGTCTTGTACGAAGAGACTCAATCCCCGCCAAAGGATTTTGACCATAAGGGGCGTTAACCCATTTCTTATTCTGGACCTGTTTTTCTTCACGAACACGCTCGATTTCACTTTTGGTCATGGACGAGGGACGTGTCCAGAGCACAAAATAGCACTCTTCATAACTGAGAATCGTTGAGAGATTCTTGACCTTTTCTTCAATCAAATCAGAGATCTCAAGTCCCGTATTCTGTGCAGTCGCAAAAACGGGCCTGTTCAAAACATCAAGATACGACCGAATCCGGGCCGGATCCCTTGAAAAATAAATTTGCATCGCATGCCCTGGTCGGTCAAACTTTGCGCCCAGCTTGATTGTTGCAGCCTCAACCAGAAAATTATACTCTTCCTCACCTATGATCTGTCGGCTGCCATCAACTTTCAAATAGGTGACAAGAGACCCATCGCTTGCAGCCAGCGTAAACTCACTGTCCATCGTTTCCAACCGAATGAAACTACTGATAGATTGGCGTAAAGCACTTTGAAACGGGTAAAGAATTTTTTGAAGAATATTCATGTGTATCAATCAGTTGGATTTAATCTTTTGATACTATACAGGATTTCTAGAAATAGAAAACCGCCTACCACCAGAAATTAACGAAAAAAGAAAGAAAATATCAGTTTAATTGCCTTAAAGCATTTTTATACAAATTCATCCAAAGTGTCGGGGCACGGTCCCCAAATGGACCATCTTTTGATCTCCAATAAGCAAGAATCTGAGGAAACTGGTTAAACTCCAAATCAGCCTCTTTAATCAAACGTCTGTCCAATGGTAACAAACGGACTCCCTCTAATTTTTCATTTCTTTCAGCATAATATTTTCCTGTCAGAAAATCTTTTAAAACAACAGAAAGGACAAAAGGATCATCAGTCCGAAGACGACGGCGGACCTCCTCACGACGCCCCATCAGGGTATCAAGTGTTACACGCGCGGCTTCGGCCATGGGCCCCTGGGAAATGCGCGCAACATAAACTGCACGCATCAAATGATGCAAATCAACTTGCGAAATTTCAGGCAACCAGACCAAGACACCGGATCGCATCGTTGTTGCCTGTTCCAGATTAAAACATTGATGACAAAAAATACACAACGTTATCAAGTTCTCCGGATCAAGATTTTTAGGATTATGATCGATAAAGTCGACATCCTGATATTTATCAGCCTTAAATCCACAACATTGACAGGTTTGTTCATCTCTTTGAAAAATTGTAGACTTCAGTTCAGGAGTCAGCATAGCAGGGCCTTGTGCATAAGGCGGTCTACCTGCCCCCGAAGAAGAACGAAGACTGCCCGTTGAACGGGCAATCCCCAAATTTAGTTTGATATCTTTCATAGTATGATAATTTATAATTCTTAGTTAACAGCGTTATAGGTATTAATATTGTTCATTTTTTGAACGTCAACACCCGTACCATTTGTACCAATAAGGTTTTGCATCGCCTCTGTAATCAACGGAATCACAAACAATCCACCACCAACAGCTAAACGGATAGCCCCGTTCTTCAAAGGTTCGTTACTTGGGTTTTCAACATGGTCTTTGATTTTCAAAATACCAAGGACGGCAAACAAGGTTCCCATGATGTAGGCGATTGCCGTAATAAAACCTGGAATTCCACCAATCTGTTCGGTAATTGTCTTTGTAATACTTGTAAAAGAGTTTCCACCGCTTTGCGCATGCGCACTGGTCGAAGACAAAAGCCCTATAACAAGTGACGCAGATGTGTAAGCCCCAAGTCTATTCAATTTTTTACTTAGTTTCAGCATGATTTTCCTCCTCGATGCCAGTTTCGTTTGTGTAGTTAGTAAAATGTTATACCAAAAGAATTTAGTCCCAAAGTTGTCTGGACGGCATTTAACAGCGGCCCGAGATTCACAGCCAACGCACCCCCGAAAATATGGGTAACACCAGCCATAAGAGACGCCTGACCACTTCCCTCTGCGACATCTTTGATAATAAAAAACCCGCGCATAAAACTAATATAACCTATTATAGTCATAAAAACAAGAATCGTCGAAATCATGGCCAAAACATGACCATCAAGCGCCACATCCCCGGTTGATGTCTCTAGCACAGCAAATGTCGCAACTGTCGAGCTCTGGAACATACTGCTCGAGAAAGCGCCCATAATATTGCTCAGGGAAAAAAGGACACCCGCAATAATAAAGGTCATGACCGTTCCCATGCTGGCAGGGCCCCGTGGACCATCTTGCGCAGTTTTAATCAAGCGGCCAATTCCAACCATCGTAAGAACCAACCCAGCTAAGTACCCAAACGCAAAGATAATACTCATCAAGGGTTCATAAATATCAAGAAAAAGGGCGACCAACATGCCGTCAAGCCCGCTTCCACCACCAGTAGAGCCATTGTAAAGCGTAACTTTGCTCATGGCCATATTGCCTTTTGTCAGCAAATTCTGGCTTGCTTCTGTCACCATAGGGAGCGCAAAAAAGGCACCACCGGCAACAAACCTCTTAACAGAGTCAGATAAAGGTGTTTGAGACGGGTTAAGAACATGCTCTTTTAGCTTGAAAAGAGCAGATACAGCCAAAATCAACCCAAGAATATAAGCAAGAGCACTAATAAAACCGGGAATACCGGCAGAAGACTCCATGACGTTACAAATAACATCACTAATCTGACCATTGCCTTTACAAGCCCCAAGGCCCAAAAGAGAGTTAAGCGCCTTATTAATCCAGGAATTGACCTTGGAAACCCCCATTTGAACCAAGACATCAATAGCACTTGCACCAGCATAGGAAGGCTTAACAGAAGAAAGAAGAACAATCATTGTTGCAAACAATGATAACGGCAACCTATAAAGGGAAACTTTTAAATTTCTCATACATCACACCCGACCGTTTTTACGGCATTCCTTACCTTAATTAGATCAGATTTTTGCCGAGAAATCAAGCTTCGTAAATCTTCCAAAACCTAAATAAAGGCCAAAAATGCACATATCTGAAAATAACATTCCCAGATTAAAGAAGGGTTAAATAGATAAAGAGTGAACTGGAAAAAAGCTGCTATTCTCTTACGAATCCTGAGGTTCCCTTAACAACCCATGAAGAATGGTCCATAGAGATACTTATAATACGACCAAGGCCTGGGACAGAGTCACCGATCCTAACAGTTTTCAAATCACCAGTCGCTTTATCTGAAAGAATGGCCTTACCTGCCCCTGCACTTTTTAAAATCCAGCTGCGTTTCTTTTGGAGGGGTTTAGGTTGGGAAACTTGGACCGGTTTCTTTACAAGGGTTCGAGGGGGCACGATAGAACGGGATTCAAAGTGATTCCGCTCAGGAACAACCGACTTTGTTTCTACAGGCGTTTCCACAGGGCTTCCCTCTGGAAGAGACCGCTCGGCAGAAGATCCATCCGCCTGTTTAGCAGATGTTACGCGTGATGATGCCTCATTATTTGAGATATTTTTCTTTTTTTGGATCTCTAACTCAGCAGATTGTTCAGACAACTGCTTCTCGAGCACCTGAATTTTGGAGCGGGCCTCTTCAAGTTGAGCCTTCAAATCGACAGTGGCTGTTTGCTGCGCCGCAGAAGTTGGAACTGGGAGCACAGGAGTAGGTCCAGAAGACATCGAAACAGAGGAATCAGAAGGGGAACCAGGGTCAATACCCGAATCTTTGGAGGTCGACGCTTCGACAGCACCAGATTGAGCTATATCAGGTTTCTTAATCGAATCAACCGTTGGGAAATCCGACACAGGAGTCACCGTTGGAGAAATTGCCTTTACAACATCTGCAGACCGGTCTGAAGACGGCTGGGCAACAGGATCATCTCCTCGCGCAGACTCAGGAGAACGAACGTTTGTATTTGGCACCAACAAGCTTGGGTTCTCCATAACACCCTGCCCAGATTCCCCTTCCCCAGAAACAAGAGATGGAGCTGCCTTAAGCCCGTCAGTTCCGATAGATTCCGGAGACTGTACCTCTCCAGAAACAGTATTTTTATCAGGATTTGGGGCATTTTCGTGTGTGGGCAAGCCTTGATCCATTGACACTACGGGCGATGATCCCGATGGACTTTCCGCATCAAGCGGCGCCTCAACATCTGTCGAGAGAGCGACTTCACTGCCCTGTTCTGAGGAGGTGACAGAAGATTTATTGCCTTTCAAAAGCATAACCCCAAAAACACCAACAATCGCAACGACTAAAATAATAATGATGGTTAAAGGAGATGTTTTCTTCTTCTGAGAGGGTTGATTCTCCTCTTTAGAACTATCTTCCTCAGAGAAGTCAGACTCATCAGCCCATTCAGATGAATCATCATCTGCATAAACCTGATCATCATCGTAGGATTCATCATACGACGAATCTTGCGCGTCAACGCCTTGAGTATCAAAATCCTGATCATCAATCACATTTTTATCTGCCATAATTACCTTCTATTATATCTGCCAAGAACTTCTATTGTTGCTGACTTGTGCCACCGTATGGGCCCAATATCGTATTTGCGTTATACGGACTTTGCTGCATAAATTGCTGCCCTTGAAGACCATATTGCAGCTGTTGCATGGATGTAACGCCCGTATTTTGCTGCGGTTGAAACCCCTGAGGATACGGCAATTGCGGAGAAACCTGTTGGCCTCCTTGCTGCCCGCTTCCGGACACACCTGCCCTTGCTTGCAAAACGTCTTTATCCGTCACAGACTCCATAAACAAAATACCCATGGGAGTCCCAGCGGCAACAATAACCAATGGCTTGGTGTTTTTACCATCTTCGTCCAGAACATCACCAACAGATTTGGCGGCCTCGCTGACAGCTTTCCCGAATTCTTGCTTCGTGTTCAAATCTGTTGTGGTTGTCGTTGTCGTCGTTGAGTTCTGCGTTGTCTCGGAAGTTGTTTCAGCATAGGCCTCGCCCAAACCTTCAACAAATTTTGCAGCTGCAGGTAAAACAATCCGTTTAAAGTAGCGATGGTCTACATCTGTCGCCATCCCGGTCAGGGATGTTCCAGGGTCCAGGGCATACGCATTAATAGGAATACTTGTCCCTTTTTTTGTAACCAAAGTTGAGAAAGTAATCACAAGATACTCTTCCTGAGCCTGGAACTTTCCAATTAACTTAGCCCCACTGAATTGACCCGATGCCAATAAAGCCACAACAGGCCCCGGAATATCAGAATTCGCCTCTAGAACCATCTGGGCATATTCAATCTTACCCGCCGGCAAAAGGATTTTAGATGGTTTCTGCGCGGCAAGTTGGGGTTGACCCGTGACAGGGGATCCAAGACCATTTGGATCCACAGCCCCACCCTCGGGGAGAGATGCAGGCGTAAAAACATTCATATGCTTTAATTCTTGATCCTTCTGTTCACCTAGAATCCCTTCGATTTGCTGGGACATAGCCTGCACCAAAGCGCCAACTTTTGCTTCCCTCTGCGGGTCAGTTTGAGGTTTTTGCCCCTCAACCAACTGTTGTTCCCGCTGCGCTTTTGCACGCTCATTCTGCATTTGTTGCCATCTCAGCAAAGGATCCTCTGACTCGCCTGAATCCTGAGGGACCTCTAAAAGAGTTTTTGGGGGGGTGATCGGCGTCGGAATAGCACTTATGCCTTTTTTCTCAGCCTCATCAACACGCTGATCATTTCTTTCTTCAATCGCTTCCTTCATAACAGGGGTCAGCTCTTTCATACCAGGAGCCTCTTTAAACCCCGCACCAGCGCCTTTTCCCACAACAGATTGAGGGGCTTGCACCTCATCGCTGCTCAGAATAGAAACCAATGCAACAACGATAATAATAACAAGCGCGACAACCCCAAACTTGAAGAGAGGGCTACTTTTCCACGAGGCCCCTAAAGACTTATCCTTATTATTTTCAAAATCATCAAAATCGATATCGGCATCAGAAGGGGGATCAAGATCCATATCCTCAGGCGGATCAAAATTATCAGTATTGCTCATCAGACGTCTCCTTATGAGAGAGGTAAGCTCTCACCATTTTTCCTTTATCAGACAAAAGGATAACAGGGCTAAAATTTAACGCGTACACCTTGGTCCCATCACCAGATTGCACCGAACTACTCCAGGCGGGGGACAACATTGTATAAGGGGTCCGGACATAAAGCATGCCACCCTTGCTAAAAGCTGTTGTACGACCATCAATCCCATCTACTTTCAATTGCGTCGTATCCTTGCCTTTGACAACGCCAACCAAAACAGATGTCATAAAATCGTCACCGGCCTTTGTAGATACAGGAACCTCCATTGGAGGAAGAACACCCTTCGGTCCGATTTCCGGAATCTGGACATCCAACCGAACATGAACCGTTTTCCGCTCCGCCTTCAATGTAAAGATAACGGGTGGATTTAAACCCAAAAGCCTCATGGATACATTTCCGCCTGCAAACTCGGAAGTTGGGGTAATCCTCAACATATGACTTCCACTTTCCGGCTGTTCTATCTGAAAATCACCGGCCCATGTCAGGTCTTGAATTGGCCATGGCTGCCCTGTTAAATCAACAATACTAACCGTTGTCACATTGCCAATCGCGGTTTTAATGACCAAGGGCTTTGATCCAGGATCCAAAGAGATCCCCTGAAATGAGGATTCCGGTTCAGGCGTTGGATAAACCGGGGTTTCAGATGCTTGCTTCGTTTCATCGTAAAGCTCGAGCATTCTTCGAATTTCGTTTGGCTTTAAGGGCATCAACTGATCAGAAGCAATTCCAAAAGCTTCTTTTCGAATAGACGCGTCAGCCTCAGCTTTGGCAACTTCGGGAGACACCTCCAAAGGAGGAGCCCCGCCCTGAACAAGCGCGTTCATGTCCATTGTTGGCGCCGCCCCAGAAGGAGTCGCCGCCGGATTAGAGGGGGCAGAGGAACTTGATTCCCCCGAATCATTGGTGCCAGCTGTTTTACTCAAATAATCAGCCAAACTCGGCGGAGCGTCGGCCTCAGGGGCCGATGCTTTCGAATCCGGTTGAGGATCGGCTGCAGCCGGAGCCTCTTGCATAAGGGTTTGAGTCGGTGTTTCCGTAGGAGTCTCGGATACAGAAGGTGTCTGGGCCTGCGAAGTGCCGCCCACACAAACAAGGACGACCATCAATATGACCATCTGAATGCGGAAAAAATAAAATTTCGTCATGCACACCCCGTGCGGTTTACTTAAAAATCAGGAGAAGAATATACCGGAACCCGGACAAGAGCAATATCAATATAACAATGATAAATCGTTATTATAGAATTATTTTGCTGTTTTTCTAACGCGCAATCCATTGCTCAATCCCGACACCATTCGGGCTTTCAAGTTTTGGAACCCGGACAAGAAGCAACGTCACCAGCATCTTATCATCCCGAATAGACGAACCCGCCTGATAGGTCACCACCAAAGGAACCTGAACCTGCCATTGATACCGACCATTCACAAGCCCCTCTGAAATCAGAATAGGCGCACTTGCAGGCGCCGCAGAGACAACCTGACCATTCGCCTCAACGGTTTCTATAATACGTGATTTTTCAAGAGCGGCCGTAAAGCTCACCCAGCCAAGGCGTGTAAAGTTTCGTGATGCCTGCTGCAAACGACGCTTATAGTCATTAAAACCAAAAGTCATCACCTCTGTTGCCGCCTGCGCACTCCAGGACATTAGCGCGGGAACACTCAAATTCGGCTCACTCAAAGGAACCATAGGAACCAAACGTCCATCCTCCGTTGTTGCAAAATACCGATTTTCAGGCTGGTGCACCTCAATCACAAAATACATCGCCCCAACAAGCGCCAAGATGATCATCGCTTCAATAACTGCAATCCTCAGGAGAGTACGATATCCATCACGATAAAACTCATTCCGGACAACAACAGACCCCACTGTTTTCAACATTTGAATTTCAGCTTGATCAGGTGATGGCTTGGCACCAGTCTTTCTGGGGGGCGGCCCTCCAGGTCGTGTCGATTTTTGATTTTGAACGCTTGGCGGTGTCGATTCGGACATATTTTACCTGACTAAAAAGAGGGTTTTATCAGAAAAACCCTTATTGCGTGAACATTAGGCCTCGGCTTAGCACCGAAGCGTTAAAACTTTATCAAAAAGATAAACTTCAATCTACAGAAGAATCAAGCCCCGGACAACCCAACCTCTAAAAAAATCAACCATGCCCAAAAAATCAAGAATCTCCCATCAGGCCACGAACAAAATTCGGAAGATCTGTAATACGCCGCCTTTTGCTACGTTCCGCCTCCAAAATCCCCTGCGCCGTCAAAATAGAGCGGTTCAAATCATGATTGACAATAATATAATCATACTCAGAGTAATGCGAAATCTCATCAGAGGCTTTCTTCATGCGTTCCTTGATAATATCCTCATTATCTTGTTGGCGAGCCCTGAGACGCCGCTCCAATTCCTCCTGAGAGGGAGGTAAAATAAAAACTGTAACCAAATCATTCACAAGTTTTTGTTTAAGTTGCTGAGTGCCCTGCCAATCAATATCAAAGATAATATCCTGACTATTGGCCAAAGCCTTCTCGACAGGCATCAAAGGCGTTCCATAATAATTTCCAAAAACCTTCGCATGCTCTAATAACTCATTATTTTCAACCATCTGGTCAAATTTTTCTTTGCTTACAAAGAAGTAATCCTTCCCATCAACTTCGCCAGGACGGGGGGGGCGGGTTGTCACAGAAACAGAAATGCTTAAATGTTTGTCCTGCTCCAGCAGGGCCCGGGTAATTGTTGTTTTCCCAGCTCCGGAGGGAGAGGAAAGAATAAAAAGAAGTCCACGGCGTTTGATCGGAAGAAATGACATGGTGTAATTCTACATATTTGTTAGAGTCTGTCATCACTTTTTGTACGAACTTTTATAGAAATAGGCAATTTCATGAAAAATATCCTCATTACCGGTGCATCAAGCGGGTTAGGCGAAGAATTTGCGCATCAATATGCACAAGAAGGTATCACACTTTTTTTGTGCGGCCGCGATATAGAACGGCTTCACACCGTCGCCCAATCCTGCCGTTTAAAGAAAGCAACTGTATTTGTAAAGGCGGTTGATGTCACAGATCGAAACAAGATGAAAGAGTGGATTCTCGATATTACAACACATCATGGCCTTGACCTTATCATTGCAAATGCAGGTATCTCAGGGGGGTTCAGCGGACATGAAATCACCGCGATAGAAAAGGATTATTTGATTTTCGATACCAATGTGACTGGCGTTCTGAATACCATCTATCCTGCACTCCCCTATATGATTCAAAAAAGATCAGGCCATATTGTTATCATAAGCTCGCTTGCTGGATATATGCCCATGCCATCAGCTCCGGCATACGCAGCATCAAAAGCCGCAATCCGGTTCTATGGCGAAGCACTCCGCACAAAATTTGCAGCATTCCAGGTGAAAGTCACCGTCATCTGCCCAGGCTTTATCAAGAGCAGAATGACAGATTCAAATGATTTTCCAATGCCTTTTCTGATGGACACATCAAAAGCGGTTCAGCACATGATCAACGGCATCAACCAGGGGAAAGCCCAGATTAGTTTTCCTTGGAAATTATCTATCCCATTGAAAATATTATCTTTATTCCCCTCAAGATTAAGGTCTGCGTTTTTTGCATATCTGCCAGATAAAAAAGTCTTGTCAAATGACTAGATTTTCTATTTAATCCCGCGCACAAGGTTGCGACATGGGCATTAATGAGTTAAAAGCGGATATCCACCAGATATCACTGATCCTAAAATCTCTTTCTAACCCAAAGAGACTTACGGCTTTGTGCGCAATGTGTGAGGGTGAAAAATCAGTGAGTGAACTCGAAAAAATTGTAGGAATCTCGCAATCCGCACTGTCGCAACATTTGGCAAAAATGCGAGAAAACAATCTTGTGACAACACGCCGTGACGCACAAACGATCTATTATTCGGTTAGCCATCCGCACGTGCTGGATATAATTGGGTATCTGAACGATTTGTGTTCTCGGAAAGAAGTTCCTGAAACTTAGTCCAAACGTCTTGTGGCGATATTTCTTTTAAATCCATAGCCTCAAGAGCCTTCAATCCTTTTTCTTTAGGCGGGGCATGCATCTTGATAGAGCTTGTCTGGTTGCAAAATAACATAACAACAGGGCAACCAGATACCGCCGCCATATGCATAGGACCAGTATCATTCCCGATTGCAGCAACCGCACCCTTTGCCAAAACTGGAATATCACCAAGTGTTGTGCGCGCGGTTAGATTCAAAACACCCTCTATCCCCCGAACAACACGCTCATTTGTTTCTTGATCTTCTTTTGATCCAATAATCACTGGTTGGTATCCCTGTAAAATCAATTTAGAGATAATGACCCGGAACGATTCAACCGGCCATCTCTTTTCAGGGTGCGCGATTGAACACCCAGGAACCAAAACAACGTAAGGCACCTTTAAAGGACAGCCTGATAGATCACCTTTCATCCATTCCAATTGATCCAACTCAACATTTTGAATGCCTGCGCCGGTTAAAGTCTGGCGATGCCCCAGAAAAGCATGCATTTGCGATCGTTCTGGCGATGCGTTTCTGTGCGAAGCCCCTTTCACAGCCCCGACCCACTCAGGACGAGCGGATGGTGGGCCAAACAATTTAAAATACAAACTTGTGCGGTCATTATTTTGCAGATCATATACCCGAGAAAAGCGCCCCTCTTTCAATACAGACCGAAGGCGCACCCAGCCAAAGATATCAAATACCTTTGGTTTATGGTCGACAAGAATTCTATCAAAATATCCGCACTCTTGAGCCATTTTCGCAAATGGTTGTGTTGTCAACAACGTAATATGATCCTGTGGGTGATGCCGCCTGATGGCAGCCATTGGACCCAAAGCATAAATAAAATCACCCAAAGCTCCGAGTTTGATAACCAGAATATTTTGCTGCATCATTTAACGTTTCCCCTTTAGCATCAATTCATCATAAACAAGTAATGTTGCATGCGTCATTTGCTCTTTGCTAAAATGACTACGCGCATGATGGGCCGCCTGAAGACCGATTGCATCACGTTTTTCCTGTGATAAGGATAAAACCTTGTGAATCGCTTTTGCCATTTCTCCAGGATCATTAGGGGGAACAAGCCAACCTGTTACATCGGGAATAATCGTCTCTTTGGATCCACCGATTGCCGTTGCAATTGTTGGGACACCCATTGCCTGCGCTTCAACTGCAACACGACCGAAGCCCTCTGGTTCAATTGAGGCAGAAACAACAACACTGGCCATTTTATAGGCAACAGCCATATCGTCACAATGCTGCGCGATTCTTACGCGATCTTCCAAATGAAAATCATGGATCATTGCTTCTAATTCATTTCGATAATCTGTGCGCCCCTGATCATCACCCAACAAGACGCAATAAACATCCTTCCGTTTCAATTTTGACATCGCCTCGATCAAAACAGTTTGCCCCTTCCAGCGAGTGAGGCGCCCGGGTAATAAAACAAGCGGTGCAACATCGGGAATCCGCCACTCCTGCGACAATTTAAGCATCCGATCAACAGATACTTTTGCAAGATCAAATTTTTCAAAAGGAATGCCCCGGGGAATTACACGAATTTTATCAACCGGAACAGCATAATTATCAACCAAATAATGCGCAACAAATTCAGAATTCGCAATTACCAAATCACCTTTTGCAATCCCTGAATTGTAACGTCGTTTCCATTCATTCCCCCGAATATTATAGGGCGCATGACAGGTTGTTAGAAACTTAATTCCTGTATCACGAGCCGCTTTCAAAGCACTCCACGCTGGCGCGCGCGAGCGTGCATGGATAACATGCACCCTATATTCCTGAATAAGGCGCTTTAAGCGCCGTGCATTCTGCCAAATAATAAAAGGATTCTTTGAATGAACCGGCATTTGGATATGAAGGGCACCCAAGCGTTGCAACTCAATCACACGGGGCCCTCCGTTTGATACAATGATTGCTTTATGCCCTGCCCTAACCAAAGCTGCTGTAACATCTATCGTTGTTTGCTCTGCCCCCCCCGCCCCCATATTCGGAATGACTTGCAGGACTGTAAATTTATGGTTTTTTGTTTCTGGTTTAGGATTTGGCATTTATCTCTCTTAGAATATCCTTGCTTGGTTGGCGCAGGCTTTATAACATGAGATATGATGATTTCAAAAGACACTCCAAGCTATTTATCCTTAGATAATGGCAAAAAACTCGCCTATCGGTTTCGAAAAGGATCAAATGAAGGCCGCCAACAGCCTCCCACCCTTGTTTTCCTAGGTGGTTACCGATCCGATATGACCGGAACGAAAGCGGTTTTTCTTGATGAACTGAGCTCTCAAAAAGGCTATAACCTCCTCCGTTTTGATTATTCCGGTCACGGCGCATCAACAGGAGATTTTCAGGATGGGTGCATCACCGAATGGACAAACGATGCCCTCACGATCATTAAAACCTTGGTTGATGGAGATATGATCCTGATTGGATCCTCGATGGGGGGATGGATCTCGTTAATAATTTCCAGAATGCTGCAAAATCGAGTGAAGGGGTTTATTGGGGTAGCGGCAGCCCCTGACTTTACCGATTGGGTGTGGAATACAGAAATGACACCCGCACAACAAAATTTGTGCAAAGAACAAGGATATATAGAAACACCTGATGGGGATCTTCTTACCCTTCGATTATTTGAAGACGGGGTCCAAAATTTTATTTTGAAAAGCCCTTTATATCTGGGATTTCCAAGCATTTTGCTGCACGGCAAGAAAGATAGTGTGGTTCCCTACCAAATTGCACAAAAATTAGCAGCACATATTGCACCAGAGCCCCCGGAACTTATCCTAATTGAAGATGGTGATCATCGACTCTCCCGGGATGAGGATCTTGCCCAACTGGCCGTCAGCACATGTTCGCTATATTCAAGATTGCAGCGATAAGGTTATAAAATCATTTATGAAACCATCAAAACTCTGCTACATTAGCCTCCATGGATAGCTTACTGACTCCCTCCTCTTCACCGTCCCAACACTCGACATCGACCGCGGGTGATTTCTTCTCGCTCCTAAAACCCAGGGTTATGAGTTTGGTTGTTTTTTCCGGCTTTGCCGGTTATTGGGTGGCACCTGATCGAGATTCACTTCATCCCCTTCTGGCTGTTATCGGTATATTGGCTTTGGCCCTTGGCGCAGGTGCGTCAGGAGCTTTTAATATGTGGTATGACCGCGATATCGATCAGATCATGAACCGCACAAAAAAACGGGCCATTCCAATGGGAAAAATAACACCTGATGATGCGCTGGGTTTTGCAATTTTTACAACAATTCTTGCCGTCTTGATGATGGCCCTTGCAACAAATCTGATGGCCGCCGGAATTCTTGCTTTTGCAAGTTTTTTTTACGTCGTGGTCTACACCATCTTTCTAAAACGCAGAACGCCGCAAAACATTGTGATCGGTGGGGCTGCCGGTGCCCTTCCACCAATGGTTGGGTGGGCCATGGTGACCGGAGACATCGCCATAGAAAGTCTGTTATTATTCCTGATCATTTTCATGTGGACCCCGCCGCATTTCTGGGCTTTAGCACTATTTGCAAACGAAGATTATAAACAGGCAAATATTCCGATGATGCCTGTTACCAAGGGCCCAAAATATACAAAATGGCAAATCCTGGCCTATACCGTTTTTTTACTCCCGATCACCTTAATACCTGGTTTAATAGGTATGGTAAACTGGCTCTACCTTTTGATTTCATGCGCACTCGGGACATTGTTCATCGTTTCGGCTATTCGTGTCCTGCGCACGGATGATTTGAAACCTGCAAAACAAATGTTTGGGTACTCTATTTTTTACCTCTTTGCTCTTTTCTTAACTTTAATGTTATGTCACAATTAAAAGATAAAAGGGTTGATGATGGAAGAACAAAATACTCCCGCTGGCGGCGACCAAGATGCACTATTCAAAAAGCGTCGGAACCAGAAGAACTGGATTGTGGTTCTGCTCGTTATGACCTGCGTAACCTTGATTTGGTCTGTTACGATGATCAAAATTCAAAATGGTATTGATGCTGCAAAAACCTCATCTCATGAAGATACTTATAAAGGACTATCAGATGCGGACTAAATCGAGCCTTCTGGCACTTACAACACTGACACTCGTTTTCCCTTCTTTCGCGCACGCCGAAGAACAATTGATGATTTTATGGCCAAAACAACGCGCAGCACACCAAACAGTGATGGATGACCAGGCTGCCGCCTATAAGGCAAGGGGCCAGGCCTATGTTGATCATTTATACGCGACAGGGGGGGAAGAGCAGATGCCGGCCCCAGATGATGTGTCACTGACTGGTGATATTCGACCCATCCCCATCAACATTGGACAAGTTGCAAACATTGTCAAAGACACCCCGGCCGGGTCGCAGATTTTGTCTCCTGATACCCAAACATCAGCTCCACCGCATTAGACTGTGGTATGAATGGATGATGATCTAAACAAAAAAAACCGTCGAACAGGCTATATTATTCTGGCTCTTGTTGTTGGAATGCTTGCTCTTACGGCCTCGTCTGTCGAACTATACCGGCTTTACTGCAAAATGACAGGATTTGGGGGCCAGGCAGAACGATCCGACACGAAAACAACCGATCTTATTTTAGATCGTCAGATTAAAATTAGGTTTAATACTGATGTGAGTGACAATTTGCCCTGGGATTTCAGATCTGATCAAGCACCCCTATCCCTTAAATTAGGTCAAGAGGCAGCCATCTCTTTTTCTGCAAAAAATCTAGGGGATCAACCTTTTGCAGGAACAGCCATCTATAATGTAGACCCACCTGCCGCAGGCGTATTTTTTCATAAAACTCAGTGCTTTTGTTTTGATTATCAATTGATTGGACCGGGAAAAGAAGCTCATTTCCCTGTTATTTTCTATATCGATCCCTCTCTGGATAAGAATCCTCAATTAAAAGATCTTCAATCAATCACCTTATCTTATCGATTTTTTAAGGCTGATTCTCCAGAATTAGAGAAAGCACTTGAGGACTTTTATGATGCTAAAAATTCAGGTACAATGTCCGTCAAAATAAAGTAATCTGTTCAAACAGTACTGCATAAAAATACGTTCGGCCATTTTTTGGCTATACTGCGCAAAAAAGACCACGAAAAACAATTAGGGGAAAGAATTGATGTCTGACACCATTGAATACGGAACAACGGGGAAACCTCATCCATACCATATTGTGAGGCCAAGCATATGGCCTTTGGCTGGCGCGTTTGCAGGCGGGCTTTTTGCTTTGGGTATGATTCTCTTTATGCACCGGGCTGATATCAAAGAATTCGAATTCGGCTTTTGGGCGCCTCTACTTGGTCTTTTGTCAGTTATGGCTGTTATGTTCTTTTGGTGGAAAGATATTATCTTCGAAACTGTCACCGAAAAAGTTCACAATAAAGTTACCGAACGTGGATTGCGAATCGGTATGGCCTTGTTTATTGCATCAGAAGTTATGTTCTTCGTCGCTTTTTTCTGGGCTTTTTTCGATGCCAGTGTTTACGCAGATGAAGCCATTCAATATTTACGGGTTTCCTATACCTCTGGCATTTGGCCCCCCCCACAAATCGAAACAGTTCCCCCTTTCGGATTCCCGTTTTTGATGACAATGATTCTTCTGCTTTCGGGAACAACTGTCACCTGGGCCCACCATGCGATTCTGACTGGCAATCATAAAAGTGCAAAAGAAGCGTTGCTCTACACTGTTGTTCTGGGGGTCATATTCCTTTTTGTACAAGCATATGAGTATCACCATACGGCATTTAAATTCGGAGATGGATCTTTTGCTTCTACTTTCTATATGGCGACAGGATTTCACGGTTTTCATGTTCTTGTTGGGACAATTTTTTTAGCTGTCTGCCTGATTCGTCAATCAAAAGGGCATTTTGAATCAGATCGCCATTTCGGATTTGAAGCAGCCGCCTGGTATTGGCATTTTGTCGATGTTGTCTGGTTGTTTTTGTTTGTTGCTGTTTATGTCTGGGGAGGAACAGTTGGAATTGGTTCTGATGAAGCTGTTCGCGCAGCGCATCAAGCCCTATCCGTGAACGGGCAATAATAAAAGAATGACGGAATTATCCGCGCTCATCACATCGTTATCATGCAGATGCCCACGATGTGGGAAGGGGGACTTGTTTCACCCTGGATTGGGACATCTGACTTTACAGGATAAATGTAATACATGCGGCCTTGACCTCAAAAAAAATGATAGCGCTGATGGGCCTGCTGTGTTCCTTATTTTTGTCCTGGGTGCCATCTTGGTTCCTTTGGCTCTTGTCTTTGAATCTATTTTTTCTCCCCCTCTATGGCTTCACGCTTTTCTTTGGGGGGGGCTCGCGCTCACCATCACGATTGCTAGCCTCAAACCCCTAAAATCTCTTGTTATTTCTATTCAATATCGCCATCGCCCTGCTGACTGGGAATAGTTATCTTGCCCCAGATCCGCCCCCCCCAGACTCACGACAAAACCAAGTTCCCGATTTTATCATTATTTGTGTGTGGCGTGGGTGTGATAGGTCTTCTGACATTGGGAATCTGGCAAATAAAACGGTTGGAATGGAAAAATACTCTACAAGAAAATCTCGATATCGCGTTTGCAACAAATGCCCCTGCTTCCCTGACGCGAACAGAATTCACAAAGCTTGGGAAAAATGATCTAAAACGAGGTGTTGTCAAAGGCAGTATCGATTTTTCTAAATCTCTTTTTTTCCATGGGCGCATCCAAGAAGGCAAAAGTATCATTGCCGTTGTTGCGCCAGTCACTATTCCTTCCCTTAATCTTACCATTCCTGCTGAAATTGGCTGCTCTTACAATCCACAAATCAGCGAATTCCGTTCTGCTCAAAATAACCCCATTCCCCTAAAAGGGATTATACGCAACCCAAGATGGTCATTCGCCACTCCCAACAATGTACCAGAGAGAAATATCTGGTGGCGCCTTGATCCTCAGGACCTAAAGATAAGATGGGGGACCCCTGACTTAGAAAATGTTGTTATGACAATTGAAAATACAGCTGATTTTTCATCAGACTGGACCCCGTGTCTGGTTGAAAAAAAATTACGGAATGACCATGCATCCTATGCCGTTTTCTGGTTCACAATGGCTTTTGTTTTATCTATTCTTTGGGCGGTACGTTTCCTTCGACCTTACTTGCAATCTGCATAGAGAAGGGTCACTTTATTTTCATTATCCCATTTGCTGCGTAAATAGATATTTCCGCTCAATCTGGTGTGACATGTAAAAAGGGGCATAATTGTACGGATGGTCAACTCGACTTTATATCCGGGGAAAAATGGCCCCGTGGAACAAACCGCCACTGTTTCACCATCCTGAAGATTAAAGTTTTTTTCATGCCGAATAAGCTTCCCACGAAACATGAATGATTCTGTCTTGATGACCCCCATCACTTGCTGATTGGCAGAATTGACGATGGTTGCACATTCTTTGAAAGGAGTGACATCAGCGGCCTCTGCAGACCATGAAAAGGGGAGGGTTGCAATCACCACACACAAAATCGTTAAAAAGAAAAATCGGGTCATCTTATACTTGACTGAAAAAGGCAAGATCGCCTGTATAACGGTCTATTAATTGCACGAATTTAGGTGCAGGCACTGGTCTTGAATAGCGATACCCCTGAACTTCATCACATCCCTCGGAAATGAGGAACTGTTCATGCTCAACCGTTTCGACACCTTCTGCAATAATTTTAAGATTCAATGAACGCCCGAGTGCGATAATTGTTTTCGCAATCGCTGCATCATCTGTGTTGTTAAGCGCATTGCGAATAAAAGATTGGTCAATTTTCAACCGATCAATCGGAAACTGGCGAAGATAGGAAAGGGATGAATACCCGGTTCCAAAGTCATCAATTGCCAATTCGACACCGAGCGCATGCAATTCTTTTAAGGTCTTAATCGTTTGCTGGATATCCTCCATAAACGCGCTCTCTGTGACCTCTAGCTCAAGAAACCGTGGATCAATTCCTGTTTTTTCTAACACAGATTTTGTAAAAGCCACCAAATCACTTTGTTGAAATTGTTCTCCCGACACGTTAACAGCAATCCGAATCGGATGACCCGCATCGTGCCAGCGCTTTGCTTCTTCACAGGCTTTTTCCATGACCCATTCTCCGATAGGGACAATCAAGCCAGATTGTTCAGCAATCGGAATAAATTCAGCAGGGGAAATAAATTTGCCCCCCTCTTTACTATTATCTGGCTTAAACCACCGAAGGAGTGCTTCGGCACCAATAATGGCCCCTGTTTTCAGATCCAATTGAGGTTGGTAATTTAAACTCAATTCATTATGCTCCAAGGCGTTCCGCAGATCTCTTAACATTTGGAACCTGGCCTGAACGGCTTTATCAAAATCCTCAAGATATTCACGGATACAATCGCGGCCATCTTCTTTTGCACGATTGAGGGCAATATCAGCATTCTTCAATACCTGATCAGGATCAAGTGCATCATCAGGGAAAGTTGAAACACCAATTGAGGCACGAACCTGAAAACTTTCATTAAAAACACGGAATGGCTCGTGAGAAATAATGCTGCGCACTTTTTCACCAACCTCTTTTGCCGTAATCATATCATTGTTCAAGATATAGGTGATCGCAAATTCATCTTCCCCTGTCCTTGCAACAACAGCACTTTCAGGGAGTGATGATTTCAAGCGGCGGCCAACCGCACCCAGAATGGCGTCCCCCACGTTATGCCCCATAGAGTCATTCACATCTTTAAAGTTATCAAGATCAACAGCCACGACAGCAAGACGTTCTATATTTGTATTATTTGTATTTGCCTGACGAACATAATCCGACAATTTCTGAATGAAAAATATTCGATTGGGTAGATTGGTAAGGACATCATAATATGCCAGTTTATGGATTTGACTTTGTGCGGCACTTTTAACCTGCCTTAAGTTCTTTGCATTTTGTTTGATTAATTCCTCTGATGCAGCAATTGCACTTCCGATTTCATCTTTCGAATCATACGGAGACCTTATAATGTTAGGCGATTCAGGATTTGCAATTGCCATTGATAGATTGTCACGCAAAAATATAATCGGCTCCAACAACCATTTTCCGAGAGCAATCATTAAAATTGTTGTGACAAAAGCAGACAAAAGAAACATAATAACAATACTTCTCTGCACATATTCGGTCACTTTATCTAAAGCTCGTCCAGAATCGAGACGTACAACAACATAATAAGGAAGTCCTCCCAGATCACTTGGGCGTAGAATTGCTTCATAATGCAATCTATCATCAGAAATATAAGTTTGATTGATATCTTTATCATTCAAGATATCAAGGGCAACAGACTCACCACTCATTGAAAGTAAATTATATTCAGTTGAATAAACTGTCATTCCCCTGATCGGTGTCAGTGCAAAAATACGTTGCTGTTGTTGGACGGAAACAGGCGATTCGAGCTTGCTTGCTGCACGATGATCCATAACAGAAGACAGAACACTTGTTGCATGTGATTTCAATTCAAATAATTGTTCAGCCCGATAATTTTTAAGGGTTAAGGCAAGAACAGATGCCTGAACCGTCATGATGGTCAAAAAAACCGCCATGACAATCCTCCAGCTTAACCGGCTGCGCCAAATACGGGGCGAGTCATTCTCATTCCAGGCTAATGACCAAGAAAAAAGGCGACCCGATTTATTTTTTTCGCTGACTTCCGGCACAGAAGTTGCGTCCCCCTCAAAAGTTCTTTCCATTTATTCTTTCCATACTGGATCAAAAAGGTAGAAATCATACACACTGCAACAACACACTATATATAAGCGTAAACTGAGTTTATTAATACTTCGTATAAAAAATAACTAATATAAAGCGTATAATCTTTTGATAGAGATGGCCAGCCCTATCAAATTTCCAGAAAAATAAATCTGCGTGTTTTTAAGACTTTCCTCACTTTTTTCATGGTATCCTCATGTATCGGAGGTTCATACATGAATCCGAACAACATGAAAGAAACAGGGCTTTGTGATGTCTACACTGGTTTTAGCGTCTCTTCTGGTGGCAAGTCTGATGGCTGGCACGGCGATATCGATGACATACTCGCAACTTTCGAAATCCCGTATCAGGGTCCTTGCGCGATCCCGCGTTAAAAAGTAAGTTGATCCCTCATCCTATGTATTGAGACTGAGGGCTTTTTCATGCGCATATTCAAACTGTATAATTCTTTATCACGGACGAAAGAAGATTTCGTCCCCTTGAATCCTGATCATGTGCGCCTGTATGCCTGCGGCCCGACTGTTTACAACGTGGCCCATATCGGGAACGCCCGCATGGCGGTGGTGTTTGATTTGCTGTCCCGTGTGTTGCGCACGCTTTACCCCCGCGTGACCTATGCCTCCAATATTACCGATATTGACGACAAAATCATGGACGCAGCCAAAGCAACGGGGGATCCGATTACCGTCATCACCCGCAAATACGAACAGATCTATAATGATGATATGGCGGCCTTGGGCGTAACACGTCCGGATATCCAGCCCCGCGCCACGGAAACCATTCCCGAAATGATCCAGCTGATGGAGATGCTGATTGCCCGCGGGCATGCCTATGTGGCAGAAGATCACGTTCTTTTCAACGTTCCGTCTTTCCCGGAATATGGCGGATTATCAGGCCGTTCCCGCGATGACCAAATTGCCGGAGCGCGTGTCGATGTTGCGCCGTTTAAGCGCGATCCGGCCGATTTTGTTCTGTGGAAACCCTCGACCCCCGATCAAGTTGGCTGGGATAGTCCATGGGGACGTGGTCGTCCGGGCTGGCATATTGAATGCTCGGCCATGGCTGAAAAACATCTGGGCTTGCCGATTGATATTCACGGCGGCGGCGCCGATTTGAAATTCCCTCACCATGAAAACGAAATTGCACAATCCTGCTGCGCCCATGGACATCATGACTTGGCCGCGTTCTCGAAATACTGGATGCACAATGGATTTGTCACCGTGGAAGGCGAAAAAATGTCCAAATCTCTGGGCAATTTTACCACCGCGCAAGACTTGCTGACCAAAGGCATTGCGGGCGAAGTCATCCGGTATGCCCTGCTCTCGGCCCATTACCGCCAACCTCTGGATTGGACTGAACACGGCTTGGTCAACGCACGGAAAACGCTCGACAAATTCTATCGCATTCTGGATGATCTGAACGATGTGGCCGATATATCTGTGTCGTTGCCGGACGGAATTCTGGATGCTTTGTGCGATGATTTGAACTCGCCAAAGGCCTATGCCGAATTGAATGCTTTGGCCAAACAAGCCGCCGACACACGCACCGCCGCAGACAAAGCCGCCTTTAAATCCGCAGCCAATCTGATGGGATTTTTGACCGTGGATCCGGCAGAATGGTTTCATCACGGAGCGCAAGAATCCGATAGCGATGCCGCATGGGTCGAGGGATTATTGACCGAGCGGGCCGACGCCAAGCGCGCCAAAAACTTTGCCCGGGCCGATGAAATCCGCGCCCTGTTAACGGAAAAAGGCATCGTGATCGAAGATACCCCCCAAGGACCAAAATGGCATGCCCCCTGACTCTGCCTTAAAATCTTCGACGTCGAAAAAAGAAAAAAGAAAAATTAGGGGCATGGCTTTTGATTTTGTGCCTCTCCGCAATAGATATCATAGAGAGAGTCCACAAGCTTTTGAGCCTGCGGAGACAAAATAGAGTAATAAACCATTTGTCCTTCTTTCCGTGATTGAACAAGGCCTTCTGATCTCATTTTACCTAAAAACTGTGAAATTTGGGATTGGCCTGCGGCCCCACTCTCTGCGGCAACAATCTCCCCAACACTTAATTCTCCGTGATGCAATAGATTACAAAGAATGGAAAGCCGGACAGGGTGTGATAGTAATTTCAAAAGCCCGACAGCGTTTTCAAGATTTTTTTTCTCTTTTTCTGTTTTATTTTTCTGCATACGAGACCCTTGACTTTTCATGAATAAAATATATTATATATTTGTAAATTATTTTATTATACTATAATAACATACAATACTTAAAAATCCTATAAGGAAAAAAAATGGAACCAATCAGAACGATTCATGCAACGGAACTCAATCAACTCGCAAAAAAAGGGTGCATTATTCTTGATGTCAGAACAGATATGGAGCACCGTGAAGCGCACCTGGACTGCCCCCATATTCACCTCCCTCTGGATGAATTGAGTGGTGAAACACTATCACAGGTTGAACAAATTCAAAAAGATACACCGATCTATATTCTTTGCCGTAGTGGAAAACGGGCGACCGCAGCCTCGCAAAGGCTGAAAGATGACGGATATGAAAATACATGTGTCATTGAAGGCGGAATTCTGGCCTGCCAGGAATGCGGAACACCCACCTCGGGAACGACCGTTGTAAAAACAGGAGCAGCATGTTGCGCAACAGTTAAATCGCCTATTTCTCTGGAACGCCAAGTAAGAATAGCCGCTGGCATATGTGTTGCCATTGGATCTGTTCTCGCGCTGACTTTATCGCCTCTCTGGGCCATTATACCTCTTGCAGTTGGCAGCGGGCTTGTCTTTGCCGGCGTTACAGATCGGTGCGGACTTGCATTAATTCTTACCAAAGCCCCATGGAATCAGAAATAACATTTTCAAAAAGGAGAAAATCATGACCAAAGTATTTCAAGACATTATTGCAGACATAGGACCTTACAGCAAAGAACTCCATAAGCTTATCCCTGACACCATGGCTGGTTTCGGGGCAATGGCCAAATCTGCAACACAAACAAAACTATTGGATGAAAAGACAAAAGAAATGATCGCAATGGCGTTAGGCGTTGCCGCAAGATGTGACGGATGCCTTGCCTATCATGCAAAAGCCCTAGTCAGATTGGATGTAACACGTGAGGAACTGGCAGAAGTTCTTGGAATGGCCATCTATATGGGTGGAGGCCCATCATTGATGTACGCAGCCGATGCACTTCGGGCTTATGATCAGTTTGCGGAACAGAAATAAAAGACAATCAGAAATTTTTATTAAAGACATTCTTACTCAAGGCCCCTTCTCAATAAAAGGGCCTTTTGTTTTTAATCACCCAAGACTTCATCTGTCTTTAATCCTGGCAAATTTCTTAAAGCCTGTGGTACATTTTCGCCCGCTGAAGAGGAAAGTGAAGAAGCTTCGTCATTCGGAGAAGCTGGAACCACAACCGGTTTTTCAGGCGTGTCTGCCGTCCTGAAACTGGTCAGAAAGTCTTTAAAAATGCTTGCTTCATCAATAATAGAATTAATTGTCTCTCTATCAGCCAATAATGCAGATTGACGCGGCCGCGTTACAACTTCGAATTTCTGCGCCTTAGGGGTCGCAGACATGGCATCGGAATATCTTTCCCTGACATTTGCAAGCACATATCGATTATCTGCAAGATACAAAGCAACGGCCCAATTCAACAATAATTCAGCCTGTGGATCCGTTAATGGCCGTGTGAGTGTGATGTTTTGATTTTGAATCAATTGTTCTAAAGAATCGGCTGCGTCCTGCCATTTTTTAGCACGCCAGGCAATATCTGCCCTTAACTTTAAAGATTGATCATCTTGTGGAAGTAAAGCAAGTGCAGCAAAAGCCTCATCAGGTTTCCCTTTCAAAGAATAGGCTTTTGCCCGCAAAAGACCAATATCCTCCTGTTTGGCAAGAACATCCTGGTCCACATCAGATGGAAGCCCCTTCATAAAATTTTCTGCCTTATCCAGTGATACCAAAGCATCATCAGGTTTCATATCCATGTTCTGAAGTGTTGCCAAGCGAATGGCAACAGATGCCCCCTCCAACCCTTTTAAACCATCATCAACCTGTTTTTTAAGCAGTGCAATCGCACGGGGTAATAAATCTGCCGTCGCCATACGTTCTGCCAATTGCCGGGTGATCGCAGCCCCCTCATCTCCTGGCGGTAATAAATTTGCAAATTCATTGTAAAGAATAAGAATATCGACGGGAGAAATTGTTTTTATTTTCTCCGGTAAGAAAAGTGCTTTAAAAGCCTCATGCATATCTGCATTGATTTTCTTACCCTGCTCTGATGATGGATTTAAAGAATATGCCAACTGCATCATCGTAAGCGCTTTTACAGGCTCATTTTTCATCAGATATATCTTGGCAAGATTATAATTGATCGACACCTCAAGATCATCGCCGCGCCAAGCATAACGAAGCCCCTCAAGATTATCGATCGCTTTGTCCTCTGTAATTTCCTTCGCATCTAATTGCATCATTGTTAAAGCAAACCGCGCCTTTGCCCTATACAAATCATCCGCAGCATCGGAAAGGCCTTTCCATGCTGCCTTTGCCTCTTCGGGTTTTTTGCCCTGCCGGTCCATCTCTCCCTTTAAATAATCATAGGCAGAGGCATAAGGAAGATCCATATGATCTCGCAACGGCTCGAGCACATCAAGAAAACTCTTCGCTTTTGGTAAATTTCCTTCACGTAAAGCAATTTCAACCAATGTGAGTCCTAACGGGGTTTTAATATCATCCGAATATCCAGCAATAATATGATGGTCATTCGGAAGAATTCTGGCGGCCTGCTGCCAATCATCAAGCTTTGCCAGTGTAAAAGCCTTCCAATAAGGGATGTCTGCAATATCATTCAAACTGGCATGGGAAAAGATCTGGTATGCGTCTTTCTGCTTCCATGACAACGCCTCTGCTGCGCCCATCAAAGCCATAAATTCAGGATTAGATTCTATCTCGGGAACATATTCTTCTGCCAAATCCAGATACCCAATAGCCTCTGGTGCATAATTAAAAGACAAAGATAGTTTGGCAAGACCAATTAATCCTTCTGCTTTTTTTTCATTTGTCTGATTCCCCATCGCCGCCATAATTAAGCGTTGATTGTTTGAAAGGCTTTTCTTATCTCCAACTTGCCAAGATTTAAAATCATAGATCTGCGAAAGATCTTTAGAGGTATCCGCAGCAGATTCATGCTTTGTTTCATGATGCTCGGGCTTTGGTTTCTCTCCGGCTGTCATCATATCTTGATCAGATGCCAGATTTAATCCCTTTTCTCGGCTAAGGACTATTCCCTCATCTGTCTTTGTAACTTTCAGGTCATCAATTTTTGGTAATACTGCCAAACCAACAAAAGCAGGAAGACTTTCAAAATCAACAAAACTTTGAAGTCCACCTGTAAAATCTTTTGCTGTGTCAACCAATCCAACTGTTATTGTATCTTCTGCATCTGGATCCTTTATTTCAACGACCCGGCTAACGCCAGATGCAGGCCAACGAATACCGGGTTTTACAGTCACGTTATGAATGTCAGATGTTTTTTGATACGGAATGAAGGATTGTGAATCAGATTTGGATGTTGCTTCAGTCTGTAATCGCAATTTCCAAACCAATCCGCCACCTGTTGCAGATATGTTCATATTCTCTGGAATCTGGATCCTAAAAACAGATACACCCGTAGATGATGGAATCGGTTCAAATCCTTGCAATGCCTGACCACCATGGCTAATCAGCTGAGGTGGCAACTTGATATTTTCTTTCCCCTGAACAATCCACAGATACCGATTCCGTTCGAAAACGGCAAGGGGAATCGCTGTTGTCGATGTAATAACAATATCATAAGACCCTGTACTTGCGGGAACTGCTACAGATTCGGGAGCTCCTTCTGCGGCAGCCGGCAAGGCAGAGGATCCATGTTTCTGATCAACCCCATCACCAGCAGCTGTTTCGATTTGGGAGGCCAAATCAACTGGCTGCGATTCTGTCGATAGCTTCTCTGAAGAAGGGAAGGCAGGCTTCTGAACAGGATCGCCCTTGATATCAATAATCAACCTGTTATCTGCTGGTAAATAACGAACCGTCTGTCCTTTTGTAAAGGCGATTTCAACCTGATTCGAAGAAATGATTTTATAATCAGTAACACGAGACAAAGATTTGAAGACATCCGAATCAGATGATAAATCAACCTTACCTTCAAACCGAATAACAACTCTGTCTGATAATTCTTCTGTTTTATATCTGACTTGGGACGGATTGGTAGCAGCCCCCCAATCAAATACTATTCGAGAATAGCCCGCTTTATCGCTACCACGCATTTTTACTTTGAATAAAGATGGATCATCTGCTGCAAATGCAGCCGATGATAATAAAGCAACAGTCATGACAGACGAAAAGAATGGGCGGATTCGTACCATCTATAGAAGTTGCCACAGTCAGGGCGATCCGACAAGGAGAAGGAATCAAAAAAAATAAGTCTCCCCCCGAAAAAGAAGATCATTTTCTTGTGCCCAACAAAAACCCCCCGACATCGTCTGTGGGGGGTTTAAAGTCGATTATCAGGCGTAATTAACCGGCAATACTTTGCAAGTCAACTTTGACGCCTGGTCCCATTGTCGATGACAAAGTGATTTTTTTCAGGTATACGCCTTTTGCTCCGGCTGGTTTTGCACGATTAATCGCGCCAATAAAGGCACGGATATTCTCTGCAAGTTTTCCGGCCTCAAAAGAAGCTTTGCCAACGCGGGCATGGACAATACCGTCTTTTGCCGCACGGAACTCGACAGCACCACCTTTGGAAGATTCAACGGCTTTCTTAACATCCATTGTCACAGTTCCCAATTTCGGGTTTGGCATCAAACCACGTGGGCCCAGGATTTTACCGATTTTAGCAATCAACGGCATCATATCGGGCGTTGCAATACAACGATCGAAATTGATATTTCCTTTCATAACCTCTTCTGCGAGATCATCTGCGCCCACGACATCTGCGCCAGCGGCCTTTGCTTCTGCCGCTTTTGCATCTTTTGCAAACACCGCAACACGCACAACAGCACCAGTCCCGTGTGGAAGTTCCGTTACACCGCGCACAACCTGATCGTTCTGTCTTGGGTCAACACCCAAATTCATCGCGATTTCGATTGTTTCTACAAATTTACGCTCTTTAGAGGCCTGAAGCAAAATTCCAACAGCATCTTCAACAGAATAAAATTTTGTACGATCAACAAGAGTATTGTTTTTCTGAGTTTTCTTTCCAATATGCGCCATGATTATGCCTCCACCACTTCAATACCCATGGAACGGGCAGATCCTTCGACCATCAACATGGCCCCTTCAAGATCATTTGCATTGAGATCAACCATTTTTGCATTCGCAATTTCAGCAACTTGTTTTTTGGTAATTTTACCAACAAAACCACCTTTCCCAGGGGTTTGGGATCCTTTTTCTTTTTTAGCCGCTTTTTTGATGAAATACGTAACAGGCGGTGTTTTCAGAATAAAGGTAAAGGAACGATCTTCAAACACGGTAATGACAACAGGGATGGGCATCCCGGCTTCCATTTCCTGTGTTTTTGCGTTAAATCCTTTACAGAATTCCATAATATTAACGCCGTGTTGCCCGAGTGCGGGACCAATTGGTGGCGATGGATTTGCTTTACCAGCTGCAACTTGCAGCTTGATATAGCCTTTTACCTTTTTGGCCATGATAACCTTCTTTCTAAATGTTAAAAGGGACGTGGTACGGCTCGATTTGGCCTGTTTTGAACAGCTTTAAACGACAACCTTCCACAACTAGGGCCGGTTTATAAGGGGTTTTGGATCAAAACGCAAGGAAATAATCCTCGTCAGATCTTTATTCTATTCATTTATCAGAAACCTATTTTCGATCCAAGAATCCCCTAACTTGGTACAAAACTCATCAGATAAACCCTGAACCTTCTCGGCCAAGCCAAAAGGGGCATTAAACATCACTATTCCTGCCCCGTTAAGTCCACCCGCCATATCCCGCTTCCGTAATAAAATTTCAGAAACCCATGTCCGATTGATCCCTAAATTTTGGGCCGCCTTGTGAAGTTCGGGAATAGGCTGACCCGCCTTTATAGGATACCAAACCATGAAGCAGCCACTAGACCAGCGCTTTTTCCATTGATCCATTTGATCAATCAAGAGTTTAAATTCATCAGGCTTTTCAAATGGCGGGTCAATTAGAATGATCCCGCGACGCTCTACAGGTGGAATATGGGCTCGAATCGATTGGTAGGCATCCTCGGCTGTGACACGGACATTCCGAAACCCACGAAGATGATATTTTAATGTTTCGGTATCTTCGGGATGTAATTCATTAACAACCAAACGATCCTGATCGCGGATAACCGTTGCAGCGAGAATAGGCGATCCCGGGTACTGCTTCGCCCCCCAAAAAAGACTGATCATTTTCTGAAATGCCAATAAGTCAGGATTTTTCGCAGGCTCCGACATAATTCTTGCGATACCGCCCAGATATTCCATCGTTTTCTGTGGCTCTGGACGGGTTAAATCATACAAACCGATTCCTGCAAATGCATCCAGAATGAACAAACCCTTTTCTTTTTGCTGCAGATAATCCAGTGCCATCATCAAGATCAGATGCTTATGCACATCGGCGAAATTGCCGGCATGGTAAATGTGACGATAATTCATACTACCTATTTACTGCACTGCGTGACAGACAGAAAGTCTTTTTTAAGATATAATCGAGAAGAGTAATCGAATCGTTTATTTACACCTTCTTCACCTCTGGCTGCGAAACTGAAAGAATAATGTTGTTTAATTGGCTCAAACGAAAGAAAAAGCAAAAAGAGAAATGTTTTTCCCCTGCTCAGGCTCCCGCTCTTGCAGGTATACCCTTGACACGCGATGAACTTGTCGCATCAGCATTAAAGAATATGCAGGAAACGCGCCTTACAATTGGCGAGGAAAAACTAAAAAGACTTGCTCATCTTATTCTAGAAAAAAAAGAAACCGTCGATGATACCTCCCCCGCAGCACAGGCTAAAAAGATTATTGCAACCATGGACAAAGATAAGTTGAATGATTTCATGAAATTAATGGTCCATGATAACCAGACAAAACATTAGTGTTAAAAAGGAAAGATTCTGATGCCTGTTTATAAAGCCCCTCTCGAAACCATGCGTTTTGTGCTCAATGACGTATTAAATGTCTCTCAACTGTCACAGCTCCCGGGCTATGAACAAGCAACACCAGATCTCATGGAAAGCATCCTTGCGGAAGGATCAAAATTTTGTGAAGAGGTTTTATTTCCACTCAACCAATCTGGTGACCAGGAGGGGTGTCATTTTGATAATGGCCAGGTTACAACCCCAAAAGGCTTTAAGGAAGCGTATGCAAGCTATACACAAGGGGGGTGGACATCACTCTCTGCTGATCCAGTGTATGGCGGAATGGGAATGCCCCATCTCTGGAATTTGGTTTTCATGGAGATGATCTGCTCTTCAAATATGTCGTTTGGTATGTATCCGGGATTATCCGAAGGAGCCTATCGTGCAATCCTCCATCACGGCTCAGAGGATTTAAAGAAAACATATCTGCCTAAGATGATCACAGGTGAATGGGCCGGGACGATGTGCCTGACAGAACCTCATTGCGGGACAGATTTGGGACTTATCCGAACAAAGGCGATCCCAAACGGACAGGGTCAATATGAAATAACAGGGACAAAGATTTTTATTTCAGCAGGTGATCATGATCTGACGGATAATATTATACATCTGGTCCTTGCGAAATTGCCAGATGCACCTGAAGGCGCAAAGGGAATCTCTCTCTTCATCGTCCCCAAATTCCTTGTTGATACCCATGCTGCAAACCATGTCACATGCGGATCAATCGAACATAAAATGGGCATTAAAGCCTCTGCAACCTGTGTCATGAATTTTGACACCTCAATTGGATGGTTAGTCGGAGAACCTAATAAAGGGTTGAAAGCAATGTTTACAATGATGAATGCAGCCCGCCTTGGAGTTGGTATGCAAGGCTTGGGTCTTGCCGAAGTGGCTTGGCAAAATGGTTTTTCTTATGCAAGAGACCGACTTCAGATGCGCGCACTTGATGGCACAAAATATCCTGATAAACCTGCCGACCCCATTCTTGTCCATCCTGATGTTCGCAAAATGCTTCTCACATCCAAAGCCTTTTGTGAAGGCGCCAGAGCATTATCATATTGGGTTGGACTCCACCTTGATATTGCAGAAAAACATCCAGATTCTATCAAACGTCAGGAAGCCGATGATCTCGTTGCATTATTGACCCCGATTATTAAAGCCTATCAAACGGATATGGGGTTTGAAATTGCAAATCTTGCAATCCAGATTCACGGAGGACACGGATATATCCGCGAATATGGCGTCGAACAATATGCGCGGGATGCACGTATCGCCATGATTTATGAAGGGACAAATGGCATCCAAGCCCTTGATCTGGTGGGAAGAAAAATGAGCCAGAACTATGGGCGTTTATTACGCCGCTTTTTCCACCCGGTTCTCGAGTTTATGACCCAATATCAAGAGGATGAAACTCTGGGAAAACTTGTTGTCCCATTATCCAAGGCTTTTACAAAATTACAACAAGCCACAATACAAATTGGTCTGAAATCTTTGAAAGATCCAAACGAAGCAGGTGCAGCCTCAACAGATTTTCTGCGTCTATTTGCGTTGGTTGCTGTTGGTTTCATGTGGATAAAAATGGCAAAAGTTGCGCAGGACAAATTAATAGCTGGGGACACAGACAAAACAGAATTTTACCAGTCAAAAATCAAAACAGCCCGGTTCTTTATTGAAAGAATGTTGCCAGAGGCTGAAAGTCGTTATCGCATGATTATGGCAGGTGCAGAACCATTAATGAGTATGACAGAAAGCGAATTTATTGCATAAAGCAAAATGAAGATTAAAACATTTGAAATTGAAGGCCCCAAATTAATCGTCCCAAAACGATTTGAGGATTCTCGGGGTTGGTTATCAGAAACTTGGAATTACAAGAGAGACACAAAAAACGGGATACTAGATTCTTTTGTCCAAGACAATATGTCCTATTCCCGGAAGGCCGGCACAATTAGGGGCCTTCATTTCCAACGCGCACCATCTGCACAAGCAAAATTAGTGATGGCTTTAAAAGGTTGTATCCTCGATATCGCCGTTGATATTCGCTTAGGGTCTCGAACCTTCGGGCAGTACATCAAGGTTGAATTAAACGCAGAGGATGGCGCCCAGTTTTATATTCCAGAGGGTTTTGCGCATGGTTTCTGTACACAGAGTGATGACGTTATCGTAACTTATAAAACAAGCAAATTTTATAGCCCAGAACATGAAGGCGGGATTCATTGGAATGACCCAGATCTACAGATTCCATGGAATATTGATACCCCTATTTTATCTGAGAAAGATGAAAAGCTTCCCTTCCTCAAAGATATCAAATGTGAATAATCTTCCAGAAAGGTAAGTCTTATGAACATCCTCATTTTCGGAGCCAAAGGCCAGGTCGGGATGGCACTGATCCTTGCCGCACAAAACAATAATATCAGCTCGTCTGTCTATCCAATTGGTCATGCAGAATGTGACATTACAAACTCTGAGGCTGTTGAAAAGATATTAAAAGAGTATAGATCCAAACTAGGGCGGTGCATGATCGTAAATGCAGCCGGCTGGACGCAGGTTGACGATGCAGAAGAAAGAGTAAAAGAAACCTTTGAAACAAATTGGAGAGGCCCCCTCCATCTTGCTCAATCCGCCGAGAAATATGGTCATGATCTTATTCAGCTCTCGACAGATTATGTGTTTGATGGGATGCAAGAATCCCCCTACACAGAGGAGAGCCCCGTTAATCCCCTCTCAATCTACGGGCTTTCGAAAGAAGCTGGAGAAAGAGCCGTAAGGGCAAGTTGCAACCGTCATATTATATTAAGAACGAGTTGGATTTTTAGCCTGTACGGAAAAAGTTTTATACGCAAGATTATCGAATTAGCAGAAAAAAAGGATGAATTGACCGTTGTCACAGATCAAATAGGAAGCCCAACATCAGCATCTGATTTGGCTGATGCTATTTTAAGAATCTCATCCACCTGTCAAAATGATTTTTTTCAAGGATGGGGAACATATCATTATGCGGGGGCCCCAAGTGCATCATGGTATGAAGTAGCCTGTTTTGTCATGACTGAACTTTCGAAACACAATCTAAAATCTGCAAAGGTCATCCCCGCTACATCTGCGGATTTTAAGATGAAGGCTCCGCGCCCTGCAAAATCGATTCTTTCTTGTAACAAAATATATCGTCAATTTTCCATTCAAGAATCAGATTGGAAAGCCGCCATCAGAAAAGAGATTAAAAGCATCGCGGCCGAAAAACATGATTAACAAAATCTGTTAAACAGGGATGATCTTAAGATAGTTTTTTGAGTCTATCAAGTCGGGCTCTTAATATCATCTCAAGCTTCCTGGCATCGTTGTCATTTGATTGGGGCCAAATGGATTTTAAAGTATTCCGATAAGCATTCGCCCTTCCACACATCAATTGATCAAACAATGTCATTTTACGCGATGTTTCCAATTGTGAAAAAGCAGCAACAACATCAAAGGCCGTATGTCTATCCGGCTGTGAATAAGGCTGATGTGAATGTTCCAAGTGTGTGGCTTCCATTATCTAAATCCTTAATAAATTATAAATGCTGAGATCCTTAATATATCCTTAACAGATTTATTTGTCAAATATTATTACGTAAATACAAATGTTCTTCTATTTTCTCTTGTGTTTCAATGAATTATGCTGCAAAGCTTTTTTCTATGTCCGACAATGCAGAACCCATTATTGTTTTAGTCAACCCGCAAATGGGAGAAAATATCGGAGCAACAGCACGCGCAATGCTCAATTGTGGACTGTCTCGGCTTCGGATTGTCAACCCACGTGATGGTTGGCCAAATGAACGTGCGAATGCAATGTCGGCTGGTGCACTGGACAGAATTCCACCTGTTGAAATTTTTGATACATTGACAGCAGCGATTGCAGATTGCCAAACGATTTATGCTACAACGGCGCGTTCACGGGATTTGGTAAAACCTGTGATGACCGCACGAAGTGCAAGTATTAAGATTCATCGTGAAATAAAGGAAGGTCAGAAAGTTGCTATCCTATTTGGCGCTGAACGTTCTGGGTTAACCAATGAGGAAATTATGTTGGCTCATAAGCTGATTACAATTCCTCTCAACCCTGATTTTTCATCACTCAATCTAGGGCAATCTGTTTTGCTCGTCTCTTATGAATGGTCCCAGAATATTTTCGATGCGCCAGATATAACTTTACCGATGGGAAAAAGCTTGCCTGCGTCGACTCAATTGTTCAATACGTTTTTCGACAGGCTTGATCAGGCATTAGATCTTGGTGGTTTCTACCGTGTTCCTGAGATGAAAGATATTATCTCTCGGAATATACGTTCTTTCTTTAGCCGGGCCCACCCGACAGATCAGGAAATCAATACTCTTCACGGAATCATCACGACACTTTTAGGCACACATGATAAAAAGAATTGATTAAAAAGGAGCGAGGCGAAAATGGAATTCACATTTAAAATAGACCCCGAAGAATTCGGAAAAATGATTGCAGCCTTCCCACCAGAAGTCCGTCAACAATTTATTGACTCAGCTATCAAAGCCTATCCAATGATGATGGCAGAAATGATGAAAAGCTCTGGCTTTCAATTTCCCCAACACGAGGCAGATTTCAATCCATTCGATCCATTTGGCTTTATGAAGCAAATGTCGAAAAGTTTTAATAAGTAAATTTCGTCTGATAAAGGAATAAAAAAACTTTTATCCCTTTAACGCATCCAGCATGGCAGAAACAACTATCAATTTCCTATTCAAGCTTATTTTTTCGAGATCGGAATCAGAAAGCGAAAGATTTTCTGTGATATGATTGAGTTCGGCTGTGAGTTTATCATGGTTCAATTTTGAAACAGGCACCGCCTCCTCAGCCAAAATTGTACAATTTGTTTGCGACACATCCGCAAAGCCACCCGCGATAAAGATTTTCTCTTTTGCGCCGCCTTCACTGCGGATCACTTCGACAACACCGGGACGTACCGACATCACCAAAGCCATATGCCCTGCACGGACACCGACATCCCCCTCTTCTCCGGGGATCGTCACGTGATACGCCTCTTCCGAAATCAATTTCTGTTCAGGGGAGACAAGTTCGAAGTTGAATGTGTTTGTCATGTTTAAACTACAGAGAGCGCAGGGATAGACAGAGTTTAAGAGTTAAATTCCGTCAGGGCAAAGCGCTTTATTCCGTCCTTTACTAGTTTTTCATTAAAGTTAATTAACAAACCCAATGGGCTTTTACTAAGTTTCATATAAGTTATAATCTGAGCATCAAACAGAGGGTTCATTTTATCAACTGCTTTCAACTCAACAACAACTTTATCCTCCACCCAAAAATCTAATCTGTACGCATCTTTAATCATATGTCCGTTATAGTCAACTGGCATCAAATGTTGTTTTTTATATGCTAAGCCCGCCTTGGCGAGTTCAATCGCCAAACATTCTTCGTAAACACTTTCCAACAATCCTGGGCCGAAATATTTATGAACTGTTATCGCGCATTCTATGATCTTGCGGGTCAGTTCAGAACCAAGGTCAGGAAATTGTGTAATATTTTACCATTTAATTTTCCCGTAAATCTCTAATCTTTTTTCTTTCCTCAAGAGCAAGCCTTTTAAATAATAAAAAAGGCCAAATGTCTAAGATTTTTCTCATTACATCAAGCTCTACCTTATTCATGTTTAGTGAGATTAAAGAGAGTGATGCAGAGACTACAATTAGTAAAGCCCCTATAACCTGATCGCCCCTCTTCGGAAGCCCAACATCTGCCACCATGTAAAGAACCCACAAAAGCAAGGCAATGTTAGATACAATTGATATTATACGTATCATGCATTGCTCTCTGTCTATCTCTGCGGTCTCTGTAGTTAAAAAACCTTACCCCCTCACCCTACCCTCTCCCGCAAGGGGAGAGGGATTAGAGAGAATTACGCCGCTTCCGCCATTTTCTTGGCTTTTTCGAGCACTTGGTCGATATTACCAACCATATAGAAGGCAGCTTCTGGAATATGATCCAGTTCCCCATCACAAATCATGCGGAAACCTTTGATCGTTTCTTCCAAGGACGCAAAAACCCCTGGAGATCCGGTAAATACTTCAGCCACATGGAATGGTTGCGAGAGGAAACGTTGGATTTTGCGGGCACGTGCCACAACCAGTTTATCTTCTTCCGACAATTCATCCATACCCAAAATCGCAATAATGTCTTGCAGGGCTTTATAGGTTTGCAGAATTTTCTGAACATCGGTGGCGCATTTGTAATGCTCTTCCCCGACAACGCGCGGATCAAGAATACGCGAGGTCGAATCCAGAGGATCCACCGCAGGATAAATCCCCAATTCCGCGATCTGACGCGACAGAACCGTCGTTGCATCAAGGTGCGAGAAGGTGGTTGCTGGCGCAGGGTCGGTCAAGTCATCCGCAGGAACATACACGGCCTGAACGGAAGTAATCGATCCTTTGTTGGTCGATGTAATACGCTCTTGCAATGCGCCCATATCGGTCGCCAGAGTTGGTTGATATCCCACAGCGGATGGAATACGGCCCAACAATGCGGACACTTCGGCACCGGCCTGTGTGAAACGGAAGACGTTGTCCATAAAGAACAGAACGTCCTGACCTTCTTCGTCACGGAAATATTCGGCCATCGACAAACCAGTCAGGGCCACACGGGCACGTGCTCCTGGAGGTTCGTTCATCTGACCATACACCAACGCCACTTTCGATGCTTTGGCATCACCCGGAACCAACACACCGGCATCAATCATTTCGTGGTACAAATCGTTCCCTTCACGGGTGCGTTCACCAACACCTGCAAACACCGACACCCCACCATGGCCTTTGGCAATATTGTTGATCAATTCCTGAATGGTCACGGTTTTACCCACACCGGCGCCACCGAACAACCCAATTTTACCACCCTTGGCATAAGGACAAAGAAGGTCAATCACCTTAATCCCGGTGATGAGCTGCTCTGTTTCCGTCGCTTGTTCGGCAAAACTTGGAGCTTCGCGGTGAATCGGATAAAATTTGTCAGATCCGATCGGACCACGTTCGTCAATCGGATGGCCAATAACGTCGATGATACGTCCCAAAACATTGGTTCCAACAGGCACGGAAATCGCGTTCCCAGTATCAGAGACAGGAGTCCCACGCACCAAACCATCGGTCGAGTCCATCGCGATACAGCGAACCGTATTTTCACCCAAGTGTTGGGCCACTTCCAGAACGAGGGTTTTGCCTTCGTTATCTGTGGTCAACGCGTTCAGAATCGCAGGCACATTGCCATTGGGGAACTGTACGTCCACCACCGCGCCCAGAACCTGAGTAATCATTCCATTTTGTTGTGTCATTTTATATTTTCCTCTTTTAATTAAATTCCAAAGTTATTTACACAGCTAACATGTGAAACAAAACATTATTCTCAACGAGGCAAATGCTCATGCTCTATTGCGCAAACCCTCATCATCTCAAAAGCGAACGCCTGAAACTCCTGTTCCCTTTGAATTTCCTCTGCTTCAAACTTATTTAAAATTTTATGGCCTGCCACTGCAAAATCAAAATCACTTAAAGCCTCTGCACAGCCTTCAAAAAGGGCTCGCAAAACAGGTAGAACATAATGAATACCATCAATCCTCAAAATTTCAGGAGCACAGGCCCTCTTCGTCTCATCCAATTTTTTAGCATTCAAAACCATTGCCCTCTTTTCAGCAAAAGAGGGATTCAAAAAGAACGTATGTCTGTCAAAAACCTCCGTTGGGCAAAATTTTTCTGTTCGCTGCCAATTCAAAACCATGTCACGCACAGAACATCCACCCAGAGATTTAACCAAGTTAGAAGCTAAAGACACGCTATCCGAATTCGCCTGAACCAACGCATCAAAAACACTACGAATGCTTTGTTTTTTCAACGCCGCATAGAGACCTGAAACAAATACGACGGTCGCCGCTTCATCCCCTTTGCAAACCGAAAATTTAAAATCTGTACTCAGCTCAACCATTTTTACTTTCTCTTTATTTCAATCAACAATCCAGACAACCAAAAGATATTAAACCGCCTCCGCTCCGGAGATAATCTCGATGAGTTCTTTGGTAATATAAGCCTGACGCGCACGGTTATATTTCACGGTCAGGTTTTTGATCATATCACCTGCGTTACGGGTTGCGTTGTCCATAGCCGTCATCCGTGCGGCCTGTTCGCCAGCCGCGCTGTCCAACAACGCGCGGAACACTTGGACACTGATATTTTTTGGCAATAATTCTGCCAAAATCACGTCTTCTGCAGGTTCAAAACTATACGGAGCCGATCCGGCCGCCGCGTTCTGATTGGCCGCAACCACAAACGGAATCAATTGCTGGGTTGATGGACGTTGCACCAAAACAGACCCGAATTGGTTATACACCAACGAACACACATCAAAATCGCCACGATTGAATTTTTCCAAAATCAAATCCGACACTTTCAACGCATCGGCAAAGGCCAATCGTCCACGTGTCCCCAATCCGGTGATGGTATCGGTAATCAGAGAGGAAAACTCGCGCTTTAACACATCACGGGCTTTGCGTCCGACACAGATCATTTCCACTTGCTTGCCTTCGGCATGCAAACGACGGATCTCGTTCCGCGCAAAGCGCACAAGGTTGCCGTTAAAGCCACCGCACAAACCGCGATCCGATGAACAGACCACCAGTAAATGGCGTTGCGAACTTCCGGTACCAACCAAAAGTTTAGGCCCGCCATCACCATGAACGCCCGCCGCCACACGAGAAACAATTCCGGCCATGGCTTTTGCGTATGGTTGCGATGATTCCGCAGCTTCCTGTGCGCGTTTCAACTTGGACGCCGCCACCATTTTCATGGCAGAGGTAATCTTCCGTGTTGATTTCACAGAGGTAATTCGCGTTCTGTACTCTTTTAAACTTGGCATTTATCTACCTTATAATAAACTTTGGATCAGAAAACACTGCAAGATGTAAACTTATATTGTCGCCCAAATAATATCCCTCAGAATGCAATTCAACGACACCGTCTACGCCTCTTCTATTACGCTTTAAACTTCCCTGGACACTGCCAACTGTATTAAATGACGCAACACTATCACTTCCTCTAACGTTCAAATCGTGTAGAGTAGGTGGGGCAAAACGTTCAGCCGCATAAAAGTGTTGAACAATAAACCTGACAGAATCCGGTCGCTGCATAATGGAACTTAAAAAATCCCGTGGCTCCATCATTTTTATTTGTTCATTTACTGCGCCTTCAGAATCATGGGATAATTTTCTACCATCCAAAACTAATACTGTTTCATCAGGGCCAATTGAACCAAAAAATTTTTGTAACGGGCCAACTGAACCAGAATAAACAACTCTTAATTTCATTTTTTACCCCCTGATTCTTAAACACATTTTTTAAGCCGCCAATCTTACCGCATAGCCTTTGGTGAATCCATCAAGGAACGCGTTGATCTGCGCTTCGATCTCATCATTCAGAGCTTTTTTATCTTTAATGGCCGCAAGGATAGACGCCCCTGCACTGCGCAGTTCAGTCAACATGTCCGCTTCATACGCACTGACCTGATTGACGGCCACGTTATCCAGATAGCCACGTGTTCCCGCATAAATCACCACAACTTGCTCTTCCACGGTTAATGGAGAGTATTGAGGTTGTTTCAGCAATTGGGTTAAACGCGCCCCACGCGCCAACAATTTTTGAGTAGCGGGATCAAGATCCGATGCGAACTGGGCAAAGGCTTCCATTTCACGATACTGCGCCAATTCCAATTTGATTTTACCGGCAACTTGCTTCATCGCCTTGATCTGCGCCGCAGATCCGACACGTGACACCGACAAACCAACGTTAATCGCAGGACGGATGCCTTTATAGAACAAACCGGTTTCCAAGAAGATCTGACCATCGGTAATCGAAATCACGTTGGTTGGAATATAGGCGGATACGTCCCCTGCCTGGGTTTCAATCACAGGCAATGCGGTCAAAGATCCGGATCCGTTGTCTTCATTCAGTTTCGCAGCACGTTCCAGCAAGCGCGAGTGAATATAGAACACATCCCCTGGATACGCTTCACGTCCTGGTGGCCGACGCAGCAACAAAGACATCTGGCGGTAAGCCACAGCCTGTTTGGACAAGTCATCATAGACAGCCAACGCATGCATCCCGTTGTCACGGAAGAATTCTCCCATCGCGCAACCAGTATAAGGGGCCAAGAACTGCATCGGAGCAGGATCGGACGCTGTCGCAGCCACAACGATCGAATATTGCATCGCGCCTGCTTCTTCCAATTCCTTTACCAATTTGACAACGGTCGAACGTTTTTGACCAATTGCCACATACACGCAATACAGGTGATCTTTTGGATTGCTGGATGCATTCACCGATTTCTGGTTAATAATCGCATCCAAGGCCACAGCGGTTTTCCCCGTCTGACGGTCACCAATGATCAATTCACGCTGTCCACGTCCGATCGGCACGAGAGAGTCAATCGCTTTCAGACCGGTTTGCATTGGCTCATGCACGGATTTACGCGGGATAATGCCAGGGGCTTTGACTTCGACACGGCGGAATTCTTTGGCATTCAGAGGTCCTTTGCCATCAATCGGATTTCCCAAAGCATCCACAACGCGGCCCAACAATTCACGTCCAACAGGAACCTGAACAATCTCGCCCGTACGTTTGACGATATCGCCTTCTTTAATCGCGCGGTCGGATCCGAAAATAACCACCCCCACGTTGTCAGCTTCGAGGTTCAGTGCCATCCCTTTGATACCACCAGGGAATTCCACCATCTCACCCGCACGCACCTGATCCAGACCGTAAACACGGGCCACACCATCCCCAACGGAGAGAACTTGACCAACCTCGGCCACATCAGCCATCGCACCAAAATTGGCGATTTGCTTGGTCAGGATTTCAGAAATTTCTGATGCACGGATATCCATTTTTATTTTCCTCTTTTGTTTATAACCTTATTTTAAATTTTAACCACGAAGAACACGAAGTCCTCGAAGTTTTAAATGACAAATCTGCGTATACCTTCTTTGAAGTATTGTTCATTAAAATTAATCAAAAACCCCGTTTGAATTCCCGATAGGCGCATGTAATTCATTAACTGCGCCGCATGATTCTCATTTACCTTATCAACACTTTTCAGTAAGCCAACACCCATTTTCTGGTGAACACAATACGCAACGTCCACAACCTGCCTGGACAGATCATCTTCAGAAAAATGGCTTTGTTTTTTTACAGCATCCATATTTTTATCTGACTTCGTGACTTTCGTGTTCTTCGTGGTTCAAAACTGTTTAACAAGTAAAACCTTAAGCTGCCTTTTTACCGATCATGGCCTGTTTTAACTGTGCCAGACGGGTTTTCAGCGAATCATCTATCATGCGGGATCCGACAGTCACCACCATGCCTCCCAAGAGAGATGGATCAAGGCCCATGACCAAACGGATCTGCTTGCCGGTATTTTTTGATAAATTTTCGGCCAAAGCCTTTTGCTGGACCTCGCTCAAGGAAACAGCAGAGACCACTTTCGCCTCTAACACGCCATGACGACGCTCCATTTCCTTGAAAAAGGCGACCAAAATGGCCGAGAGAGAGTCCAAACGTCCATTTTTCGAGAGAACGCCCAAGAAATTTAGAACGAGCGGATGAAATCCCGCTTTGCTGGAAATACCTTGTAACGCATCCATTTGCTGCGCTTTTGAATAAACAGGATTCCCCAGCAATGCCTTTAGTTCTGGGGAGGAGTCCAAAGCCGACTGCAATGACGCCATATCTTTTTCAATGGAAGCAAGGGCCCCCGATTGATGTGCAACATCGATCAAAGAGGTTGCATAGCGGGAGCTTAGGATGTGCCCAGCACCAGAGGCGGAGGAGGATTTTGTCAATTCCTGATCCTTTCATGAAGACATGAATCTGTTTGTTTCGTTGCCGTTTGGGTAGCATATTGATCTGATCATGGCAAGCAAAGAATAAGATTCAAAACGATTATTCGGTGCTATTATCTCCTACCCTCGTTCAGGCGCCGATTATAGGCCAATTCATCTGTGGATAATTGAAAGCCGATCATAATCTGAAACTGGCTTGGATCCTGACGCGCGATCAGTGGAATCACTTGGCGCAGCTTATCTTGGCGGTGATAGGTAATTTGCCCATTTTCATAAACCATCGACAGTGCAAAAACATCCTTCGATAAAATTTGACCATCAGGAGAAATCACAGATAGAAAATAAGGATAGGTATAATTGGCTTGCCCATTGAGATCCTTAACCCCGATGGGGCCCAAAACACCGGTAAAATCAAGAGCCATTTCAACCGATACGCTATTTCCGGAAACGCTGCATTTTGAGGTTATCTTTTCCAATTTTGTCGTCGAAATCATTTTATCAGCGACCATATCGGATGGCGGAGAAAACTGAGTGATGGCAGCCAGATCATTGACAGCTTTGACTCGCGGGCAATCTTTTCCGCCAACAGATGACAAAGAAGATGAGTCCGCATTTTCTACGTTTTTGATCTGGGGATCACTTTTTGGCCTTACCTTCGGCATTTCCATCGACTTTAAAGACTCCCCGAATTTGTGAATGGCCTCACAACCCGGCAATACGAATACCATTAATAACAAACTGAGGATCATAAACTTATTCATCAAAAGAACTCCCTGCTTATCTACAAATTGAACAATACCCAAAACAAAAATCATAGCAAGAGGGTAGAAAGAGGGCCTACGATCTGGTAAGCCTAAGACGTGCATAAAATATACGGATAATATACAAGAACCCCATAATGAAATTTTTTAAAACCCTCTTCTTTCTTTTCTTTTGCGTAGGCATTTTGTGCTCTTGTGGGGCCAAGGATCAGGATATCGATTCCCCCCTCGCAGGGAAAGAATACAGCCTAACTAGCCCTTATTTGCTGTTATCTGCCTCCCCGAACACCCGACAACTTCTCACAGATTCGCCAACTGCAATTGATATAAATCTTTATGCAATGGATGTCGAAGGTTTGATGATTTGCTCTGGTTGTCAGTATAATTCTTTTTTGATCCTAAGAAACTTTCTTCCGACCGGCAGTAAGATAAAAATTCTGAAAGCTTATAATTCCATCCCAGCCTTTTATGCCGTAGATAGCTCTGCAATTCTGTATTACGTCGCAGAAACACCGGATGGAAAAAAATTTACCGTTCCCGCCTATTTTTTGAACGAAAACATTACAGGAAAAACATCGCCCCAAGACACAGCCAAACGGCTTGAGGCATTACTGGCCAGCTTTGCAAATGAATTCGAACAGAAATCTTTCTACGTGAGCATTCAACCATCCTATCAAAAAGTCCTTTTTAACGATCAACAGCCACCTTTTTCCGATGCTCAATTTTCTCAGATTTTCGGGAATATGGTGACGGGGTTAAAGGATTATGATGTATCTTACTTCTCTGAAAACAAAGGTCATCTTGCCTTTTCCGTAACAACCAATCGGTTGGGACTTGCTTATATTATTTTTCAATCCAGCGAGAGATATCTTGATATTTCGCCGCTCATTATCCAGAAATAAGACCAATGACACAGCACCCCTCTCTTAAAATTCTTCTCTGTGCGCCGCGCGGGTTCTGCGCAGGGGTTGACCGTGCTATCCAGATTGTTGAAAAATCGTTGGAAAAATACGGCGCGCCCGTCTACGTCCGCCACGAAATCGTGCACAATAAATATGTCGTCGAAGATTTGCGCGCCAAAGGGGCTCTATTCGTCGAAGAATTATCCGAAATTCCCGATGATGGCCGTCCGGTTATTTTTTCTGCGCATGGCGTTCCGAAATCCGTCCCGCACGAAGCCCGCACCCGTGAGATGTTTTACATTGATGCCACCTGCCCGCTGGTCACCAAAGTCCATAACGAGGCCGAGCGGCACCATAAAATGGGATTGACGATTATCCTGATCGGACATGCCGGACACCCCGAAGTCGTTGGCACCATGGGCCAATTGCCCGAAGGCAGCGTCTATCTGGTTGAAACAGTGGATGATGTCGAAAAATTAGAGGTTCCCGACCCGACCCGACTGGCACATTGTTCCCAAACAACCTTATCGGTCGATGACACGAGTGCGGTCGTTGCCGCCCTCCGCCGCAAATTTCCGGCCATAGTCGGCCCCAACAAAGAAGATGTGTGTTACGCCACCACCAACCGCCAACTTGCGGTCAAGGAAATAGCCCCGCAATCCGATGCCGTCTTTGTGATCGGTTCGCCGAATTCATCCAACTCCAATCGCTTGGTGGAAGTCGCCAAAGTCTACGGCTGTTCCAATGCGCATTTGCTGCAGGATGATCATAACATTCCGTGGGAATCCCTTCAGAATGTCCAGACATTGGGCCTGACCGCCGGAGCCTCTGCTCCGGACATTTTGATCGAAAACGTGATCACAGCCCTCCGCCAACGTTATGATGTCACTGTCGAAGAAGTCGTTCTGGCCAAGGAAAACATTACCTTCAACATCCCGCGCCTATTAAGGGATGCGGAAATGAAAGCAGAAAAACTTGACATTTCCGCATCAGAAGGATAATTGCCATATTAACAAAGGCGAGTGTGGAAGGCGGGCGTGTATGTCATCAGATATCGAAGCTATCAAAAAGGCAGCGTCCTCAATTCTAGGTGTATAGTCCCGATGGGAAGTGGATAGCGTTGATTAAAGCTCTATCGTACCCAATCGATTGGCGAATGCCCATGCGCAACCAAGTAGTCATTCGCTTTTTTAAAATGACCACAACCTAGAAACCCGCGATGAGCCGACAAGGGGGATGGGTGCACAGATTGCAGGATGAGGTGACGGTTTTTATCTATAAACGCCCCTTTTTTCTGGGCATAAGACCCCCATAACATAAAGACAATATGTTCATGATGGTCATTAATTGCATGAATGATTCTGTCGGTAAACTGTTCCCACCCCTTATTTTGATGTGATCCCGCAAGTCCATTTTCTACAGTAAGCGTTGCATTCAAAAGAAGAACACCCTGTTCTGCCCAATGTGTCAGATTGCCGGATTTTGGAATGGCACAAGCATATTCATTTGCAATTTCTTTGTAGATATTGATCAGGCTTGGGGGTGGTTTTATACCATCACGAACTGAAAATGAAAGTCCATGAGCCTGGCCTTCACCGTGATAAGGGTCTTGCCCTAATATCACAATTTTTACCTTCTCGAAGGGGGTAATATTCATGGCATTAAAAATATCATCTCCTTTGGGGTAAATGATTTTCCCTTTTGATTTCTCGCCCCTTAGAAATTCTTTCAATTCTTGCATATAGGGTTTGGAGAATTCCAACCCAATATGACTCATCCAGCTTTGATCTAATTTCACCGTATTTTGATTCATATTTTCTCCTTTCAATATGGCTAATTTTAATGTGTTTGGCGCAAAAGAGAAAGCCCCTCTCAGAGGGGCTTTCCGATCTAATTCTTCTGATTCTATTTAACAGTTGGTTGAATTTCGAATTGGTGGAACGGAGGCGGAGATGAAACTGTCCATTCCAGTGTCATCACGTTTGGCTGTGCATTCCAATAATTTGCACCAATTTTCTGTCCACGTGTCAAGGTGTAGATCACAATGAACACAAAGAAAATAGTTGCAGCAAAGGAAATATAAGCACCGTAAGAGGAAATACGGTTAAATCCTTCAAGCGCATCCGGGTAGTCAGGGTAACGCCGTGGCATTCCTGCAAGTCCCAGAAAATGCTGTGGGAAGAAAATCATGTTGACCCCAATAAAGGTGGCAAAGAAATGAACTTGTCCCATCCATTCAGGATACTGACGCCCAGACATTTTGCCAATCCAGTAATAGAAACCGGCAAAAAGGGCAAAGACAGCGCCTAAAGATAAAACATAGTGGAAGTGGGCAACGACGTAATAGGTATCATGAAGCGCAATGTCCATTCCCCCATTTGCAAGGACAACGCCGGTTACGCCTCCAACCGTAAAGAGAAAAATAAAACCGACAGCCCAAAGCATAGGGGTTTTAAATTCAATAGACCCGCCCCACATGGTTGCAATCCATGAAAATATTTTAATCCCCGTAGGAACAGCAATCACCAATGTTGCTGCGGTAAAATAGGCGCGTGTATCAACAGAAAGTCCAGTTGTATACATATGGTGGGCCCAAACAATAAACCCCACAAACCCAATTGATACCATTGCATAGGCCATTCCCAGATATCCAAAAATAGGTTTTTTAGAAAAGGTCGAGATAATATGGCTGACGATACCAAAGGCTGGCAAGATCATAATATAGACTTCCGGATGCCCAAAAAACCAGAAAAGGTGTTGGAACAAAATTGGGTCGCCACCACCTTCAGGATTAAAGAAGTTTGTCCCGAAATTGCGGTCAGTCAGCAACATGGTAATAGCTCCACCCAAGACAGGGACAGACAAAACCAGCAAGAAAGCAGTCACCAGCATCGACCAGGCGAATAGAGGCATTTTGTGCAACGTCATTCCTGGGGCGCGCATATTCAGAATTGTGGCAATAAAATTTGCTCCCCCTAGAATAGAGCTTGCTCCTGCAAGGTGGAGCGCAAAAATTGCCATATCAACTGACATGCCTGGATGGCTTATTTTTGTTGAGAGGGGGGGGTAAACTGTCCAGCCTGTTCCGGCCCCGTCCCCTATAAAAACAGAACCAACAAGCAGTGCAAAAGCAGGGATCAGAAGCCAGAAAGAAATGTTGTTCAAACGCGGGAAAGCCATATCTGGTGCCCCAATCATCAATGGTACAAACCAATTGCCGAACCCTCCGATTAATCCGGGCATCACGACAAAGAAAACCATAATCAGACCATGTGCGGTAATCCAGACATTCCAGATCTGTTCTGCACCTGGCGCAATGAATTGCAGGCCTGGCTCTTGCAGTTCCATGCGCATCATGACAGAGAAGGCCCCCCCGATTAACCCCGCAAGGATAGAAAAGATAATATAAAGTGTTCCGATATCCTTGTGGTTGGTCGACATAAACCAACGCGCAAAGAATCCAGGTTTGTGATCATGGGCAATCGAATGGTCGGACATTATTGTAACCTCTTTCGTCGTGTGAATGGTTATGTATTATTTTCAGATGCAGGGACATCGGGTTTGGGGGGCGTTGGTGATTTTAAATGACCACCTTGTGATTGAATCCATGCGGCAAAATCCTCTTTCGATATCACTTTGATTTCGATTGGCATTTGACCATGGCCTTTTCCACATAATTCGGAGCATTGACCGTAATATGTTCCAATTTTATTGACGCGGGCCCAGGCAGAGTTTAAGCGGCCAGGGACAGCATCGACCTTTACACCAAATTGTGGGACTGCAAAGGAATGGATCACATCGCTCGCTGTGACCTGGAACAGAACATTTGTATCCACTGGAATAATCATTGGGTTATCAACCGATAGGAGTCTTACCTGACCTTTGGATGGATTGATTTCTTCATCTTTCAGCATATTTGATGTGATTGTAATATCTCCGTTCTCGGGATATTCGTATCCCCAATACCATTGGTAACCAACGACCTTGACTGTCAGCTCTGGCTCAGGGTTACGGGCTTCGAAGAACAACAGCTTGAAAGAAGGGACCGCAATCACAATCAAGATAATAACAGGAACAACGGTCCATATCACTTCCAGTAAGACATTGTGGGTTGTGGTCGATGGGACAGGATTCGTCTTGGAATTGAACCTGATGATCACATAAAGCAATAAAATTGTTACAAATGCAACAATTCCTGAAATGATGTAAAGCATCATGTTATGAAAGGAGGTGATATGTTCCATTGCTGGCGTCACCGCTTCCTGGAAATTCATCTGCCAGGGAAGAATATCTGCAGATGCAGGGGATATACCCCAGATACCGGAAATCAAGACAAAAACAAAGATAGGCAGAAAAAGATTTTTAATCATCATTTTGGGGCTCTCATTTTGGGGCTCTATTGATGGTTGTCAATTGTATAAGGGCGAATACTTGTTATTCTTGAGATACTATGCCGAAGTTTTACTCTAAAATATAGGGTGTAATTACATGATATTTGTATTTGAAATAACTATGTCATATGTGCCATAGTATAAATATATTATGTCTTTACCAAAGATTAACACTGTGACGATACTATAATAGGATACAAAGTGAGGTTCGGTGTGCGTGCAAACTCAGAAAATTTTGTCCACAAAGTTGCCAATCAGGCGGGAATACCTCTTGGGAGCACTTTGGGTCTAGGGCACCTTAAAACACCCGGTTCACTCACGGACTATGCCCAAAACGCAGGCGCAAATTTTGAAACAATCACTGAAATCGGAATGCATGCAGCCGCAACCATGGAGCCCCCTAAAACCCAATTAGGGTTTACGCCTTCTCCCGGGCTGGGTTTCGTTGGTCAATTGGCCGGCACTATTGCTGTTGCCGGGATCGCCGCTGTCGCCCCTGTCGCTGCTGCAGTCGTTGGAGCTGTAATGGCTGGATCAGATGTCAAAAATTTTAGCACTGGTCATGCCGCAATCAACGGGACGCAGGGCGGTGAATTGACGCTTGCCGCAAGCGCCGCCCAATTTAATAAAGACGGTGAGATGACATCCTATCGCGCTGCTTGTGATGATACGACGTATGATGTCCAAACAGGCAAGGTTGCTCCTCCTTCTTCTACCGCTCCTGCGGCGCCTCCCCTCAAAGGGGCCCATAATCTCAAAGGAATTGTAGGCCAGGTTGCTGAGGGATATGATGCCGATCAAATTGGAGCAGATGTTCGGCATATGCTTGATAAAGAGAGGGGGAATTATCTCTTTGCCCGGAATAAGTTAGACATGCTTTTCGGCGATTCTGATGCGGCTGGATCTTTGGGCGTTGATATGGACATGCCTGCGGCCGTGGAGACCCCTCGTCCTAAGCCATTGAATGTGGGGATGGGAGCCAAAATGGGGGCCCCGGCCTTTGGTCTTGGATAAAATCCGCTTTCATTGATTTGTGCGGGGATTTGTGAGGACTCTCTTTACTCATCATCATTTGGTAAAATCTGAATTTTTGAAATCCCGAAAGCGAGAGAAGACAGTTCTTCTTCTTCTGCCTGATGTTCTTTTTCTAATTTACGATATTGGTGAAAAATAACGGGAATTGATGCGGCATAGGTAATGCATATGAGCGGGAGTGTAACCCATGGGGCATTAAATAGTGCTGCAACTACCAGCGCAACAAATGCCATTGTTGGAACCATCATTTTAGGGGGGATCCGGATATATTTGATAGAAAATGTGGGAATGCGGCTGACCATCAAGGCAGAAACTGTAATGGCCCAAAGGGCAACCAGTGGGGTGCCCCATCGATAACCCTCGAATGTTTCGGGAGTTAGAAACCAGACATACAGAGGGAAGAGCGAAAGAATTGCGCCTGCTGGTGTTGGAACTCCTGTAAAAAAGCGTTTTTTCCAAAGGGGGGTGTCAGCAGAAGAGGCCGACATAACATTAAACCTGGCCAAGCGCAATGCCGCAGCAACAGGGAACACAACCGCAGCAATCCACCCGAGTTTTCCGGCATCTCCTAACGTCCATACATAAAGGATCAAGCCCGGTGCAACCCCAAATGCTAGAAAGTCGGACAGGGAATCCAATTGTGCACCAAATTCACTTTGGGCCTTCAAGGCCCTTGCAACCGCTCCATCCATTACGTCCAAAATTGCTGCAGCAAGGAGCAGAAGGACGGCAACTTCAAAATTACCTGTCATAGCCTTCTGGACACTTGTCATCCCTGCAATCAAAGCCATCATGGTGATCAAGTTTGGAATCATTTTTGAAAGAGTTAACGCTTGCCCATTCACTTTATGGGTCTCTTCTTGGTGGTTCATAGCTTGGTCACCCATGATTTGCCTCTTATGTTTATATTGGTTTTGCGTCTCTGGGTGTGCTTGTTGTTGCGGTCAAATCACCAAGAATTGTTTCTCCGCCAACAGCCTTTTGACCGATCGCAACCTGCGCGGTGACCCCTTTCGGAAGATAAATATCCATCCGGCTTCCAAACCGAATCAGGCCATAACGTTCACCTTTTTGGACGACATCTCCCTCTTTTGCATCGCAAATAATGCGTCTGGCAATCAGCCCCGCGATTTGGACAAACCCCAATTCACGGCCATCCGACAGGTCAAGAAGCGCGGCGCAGCGTTCGTTTTCAATGCTCGCGCGTTCGCTTCCTGCATTTAAGAACAGGCCAGGGCGGTAAACAATTTTCTTGATCGTGCCTGACGCCGGGACTCGATTCACATGAACATCAAAAACCGATAAGAAGATGCTGATTCTTGTAAAATCACCGTCTTCGTCTTGCCCATCGAGAGGATCAGCCCGTAGCTCTTTCGGTAAAGGGACACCCTCTACAACATCCGTTACACGGCCATCAGCGGGGGAGACTATCAATCCATCGGCTGTTGGCACCATTCTGACAGGGTCCCGGAAAAAGTAAAAGCACCATAAGGTCAAAATAAGTCCTATGCCGCCAAGGACAGAAGATATCATCGCCAAAAGGATTGACACGATCGCAAATCCGATGATAAACGGCCAACCGGCCTTATTTGTAGGGGTACAAAGGGTCTGGGAAATTGTTTCCTTCAGGTCAAAGATCGTTTTTTCAATTGCTTCGTTCGTCATTTTATCCGTCCTAAATTTTAAGGGCCTACTCTTTTTGATTGTAAGAAGGCGTAAGAGATAGTATTTCTGTTTATACAGTCCTGTTTTGAGGCAAGTCTGCCCAAAATGCAATCATAGTTTTATATAGTGTTTTTTATAATGTCGAAAATTAAATCTGCCTGTGTCTATTGCGGTTCTTCATCCACTTCCAATCCTGTTTTCGATGCCCCTACCGTTGAATTAGGGAAATCGTTGGCCCGATCCGGGATTACGTTGGTATATGGTGGGGGGAGTCCCGGCCTGATGGGAAAGGTTGCAGACGCCTGTATGGAAGTTGGTGGTTCTGTTATCGGGATCATTCCAGACCATATTTTGAAGTTAGAAAATAGACATAACAATATTACTGAGCTGCATGTTGTCGATAATATGCATACCCGGAAAATGATGATGGCGGATAAAGCTGATGCTTTTATTATCATGCCTGGCGGCCTTGGAACATTGGATGAAGCCTTTGAAATTATGACCTGGAAATATCTTGGTGTTCACAATAAACCTGTTATTATTGCGAATATTCAAGGATATTGGGATCCGTTGATTGCCTTAATTAAACACATGCATGGCCATAGATTCGTACGTGAGGAGCATATGAATACGTATATTGAGGCCAAGACAGTTGACGACATTATACAGATCCTCAATTCCACCGAAAAATCGACCAGTCCTGTTAAAACAGAACAGATGTAAGGGTATCAATTCTCTGCTTAACTTTTTTAATGTTATTATCCTGTTTGGAGCAATGCTGTGACTTTCCTTAGTTCTAAAGAAAAAGAAGTGACAAATGACCTGTCTGCCAAAGTGATGGAGCGGATTCGAAAAGAAGATATTCTGCCGACACCCGAAAATTATGAATTATGGTATGTTTATTATGCACGCAGTGTTCCGGAGGTCGTCAGGGTTGTTGATGCTATTGTAGAATCGGGTCAGGTTATTACAGATTATGTTTGTAGCACATTATACAATCGTTTTTTGAGTGATTTGCGCAATGAAGAAACGGTTCGCAATACAGGCGCGCAGGTTCAAAGTACAATTCAGTCTGTCAGTGATGTTGTGCAAGGTGTTCAACGGGCAACGAAAGACTATGGAAAGACTTTATCTGCTGTCAATACAAAAATCGGGACAGCCAAAAGTCAGGGAGAACTTCAGGAAGTTGTTAAATTTGCATCACAGAGTACAGAAACAATGATGGTTCAGAGCAACCAGTTGGAGCAAATGTTACAACAGTCCAACGCCGCGATGGAAGAATTGCGTCGCGACCTTGAACATGTCCGCCGCGAAGCTATGACCGACGGATTGACAGGTCTTGCAAACAGAAAATCTTTTGACAGTGAATTCGATCGGATTTTCCAGGATGCAGAGAAAAGCAATCAGGGATTTACGCTTCTTATGCTTGATATTGATCATTTCAAATCCTTTAATGATAATTTCGGACATCAGGTTGGTGATCAGGTTTTGCGGCTTGTTGCAAGGACCCTTAAAGATAGTATCAAGGGGAAGGATTTTGCGGCCCGGTATGGAGGGGAAGAGTTCGCGATCATTTTGCCGGATACCGATCTGGCGGGCGCTGTCATTGTTGGAAATGCGCTCCGTAAGGCTGTTGCGAGTAAGGATGTTATCAATCGTAGCACTGGGAAAGTCCTGGGCCGGATCACTATGTCTGTTGGTGTTGCTGAATACGGTGGCGATAAGACAGTTGAGGATTTGATTGAGAGAGCCGATGGTGCCCTCTACGCTGCAAAGCATAATGGACGAAATCAGGTATCTACAGCGCCCCCGTTTCATAACAAGTGAGATAAGGGCGACTTTTTAGCAAGATAACGCGTGGCAAACTAAAGAAACTTAGGTTATACTTAGGCCGTCTTTGTTTTGCTGTCTTTCAAAAATCTGGGTGTTTCATGAAGCCGTATATTCATTTTTTGATCTTTGTGATTATTGCTGTTGCTTTTTATACAGTGTATGGAATGTTTACATTTCAGGTTGATCAGCCGGAGCCCTTTGTTTTTAATGAGCCCAAATTACCTGCCGAGCTTATTTTAATGGATGAGGCAAAAACAAAGCCGTCTGACATGAAAGAAAAATCGCTAGCGGTTGAAGAGGCTCAAAAAGCTCTCGCCTACTATGAAGCCCAGGAAAAATTTGCACCAGAGCAAGCAAAAGATACGATGTCTGTTTTACTGGGGCGAATGATGAATTCTGACCTGCCTCTTTATTTTCTATCTGGGCCAAATAAGGAATCTGGGAAACGCCGCATTTTCGAGACACTGAAAATTGATTTTAATTCGGTTGTTGCGGTCTCTGGATCTCCGTCTACCGCCAAACCGGTTCTGAATTGTAATGCAAAATCACCAATTGCGGGAATTGTTATTGGAACATCCGCTAAGGATGTCATTGGATGTGATGTATCAAGGGCAACTAATGCAACCGTAACAAGTCCGGATCAATTATCCCCTGATATTTTCTTGATTGGTGGGCCGGAAGCTGATGTCATCACAGATGTAAATGGTAACCGGATAGTTAATGGCGGGACCGGAGATGACATCATTACGTTAGGTGCGGGGCGGAGTATTATTCTTCTTGATTCATCCTGGGGGAAGGATCAACTGACTGTTGATTGCAGTGGGGGTTTTGTGAAGGAAACCGAGATTCCCTCTGGATTTGTGATACCCTGGGTTTATAAAACGTCGAATTTTATTGTGTTGGGGAATAGTATCAATCCAAAAGATGTTGAATGGAAGGGAAATGTTCTGACTCATAAAATAACGGGTGATACTTTGGCTGTGAATCAAAATTGTTTTACGGTCGTTCCCTCTTTGTAATTGCGCTAGGTCATGCAGCATCCTTTTCTTTGATAAGCGGTATTGCAGACAGGTGCGTTGGAAACAGCAGTGAAATCAATGGAAAATCGAAAACTTCTCCTTTCTAATATACTGGTTGGGGGGGGGACTTTATTGTCGCGTGTCACTGGCTTTGGCCGGATTCTGGCTTTGGCTTATGCGATCGGGTTGGGTGGATTAAGTGACGTTTACAATACGGCGAATACAACACCTAATATTATTTATGAATTAATGCTTGGCGGCATTTTATCTGCGACCTTGCTCCCTTCTTTTGTGCGGTCAATTAAAGAAAATGATCATCGTGCAATCAGCGCGGTTTTAAGTGTTACGGTTATTCTATTGGCTGTTTTGACCATTATAATGGTTCTTGCGGCGCCTATTGTCATGCAGGTTTACAGTTTTACCCGTCAACATAGCCCCGCAGAATTCCAAAATGTTGGGACGTCTTTTGTGCGTCTTTTTATGCCGCAAATTTTCTTTTATGGTCTTGTATCGATGGCAACAGCCCTTTTAAATGCGCAGCATAAATTTGCGTTACCTGCCTATACTCCTATTTTAAACAATATTATTGTGATTATGATTCTATTGGCTCTGCCACATGTATTCGGGGCCGGTATAACTCTTGAGATGGCTGCGGAAAACAGCGCAATCGTCACCTATCTTGGTTGGGGCACCACCGCTGGAATTATGATTTCCGCGCTCTCATTGATTCCGGCTATGTTACGGTCTGGTATTAAGCTTGAATTTCTTCCCGATTGGGCACATCCAGAAGTACAAAAAGTCCTGAGGTTATCAGGTTGGACATTGGGGTATGTGATTTCCAATCAAATAGCACTTTATATTGTCAGTTTATTGGCTTTACGCGAAGATGGGTGGATAACAGCCTATCAAACAGCCTTCGCTTTTTTTGTTTTACCACATGGTTTGTTAGCTATGACGATCATTACAACCTTTATGCCTAAGATTGCGCATGATGCTGCATCCGCCAACATAGAGGGTATGACTGAGCGTATGGTTCAAGGGTTAAAGATCTTGATGCTCCTAATGCTTCCGGCTTCGGCCGGATATATGTTGATTGCGACGCCGTTGCTTGTAAGCCTTCTTCATCATGGGGCATTCACAATAGACGCATCGCACTTAACAGGGGGAACCTTGTCGATGTTTGCTCTGGGATTGTTTCCATTCTCTGCTTATCTGTTTCTCATGCGTGGCTATTATGCGCTTTCGGATACAAAAACGCCTTTCAAATTAAATGCTGTCGAAAATATCATGAATATTGGACTGGCCGTGCCATTGGTGTCACTGATGGGCGTTTCTGGCTTGGCTTTGTCTTATTCCTTGGCTTATTCTGCGTCATTTTTGTTGACATTTTATGCCTTGAACAAACGTATGGGGAATAGATTGATGCGTTTTGATCTTATGATTTATGGCGGAAAGGTTTTGTTTGCAACCCTTGTGATGTGTGGGGCTGTTGCTTTGACATTGTTTGAACTTTCTGGCCTGACCGAATGGAAAAAAGTGATTGCAGCCGTGATCATAGGTGCGGTTTTCTATGCTGGTTCGGTCATCATGCTGAAGGTGGTTGATCTAAAGCTTTTCAGACGTTAAAGAACGGGTGAATCTTTCATCATTTTATCAACTTTACGTAAGATCATATTGCGCTTTAGGCGCGATAGATAATCAATAAAAAGAACCCCATTCAGATGATCCAGTTCGTGTTGAAGGCAATGCGATACCAAATCGGATCCTTCCATTTCTTGGACTTGTCCGGAAAGGTCGATATACTTGACACGTACTGTTCTGGGGCGCTCCACTTCCGCAAATTGTTGCGGGATCGATAGACAGCCTTCTTCCATCACACTCATTTCCTCAGAGCGCCAGACAATCTCGGGATTGATCAGAACTTTTGCATCGCGGCTTTCATCATTTTTACGGTAATTTGTATCCATTACAAAGATGCGGTTCAATTTCCCGACTTGGTTCGCAGCAAGACCAATACCTGGTGCATCGTACATTGTCTCGATCATATCTGCGGCTTGTTGCTTAATCGCGTCCGTAATTGTTTCGATCGGTTTTGCAATTTCTTTCAGAATGGGGTGTGGAACAACGATAATGGGAAGTCGTGACATTAAATAATTTTCCTTTTGCGCTCTCTTGGAAAAACCCTCATAAAAGAGAGATGAATTTGATTAAATCCATAGACATTTTTTGTGCTGTTGTCGATCATTTTGGTGATATTGGCGTTTGTTGGCGACTTTCAAGACAATTGGCAGTTGAACACAAGATTTCTGTTCGCCTTTTTGTTGACGATCTTGAAAGTGCAAAAGCCATTATTCCCGAAGATCGCTGTGGGGTTGAGGTTTCTTATTGGGCAAAATGTTTGGATTATCAGGCGGCTGCGGATGTGGTTATTGAAGCCTTTGGGTGTCATTTACCGGATCAGGTTGTTGCGGCCATGTGTGCAAAACGATCTGTATGGATTGATCTGGAATATCTAAGTGCTGAGGATTGGGTGAAAACCTGTCATGCTATCCCGTCATATCATCCATCAACGGGATTAACAAAAACCTTATTCTTTCCGGGGTTTGAAATGGGGACAGGAGGTGTTATCAGAGAAAATGACGTCATTTTATACAGAAATGCATTTCTGGGGGACAGGAAAGGCCAAGATTTTTGGAGAACGTCCCATTCTGTCCCTGAAATAAGCGATAATTGTCTTGATATAAGTCTTTTTTCCTATCAAACAGCGCCAGTTGGTCAATTTATTGAGAGTTTAAAGAATTTTGATCAACCGGTTCGGATTTTTAGACCCGGCAGGGAGGCGCGGCAATCTGTCGAACGTGTCGGGTCTGTCGAGATTTATGATATCCCATTCCTGTCACAGGTGGATTATGATTATTTGCTCTGGACATGCGATCTTAACTTTGTGCGGGGAGAAGACAGTTTTGTGCGTGCCCAATTGGCAGGAAAACCCTTTGTTTGGAATATTTATGTTCAGGATGAGGGGGCTCATTTGGTAAAATTAAGTGCATTTTTACAGAAAATAAGCTGTTTTTATGATGAGATCAGTTTCGAAAGACTTGCCAATTTGCATGATTTGTGGAATGAAGGGGGCCAGATACTTACAAAGCAGGGTCAGGATACTTGGGTAAAAGCCCTTCATTCTTTGCCTGGCTTGAAGTCAGGGGCTCGGAATTGGTCGGATTATCTGTGTGATCAGGTGGATCTGTCAACGCAGCTTCTGGAATTTGCAAAAGTACAAATAACTCGGACATAATACAAAGGATATTCTTATGAAATTTGCTCAAGACCTAAAAGCTGGAAATGTTGTTGTGATGGATGGGGCGCCAATCGTCATTCAAAAGGCTGAATATAATAAATCAGGCCGTAACGCGGCTGTCATGAAGTTTAAATTCCGTAACGTCTTGACCGGAACCAATTCTGAGGGCATTTACAAAACAGATGAAAAATTTGAAGACATTATTCTGGAAACAAAAGAGGTGACCTATTCTTATGCTGATGGTGACATGTATGTTTTCATGGATGCTGAATATAACCAGTATGAATTGTCAAAAGATGATATTGAAGGTATTTTGAAATACCTTGAAGAACAAATGCCTTGTGAAGTCAAATTCTTTGAAGGAAAACCGATTTCTGTGACACCTCCTGTTAAAATTGTACGTGAAGTCATTTATACAGAGCCAGCAGTTCGTGGAGATACATCCGGTAAAGTCATGAAACCTGCGAAACTTCCATCTGGTTACGAAATTTCTGTTCCTGCTTTTGTTGAAATCGGTGAAAAAATCGAAATCGACACACGCACCGACGAATATGTTTCCCGCGTTAAATAATTTTTATACAAGAAAAACAAAACTCTTTCAAAAGCACCGCAATTGTGGTGCTTTTTTATACCCTCTCTTGAAGTGAATTCTGCTATACAGAAGAATATATTTAAAAACTCTGGAGAAAAGGAAATAAAAATGACGATTAAAATTGGGGATGTTCTTCCAAATGTGACTGTAAAGCGTCTTGGAGAAAATGGGATCGAGGATCTGGATTTTGGTGCTTATATTAAAGGTAAGAAAATCGTTCTTTTTGCTGTTCCGGGCGCGTATACCCCGACCTGTCATCTTAAACATTTACCGGGTTATGTTGCGAACGCGGATCAAATTAAGGCAAAGGGTGTTGATGACATTATCTGTTTGTCTGTCAATGATCCTTTTGTGATGAAAGCATGGGGCGACAGCGTTGGAGCGGCTGGTAAAGTGACAATGATTCCTGACTGGAATGCGGCATTTGTGACTGCGCTCGGTTTAACCCTTGATGCAGCAGGGGCTGGCCTTGGGACACGGGCCCAACGTTTTTCAATGGTCATTGAAGACGGTGTTGTCACAGACCTTCAAGTGGAGCCTGTTGCCAGTGCTGTTGAATTATCCGGTGCGGATCTCTGCCTGTCGAAACTTGCTGCCTAGGCAAGCGTTTTTAAGACGATATCAACCTGCTCTACCGCCCAGTCAATTTCATTTTTTGTGATGATCAGCGGTGGAGCAAAGCGTACCACCACATCATGCGTTTCTTTGCACAACAGGCCACATTGCATTAATCCCTCGCACACAGATCGGGCGGTGGCATAGGCGGGGTCAATTTCCAGGCCGATCAACAACCCCATGCCGCGAACGTCTTTGATGGCGGGAGATTGAATCCGCGACAAACGATCCTTGAGATATTGACCCAGGGTGGCACTGCGTTCGGCAAAATTCTCGTCCTCAATCTGGCGAATAGCTTCCAGACCAATGGCGGCCGCCACCGGATTACCGCCGAAGGTGGATCCATGACTGCCCGGGTTAAAGACATCCATCACATCGGCCCGCGCCAGAAAGGCGGACACCGGATAAATACCGCCGCCCAGAGCTTTGCCAAGAGTCAATCCATCGGGTTTGTCGATTTCGTGTTGGAAACAGAAATTCTGGCCTGTGCGGGCCATGCCGGTTTGGATTTCATCCAGAATGAATAAGACATTGTGGCGTTTGCACACCTCTTGGGCTGCGCGTAACCATCCGGCGGGAGGAACCTTGATGCCCACTTCGGCCTGGATCGGTTCCACCAGAAACGCGCAGGTGTCGGGCGTAATGGCGGCCTCCAATGCGTCGATATCCCCAAACGGGATCAGATCAAATCCGGGGGTCAGCGGGCCAAAATCGGCACGGTAATCGGCATCGCTGGAAAAACTGATAATCGTGGTGGTGCGTCCATGAAAATTGCCGTCACAGACAATCATCCGCGCTTTGTCCGGTGCAATCCCTTTGACCCGATAGCCCCACCGTCGGGCTGCTTTGATCGCAGTTTCGACGGCTTCGGCGCCCGTATTCATGGGCAACATTTTATCCATACCGGTAAACGCGCATAGTTTTTCGGCATATTCACCCAGAATATCGGTATAAAAGGCGCGGGATGGCACATCGATCCGGTTCAATTGATCGTTCATGGCTTTGATAATGCGGGTGTTGTGGTGGCCTCCGCTGACCGCGCTGTAGGCCGAGAGAAAATCGAGATATTTATTCCCCTCGACATCCCACACCCACACCCCTTCTCCCCGTGTCAGGACAACGGGAAGAGGTTTATAATTGGTGGCCAGATATTTCTTTTCGCGAGCAATATAGGAATCAGATGAAGGATTAGAATTTGTAGGGTCTGGTGGAATTTTTATGGACATTCATAAGGCCTTCGAAAATGCAAGTGATCTAGAAATTTTAACATAAAGGATGATTCAAGACTACCCCATATGTGAGGATGGATTCTATTTACTATTTCTTATCTTTTTGAAGAGATGATAGACTTCTTACTCTGCGTAGGGGCATTCGCCTGATTATCACATTTCTTATCTTTCATTAGGGGTCACACCATGACACGCGCTGGTCACGATACGTTACAAACACGCAAAACTTTAACAGTGGACGGAAAATCCTACGATTATTTCTCCCTGACAGAGGCTCAGGCCAAATTGGGGGATCTCTCCCGCCTTCCGTATTCCATGAAGGTTTTGTTTGAAAACCTTCTACGCTTTGAAGATGGCCGTTCGGTGCAGGTCGAAGACATCGAAGCCTTGAAAACATGGTTGCATGACCGCAAATCGGATCATGAAATTGCCTATCGTCCGGCCCGTGTGCTGATGCAGGATTTTACCGGTGTTCCGGCGGTGGTGGATTTGGCCACCATGCGGGAAGCCATGAAAGCACTGGGTGGAAATGCCCAGAAAATCAACCCGTTGACAGCCGTCGATCTGGTTATTGACCACTCGGTTATGGTCGGGGAATTCGGGTCACCTACCGCGTTCAAAGCCAACGTGGATGAAGAATTCAAACAAAATATCGAACGGTATCAATTCCTGCGGTGGGGACAATCGGCGTTCAAAAACTTCCGTGTGGTCCCACCGGGCACCGGGATTTGCCATCAGGTCAACGTGGAATATCTGGCGCAAACAGTCTGGGTCGAAGAAGACGAAGACAATGCGGGAACACAGATTGCCTATCCGGATACCTTGGTGGGAACGGACAGCCATACGACGATGGTCAATGGTCTGGGCGTTCTCGGCTGGGGGGTTGGCGGGATCGAGGCGGAAGCCGCGATGCTGGGACAACCTGTGTCGATGCTGATTCCGGAAGTCATCGGTTTCAAACTCACCGGAAAAATGAAAGAAGGCACCACGGCAACCGACCTTGTTCTGATGGTCACGCAAATGCTGCGCGCCAAAGGTGTGGTCAACAAATTCGTGGAATTTTATGGCCCCGGTCTGGATGCCTTATCGCTGGCCGACCGTGCGACCATCGCCAACATGGCACCGGAATACGGCGCCACCTGCGGATTCTTCCCGATTGATGCGGAAACCATCCGTTACCTCAACTTTACCGGCCGTGATCCACATCGCGTCAAACTGGTTGAAGCCTATGCCAAAGAACAAGGCATGTGGCGCGATTCAACCTCGCCGGATCCGGTCTTTACCGATGCACTGGAACTCGATCTGGGCGCGGTGGAACCATCTATGGCGGGCCCAAAACGCCCACAAGACCGCGTGCCATTGTCGAAAGCTGTGGAGTCAATCAAATCTGTCGTTCCGGAAATCCGCAAATCCCCTGTCGAAGCCATAGGCGGAAAAAGTGGATATGATCTGGAAGACGGGGCCGTTGTGATTGCCGCGATCACGTCCTGTACCAACACTTCCAACCCGTCCGTTCTGGTCGCAGCCGGATTGCTTGCCCGCAAAGCGTTGGCCAAAGGTCTGACCACCAAGCCATGGGTGAAAACCTCTCTGGCCCCTGGCTCGCAAGTCGTGACCGATTATCTGACCAAAGCCGGATTGCAGGCCGATCTGGATAAGTTAGGATTTAACCTGGTCGGCTATGGCTGTACCACCTGTATCGGGAACTCTGGCCCGCTGCCTGCGCATATTGCCAAGGCCGTAGAAGCCAAAGACCTGACAGTGGCTGCTGTGCTGTCCGGTAACCGCAACTTCGAAGGGCGTGTGAACCCGCATGTCAAAGCCAACTATCTGGCCTCCCCACCTTTGTGTGTGGCCTATGCTCTGGCTGGCAATCTCCATATTGACCTTTATAAGGACCCGATTGGAACCGGCAGTGATGGGCAACCTGTCTATCTGAAAGATATCTGGCCGACCAATGAAGAAGTCCGCGCCACGGTCGAACAATGCCTGACTTCCGACATGTTCAAATCCCGTTATGCTGATGTGTTCAAAGGGCCGGAACAATGGCAAGCGATCAAGGCCGATGGATCGGGCGAGACCTATGCATGGGATCCAAAATCGACCTATGTTGCCAATCCTCCGTATTTTCAGGGGATGAAAAAAGAAGTATCGGGCGCCGTATCGGATATCCGCAATGCCAATATTCTGGCGATTTTCGGGGATTCGATTACCACCGACCATATTTCTCCGGCTGGAAATATCAAGAAAGATTCGCCGGCAGGAAAATATCTGATCGATCATGGGGTTGCGGTCGCTGACTTTAACTCTTACGGCGCGCGCCGCGGGAACCACGAAGTCATGATGCGCGGCACCTTTGCCAATATCCGGATTAAAAACGAAGTTCTGGGTGGCAAAGAAGGCGGATTCGCCCGTTATGTTCCAACGGGAGAAGATATGCCGATCTATGATGCGGCCATGAAATACAAAGACAGCGGCACGCCGTTGGTGATCTTTGGTGGTAAGGAATACGGAACCGGATCCTCCCGTGACTGGGCGGCCAAAGGAACCATCCTTCTGGGCGTCAAGGCCGTCATTACCGAAAGCTTTGAACGCATTCACCGCTCGAATCTGGTCGGGATGGGTGTTCTGCCGTTGGTCTTTAAAAACGGCATGACCCGTGCGGATTTGAAACTGACGGGCGATGAAGTTGTGTCGATTACCGGCATCGAAAAAGGTATCACTCCGCGCATGGATGTGACGCTGACCATTACCCGCAAAGACGGCACCACCGACACGCATAGCTTGCTCTGCCGGATTGATACTGCCGATGAAGTGGATTACTACGTCAATGGCGGCGTGCTGAATTACGTGCTGCGTGGTTTGGCCAAATAAACGGAAACATTCTTCAGACAACCAAAAAGCCGCAGATATCTGCGGCTTTTTTTATTGTTGGTCGGACATGCAAGAGGTGTGGTAGGATAAAGAAGAAAAGAAAAAGAAGAAATCAATCATGACAACTTATAACCCATTGCATTTAAGCCCCATTCCCGAAGTTATTCATATGCCTGAGACAGTATTGGTTTATGTGGAAAAACGTGGGCCATTTATAACGCAAGCACCTGTTGCCTGGTACGAATTCTGGACAAAGGCTGCAACGGGGGAATTGGACAAAAGTCTGATAACCTGTATGGCGGGTCTTAGTCGCATTGATCCAACGCAAGAAGGGGATAAAGCCTTTATTTATCAAGCGGGCATTCTGACGTCATCTTTGCCAGATCCCTTTCCGGCCGGATTACAACACAGAACATTAAAGTCAGGAATGTATGCCAGTTTTTTGATGACAGGATCGTATACGCAATTTCCACAGGCATATCCGGTGGCATTTGAACGTGTTGCTATGGCACAATTGCATGTGCGCCCTGATTTCTGTATGGAACGCTACCTGAACAGTCCCCAAGACACAGCGGAAGAGAACCTGAAAACAGAAATTCTTGTGCCGATTGAGTGATATACGCGCTCACAGAGTGATTCTCTGGCTTATTATGTTTATTTTAAAGCAGAAGCCTTATATCTCATAAATAAATTTGGTTTCTAAAAAGGAATGGTGCGCCCGGAGGGACTCGAACCCCCGACCAAGCCGTTATGAGCGGCTTGCTCTAACCAACTGAGCTACAGGCGCAACTGTATAAAAAATCAGTCGCCGTAATTAAGCGTAAACTTCATCTGAAATCAAGGAAAAACCTATTCCTCAGCTAAAGTTCTGGATTCTTAATCGGCTGTCTGTTAGGTTTTTACCCATGGAACATCATCAAAGTCCCCCCCCCTCGCCTAAAAAGCAAGAATCCCAGCTTTTCTCGTATATTCGCACCTGTTTTTTGACGGGGATATTGGTAACGGCACCTGTTGCTCTTTCTCTCTATATCGTTTGGTCCATTTTGTTGTGGGTTGATGAAACCGTTGGCCATATCGTGCCCATTCGCTTTATGGACAATGATTCGATTCCAGGCCTGGGGATTATTATTGCGTTCGGATTTTTTGTCCTGGTTGGGTGGTTCGCTCGGAACTTTATTGGTATCTTGATGCTGAAAACATCAGATTATATTCTAGAACGCGTCCCTGTTGTTAAAACAATCTATAATGCCTTAAAACAAGTTTTTGAAATGCTAATGGGGCATCAGGCCCAGGCCTTTCGTGAGGTTGTAATGGTTCAATTTCCCCGCGATGGAAATTGGGTCATTGGATTTCTTGCCGGGAAAACAGAGGGTGATTTTAAAAATGTCGTTGGGGATTCGTATTATAATGTTTTTGTACCTACAACCCCGAACCCAACTTCCGGATTCTTAATTCTTGTTCCCGAAGCTGAGGTCAGGCGCGTAGATATGACTGTTGATGAGGGATTAAAGGCTATTGTCTCTTGTGGGTTAATTATGCCGAAATCCTCCAAGAAACAAAGCACCTAGTTCCGGAGGTCTTTATCCGGTTCTTTTTCTGTCCCTTCTATCAGGTTGTCGGAATTCTTGAAAAACAACACTGACCGGAGCCATTGTAACTCAATGTCATCAAGGAATGGTGTTAATGTATCTAACACATACTGATGATATCCATCTAACCATTCTTTTTCTGTGTCAGTCATCAGTTTCCAATCAATTCCACGTAGATCGAAAGGAACACATGTAATTGTTTGAAAATAATATTGACCATTTATTGTATCTTCCTGACACAGAATTAGGTTTTCATGTCGAATCCCAAAACTACCTTCAAGATAATATCCGGGCTCATTCGATACCAACATACCTGGTCTGAATGAAGACTGACTCCGTGGAGAAATTCCCGTTGATTCTTCATGTACTGATAAAAAACATCCAACCCCATGTCCTGTGCCATGTGCAAAATTCAATCCGTGCTCGATCAATGGATAGCGTGCAAGGTGATCCAATTCAGAACCTAGCGTTTCAGGTGAAAATCTTGCGTTTGCAACTGCAATATGGCTTTTTAAGACGCGCGTAAATCTATCTTTTATTTCATCATTAATGTTTCCTACAACAATTGTGCGTGTTACATCTGTTGTCCCATATTCATATTGCCCCCCACTATCAAGGAGAAGGAGCCCATTCCCTTTGATAACTTTATTAGATGATGCTGTCGCACGATAATGTACGATGGCAGCGTGATCGGCCCATCCTGCAATTGTTGAGAAGCTCGGGCCACGGTAAGTGGCATGAGATCGTCTAAATTCTTCTAATTTTTCTTCAACTGATAATTCTGTTACATGACCGTTTTCCAAATCCTGTGCTTCGAGCCAGAAGAGAAAACGGGTTAAGGCAACCCCATCACGGATATGAGCCTGTTTGATTGAAAGTTGTTCTGTAATCGTTTTGCATGCCTTTGGCATGATACAAGGATCTTTGCCAATTACAATTGTAACCCCTGCCTGTATTAATAGATTGTAAACCCAGATCGATGATCGTGAATCGTCGTATTGTACAACACCCTTTAAATGAGTTATCGAAGTTCCAAAATTCTCGAATGGATGAATGCGAATATCAGGCCCCAAAAAGTTCTGCACAGACTCTGGTATTTTTTTTTCATTTATAAACCAATCAACTGAAGAATCTTGATTTAAGATAAGGTAAGACAAAACCAATGGATTGAAATCAATATCACTCCCACGGATATTCAAAAGCCAACAAATCGAGTCAGGGACAGTTATAACGCAAGAATCTATATTTTCATGTTTAAGATCAGATGCAATTCTTTGACGTTTTTCGAGGGATGTTAAACCAGCAATTTCATCTGGAAAGATTTCGACAAGGCTTATAGCCGGAGCAGGTTGGTCAGTCCAGATTTTTGAAATAAGGTTGTATTCAAGAGCTTTGAATTTTAGATTTTTATTCCTTGTTTTATCCCTAATGGATTCAATCTGTTTCTTTGTATAAAGCCGGGGGTCATACCCGACAACAGTTTCTGGAGCACAGTTCAAATCAAGCCAATCACCGATTGTGATAGTCGTCATGTCACATAATTCGAACAACGATTCATCGACTTCGTTTTTGATCTGGATTGTGTAACGACCATCGGTCATGACCATCGCCTTATCTTTTAAGATTGCGGCGGCCCCTGACGATCCTGTAAATCCTGTTATCCACATCAAATGCTCTGCATGTGCCGGTAGATACTCGCTCCCGAATTCGTCTGTGTGGGGCATGATCAGGCAGTCAATTCCATGGCAGACCATTTCATTTCGGAGGCATGCTAATTTTTCAGAAATGTTTTTTTGCACAATTTTACCTTCTATCATTTTTTTCTTTCATTTTTGCGTGTATGATTTTTTCAAGAATATCAGGTAAAACAACAAGATCTGTGATACCAATAATTGTGAGAGCTCCCCCTAAAATCAGATCTCCGTCGGTAACAAGAACAATAAGACCAACCGCCAAAAACCCAAAACCTGCAAAACGGGTTATTTTCTTAACCAATTTTTGAATGTCTTCATTTGATGGGCTCGATTTATTCATAATTTCTCCTATAATTTTGACCAATCTATCAAATTCTCCCCTTTCTGTCTTTGGTTGTTCGTGCTTAAATAGTTAAAATTTATATGATTTGCAGTTTTAATGTCGCAGCACGCACATATTATCGTTTTAGGAAATGAAAAAGGGGGATCGGGAAAGTCGACCACCGCAATGCATGTTGCTATTGGGCTTTTAAGGCTTGGTTATAGCGTTGGTTCAATTGATCTTGATGCTCGTCAGGGGACTTTCTCTCGCTATATGGCGAATAGATTTGATTATAGCAGCAGGGAACGCCTTTCTCTTCCGATCCCGCTTCACTTCCCTATCGAGCGTAGTAAAGCTGAGACCGTGATCGCCCAAGAGGAGCAGGATCGCATTTTTCTTGAAATGGCATTGGAAGAATTAAACCATCAGGTTGATTTTATTGTCATTGATACCCCAGGATCAGATGGTTTCCTGGGGCAACTTGCCCATTCTTATGCTGATACTTTGATCACTCCGATGAATGATTCTTTTGTTGATCTTGATGTCTTGGCTCGGATATCTCCTGAGACAAGAGAAATAAGGGGCCCCTCCGTTTATACCCGTATGGTTCAGACGCAGAAAGAGATCCGCAAAGCGCGCAACGGCGAAACAATTGATTGGATTGTGATGCGCAATCGTCTCTCGTCCCTTGATGCGCGCAACAAACGCGAAGTGGGTGAATTATTGCAGAGCATATCTGAAAAATACGGGTTTCGCCTTGCGCCTGGTTTTGGCGAGAGGGTCATTTTCCGGGAGTTGTTTTTGAAGGGTATGACCTTGCTTGATTTAAAAGAAGACCCAGAACATCAAATGACTCTTTCAGCCGTATCCGCCCGGCAAGAAATTCGGGATTTAATCCGCTGTATTGCCCCTGAGTCTTTAAAAGGTTACCCAAAACGATCTACAGTTACTTGAGTGAAAATGGAAAATTTAAAACGCCCTATCAAAAAAGCTGTTTTCCCTGTTGCAGGACTTGGAACACGCTTGCTTCCGGCCACAAAAGTCATGCCGAAAGAAATGTTGACGATTGTTGATCGTCCGTTGATTCAGCTTGCGGTTGAAGAAGCGTGTGAAGCTGGAATTGAAGAATTTATTTTTGTCATCAGTGAGGGCAAAGATATCCTTATTCAGCATTTCCAAGAGGCTCCGTTGTTGATGGAGACGTTAAGGGCACGAGGGAAATACGACCAGATTTCTAAAATTGATAAAATTAATTTTTCTGACTCTGCTCTAAAATTTGTCCGTCAAGACAAACCACTCGGGTTGGGGCACGCTGTTTGGTGTGCAAAGGATTTGGTTGGAAATGAACCCTTTGCTGTTATCCTGCCAGATGACACTGTTCTTTCCGACGAGACATGTTTAAAGCAAATGATGGGCGGTTATCATAAAATGGGTGGGAATCTCATCGCGTCTTGTGAAGTTCCGATACAGGATACGTCAAGATACGGTGTCTTTAAAATGATAGATAGGAAAGATAATACCTTCACTGTTCAGGATCTTGTTGAAAAACCAGACCCGAGTCTTGCTCCGTCTAATATGGCGATTTTTGGCCGTTATATTCTTCAGCCCGAAATTTTCGGGTTTCTTGATGAACATGAAAAAGGGACTGGTGGAGAGATCCAGTTGACAGATGCAATGGCAAAACTAATTCGTCATCAACCCTTCTATGGATATATATTCGAAGGAGAGCGACTTGACTGCGGCTCGGAAATTGGATTTGTGAAGGCGCAAATCGCTTTTGCCCTTAAAAGGCCCGATCTTGCCCCTGATATAAAATCTTATATGTCCCAAAAATTAAAAGAGGTCTAATCACCCCCTGTGTTTTTTGAAAAGATAAAAACACAAGGTGAATTTTATAAGATTATAAGGCATAGTATAGAGATGAAGTCTTTGAGTTTATTCATTGTTTTTTTTCTCTTTTTCCTTCCTTTTGTGTCTTTTGCAGAGGAGGTTCCCTTTCGTGGACAAATTGGCAATCCAACAAAGTTGAAGCCTTATACCGATAAGGATCTAGAGGAAGCTCTTAAAATTTCGGATGAGTGTAAGGCGTATGATCGTACAAATATTCGGTATGATTGTGATTGTGTGGGAATGACATTCTTGGATTTACGACGTCAGAAAGGAGAAAACGCACAGGATTATTGGTTGAGAGAAGAGGCTCGACGCAAATGTCCGAATACACCAGCGGTCGCTGGTAAAATCTATACGGAATGTCTTGAATGGGCACCTTCTCAACGTGGTGAGGATTATCAGGAATTTTGTACGTGTTATGGGTCCACATTTGCAAAGATCTACAGCAAGAATCCAAGCGATGATCTGCTGATAACAGAGGCCCAAACAATGAAGGCCATGGAACTATGCAATGTCAATGCTGTGAATACGAGAGAGCAGGATGAAAAGGCACTGATCCAGAAACTAAAAGATCAAAAGCTTTATGATAAACTTTTCCCCGGCGCAAAGGATGATCCACTGTCTGTCCCTTGATGATTTAATGCGTTGCAAGAAACAAGCGGTGATGAAAGGAGATTGTGGTTTTGATCTTGAAAATTATCTGATTTTGCCATACTGCTGAAGATTAGAAACCCACTTTCAGGAGTCTTTTATGTCAAAATCCTATCTCGTGCTGATGCGTCATGGACAAAGCCAGTGGAATTTGGAGAACCGCTTTACCGGTTTTCACAATATTGAATTGAGTGCGCAGGGAATTGCCGAAGCCAAGGTGTCGGGACAAAATCTGGCCAAGGCCGGAATTAAATTTGATCAGGTGTATACCTCGACATTGCAACGGGCCTATACCACCGCTGAAATCGCGCTGACCGAAGCCGGGCAGGCGGGGTTAATGGACACTATGATCAAGCATGATGATTTGCGTGAACGGGATTATGGTGACCTGACCGGTTTGAACAAAGACGAAACCAAACAAAAATATGGCGAAGAGCAAGTTCATATCTGGCGGCGATCCTATGATGTGCAGCCCCCGGGCGGTGAAAGCCTGAAAGACGTGGTGGAAAACCGTGTGCGCCCATATTTTGAATCAGTTATTCAGCCGCAAATCGCCGCAGGAAAAAATATTCTGGTGGCGGCGCATGGAAATTCCTTGCGCGCGTTGTTGATTATCCTGGGTGAGAATACGCCGGAAAATATCAATCAAACCGAAATCCCAACCGGATCGCCTTTGGTATTGGAATACGAAAACGGGCAACGTATTGCCAAATATTATCTGGCAGATAAATTGGCGGCTTAACTATGGCAAAGTGTCACGATCACGACCACGATCATAATCACGGACACGATCATGGCCACGGGCACCATCATCATTTCAGCGCGGATCATAAATTGTCATGGGCCGCAGTGATTAATATTGTTCTGACGATTGCCCAGATTATCGCGGGGATTCTGTCGGGATCTTTGGCGTTGGTGGCAGACGCGTTGCATAATTTGTCGGATGCGGCGGCCATGGTGCTGGCCTTGGTGGCGCGTAAAATTGCCCGTCGCCATGCCGATGAAAAACGCACCTATGGCTATAAAAAGGTTGAAACATTGGCGGCTTTTGCCAATATTCTGACCTTGTTGGTGATTGGCGTGTGGTTGGCGTATGAAGCTGTGATCCGCTTTTTTGTGCCGCAAGAGGTTGCAGGCGTGATGGTGATTGTGGTGGCCGGATTGGCGATTATTATTAATGGGGCGACGGCGTGGCTGACGTTTCATGAGTCAAAAAACAGCCAGAATATCCATGCGGCCTTTCTGCATAACCTGACGGATATGGTCTCCTCCGTGGGTGTCGTGATCGGGGGGATTCTGATTTTGATGTTTCAATGGACGTGGATTGACCCGTTGATTACCCTGATTATTTCGGCCTATGTTTTGTGGTATGCGGCCAAAGATTTGCCAAAGATTTGCAATATATTGATTGATGGAGCTCCGGATACGATCAATTTGCCTTATGTGATTGATGAAATGCGCTTGGTTGCGGGTGTGGCCGATGTGCATCACGTGCATATCCGGTATTTGAACGAGCATGATTATGCGCTGGAAGCCCATATTGTTCCTCAAAATATCGCGGATACTGAGGCGGTAAAAGCGGCGATTAAAACCCGATTGTCAGACTTGCGTATCGCCCATTCCACTTTGGAATTTGAAAACGAGCCGTGTGATGCACTTCAGTGCGGGAAAAATCCTTTATAAAGAGATTCTTTATAAAGGGTAGAGTGTCTTGATCGCCATGCGGGCGAGTTCGTCCACACGTTCGTTTTCGGCGTGGCCTGCGTGGCCTTTCACCCAATGCCATGTGACATGGTGACGGGCGACTTGTTCATCTAAGGCCATCCACAAATCCTGATTCTTGACGGGTTTTTTATCGGCGGTTTTCCACCCGCGGGCTTTCCATCCGGGCAACCATTCGGTCAAGCCCTGCAACACATATTTGCTGTCTGTATACAGATCGACGGCGCAGGCGCATTTCAGGGATTTCAATCCTTCAATCGCCGCCATTAATTCCATGCGGTTATTGGTTGTGTCTGGTTCGGCGCCGGACAATTCTTTTTCCACGCCTTTGCAGCGGAGCAAGGCGCCCCATCCGCCAGGCCCGGGATTGCCGGAGCAGGCGCCATCGGTAAATAAGGCGACAGACGGGATTGGTTTAGGCGAAGAATGAGGGGGCATGGCGATGAAAATCCAAAAGAGTGATGTAATCGTTCGGGTTTTTGGGGGTAACCAGATGGGAGGGATCGTGGAACACAAAATCATGCAGGCGAGAGGCAACAAAGCGCAAGGCCGCCCCACGGCATAAAAGAGGGTAAGCCGATTGTTCGGCAGGGGTTAAGGGGTGCACGGATTCATAGCCAGAGAGCAAAGACTGCCACCTGTCCGGACAGAATGTTATCTGTGTATCAAAGCACCATGCGTTCATCACAATAGCCAGATCATAGGCCAGATAATCTGTGGCCGCAAAATAGAAATCAATAACGCCGCAGATATGCGCGTTCTGGATAAACACATTATCGGGGAATAAATCGGCGTGAATGGCACCTGTCGGAAGATTATGTGGCCAGTGCGTTTTCAGAAAATCCAGTTCTTCCAGAAACGGTGTGGCCGTATCTTTTCTGGTGCCTTTTCTGGTGTCTTTGCTGGTGCTGTGATCGTTCACGCGGCGGAGGCGGGCCTCCCATGCGTCAAATGACATCGAATTGCTGCGGGTTGCGGAAAAACTCTGGCCGATCACATGCATCCGCGCGAGGAGCGTTCCCAGCTCATAACACAGAGCCGGGGTGATGTCGGCAGGTTCCACACCGCGCCCATCCAGAAACGAAAAGAGGGCGGCGGGTTTTTTGTGAATCTGTCCGCGAAGAAGAGGGGTCGGGCAGACAATTCCCTGCGCGGACATATGGTGCATCAGTCCCAGAAAATAAGGGATGTCATCCGGATTAATCCGCTGTTCAAAAAGGGTGAGGATATAAGATCCGGTCTCTGTTGTGATCTTATAATTGGTATTATCAATCCCTTGTAAAATACCTGTAAATTCAATCACGTTTCCCAGAGCGGGCATTTCTGACAGAAAGCCAGCGATGTCATCGTGGGTGAGGGGGGTATAAACAGCCATTATGCGTCGCTTGTTGGGGTGAGGGGCGCAGAATACACCCTGCGATGATGGCGCAGGATACTGACCAACAATGACACGGCGCCGATGCTGATGTAAATCAGGGGAAGGTAAAATCCATTTAGAAAATGGTACAACATCCAAGGAAACGACGTTACAAAATACACGTAACGGATATGTTGTGCTTTGCTTTGCAGTTCCCCAAAGCGGCAGATCACCACCATGGACAGGGGCAGGATATCAAGGGGGGTTTTATAGACAAAATAGATGCTGATGGCTGATAAAATAACGGCGGCCCCGATCCGGATCCAGACGGTTTTATGCAGATAATGAAGCGGGGTCATGGCCTGGATAAAGGCCCCTGTGGCAGCAATCAACGCTCCGCACCCGCCAGAGGTTCCCCCGACAATCAACAGGTAGAGTCCCATCATGCTGTCGCCCATAAATTTGCATCCCATCATCTGGCGACGATTTTTCAATTGAGGGCCTGCAAGACCGAACAAAAATCCCACAACAAATAACAGGGATACAGGTGACAACAGATCAGGCGCGGGGGGCACAACGGGAACCAAGGGACACAAGGGGGGAAAAAACATGCAAGCGAATAGAGAACCAGATAGAATTCTGGCCGTTTATATGCGGAATGTCAAGGTTTAGAGAATATAGGCTGCAAAATCATTATTCCTTCTATGGCATGTTGTTCCCGCCATAGGAATATTGGTTCCTGTGAGTATCACGCAGGGCTGTCCCGTTTTCGGATCGGATTTGACAACGCTTTCCACCTCTATAGGAATTATCCGGAAAACACGCAGGGTGATGGAAGATGTGTCTCCAGCTTTTGGGTTTCTCTCTAATATACCCTGCGCCCCTTGCTGCATCCGGACGGTAACATCAAAGTAAGACACAAGTGCTGCCGCTGCAAAAGCAAATAGAATTGAGGGCGCTGCCTTTTTGATAGCTTCGATAACTGGTGACATACACACTCGCCTTTCACACTCGCTTTTGTTGATATGGTAATTACTCCTCTGGTGCGTGCATGTCAAGTTTTTCTGCTTTCATTTCCGCATCCCTTAATAAGCGCGCGATGTTGAAGGTAATGTTTTCTTTGGCCAGAACGACTTCTTCGACGGTGACATCGTAACGTTGGCGGAGGATGACAAGAGCCGCAGATTTCTGCGGTATCTGTCGTGAAAAAAACTTTAGAAACCAGACAGCAAAGCGTCCAGTTTGGCTTAGGCGCTTAGTCCCACGGTGTGCTGATGTATATTATCATGAGTTACCGAGGGATGACTTATGGGACAAATATTGCATGGAAGCGGCAAAAAACAGGGGCAGTGTGTCCAGCAATACCACATACTCAAGAGAGCCTGATGGTTCTGGCTGAGCAGTATGGGATAACCCGAAGACAGTTGCCAAATGGCGGAAACAGGATTTTGTCCACGATGTCACAATGGGCCCGAAGAACACATCATCAACGGTTCTGACGAAAGACAAGGAATCCGCAGTTGTTGCGTTCCGATGCTATACACTTCTATCACTCGATGCCTGCTACATGCTTGGAAATCGAGTACCCCACAGTTGACACGATCGAACCTGCACCACCGCTTTTAGTGGCACCGTATATCACGGTTGCCAGAAGGTTAAAAACCCTCAAAGGACTTACCCGTATATCAATACATCTGCAAAATATCGGCAAACGAACCCGCACGCTTTATCATTAACCCGTTCCACCACACTGTCGGACTAAACATTTAATCAGAAGGTGGAAGGTAATACCGAATCGTTATCCACATGTAACAAGCAACAAAAGCATTTGCAATTCCGAATGCCAGAAACAGGTCGGGCACTGTCCACCCGATCGAAATTAATAACACCGACAGAATAGCAGATACAACCATAAAAAGAGAGTCAAAGATAGAGCTTCCCGCCATGATGCGAGCCCGTGTTCGGGCCGGGGTTCTATCCTGAATAATGGTCGATAAAGGAACAACATACAGCCCCCCAAAAAACGCAACCATAAAAATATCCACGATAATTCGCCAGCTCGTCAACTGACCCAAAAATTCATATAATCCAACCAATGCGTCAAAAGAGGGCGGGTGGATGGCTAAGCTTGTATAATATATATCAAGCGAAAAAACCGTAAGGCCTATCGCTGCGAAAGGTGTAAACGCACCAGAGATTCTTCCTTTTAACAATCGATTGTTGCACAACCCACCGACTGCGATTCCAATCGAAAAAAGGATCAAAAAAAGTGTAAGGATATGTTCATCCCCGCCTAGATATCCTTTTGTAAAATTTGCGAATTGTGCCATGAACATACTTCCAATGAAAAAAAACCATGCTTTTCCTAACATCGGCCATATAATATTTTTCGGTTGTCTGAATGCATATCTTATGACTCTTGCGGTTTCAGTAAAAAAATTAAAGGAAACCTTTTGATTCTGGTCTTCAGGTGGCGCATGCGGGATAGAAAGACTTGCAAGATAGCCTGTAACGGCAGTCACAAACATAAGCCCACTGACAATATAAACACCGATCTCTGCAGTCATTGTCATCGTACCGACAATTGTTCCCAAAAGAATTGCCAGGAATGTTCCAGTGCTTAAAAGTGCATTTCCACCAATCAGTTCTTTTTGCGCCAGATGCTGGGGCAAAATTGAATATTTACTTGGTGCGAAGAGAGCTGAGTGCATCCCCAGTGCAAAGATCGTTAGATAACAAAGTGGCAACCATCCCAAAACCAAAGAAACGGAACCCATCAAGGCAATACAGATCTCAAAAATCTTGACGCCTTGCATGACTTTCTCTTTTGGAAATCTGTCTGCCAGTTGGCCCCCGATTGCTGAAAATAAAAAGAAAGGGAGAATCAAAGCTCCTGCCGCCAATGTCGTTAATAATTGCTGTGTTTTTTGGCTATACCCAAGTTCGGCTGCGAGATGATAAATGATCAGAACAACCAATGCATTTTTATACAGATTATCATGAAATGCTCCCAAAAATTGGGTGATGAACAAGGGATAAAACTTCTTTTCCCTTAACAGCCGGAATTGATTGGGAATTGTCATTTTTTTGACTCTTCAGAAAGAGCGCCACTTAGAAAATTTGAATTCTTGGGGAGAAGAATCCATAATTTTCCAGACGATTTCATAGGCCCCGCATTGGCAGCCGCCTCATGACCATATCCCCAAAAAAAATCCCCACGAATAATTCCTCTGATTGCACCACCTGTATCCTGCGCGACCATTAATTTTTGAATCCTTCCTGGATTTTTAGAGACTTGAGAGGTTTTTGGGGCCTCGATATCAACATACATAGGAATCCCGTAAGGCCAGACAGATCGATCAACAGCCAATGAGGCTTCTGGTGTTAAGACAACCCCCTCCCCCCCCAAAGGACCTGTAGCATCAATTTTTTTAAAGAATACATATGACTTATTTGTTTGCATCACATCAACCGCTTCCTGCGGATTCGCAGCCAACCATTCTTTAATTGACTGCATGGATACGTTTTCTTTGGTTAAGGCCCCACGGGCAATCAGTTCTTTACCAATCGCAGTATAGACATGCCCATTCTGGCCGTCATACCCGATACGTTGCGTTGACCCATCCGGTAAAGTAACAACGCCAGATCCCTGAACCTGTAGAAAGAATGCATCCACCGGACTATCGACCCAATAAAGCGGAACATCCATATCCTTCGGCAATTTTCCTGTTTCAATTGATTTCCGGTCTTCATACGGTTTTAATTGGCCGTCTTTGACACGCCCGGCAATACGCTGCCCTTTTAAATCGGGTATGAATTCGCCCAGATTAACCATCACCAGATCTTTAGGCCGCGCGCGTAAAGGTGTTTGATACGGCCCTGTCCGAACGGGAGATCCAACCAAACTCGCCTCATAATATCCGGTAAAAAGCCCCTCTGTTTCAGTCCCCGATTGCACCTGATAGGGCGAGAACCATGTTTCGAAATAAGCTTTTGCATCTGCTTTTCCCGTTATTGTGGGGTTAGGCAAATTCCGGCATGGATCCTGCCATTCTTTTACTGCTGTTCCCACCCCGAAAATCTGATCAGGGGACATTTTCAAAATCCTGGAACAGCTTTGACCGAATGCAAGCAACGCTTTATCTTGATCTCCCGACTTCCACCCATCAATATCCTGATAAGAAACAGGAAGTATTCTAAGTTCAGGAGATCCATCTGTCTTTGGAAGATTTGTACAAGATGACAAAAATCCAAGAGAGAAAAGTCCTACAACAACAAAAATATATCCATAGAAAATATGATATCTCATAAAATAATTCCCCTGACTGCAGGGGAATTATAACCAGTTATTCAAAAAGAAAATAGCCGCTTTTGTTCTTATTATTGGTTTATTGTCTTACCAACAACCTCCCCGGCCCCTTTACTACCACTTTGAATTCCGCCAACAACACTATCAACCTTCGAAAGACCTTGTTGTTGAACGGTTGACATTAACTGTGCCGCGGTATCGCCAGTCTGCGATGCAAAGGCACTCACACTGACACCCAACCAACGCATAATATTGTTAGGTATAAGGTCAATCATTTTAAAGGATGACATCGCAATAATATACATGATGACAGCATAAAGAATTGTATAGAACAATTGATCGATAGGCCCGCGCGCAAATTCAGAAAATGTGACTGTTGATGCCTTTGCAAAATTTGTTCCCCCAGCGTTGATAACAGCGATGTTGAAAATAGAATTCAATACAGTCGCCATTGACGCAAAAATACTGACGGCTGCAATCAAGCCAAAGATAATCATAATCGGCCTTAAGAAAATCTCGAAGATCATGAAATATCCACTTCTAGCAGCTTCACCTGGTAACCCATCTCCATCAATCCTCAAATGAGCAAGAGCCCAAAGCGGAACGCCAACCATCGCTTCAAAGACCTCTTTGATCCAACTGCTAACGGCAAAGAAGAAATAGACAAATGGCATAAATGGCAAGACATAGTAAAGAATAATACCGGCTCCTAAAGTCACACTCACAATCATGAACAAAAGATTAGATATCACATCAACGCCAACCCCTAATCCTTCGAGACTCCCACCGAGGATCCCAGATCCCAGATTCCCTGCCGCCGCGATCCCGAGATTCCGGATTGATGCCTCTAAAAGACTTTTCCCCATTGATGTCATTAACGCCAGAGGATGCACATCCCGGTTTCCAGGGTCACGCAGATCAAACAAACCCTGGGTTCCAAACAACATATTCAAGAAATCATAGATCACATTACCCGTTGTTGGCTTTCCTTCATTGGCAACATTTTTCCACGCAGAATAAATCTGTTTTAATGGAACAACTGATTGTGCTTGGCCAATTCGTTGTAATTGAAGATCTGAATCTTCACCTTTTGTAGCTGAAAATAAATCATTGCCTCCAACACCTTTATTGTTACGAAGCTGTGCGCCCGCAACAGTTTCCATGACAGCTGGATAACGAACAATTTTAGGCGTTGCCTGGGCTGCCCCCGTGATCCCACCATTAATACGGGCAATCTCATTGTACCAAAGACCTGCTCCGGCCCAGCCACGATCCATCAAATCAATAGGGATTGTATATTTCCCTTTTTTAATAAGTTCTATTTCTGCATTGACACCCTTACGGATAATATTTGTAACAACAGCCCCAGATGTACCGGACGGAGAATAGCTTGAAGACGCTGTTACAAGAGCAGGGGCATCGGCATCATTTTTCCCGAACATATAATTGCCATAGGTCCCGTTCAGCCAATCACTTGTAAGACCAGCTTGTAATGTCTTATCGAACTCATACTGACCAATCTTCGTTGGACAAAGATTCTGAACGGATGAAAGAGCAACAGAGCGGAGCTTAAGATCCCCTGACACCCCCTCCATAATGCTTCCATATTTATAGGACTGATATCCTTGAACAGAATTTCCACCAATTGATCTGTTACAGAATCCCCATTTCGACCAAATTTTTACAGGGCTATTAATTCCAGATCCTGACGAGCTCTGATATTGACCCCACATATATTGTACAAGCTCATAATATCCTTGCTGGATCACATAGGCGCCTGAACTTGTATTCGTTTCTTGTGTGGGTGATGTTAAGACCAACTGACCACAGGTGGGCGCGACATGTCCGGCATTGTTAACGTGAGTACCTTCACATCCCCTATCGCCAAAGGTAATTGTAATGTCGCCATTATTTGAAAACTTCCGTGCTTGTGTATAATTCTGGCTTTCTAAGGGAACCGCATCGTTGGATTTATCTCCTGTTGATTTGACAATATAAGCCTGAATAACAGAATCATTCCTTTGGTCAGCCGCACTAACAGGGCAGGTGCTTGAATCTTTAACTTTCCAGGCAGGTGCTGCCGGACGATCTCTTTGCTCCATATAGCCTTCTTCAATGGCTTTACATGCATGGGCAAGCATCATGAATTGAAGTAATGGCCCCACATTCGGGGTCTTCGGCAAAGCAACAATGCTATCCGTTGTCATCCGACCATTTGTAAGAGCCGCATTAAAGACAAACCAGCCATTTGTTGCGAAATTCGACCCAAGTTTCGCGGTATAAAGCACAATATATTGGGCTGAGTTCAATCCATATGAAAGAGGTATCAAAAGGCCAAGTGCTGCAACCAAGCGGATAGGCGCCCAGACTTTATTAAACCGCTTTCCAAACGGAACCCCTGTCTGTGCTGTCTCTGCCACAATCACAACAACCAGATATAAAAGAATCATCATACCGATGATCAACAACCCGGTGCTGTAAAAAGAAAACATGGCATGAAGTGCCTTATGAAACGGCCAAGGAAAAACAGCCGGTTTATAAACCGTTTCGGCAGTATCCCAAGTATTATCAGGAGCCGCCATATAACAAGGAGTGTTCACACTGACACATGAATCAAAAATACCAGGAATCCCGAAAACCCGGTCCAAAAGGATAAATGCCAAATCCTGATAAGGATCAACACCCGCAACCTTATGCGCATCACCAAAATAGGAACTGAGGCTGAAAGCCATCGCTTGGGGTGCAAAAACACCAATCAGGAGTAAAAGTGTCTGGAAAGCAATCAACACCATCCCTAAAAGAATGACATAAAAGATAATGACTTGATCTATTGTTTCCTGACTATATTTTAACCGTGATCCAGCCGCACGAACAACATCCGGGATTGAAAATTGCCCAATTTCAGAAGGATTGAGATATGGATGCCCCTCTGGTAATAACCGTACGCCCCGGTAAACCTGGGCAACAAAATATGCGAGGTAAGAAAATCCGCCAAACACAAGACTGGCAAATCGCGGAAGAATTTGCGGCAAAAGCATATAAGCCGCAACTTTTAAAGTACGATTACCTGTTAACGACATTTTTCACCTCAACACAACACCAACAAATTGAATATTACTAAAATTTTATTTACATTTCGTTAATCTTTTTTAACACTTGGATTTTATCAGATCTAACTGGTTTTTAAATTCTCCCGTCTTGTTTTGATCTGATTAAAGTTATCACCTGCATCCATAATTCCCTTGCTTTGGTTATCAATCTTCTGCGCGATCGTATCCGCGCGGAAAACAAGCTGATAATTAATTTGCCCCATGACAGGATCACCGCTTGCTGAAGCTGCTGTTCCGTCATTAAATCCAGCTATATTCGTCCCCCCCCATCGCATAATCGCATTGGGAATTAAATCTATCAATTTAAAGCTTGTTGTCGCCATCATATAAACAAGGACTGCATATATTATCGTATAAAACAAAGCATCCATGCCATCACGTGCAAAATTAGCAAACCCGTCAACTGTTGTATTACTGAGCATCGTCATATCAAACCCACCCAGATTAAAAACCGCTAGATTAAAAACAGAGTCCATCCCGATCGTTAAAGCCATAAAGGTGCCAAGACTGGCGGCCAACCCGAATAAGGTCAAAATAGGCCTTAGGAATATTTCTAAGATCAGAAAATACCCTTGGATCGCAGACGGGCCAGGGATCCCCCCCCCGCCTGCACTCCCCTCCCCGCCTAAACGTAGATGCGCAAGAGCCCAAAGAGGCACTGCGACCATCGCTTCGAAAACAGATTTGACCCAACGGCCAACACCAAAGAAGAAATAAATAAAAGGCATTAATGGAACAACATAATAAAGAAGAATCCCGACAGAGAGACCCATTGTTGCAAAAGTCCCGAAGGCAGGCCCAAGGCCCTTAATCACATCTCCCATTGGCCCTAACTCAGCTCCAAAAGCACTGCCGACACCGGACATAACAGCTCTAGAAGCAATCATAATAACCGTTTTATCAATCAGTTCACGACCTAACATGGCCAATTTTGCCAATGGAAAAACCTCTGCATTGGCACGAAAATCAAATATACCTGTCTGGCCAAACAACAACGAAATAAAATTTTTGATGGGGCTATCTGTATTCGATACTTTGGGCTCGCTTGTTCCTTGTGTTTCCTGAATTTCGCTGTATGTTTTGCTCAGAACGCCTGCAATCTCGACATTCTGGGACTGTGATCCACCCAGGCTCGAATCCCCCATATGCTGATCCATTGACAATGTTTTCTGACCGGTTTTAAGGGTCATTGAAAAAACTTCTTTTGCCGGAACATTCGGGGAAAGTATTTTCTTCTTTTTCGCAACATGCTCCATAATCATTGGGTACTGTGTCGGTGTAGGCAGTACAGACAATGCATCAACCATTGCACCATTAAAAGACATAACTTTATTAAACCAGACCCCAGCGCCCCCCCAACCCATTAAAAGAGTTTTAACATCCATGCTGATTGCCTCATTACCTGTCCCCCGCATTTTCTCTATTTGACTGTTCAATTGCTGTTTAAAATTACTTTGAACTGTGTTCCTCATCGACATATAAAATTCTTGACCTGCCATTTCATGATCTTCAGCCCCCCAAGGAACACCAACAGAAGGAGGCGATGTCGGACAATTTGCAGTCTGCGAGGAAAATTTTAAAACACAGGCCATTCGCTTGCCATACCCGGAAACACCGGAATTAAACCATATATCCAGAACATTTTTGAAATATATATTATAAATATCTTCGATCCCTGGCACTTTCTTTGACAGGGCCGGCATCAGAATCACCCCACAATATGGTTTTACAAGACCGTGATATTGCGTGTTATTTTCATTCTTTTCACCAAAAACAATCTGGACATCTCCACGACCATAGAATGACTGCGCAACATCATAGGTAACTCCCTGTGAAAGTTCCATTGATGTGGATGGTGATTGACTTGTCGCTGGCCGAACGAGGTAGGGTTTGATTTCGACACCTTTCTTCGATCCTATCGTTGTAACACTTGAGCTCTTTGGCACACCGAATTCATAGCTTGCCCGACAAGTCTGGGCGAGATACATAAAATTTAGGACGCTCTCGATTGTTCCGATTTTAGGTTTAGCAATTAACTCGCGCGGGGTCATACCCATCGGGTTATCCCCAGCGTGAGAATTGAAAAGTAACCATGAATTCGTAGCCAACGCAGATCCATATTTGGCCGCCAAAAGGACAATATATTGACCGGTATTATATCCGTATGCCAATGGAAGAAGGAGTAAAACAGCCAGAACCAACCGAATGGGGGTAAAAACAGACTGGAATCTTTTCCCGAAAGGGACCCCCGTATTAACAGTTTCAAGAATCATCGCAACGATAAAATAGAAAACGATAAATGCAGCGACCGTTAACATCCCGAACGTATAAAAAGAAAAAAGAGCCTGCATTCCTTGTTGGAAAGGATCAGGGAAGCTTATTTGTGCAGGATAATCAGTACAAAAGGAAGCAGAACCAACACTTGGATCAAAACAGGAATTAAAGAATTTCGGAATCCCGAAAACCTTATCCATCATAAGATGTGCAATATCTGTTTCTGGATTAACCGTTACAAAAAAACCAGCAAACGGAATCGCAGCATCAGCAGCCCGTGTTGCAATCATAAAAAACAAAAAGATAAATTGCAGAATTAATAAAATCGCGCCAAGCAAGAACATACCAAAAATAATATATTGGTCCGAATTTCTAAACCCACCATGCAAATTATTGGCGGCAAGGGCCATAACATCCCGGATTTTATATGTCTCCATTCTGGCTGCATCTTGGAATTGGTGCCCTTTCGGAAGCAAATGAATGGACTCAAAAACAACAGCCATCAGATAAGCGATCATTCCAAAACGCGGCATGAACCCTACAAACCGTGACCAGAAACCCGGCAAGAGTGTATAGCTTGAAACAGATTTAACAACAGATAGGGCGGAGTATTGAGAAAAAAGGGTCATGAATTATTCCCCTTTGCTGCTGCTTCCATTTCAGCTTTCTTTCTCTGCTCAGCCAGTATTCTGTTCTTTTCAGCATTCCCCACATTCTTGCCGGAGTCATAAAAGACTTCCTTGATTGCACCACCAATCACTTTCGTTGATTGGTTAAACCGTTGAGGAAGCTCCCATTGCCATTCATCAATCAAATCATCAGAAACATCCGATGCGCCGAATGATTGGGCGCCAGATCCAGACCATCTCATAATATTATCAGGAACAAGATCTATCAGTTTGAAACACCCTATCCCGATTGTATATACAAGGAAAATATAGAAGACCGATAAGAAAAATTGATCAACAATTCCACGCGCAAAAGAAACGTAATAAAGTTGTTGTGCAGAACTTAGAGTCCCAATCATGGACGGATCGACGTTCCCAAAGAGATTGACAGAAATGAGCGTGAAAACAGTATTCAATGCAACCGTCAAAGCCGAAAAGAGAGCAAAGGAGATCACCAAAGAGAAGACCGTTAAGATAGGTCGTATAAATATTTCAAGAAGAAGAAAGTATCCTGCAATGGCAGAGGAGCCTGGCAATCCTGGCCCCCCAACACGCATATGCGCCAAGGCCCAAAGAGGGATGCCCACCAAGGCTTCGAAAACCACTTTAACCCAGCGGCCAACAGCAAAAAAGAAATAAATAAAAGGCATAATCGGCAGCATATAATAAAGTACGAATCCAGAAGATAAACCAATTAATGCAAGTGTCATCGACATATTCCCGATCAGTCCTTTTCCTTTGGCCAGAGCTTCAGCAGCCTTATCTGTTCCTGCCGTCATATGAGCAGCCCCACCAGCGGCATAAGATACAGCAGCAACTGTAACACCCAAAATTGCTTTATCAATTAAAAGACGACCAACAGATGTCAATTGGGCCATCGGGTTGACTTCCTTATTGTCTACATTGTTGAAAAATTGAAATTCAGAAAAAAACATCTGAATATTCTTTTCAAAGACATTGGCCGGGGCCGTTGTTCTTGTAACCCCCTCTTGGCTCAGAGCCTGATTTTCGAATAATTTTATACAAAAACTGTGAAGAGCAGTTGCTTGTTCAACAGCAAATTGATTTTTCTCATTCGGCTGGTGGACAGAGCTGGTTCCCGATTTACGCGGATTGAATTTTTCGCAATACCCCCCTGAAATCTGGTTATCTGTCTTTTCTCTTTGTGACTTAATCTGTTCCATCACCATCGGGAACTTGGTAATAATAGGAACACCCGCGACAGCAGAATACAAAGCACCATTTTTTTCAGCCAACTTATTATACCAAAGCCCGGCACCACCCCAACCATATCTTAATATACCGGTTGTCATTAAAAGCGGATTTTCTTTGCCAACAGAGCTAAATGCGGCTGCAGTATCATGAACATAAAGCTTCTTCGGATCAACCGTCTGATCAGAGAAGGCTTCATCGGAATCAGCCAGGAAATCATAAGCGGTATAAGCTGGAATCTTGAAAGCATACCGGAAATAATCATCCATCATCAACTTCCAATAAGAAGACGGCACAGGCTCGTTAATCAAACCCATCAACTCAATATTTCCACCATAAGATTTCTGAAATTTCGCATCGCTCATCCCCAATAGATTTCTACCGTTCTTTACGGATCCTGATGATATCAGATATTCTCTCGTTAACGCTAACCACATATCTTCTATCGGATCAGAAGTTGAAACGTTTGCCCCCGGCCTGTACACTTCAAACATGGTTTGCATGACGGCGAACAAATAACCCTCGGCAGCAAATAATCCCTCACCTGTAAGACTGGTAACGGGAATTGTAATTTCCCCACAAGTCGGCAGAATTTTACCAGGATATTGTTTGTATTTGTCAGGCTCATCTGGATCAAATGTTCCGATAACCATTTTGATATCGTGATAATCCGAGAATTTTAAAATCTGTATAAAATGATCACCCGGATCTCCAGCAGCTATTTTAGGAAGCGACGCGTTATAAGGCGTAGACCCCCCCGGATTATCATAGTCCGGCTTTTCCATGAACCCAGCCTCGGTTACAATCCCGCCTTTGTCTTTATAGGTAAACAAAGATTTGCTCTTGGACCCGTTTACAATATACGGATAAGCCTGATCAGCCTTTGGGTTAAACTCTGTCAAAAGCGTGATCCGGCGACATGAATTCAACAAGAAAAGCGCTTTTATAAGACCCGAATTATCTTGAATCGGAGGCTTTGCAATCAACCTCACATTTTCATCACCAACCGGATTGGCCCCTGTTTCTGTATTATAAGCAATCCAGGCATTTGTCGCGAGACCAGAAGCATATTTTGCAGTGTAAAGGGTTATCCATTGACCCGAATTAAAGCCATACCCAAACGGAATTAACAATCCAAAACAAAATACAAAACGAATAGGCAGCCATGAGAAATGGTGCACTCCATCATCATCTGTGTCAGAAAGATGCTCTGTCACTTTACCTGTCTGGGTTATTTCCAACACCCAATCGATAAGATGATAGAGAAAAATGATGAGGGCAATAAAAAAAACCGCCATGCTATAAAAACGGAATAATTCGTGAAGCCCCATATGAAATGGAGACGGGAATGGCGCTGATTGCGAAACAGATGAATTAAAAATTCCCGGGAGGCCAATCACCTTATCCAACATCACAAATGCGATGTCGTTTGAAGGCTGGCCCGTTTGAAACATCGCTGTAAAGCCTCCTGCAAAGCTTGGCGATGTCATGATAAACAGGATGGCGGCAGCGATATAAAGCCACATAATGACCGTACCGCAAATAATCATTGAAAAAATAATGATCTTATCAATATTTTTCCATTTAAATTCAAACCCCGAGGACGCAGCCGCCAGAACACGCATCAATCCATATTGGTCCCTTTGATCTGGAAGAAAGCAAGGATGGTTTTTTGGCAAAAGTCCGGCCATAAAACAAACAATAGCAAGCAGGTGCGTCACCGGGCCAAACCCGGAAAACAAAAGATCCCTCAATCGGGGAAATATCCCCGGCATGGTCGCATAACTTAACGCACTACCCGCAGAAACCCGCACAACACACCAGTCGCCATAAAAAATTACACCAAAAACACACTGGGGACAGGAGATTGCCAAAAGAATCCTTATCCACCGCCTTATACTATAGCCTAAAATACATAAAATTTTATTTACTTTTTATCTTAGGCCCCCTCATAATATCATAGAAAACAAGGTTTTGGTAATAAAAAAGGCAAAAATAAGGCAAAGCTCTCTGGGACCAGACCCCTGATTATCTCTTGCAATCTTTCTCAATTTATATCATCCCTCAAGCATAATTTAAAAATACCTTCTGAAGCTTCGGCCAAACCTTTGGGATAAATGACATGAGTATCGGACTTTTCGCGCTTCTAGATGATGTCGCAGCACTTATTAAAGTGACAGCTGCGAGTCTGGATGACATCCCCGCCCAAGTTGCAAAAACAAGTACAAAAGTATCCGGCGTTGTGATTGATGATGCGGCGGTTACACCAAAATATGTTGTGGGACTGGACCCATCAAGAGAAATCCATATTATCTACAATATTGCAAAAAAATCGCTGATAAATAAACTGGTTTTTTTAGGCCCGGGAACAATTTTATTCGGTTTTTTTGCCCCCTGGGCCATTCAGCCTATCTTGATGTTGGGGGGAGCCTATCTCTGCTTTGAAGGTTATGAAAAGGTTCATTCCCTTCTAAGCCCGCATCAAGGACCAGAATCAGCCGCGGGTGAAGAATATAGAGACATGACACCAGCCGAGCTGGAAAAAGAACGGATTGATGGCGCCGTTACAACAGATTTGATTCTTTCCGCAGAGATCATGGCAATTACTTATGGGACCGTTGTCGATAAAGATATAATATCACAAATTATTGTCATGCTCTCTGTTGCAATCGGCATTACCTTTGCTGTCTACGGGTTTGTTGGTCTGATTGTAAAGGCCGACGATCTGGGGCTTCATATGGCAAAGGACAAATATCACAAAACGATCAGGGAAATCGGTCGTGGTATTATCGTATCAATGCCTTATTTCTTAAGCCTCCTCGGCTATATTGGGACAGCCGCGATGCTATGGGTTGGAGCAGAAATTATTGCGCACGGAATTCCGCCTGTCCACCATGGTTTAGAGAAGATACAAGATATTCTGAAGAACACCCCGACGATCGCCTGGTTTGCAAAAGTTATTGTTTGTGCAGTCGGAGGTTTGGCCATTGGCGCAATCATCGGGCAAAGTATAGGCCTTATCCAAAAAACCTATCACCGTTTAAATTCATAACGCCCCTCATGGGAGAGCCAGCTCTGCGCCCCTCCTTCGCTCAACCACAACCTTGCAGCTGTATCCCCTTTTAAATAAGCCTCCCAGAAGGCAAGAGAGAGTATCTTTATGATTTTCTCATGGATATCGCGCTTCGGGTTGATCTCTAACTTTCCACGAGATCCGTTATAAACCATATGGTCTCCGTTATCTAAAACCAGCAAATGTTGTTCCGGCCCTCCGGAATGCGTGAAAACCTCAATCCGGTCTTGATATCCGAAATTTTCGATGGGGGAATCATCATCGGTCCCTGTCATCATCAACAACGGAATTCGGATTCCTCCGTAAAAATCACCGGGACTATGCCCCTTCTTTTTACGGAAAGGGACGGGGCTATAGACGATTCCGGCCTTAAAACGACTTTCAAACAAGGAATATTGGCGTCCAGCATAGCCGCGACGTTGCCCTGCCATAACCTGAGTTGTCATCGCGCCAAAAGAATGACCCGACATCCCAATAGCGTCCATATTCATTTGATCAAATACATCCAACGTTTTTAGCTGGGATAACACAAAAGGGACATCTTTAAATCTTTGTAAGGTTGCACTTCTCGGGATATGGGTTGCCCGAATAACATCCCAGGGATGGCCAGGTTTTCCTTCCCATAATCCGGTATCAGTTCCTGGATGTTGAATATGAATCACAATATATCCATGTGACGCGATAAAGCGTGAGATAAAGCCTGCCCCCTCGCGTGATCCCCCAAGCCCATGTGACCAGATGATAACGGGAAAAGGGGCATCTTTTGTTTCAACCGGGCTATAAACCTTATATAAAATTCTCCGCCCAGTACGACTATGATCAACCCATTCTCCACGGCTGATTCCGATTTGTAAGGGTTCTATATCGGGTTGAACGGTTTTAGACCAAAGATACTGATGCTGCATAAAGGCAATTTATCCTTTTTTATGCTTGTAATAAAGTGATTTTAAAGACCATCACTTGCTCCACCTGTTTCAGGATCAAAAGCAAGAGATAAGACATTTCTAACATTTTATATGTTGATGCTATTGTCAGAAGCGCTCTTGTTCTGTACGATAAATCCGTCAGTAGCCTTTCTTGATTCGGATCTGCCGAATATTTCTTTGTGGACAAAAAAGTATCTTTTGAATTCGGCTTTGCTGACCACGTTCTTCTTCCCCCGTTCTGGGGCAACCTACTCATGAGGGGGCCATCCGGCTCATAATCGAATGACATATAACATGAATATTCTCTTACTTTTAGCCTTTATTCTTATATCTGGCCAAGGTCACGCTGCAACCCTGGTCATTACAGATGGCGAGGTAAATCCAGCTCGCACATCGTCACCACACGATAAAAAATTATTAACAGGAGTCACTCCTTCAGAACCTGTCGCCTTACCTTTACCAACGCCAAAACCATCAAAAGACTGCACGTCATCTTCTCCGACAAGTGGTTCCGAATTTACTATTATGCAAGGAGATATTCTCTCTCAACGTCTTTCCGAATGGGCCAGAGGCTATGGATACACGGTTTCATGGGAAGCCCCTGAACTGCGCGCAGATGGTGGATTAATATCTCATAAAGATTTTGATGGCACTCTGGTCGAGTTTAAACGGGCAATGGAAAGTAATGGCATCAATCTTGATGTTATTATTTATGAAAATTGTGTTGTCCGTATTGTGGAGGTTAAGTAATCGTGATGAAAAAAGCTGTTCTGGCGGTATCTCTTGCTGCATTGCTTTGTGGATGTACAAGTTCTGTAATGGATCCTGTTCGACATGGTGTTTGGGATGTCGATAATTCTGTAAATGGATCCCTTGATCGCTTGCGCAGCGGCGAATCGACAAGTTCAAGCCTTGTTCCGACCATCAAACGCGTCGACACAGCATGGTTGCCGGTTACGAAAGTGGATGTTCCATCCGAGGCCGCACAGGAAACCCTTGGCCGAATGGTAACAGTTAATACAAGTTTCCAGGATATCAAAGATGCTGGATTCTACCTTACTCGATTGACCGGTGTTCCCGTTCTTGTCAGTGCCGGAGCAAGTGCAAGCAATAATACACAATCTGCCTCTGGAACGCCCGCACAACAGACTTCCAACCCAAGTATGCCACCATCGCCAATCTCATCATCGTCTTTATTAATGGATTTGCCTCAGGATACGCCAATTGTATATGCTGGCAATTTTGCGGGACTCTTGGATCTTGTTTGCTCCCGCTATGGTGTTTTCTGGGAATGGGATAAGAACACGATCAATATATTCAAAACAAAAGCAAAGACGTTCCGTTTGGCGGCTCTGCCGGGTGATACAAGCCTAAGTTCAAAGGTCACAAGTAAAACAAGTGGGACGGGATCGGATTCATCCTCCGGGTCGGGGTCATCTTCGTCAAGTTCTGATTCAGATTCTTCTAAATCTGAAATGGAGGCCAGCGTTAAATTTAGCGGAATGTCCGTCTGGGAAGGAATCAAGAACAATATTGATCAAATGCTTTCTCCAAATGGCCGGCTTTCTGTTACCCCGGCAACAGGCACGATTACAGTTGATGATACACCTGTTGTCCTTGAACAGGTTGAAAATTTTATTAATCAACAAAATATTGCCCTCTCTCGCCAGGTTGTTATTAATGTGAGGGTGCTTTCTGTTGCTCTTAAAAACTCTCAAGAATACGGAATTAACTGGAATGCTGTTTATAGAAATTTAAGTCAAGAAATCGGTGTCGATTTGACAAGCAAGTTTGCAGAAAGTGCCTCTGCAAACAAACTAACCTTCCGTGTGTTGCCAGGCAGCATATGGAATGGGTCGAGCGCGATCATTGATGCGCTCTCCACACAAGGAAGGGTATCACAGGTCACCTCTGCTTCAATGGTTACAATCAACAACCAACCCGCCCCAATCCAGGTTGGGCGTCAAATTGGTTATCTTGCGTCCAGTACGACAACCCTCAATTCAACAGGTGGATCAAGCTCGATTTCTTTGACACCAGGACAGATTAATACAGGGTTTAGTATGAGCGTTCTGCCTCATATCCTGGATAATTCAGATCTGATGTTGCAATACTCAGGCAGTATTTCTTCCTTGAATGAACTTAAATCAGTTGATTCAGGGACAGCCTCTATCCAAACTCCTGACATGGATGTGCGTAGTTTCCTTCAACGTGTCATCTTGAAAAGTGGCGAAACATTGGTCCTTGCCGGGTTTGAACAATTTGATCTTAGTGGAACAACCCAAGGCGCAACAAGTCCGGAAAATGCGGCATTGGGTGGTGGAGTTATAACAAAGAATGATAAAAATGTGATTGTTGTTCTGGTTCAACCAGTTCTTATGAACGGAAATAAATAATGAGTTCACATGTCTTTACCATCGATGGAATGACCTTTATTTCTGGCCTGTTCTGGTATCCTCTTGCCGGAATTAGCCAGTCTGATCGGGCTCAGGAAATAAAATCGTTGGCAAAGGAACAAAACTTCGACCTTTATATTCTTCGTTCAACATCGACATATTATGTTGGTTTCGCTCATAGCGATGGACAAGCCAGGATCGGCGTCTCTTCGGCTGCAGCGGTTGTATCAAAAACATTGGAGATGGAATCTTCCGCACGTGACTTTATCTTTGTGTCTCCACTTCCCGATGGTCATTGGATGTACGTGGCCCAGCGGGATGGGGTGATATTACCAGATGCGGATAAATGTTTTCAAAATGAAGACGCCGCAAAGTCAAGATTGCTTGAGGATATTAGTCTTGGTGACTGGTCTCTGATTATCGCGCCTGATATTTGGGGTGTTAGCGGGTCTATAGAGAAAGATTTTTCTCTTATGCTGCCCGAAACAGCAAAAGGGAAAAAACAATTTCACAAATGGTGGAAACTATCACCTGTTAACCCCTATGACAGTGTATTTTTACACGGCAAGAAAATTATAGCAGGTCTGGCTTTTTTGCTGATTGCCCTCGGAGTCTGGGCGTATTACCAGGAAAAGTTGAATATGAGCGCGATTGAAGAAGCCCAAAAACTAGCCAATATTAATCAACCGCCCCCTCCGCCACCTGTGCACCCATGGAAATTGAAACCGGATCCGATTGAATTCACAAAAAATTGTACAGAAGCCCTTTCAACTGTCCCTCTTTTTCCTGGAAATTGGGATTTAACAGGGATGCGTTGTGCGGGCCCGTCCCTTGATATTTCATGGGCGGCCAGAACATATGGATGGATTGATCATATCAAAGAAATTATTCCAACAATCTCTATCTCAGGGGCTGGAAAAGTTGCCAATCTCTCGATTCCGTTAAAGACGTTAACGATTGGGAAAGATGAGCCTGTTATGTTGGGAAAACAGCGTACGTTACAAATGTACTCTTTGTCACAAAGATATGGTTTGGATTTGATCTTGACTCCTGCACCACCACCCCCAGCCCCCCTGCCAGGACAGGCTGCAACAAATGTACCACAACCTGATTGGGCTGAGGTCTCTTGGGCGGTTAGGGGAACAGACAATCCACTCCTGGCTGTTGAAATACTGAATGGTCAGGGATTCCGGATAAACAGTATGGATGCAGTTTGGAAAGAAGGAAAGATCGTTTGGAATTTGGAAGGGACGCAATATGTTCAACCGTAAAAATTTATATATCACTGGTTTTGTTATGATTGGCTTGGTGATGCCAATCTCCTTAACTCGTGCAAGCTCGGAAATTGCCGAAAACACCGGGACTCAAGAGATTCAATCCAATGGAGGAGCTGCACCCTCTGCCGGATCATCCGATCCAGCAACACCAGGACCAGGGATTCAACCTTCACCTCAAAGTGTCACTCAAATGACACCACAAACATCGCAAGAGCCATCCCCTGCTTTTCCGAGTGATTCGAACTCATATCAGGCGAATGATATTAGCAAAAGAGTTGCTGAAATTAACGAACGGATGGCTTTGTTATCTGCGGAGCTTGGTGAGCTGGAGTTAAAAGCAAAGATTGCTGCAAAACTCTCTGAAATTGACAATATTGGTAAGAAAGAAAAAACAGGAACTCTCAATCTATCTACTGGTGATGGTTTTTTAAATCCGTTACCGGGAGCAGCACCTACTGGATTTATACCAAAATCCGATATCCAGATGCCAAGTCCTAGGACCAGCATAATGCCTGTTATAAAATCAATTGAGGGAATTGATGGGCATTTAAAAGCATTGATCGAAGTCAAAGGAAAAGGAACCAGAACCGTTCACGTCGGAGATGAAATTTCCGGTTGGAAAGTGCGCAGTATCCGGGTTGATGGGGTAACTATCGAAAAAGATAAAAAAACCCAACAACTTTATTTTTCATCTTCGAACGCTCAAACACGCGCTACAGTATCAGGCTCTGGGAATACAGGGGTTGCAGGGGGTTTTCCATCATCCATGGGAATCGAGCCACTAACTTATTAGAGACTAAAAAATATAATAAAACGGTGTGTGAGTGTTAGAGGAAAAAAAGAATGAAGGTTCTAACAGCAAAAGGTGGGGAATTTCAGGTCTCTGACGAAATGCGGAATATGCTCGCTTTGTTGGAAGATGGCAGGTTAATTGTTGCAAAAACCTATGCAACAAATCCTCATGTCCGTGGGTTTATCAGTCGTCTTAACAGATTAAATATCTCACATACAATTCATCACGCTGATCTTTCTGTTGTGCTTGGTTATTACTCGGATACACTCACAAAAGAAAAACATTCCGATATGCAAATGGCGGCCAGATCCTTGTTTGATCTTGCCGTTCAAATGCGGGCATCTGATATTCATATTCGGGTTAGCAAGAAATATAGGGCTCAGATTTTTTTCCGCGTCCACAATGATCTTGAGTTCGTTGAAGAACATCCATTCGACTATGGCGATAAATTATGCTCAACAGTTTATCAGGCAATGGCAGATGTTTCAGATTCGACATTCGAACAAATGTCGCGCCAAGATGCCCGTATATCCGAGAAGAACAAGCTCCCTAGTAAACTTGACGGGATCCGGATTGCCACGACCCCTCAGGTTGATGGTTACATCATGGTTTTGCGTTTACTTTATAACGATACAAGTGATGATCTTGATCTTAAAAAACTTGGCTATGCCCAAGAACAAATCGATTTTATTGAATACATGAAGAAACGTCCAACAGGCGTTATTATCATCGGGGGGCCCACGGGATCGGGAAAATCAACAACACTACAGCGGATTCTCAGCTCTATTATCAAAGAAACGCAAGGGCGCAAACATATCATTACGGTTGAAGATCCTCCAGAATACCCTATCAGAGGAGCCGTGCAAACCCCTGTATCGAATGCACATACAGAAGAAGATCGTTCACGCGAATTTCAAAAAGCAATTAAAGCTTCCATGCGTCTTGACCCCGATATTATTATGTTGTCTGAGGTTCGTGACCATCCAACAGCACGACTTGTTGTCCAGGCGGCAATGACAGGGCACCAGGTCTGGACAACCGTTCACGCCAACAGTGATCTCGCCATCATTGACCGTTTGCGTGATTTAGGCGTGCACCAAGACTTATTGTGTGACCCCACTATTATTTCAGGATTAATATGCCAACGTCTGGTTAAGAGTCTCTGTCCTCATTGTAAGATTAAACTATCCGATAGAATATCCGAATATGATCCCCGTGATATCCGTCGAATGATGTCGGTTTTAAACATAGAAAATGTTTATATCCAGGGTGAAGGATGCCCAGAATGTCGGGGATCCGGAGTTATGGGCCGAACAGTTGTCGCGGAAACAGTTGTTACAGATAACAAATTGATGGAATTTGTAAAAGCAGGCGATCGTTTAGGTGCTATTCGTTATATTCGACGTGACTTAGGTGCGATTTCCATGTTGGCGCATGCTATTCAGAAAATCAATGCAGGGCTTGTCGACCCCTTCCAAGCGGAGGATGTTGTCGGCGCACTTGACTTTCTTGTTGCAGAAGATGACCTCGCCGTTCATTCACCCTCAATAGAAAAGGGTGAATCCAAATGACCGAATTCGAGAAACAAGTTAATCGCTTTTTATTCCGAATGAATTCATCAGGGCGCAGGCGCCTTTGGTTAAAACTTGCAAAGCTTTTATCGAACGGTGTTCCGATTATGGATGCGCTTGGATCGATGAACGAACGACGTATCGCAAGTGCAGGAAAGACAGATGGCCTTTCAATTGCCCTGACAAGCTGGATGGACTCCCTCAGAAATGGAAGTCGCTTATCAGATGCGATTAAAAACTGGGTCGACAATGACGAACAAATGCTGATCGCAGCCGGAGAGCAATCAGGATCCTTGCATATTGCCCTGGTATCCGTTGCAGAAATTATGGAGGCTAAAAAGAAAATTAAAGCTGCTGTGATTGGTGGACTGGCCTATCCTCTGATTATGCTATTGATCGCCTTAAGTGTCTTGATCATGTTCAGTTATAAAATTATTCCTGAATTCTCTGCGATTGTTCCAGATGATAAATGGCACGGCATTGCCCGTATTATTATAGATTTCGCGAATTTTACAAGAAGCTGGCTTTGGCTCATTCTTCTGGGAATATTAGGCTCCCTTGGTGCATTTTTTATGTCGCTTCCCAGATGGACAGGTGGACTTCGTATCCGGCTAGATAAGCATGCCCCCTATAGTATTTATAGGGTCATGCAGGGTGGGTCGTGGATGATCAGTTTCGCAGCTCTCGTTGCAGCCGGCGTTCGGGTTGAAAATGCACTACAATATCTTGCCCGGGATGCATCCCCCTGGCTACGTGTCCGTACAAATGCCTGCTTAACGGGAATGCGCTCAGGTTTGAATGTCGGGGATGCATTGGCCAGATCCGGATATGGGTTTCCTGATTTGGATATTATTGACGATTTGGGTGTATACTCGAAATTATCGGGTTTTGACGTTGCTGCAGCTATTCTAGGAAAAGAATGGATTGTTGAAAGTGTTGAGAGAATTCAATCGATGATGAAAATCATCTTCGGTGTCAGTGTTCTGTCTGTGGGGTTATTCATCGCATTTATGGTGGGGGGCCTTATCGGTATGGAATTGCAAATGTCAAGCATTATGCAAAGCTCTTATAAGTAAACTCTATCAAATCTCTAAGGAGGAGACCTAAATGACCTATATTGATGAAAATAATACAAAAACACCTTACCAGACGAATAGCCAATCTGGGGTTACATTGATGGAGATGATTGCGGCTCTGGCAATTATCGCCGTTATTATCGTCGGATCTCTGGCACTGTACAGAGCCGCAACATCCAGTCAATCATCCACACAACTGGTTCAGGATGTTATTTCTCTTCGTTCTGCAACCAAGTCGCTTTTCTTAGGACAAGGAACATATGGGGCTGCGGGCACAGACCTTAATCCAGTTCTTCTGGCTGCACAACGCGTTCCATCAACGATTAGAACAACTCCAGCTGGTGTTTTCACACACTCGTTAAACGGTGCAGTCAACGTGACAGCTCAAGCTGCTCAATTTGACATTGTCGTTGCCAATATTCCAACCGATGTTTGTATTCCTTTGATAACAGGAACAGATGGTTGGGCAACGGTAACTGTTGGAGCAGCGGTTCTTCCAATGCCAACGACACCAGCAGCAGCAGCAGCAGCATGTGCTGGTGGTCCTCTTGTCATTACTTTTAGAAGCAACTAAACATTCTTCGCAGAAGGGAAGGTTCTTCCCTTCTGCACTTTATTTTAAGATAGATTGCGTTAACAAGATCAATCTGGCAAAAGCCAACAGGGGTCAAAATGCTAAAAGATATGAATCCAAAAGATATTTATCTTGGTAAATCAGAAGCCTGGATGTCCGGTATTACAGGAGATTCAGATCCTATCCCTGCTCCAGATGATTGTTTACAAGAACTTGATGAACTTCGCGCCCTCTGTATGAGCACATCGCGCGAATCTTCGCGTGAAGAATTTACAATCCGTCATTCCAATGCATCCTACCGTGTTTCGACATTGAATAGCCTATCGGATACGATTTATGTTCTCAGATGCATGCCTTCTTCTGTTCCAACAATTGATGAACTCAACTTGCACCCTGGATATGTCAATCATTTGATGAAACCTGGTTTATCCGGTTTAATTGTGATAGCAGGTGCGTTTGCACAGGGAAAAACGACAACGGCGTCAGCATTAATCGCATCCCGTTTAAGGCGGCATGGTGGTGTTGCCATCACAATTGAAGATCCTCCGGAATTGCCCTTAGAGGGGCGCCATGGACAAGGTATTTGTTATCAAACATGGGTGAACCAAGGCCAGTTTGGTGAGGCTTGTCGTAAAACAGCGCGATATGCACCAAATATGATTTTTTTGGGAGAGGTCCGCGACGCTGAAACCGCTGCAGAAGCCTTAAGAGCCTCCATCAATGGCCGCTTGGTTGTCTGTACAACCCACGCAGATTCCGTTCCAACGGCCATCGAACGATTATATTCGCTTGCAAATGGGGTGGCCGGAAACTCGGATGACACCTCAAGTTTGCTGGCGAGCGGACTACTTTGCATCCTTCATCAAAGACTTGAAGGAAAAATCAAGCGCCCAAAAATTGAATTCTTATGGATGGGTGATGATGAAAGTCATGGTGTGAAAAATACAATACGGTTGCGTAGATTTGATCAAGTTGGAAGTGAAGTCACGTTACAGTTTAACCGGATGTTAATGAGTTCACGCCCATCATTATCCACACAACAAATCTTATCACCAGATTCAATACCCGCAGAAGGTGATCGCCGCAATATTTTTAGGGACCATTAATGCCAAAATTTAAAGAAAAACAAAACAAAAGAAGGGTTAGATAATGTTTCCTTTATGGATCGCGATCGCTTTTTTGTCTTTTGTAACACTTTTTCTGGCTGTCGAAATCCCAAAGCAAAAAAGTGTAGAAATAGAGATTGAAGCAGAAAGAGATGTGACATCAATCCTTGCCTATCGCAAAGGTGTTATTGCCTATCTTCAAGCAAACCCGGCGGCCACAGGAACTATCCCTACGACAAGCCTTACAACCTTCTGGCCGTTAGGGTATACAAATACCGGCGCCTTTTGGTCAAACTACATTAATCCAGGAGATGGAAAATTATACATTTTTTCATCTTCTCCCGCTAATACTCATATGATGAGTAAACTCCACAAACTTTATGCAGAGTCTTTTTTTATCGGTACCAAAAATGCAGCTGGAAACTTTGTGTCGTTTAATGGTTCGGTTACAATGCCCGCTCCACCAGCCGCAAGTATTGCAAACGGCGCCGTCGTTATTATAGGAAGGTAGACAACTGATGGACGATAATGAATTTTTGAACCAGTTATTGGACTTACTTGATCGTGAAAGCATGTATTCTGATTTTCTTTTGGAATCGGATGGCCCTATTATGGTGCGCGGATATGATGGGTGGGTTAAATCTCCGATCGACGATCATCCTTCGAAAGAGGTCATTGGTCGATTTATAGAGACATTGGATCCAATGTGGAGAGAGAGTATCCTAAAAGGTGCAATTAACAGACCACTGAGCCTCCAATCATGCCGATTGCGTGTCAATGCTTACATGGCAGCAGGTGGCACGAAATTAATGGCGGCTATCCGGCGTATTCCGAAAACACCCCCAACAATACAACAATTAGGCCTACCGAACGGTGTTCGTTTATTGTTAGAAAATCCGAAAGGAATTATTCTGATTTCAGGTGCGACAGGTGCAGGAAAAACAACAACCATGGCGTCTATGGTTGACACCATCAACGAAATGCGACGCGCGCATATTGTGACAATCGAAGATCCGATTGAGTATGTCTTTGAAAGAAAGAATTCCGTTTTCTCACAAAGGGAAATCGGTGTTGACTGCGTCAGCTTTGCGGATGGTGTCAAGGATGCCATGCGCCAAAGGCCGAATGTCATTGTAATTGGTGAAATTCGTGATCGTGAAACAGCTGAACAAGCTTTATTAGCTGGAGAATCCGGACATTTGGTAATTGGAACATTCCACGCCAGCTCTGCGTGCGGCACGATTTCAAAAATGCTTGGGTTTTTTGGTGGGGATGAGCGCGCATCGAAATTGCAGGTTTTATCAGAAAGCCTGGTCGGAGTAATTAACCAATCGTTAATTCCGAAAGTATCAAAAGATGGTTATGCGTTGGCTGTTGATTTCCTAGCGAACCACAAACGTCAATATTCCAAAGTATTGGGTGAAATTGATAAAGTCCAAAGCTTGTTAAGCCGTGCCGAAGATGGCGTGTCTATCAGTCTTGGGCAATCAATTATTAACCTTGTATCCAGCGGGGTTGTCAATATATCGGATGTTGGAAAAGTTGTTTATGGCAATTCAATCGTGTATGATAGAATCAGACAGTTCCAAGCGGGAAGTTAATTGGAAAATTGGTCTAAACGGGGTGTTTATGAATAAAATGATGCATCAAGACAGTCAGTCTGGTTTCACCTTGCTTGAGGCGATCGCGGCTCTGGCCGTTATGGGGGCTGCCGTTGCCGGCGTTTATTCGTTAACCGATCAATCTTTGAAAGACAGGCGCGCGTCAATGACCGCGATGCATATGAAAACAGTCGGGGATGCCACGACGGAATATATCCGCAAGAATTATGGCCTGGTGACGGGTGCCGCAACAGCCGTTAATCCGGCCCTTATCCGGATCGCAGATTTGATTGCAGATGGTGATTTACCGGCAGGATATAGTATCACGAACCCCGAAAATCAAAGTACATGCGTTCTTGTTCTCGAACCGACCTCAAATAATCTAACCGCTTTGGTTGTCACCGAAGGTGGAAATCAGCTTGCCGACCTGAACTTGGCGCAGATTGCATCAACGATTGGTGGTGCGGGCGGCGGAATTTATGGCTTTCCGCCCCCTGCCACCCCTCCGCCCATCACAATCAGAGGATCAATGGGCGGATGGGAATTTGCACCAGGTAATTTTGGCAATGCCAATAATTTAGGCCAAAGATGTGATGGAACGGCGGGTGCCGTTACATTCACACCGGGACACCCGATGATGGCGCTATGGTTTGAAGATGGGGCGGTCGCCGCAACGCTTTATCGGGATGCTGTGCCAGGAAATCCCGCTTTAAATACGATGAATACACCGATTATTATGGGGGCTGCCGCGACGCGGACAGAGGGATCGGGGTGTGGTACAGATCCAAATGGCTCGATTGCGAGGGCCCCGGATGGATCTGTCCTTTCCTGTGTGGGGGGAATCTGGACCCGATCGGGAAGTAATTTCTGGAGAGATCCGGTTGCAAATTTTGCGTCTTTGCCAGCAACAGACCCCCAGGGGGCCGTTCGTGTCACAACAGACACAGGCCGTGCCTTTACGCGCAGGAGCGGAACCTGGCAAGCCCTGGCTGTCGACCAAAATGGCAATATGACAGTCCCAAATTCTTTAACAGTCTTTGGAAGTTCTTTCGTAGGGGGGGATCTCGGCGTGAATGGGAGCTCAAATGTAATCGGAAACTCCGCTGTGGGCACAAATCTTTTAGTTGGTGGAAAAGCAACAATCCACGTATTAGATGGTAATTTAAGAGTTGATAGGACAGCAACAGACAATACTGGCTGCGTCGGTGAGGGTATGATTGGTAGGAGCACAGTGAATAGTGGCGTCATTTTGTCATGCCAATCCGGTATCTGGCGACCCATGCAGGGAAGCGGTGCTCCCCAACATGTTGGTTGGTGGGGGGGGTATGTACCCTTTGGTTATACCGGACAGCGTCTCCGTTGCCCTGCGGGGACATTTGTAACTGGCTTTACGTTAAATGTTCCAGGCACGAGCTATCCTTGGCTTGGTGGTTACGCAAATCATGTTATTCCATGGAGGCAAGGTTGTTCTGCTGATGGCGTAGATGGTGCCTACTGCGCTAATATTTATACACCAGGACAGTGGGATAATTGGAATTGGGGCAACACTTACGATTTTGGTGGCACTTTGATATGTAGGTAATAAGCGCCAGCATGTAGCAGAATTGAAAAATGATTCAATTTTAGCTCGGACGTCTCATCAATTGACAGATTTTGTGACGAGACTCGCGCTTCTTCACCGCAGAGTTTTCTTCTTCCCTATCGTCATCCCCCGATTTATTCGCGGGATCCATCCTTTTTCAACCACGAAGTGCACGAAGGTCTCGAAGTTTTTTGTACGAAGACGTTTCTTTCGTGGTTCAATCTTATAGGCCACCTTTGAAAACCCTTATCGTCATACCAGCGGAAGCTGGTATCTCTTTGATTTCAATGGATTCAAGATTCCGGCTTTCGCCGGAATGACGGGTGGAGGGAGTAAAACCCCCTGTGTTCTCTTCTCCGTTCTCTGCGGCCCCTGCGGCGTCTGTCGTTAAGAAATTTTAGAAACCACAGACGACACAGAGTCCACTTTGATTTCATTGATCACACGCCCTAAATTCGAATCATCTTATTTGAATTCTGCCATATTGCAGTTTTTTATGTTGTGAGGTATGAATTTCATATCAAATTTTCTTTAATTATACACTTACATATACGCTCATGAAAGTTTCCAAAATGACCCTCTTTCTTAAATTATCGGTTGCTGCAGTCTTTCTGGGACTTGCTATTTCTCCTGTTACTGCATCCGCTGAGTCGGGTGAGCAGGGTTCAGCACCATCTTCGGCTTTGGTTGTTTACAATGAATATTATGTCCCGGACTCTATTCGCAGCAAATATCATTTGGAGAACAAGCCGTCTACGCCCGCAGAAAATCTCCCTATTGTCGAGGATGTCCGACAAGAAGCCCCAGAACAAAATGATACTCCTTTAACCGGATCATCCGCTTTACCAACGCCTCCTACCTCCCCAACGCAAGCGATTGAAACCTGGCGTGCCCGCAAGGGAGAGAATTTAAGAAATGTATTAACCAGATGGGCCGCACGGGAATCCGTTGATTTGAAGTGGAATTCAAAAAGCACACCTGATCTTTCAAAAGACTTCTCGTTTGTTGGAAAATTCGAAGATGCGGTTGCAAAACTCCTTGAAGAAGCCACAGGGAATCACTTGCAGTCTCAGGTAAAGGATTCTCTCTAGGCGCCTCCAGGCGGACCGTTCTATGCTCCAAAGGTTTAATGCAAATATCATCTAAATTGTAAAACGGGCCTGTGATGTCTGACAATGTGGGAATGACTTTGAAAACAAAACCTCCCGGAATTTATTTAACGATTGACGATAGCCCATCCCCTCATACCGATGAATTGGTTGATTTTCTGAGCACCCACAATATCCCTGCGATATTTTTTGTACGCGGAAGCGAGATGGAAAATGAGGAATCTTTTGCAAAGATAGTCCGTGCCATCAAACATGGTTTCGTGATTGCAAACCATTCTTACGCACATGAACGGACAAGCCAAATTGGTTTTAAGAGCCAGACATCCCAGATTGCAAAAACACAAACAATCATCGATCATGCCTATGACAAGGCCGGACTTCCAAAGCCCCCACGCTATTTCCGCTTCCCGCATCTGGACAGAGGGTGTGGGACTGCATGGCCTATCGATTTTAATACAGTTCCCCCTGATGACCGCGATTTCGTACAGACTCTTTTCTGGAACGGGGTTCGCCTTGAAACAAAAGCAGTCCCGACAGTGGCAGAGCAAGGCCTTAAACGTGATATTCAAAATTGGTTAAAAGATAATGGTTTTCAGAAATTCTCGCCTCCTGATCTAACACATCGCTGGTGGGTCGAGAGCGAGTTAAGCGAAGCTATAGATATTTTAATAACTTACTCGACATCCGACTGGATGTTAACACCACGCCATTTAGGCCGTTGGCCGTACAAGAATATAAATGACCTCTATGAAAAAATAAAAACCGATCCCTTCTTAACATCGGCTCAATCTTCTCATATTGTCTTGATGCATGATGATCGTGAAGAATCTTTGACTATTACAAAAAAATTGATTACATATTTCATAAATCAAAACTTTGAATTTCTAAAAGTTACAGGAGCCACCGAATGACACCCGAAAGAAAAGACCCAACTTTGGTTTATGTGATTGCTGATTACGGCGATCTGCATGATCTCGCTTTCGCAGAGGTCACACAACGGCTTTACTATGAATTAACCGGGCTTCAAACGGAAATTCATACTTTTGCAGTGCCTGCCTTTGATACATTTGCAACTGGATTTACATTGGCGCAAACAGCGCTGAATAGTAAACTTGGCGCGCGCCAGAAGTTTTTTGTGAACACAGCGCCACGCAAAGATGACCTAACGCCACGTACCCGTAATGCGGGTGAAGGCTTTGTATACGCAAAATTGGTGAATGGTGTTGAAATTTGCGCTGTCAATAGTGGACACTCTCTTGCTTTTGTAAAAGAAGCCGCAGTCGAAATTCGTCAAATTAAGTGTGATGTCCATGGGTCACAATTTCGGTCTCGTGACATTTTCCCAGCGGCATTTGGAGCGATTTTAAAGGGAGATTATTCTATTTTAGGAGAAGATGTCCGCGACTGTGTTCCAGATTTCCCGCATGATGTTATCTGCTACACAGATGGCTATGGTAATATGAAATGTTCAATGGATCCAGAGCGGCTTACCCCTGTTAAAAACAAACATTTAATTTTGGATATCAACGGGCGTGTACAGGTCGCAAAAGCTGCAGATGGCATCTTTGGGGTCGCAGATGGTGAATATTGCATCTCTGCTGGTTCATCCGGTTGGACATATCCAAATGGAAAAACGGTTCGCTTTACAGAGGTTGTAAAACGGGGTGGAAATGCAGCAAAAACATTTGGAAAACCGCCTGGTGGCCTCCCGATACATTGGCGGGCCACAGAGTAAGACTCGAAATCAGAAGCGCTTCTGGGGTCTACAGGATCGACGAGCGTTCTCGATAGATACAACTCCTCGTGTAGAGATCGGGCTTTTGAAAAGATTTGATCTCTCCAGCCTTGCCTGTCGGGGATACCTCCAGGCACAGCCCATTACTATCTGTAGGCCTGTATAACACTTATCCCTCGGCTTGAAGTGCTTAATGGCAAGCCCGGTAAGCGGCATAGCATATCCCTTCTACACCTAATTCTACACATTGAGTATTCAGGTTGCAATGGAATTAATCGGACATAAAAAGACGTAAAAACCCAGTGATTCATTGGGTTTTGAAATTTATTTGGATGTCTTCGGAAGTCTTAGAATGTGTAAATGGCGGAGGGGATGAGATTCGAACTCACGATAGGTTTAACCCTATGCCCGCTTTCCAGGCGAGTGCCTTAAACCGCTCGGCCACCCCTCCATCTATCTGGGAACGGCGCAAGTTAACCTCTCTGTTAGAAAATTTCAAGCGATATTTAAACACATATCAATTATCTTTCAAAACCGGCTCTAACCGTTTGAGTGCTTGAGATATAACTTCTGGATTCGCGGCAAAGCAAAGGCGTAGATAACCATTGAAACCTTGACCAAAAGCCCCTCCAGGAGCCAAACTGACCCCTACATCATCAATCATACGTCTGACAAGAGCAAAAGAATCTGTCTCCCCTTCGACCTGAAAAAAAGCATAAAATGCTGCAGGCGATTTTACGATAGACACGCGGCTATAGTTTGAAAGAGCGTCCAAAACCAATTCCTGATTCCTTTTCCAACGCGATTTCTGGGATTTTAAAAAATCTTCCCCATCACGAAGAGCGACGATCCCCGCATGTTGCGTGAAAGTTGGGGGGCCCATATTTTCATACAAAATCAGGTCCCGTATTTTATCTTCGGAATGACCTGGGCCAATCAACCACCCCAAACGCCACCCAGTCATGGCCCATGTTTTTGAAAAACTATTTACGACATATAATAAATCATCATCTTCTGCATAATCCAGAAAGCTTGGCGCTTTCACCAAATCATGCATTGTTCGACCATACACTTCGTCTGCAATAATCCAGATGTCGCGCGCCCGCGCAAATTCTAAAACAGCCCTGATATCTTCTGTTGGCATCACCCACCCTGTTGGGTTATTAGGAGAAACAATCATCAATGCTTTTGTATTCTTATTAACTTTGCCAAAGAATTTTTGAAGATCAAGATGCCATTTTCCATCTTTTTGTTCCATGGGAACCTCAATGATTTTGCCTCCTGCAAGTTCTGTAATACCAATGAGGTTCTTCCAAATTGGTGTAACGGCTATCACTTCATCTCCCTCTTCCAAAATTGACATTAAAGCCAGATGAACAGCATTTGTTCCTGAACTTGTTACAGAGATACGATTCAGAGGGAGTGAATGGCCGTAAATTCTTGAATGATATGTAGCGATTTCCTGCCGAAGTTCGGGGAGACCTGCTCCAAAGCTATAAAATGTCTTTCCCTCACTTAAAGACCTGTGAACCTCCTCACAAATAAAAGAGGGGGTTGGCAAAGACCCCTCGCCCTGGGCAAGAGAAATACAATTTGACTTTGATTTACCGTAGCGCAAAAGCTCTGCCGCTAGATTAGAGCTCATATTATCAAAGCAAGCACGATAAGGATTAAATAAACGGTCAGGTCTTTGTTTCATAGAAAAGGCGATCCAGTTTGGTGAGATGTTTCGATCTGTGGTTAAAAAGATGTAGATGTGGGGGAGATTCAGAGATGCAGGGCCTAAGCCGCCGCACAAATGGGAATCAATGCGCCACTATCTGCAAGTACACTGGCAGGAGTTTGTATAAGGTCGAAGAAAATAGCGTGAGTATCCATAGAGCAATAATAAACATAATAATGAGGAAACATCAAATAAAAAAGACAGGGGTAGAAAAGATAGGGGGTAGATAAAAGCCTTTCGTCGCAATCAATTGAATAAGTCATCCATTTTTAATTACAGGGTTTATGAGCATAGCGGAAAGGGCTGTGGCTTTTCAGATTAAAGTTTATTGGAACCTCTAGACAATGTCCATGCGATTGTAAGGTGGTTCAAAAAACACTAGCTTTTGGGGGAGCTTTTATTTCCAACTGTCCTATAAAAACCAAGAGCCAAGAAAATAAGAACAGGCCAGAGGAGCAAAAAATATTCGAGGTGATTGTTGTTATTCAAAGCCCCGATCATTGGTGCAAGGCCGATATATGGCAGAACTTTAAAGAAAGAAGCCACTGAAATTGTTGTGGCCCGATGTTGATCGTTGGCATGATTATTGATGGCTTCGCTCAAAAATGGGTAAAGAATTCTCTCGCCCGCATATAAAGTGAAAATCACGCCAGCTCCCCATGCACCAATGTCAGGTATGGATATCAGAAGGCTTAGGGCAGCAGAAACTCCGATCACACTCAGAGCGATTTTCTCGTCAATTTTTTCAGAGTATTTATGAACCCCACTCAGAATTCCGATAGTTATCACACTACAGGCCGCCACAATGACGGATCCCATAAACGGATCAAAGTGGAAGCGATCAAGCAGTATTATTCGTAGCAGTCCCCAGCCTGTTGCGTAGAAGAGGGCTTGAACTGTTAATATGATTGGCACGTATCTCAACAGGTGTGAAGATGAAAACTGTTGAAAGCCATCGACTATTCCTTCAAAATAAGTCTTTATTTCATCTGAAATGGAAAGTTTCTCTCTGGTTGGTTGTGTATCTTTTATCCCCCATATAAGTAAGGCTGATATAAAGAAGGCTGTCCCAGTCAGTATCCATGGAATATGCGGGTTTATGGTGTGGAGCCATCCTCCTAACAAAGTGGCGGCAAGCCCTCCTATTAGGGATACCTGAGATCCTTTTGTTACCAATTTCCGCCATTGGTTGGATTCACGATTGTAATCAAGTTTTGTAAAAAAGAGAGCTTCATCCGCCCCTGAAACAAAAGACATTCCAATCATCATAATGCTTTGACCGATGAAGATGGGCAGAAAACCTCCACCAATAGCTTGAATAAATAATCCCGAACCGGCAAATATTAAACCAAGTCTTGCAATCTTACCCCGACCAAATTTATCTGCCAAAGCACCGGATGGAACTTCCGCGATAAGTCCCAGGGTAAAGGCCATGCTATCTAAAATTCCGACTTGGGCGTCCGTAATAAACAAGCGATAAAAATAAAGCCAAACAGCGCTCACAAAGAACATGTTGCTAAAAAGCCGGTAGAGTAAATAGGTGTTCTCTATCTTCTTCTGATTATTTGTCGTTTTTATCATCAAGCTAACGCCGTTTTTTGTGAGTTCTATGTGGTTTTTTTATGGCTTCTTCAGATTAAAGTTTATTGGAACCGCTAGACAATGTCCATGCGATTGATCTGGGATGGCGATTTGGCGGGCGATTTGGAACGGTAGGATGTGGATCCATCCCAGATTTCAAGGCGGTTTAACTGGGCGGGAGTGAAGGGCTTGGCCAGAGCCCACACTGTTTCAAAGCGCAGTCTTTCGGACTCCGCCAAAGAGGGGGAGTGGGTCAGAATGATTTTTCGGGAATCCCAGATAATCTGGGCCACACGGTCTCCGTAAATTTGCGTGTCGACACGGCCAAAGTTATGGGCGGGAAGCGTCCGGTAGGCATCGGCGGGGCTGGTGATATAATCCAGAGTATCCGGCACCAGAATGCGTTCGGTAAAGCCGACTTTATTCCGGTGCGCCACATATTCATGATTGGTTGTGCTGCCATAAATCATCCACAAACGATTGTCGCAAGACAGATGGAGGATTTCATCACCCGAGCTGCGGAGGACCGAGAAAATATCCTGATCATAGACGTTCAGCCAATCCGGCCCTTCGATGATGTGTATCCGGACATCCGGTGTTTTCAGGCGAACACCGGAGGTGTCCAGAAATTCTACTCCCGCTGTTGTCAGGGCTGTTTCAATGGCTGCCAGCGTATCTTTGCGTGGGCTGGTCAACCCGCGTTCCAGATTGTTGATGGCGGGGAGGGATAAGCCAGCGGACTTGGCAAGTGTGTCTTGTGTCCAGTTAAGAAGGGCGCGGGCGGCTTTGATTTGGGCGAGGGATATCATGGTGTGGCCGATGGATCTTTATAAGGGATGGTGGCGCGATAAAACGCATGTGGGTAAATGTCGATCTTTTGAAAGATCTTGTCCATTGTGCCATCCAATATCATTTCATCCAAGGCCGCATTTACGGCGTCGCGGAATACACTGTCGTTGCTGTTAAACACGAAACTCACGGGATAAACGCGTACGGGGTGGTGCGTGTTGATGAGTTTTAATTTTCCGGGATTATTCTTGGCATAGGCTCCGAATGTGTAGGCGTCAACGATGGTGAAGTCAGCCCGCCCGTCTGCAACATTGACCAATACTTGAGAAAAATCGGTCATGTTCGGGAGTTCCAGAATTTTGGCTTTCGGGAAATCGGCTTTGGCAATATTGACGGGGTTATCCCCCTCCAACGCAACCATTTTAAGGTCAGGAGAGTTCAAATCCAAAGGATGGTCAAAGCGCGCATCATTTGCACGGGCCACAACAAAGACGGGCTGGAAAATAAAGGGGCGCGAGAACAGGGCAAATTTTCCGACATTCGGATGAACCCAGAAACCGCTGCACAGCATATCGAATTTCTTGGTGTTCAGGTCGGCCACAACCGTGGCCCATCCTGTGGGGGATGAGAACTCGACCTTCAGATCCAGCCGTTGTCCCACTTCCTTCATAATATCGGCATTAAATCCTGACCAGATTCCTGTTTTCATGTCTTTGATCAGGGCGGGACTGTATTCCACATATCCGCAGCGCACGGTCTGTGTTTCATTGATGCGCGAGAGGGTGTCGCCGGCATAAGACGACGTTGAAAATGCCGTGATGGCCAATAAAAATGCCCAATATACGATGATCATGGATAGCCCCTATTCGTGGAATTGCAGTTTACGAAATGTTTTTATCATACTTGAAATATGTATTTCAAGTATTTTATTTATATATAAAACATATATTCTTTTGCCTTATCAAATTTATTCCAAACATTGATGTAAAGATTTTTTTATCCCCCTATCATTCTTGTTCTTCATTGCCACATAGATTAACGGATAGATTAACGGATAGATTAACGGATAGATTTTGTCGTACAAATAATCTTTTTTATTTACAATCTTTTGCGTTATAAAAAGGCCACACTATTTCTTATATCGGTGGTTCCTCATGAAGCCTGCTCATCGTCGTCGCGAAGTTCTTTACGCTCAACTCTCTCTGTTATTGACCGTCGGGTTATATGCCTGGTTGGTGGATGTGTTGTTGCATAAAATTTATGACAGTTATTTTTTTCCGAATCTGGGGCCTTTTTACGGTGGGCTTGTTTTTCTGGCCTCGTTAAGCATCATTTTCTATTCTGTCATACATTATCACGTCTGCCTGATTGGTTTTTACAAACGCCATAAATACGAAATCACACCCGGCTTTGATAAGGTCGCAGAAATTTATGACACTCCTGCTGCACCGTCGGTATCGGTTTTAGTGCCTTCTTTTAAAGAGGAACGCAAAATCATTTTACAAACTTTGTTGTCTGCCGGATTGTCGGAATATGCGGCCAAGAATGTTGTGCTGTTAATCGATAACCCACAAAACCCACACAGCGAAGAAGACCGTTATTTGCTGGAACAGGCGCGGCAAGTCCCCCAACTTCTTCAGGCCCAATTCGCCCAGCAGACCGCGGTTTTCCAAAAAGCTTTGCAAGATTATCAGGACCGCAAAGAAAATTCTGTTCATCCTCCGGTAGATGACATCAAAATTCTGTCTGAACTGTATGCTGAAGCGGCGCATTGGTTAGAAGTAGAAGCCCAGAACTTGACCAATGGCACACCAATGGATCAATTGGATGGAGACGAGCGCTTTTTTATCGATGAAATCGTGTTAAAACCAGCTAGCCTTCATCGCATGCAGTCGGCTGCGTTGTTACAAGAAAAGAACCTGTCCGAAACAGAAATTACCCGCCATTACAAACGCCTGGCTGGATTATTCAATGTCACGTTCAGCAGCTTTGAACGTAAACGTTACGCAAACCTCTCACATGACCCGAACAAAGCCATGAATCTGAATAGCTACATCATGCTGATCGGTCGTCATTGGAAGGAAGTTGAAACAGCGAACGGGTTGGAATTGCACGAATGCCAAGCTGGTGAAGGGTTTAGCATTCCCTATTCTGACTATGTGAACACGATTGATGCCGATAGTTTGATGACCCATGACTATATCGCACGTCTGGTTTATTTCCTGGAAGACCCAGAACACAGCGCCGTAGCTGTTGCACAATCCCCCTGCTCTGCCACGCCCGGCCACCGGTCCGAAGTGGAACGTATCGCCAGCGCACAGATTGATGTCCAATTCCATACCCATCAGGGATATACCTATTGGGACGCCAGTTTCTGGGTCGGCGCAAACGCCATGCTGCGTATGAAAGCTCTGGATGCTATTAAAGAAACCCAAACGGTCAATGGAAAAACTGTCTCGGTGTATATTCAGGACCGTACGCTGATCGAAGATACCGAATCCACCATTGACCTTGTCCATAAAGGGTGGAAGCTCTATAACTATCCCAAACGCATGACCTACAGCGCCAGCCCACCCGATTTCGGGTCCCTGCTCATTCAACGCCGTCGTTGGGCAAATGGCGGACTGATCATTCTTCCGAAACTGCTGCGCTATACCTTCCACACCCCGAAAGATCTCCGTCTGGTGGGGGAATTCTTCATGCGCTTTAACTATCTGGCCATGACCAGCCTCAGCGTTGCCATGCTCTTGGTCTATTGTTTCTACACCTTCAGTCCGCGCCTAAATACACCGTTGCTGATTTACGCGAATATTCCGTATTTCCTCCTGTTTGCCCGTGACCTGAAAAACAGCGGCCATCGCTACGGGGATGCTTTGCGTTTAACTGCCTTTAACCTGATGCTGATGCCGATTATTGCGGCGGGTGTTCTAAAACAAATGGAACAGATTATTCTTGGGCGCAAAGTTCCATTCGGACGTACCCCAAAAGTCAAAGGCCGCACTGGAGCCCCAGCACTTTATTATATCCTCGAGCTTATGCTCATTGGTTATTTTGCCAACCGCTTTATGGAAGAAGTCGCGGATCAAGACTGGCCGCAAATTATCTTCTCTGGATTTAACCTGGCTTTGCTAATCTATGCCCTGTTTGTGTTCATAGGCATTCGCCCGTTAATTCAAGATCTGGCGGCCGAATCGGTTCAACAAGCCAAGAAAATATGGGGATTCTTAAAATGGTTCACGGCCAAACTAAAGAGCCTTCGCCATTAACGTCCTTCGCCTAGGCTCAGGACTTAATGATTATGGATTCACAAAATGATTGAGATGTGATTCACTGGTGGTGGAGGTGTCGCCATGAGTGATTTGTTTTATCTGAGTGAAGAGCAGTTTAATCGAATTAAGAAATATTTTCCGTACCC
>JAEUKP010000010.1 GCA_016794145.1 Alphaproteobacteria bacterium | reverse complement strand
ATAAAATCGAAAACATGTTCGCAAAACTCAAAGACTGGCGGCGTATTGCCATGCGCTATGACCGATGCGCACATACCTTCAAAGCTGCTATTACCATCGCCTCTATCGTTATATGGTGGATTTAATGAGTCCTGAGCCTAGATAGCATGACCAACCTGATGTTTTTCCACCTCTTGTAGATGAAGATGAATATCCGTCTTGTTATCTCGCGCCGACTAAGATAGTCTTATGAGATGACTTTCTCGTTTGAAAATGCGTTAGCTCTGTCGTTGGCCACTGCGATATTGGGACTATCTCCCGGGCCAGCTGTATTTGCGACGGTTGGGCGATCTCTATCGATGCCTTTTCGTCGTGTTGCACTGTTTATTCTGGGGATTGTCATCGGTGATTTTGTCTTTGCCATGCTGGCGATGGGAGGATTGGCCCTCTTGATCAGCCAACACGCTCTGTATTTTTCTCTTTTGAAATGCGTGGGCGGTGGCTATTTGTTGTATCTGGGCATGATGGCGATGGTATATGCCTCGGGACAAATCCGCTCCATTGAAAAAATTGCGCCGGAATCCCCCCTCACTCTGGTCGGAAGCGGGTTTATCCTGACATCAGGCAACCCCAAAGACCTCTTGTTCTTTGTCAGTTTTTTACCCGCCTTTCTGGATTTAAGATCGGCAACAGGGACCGACATGGCCATGGCGTCCGCTGTTATCGTCGTGACCTTTATCGGGACGTTATCCTTTTATGCAGGGCTTGGGGCCGTAGCCGGAAAATGGCTTAAAACGCCACGCACAGTCTTATGGCTTGATCGTGCCGCCGGACTCATTCTGGTTCTGGCAGGACTGGCTGTTCTTTTTGGGGACAGCCTTCTGCATTAACCTATTCCATTATACAGATTTCATTTAGGCGATTTACGCGAATATACCGGAACCGTCACGTCGCGCTGTCCGCCCTTTTCATTTGTGGATCTCCGCTTTCATCCCTTGGCCTGGTAAGCCGCGTCTTGGTTTTAATTTTACCATAACGTAAAAATCTATTGCATTTTGATGCGTGATTGTCCATAACCACAGGATGGATGTACAAGAATATCCGAGAATTTCATGAGCATAGATAGGATGACTGTAATATGGCCAAGAGAAATAGACGCATGATCAGCACAACATTTTCTAGGGGAGCAGGGAATCACCAAGAATTTCCTGATTCTGTGAATGCCATTGATCGTGTGTGTCGGGCGTTACACTCTATGGCGCAACATTTCAATAACCAGAAACTGGGGTTGGATTTACGCTTTTTTCTTCGTACAGAAGAAGAAGAGAAAATACCTTTTGAATTTGATGATTTAGATAAAAAGTATCTGCAAGATCATCTGGACGAAAAGGGGGAATGCGGGTGGGAGCTTTATCGGCAGGTTAATAAGGATTTAGATCTAATTTTGAATATAGCCCTCTTTCTCGACAACAATGATCCGAAGAAGGTCATTCTGGAATTAAGATTCGTGGAGAAACAAAATGATTCTAAGATTCAAAGGTTTATCCCAAGCACAAAAAGGGGGGGGATTCCACATCAGAGATTAGCGGAAGCTGTTGGGGAGGGTATATGTAGTGCCATTATGGGGAGAGATGCGACAGCTCTGCTTCAGAGGGTTAGGGAAGCTTTGGTGGGTCAATTTCATTGTCTGTATACGCAACAACTAGGGCTGGGCACGCCGCAAGGATCGGTCCGGGATGTTGATAACAAAGATCTCTTTCTATCCCCTTAGTATCCTTCTTTCAGATATGATGCATGCGCAAATATTTATAAGCTTTTGCAGATAAGGCCACTCAAAACCCGAGGTCAATACTGGCCAAATTGTGATTTAGAGATACCATATTTTACCGGTTTCACCAGCTTTCGTTTTGTGTTACTACGTTGATTATGACTGCGAATTCAAAGAAAAATGAAACAGCTTTATATGAAGCAATCGGCGCGTTGAAAACACCCGATGAGATCAGACGGTTTATGGCTGATTTATGTACACCGGGAGAGATTAAATCTTTTGCTGAGCGATGGGCAATCGCACGACTGTTGGATCAGGGGCAAAGCGGGTACAGGGAAATTGCGCTGGAAACAGGATCAAGCACGACAACTGTTGCACGGGTTTCCAGGTTTTTAAAACAGGAAAATTATCAAGGCTACCGTATCGTGTTGGATAGGTTGAAGTCAAAATGATTTCTGTTTTGCATTTATCAGCCCCTGTTCCAAAAGATTTTAAAAACTCTGTCATTGTCATTGGCAACTTTGATGCCGTTCATAAGGGGCATCAATTTCTGATTAAAAAGGCGCAGGATTTTGCGGCAAGTTGTAACTTACCATGCTCTGTTCTGACATTTGAACCACACCCAAGACGCATTTTCCGGGCCGATGACCCTCCTTTTCGGGTAACTCCGTTAAGTGTCAAACTGGATCGATTTGAATCCCTTTCTCTTGATTCTGTTTATATCTGCCCATTTAACTGGGAACTAGCAAGCTTATCTGCAGATGACTTTATTCAAAAAGTTTTAAAAGACCAATTATCGCCTGCGCATATTTTTATTGGGGCCGATTTTCATTTCGGGCAACACCGTGCCGGAAATGCATCAACATTGATGGCGGCGAATCTTCCGACAACAAAGGTCGATTTGAAAGATGATGGTCATCATAGTGTTATATCGGCAACCCGTATCCGGAGCGCGATCCAAGCAGGGCATATAGCCGAAGCCAATGAGTTATTGGGGTGGGAATGGTATATCGAAGGTGTTGTTGAACATGGCAATAAACGGGGCCGCGCAATTGGATATCCGACCGCAAATGTTTCATTGAATGATACAATTCACCCCTCCTACGGCGTGTATGCAACGATGGTTCAGATCGAGGGCGAAACAATATGGCGCCCTGCTGCAACAAATATAGGCATTCGCCCAATGTTTCAGGTGGACACCGGTTTGGTGGAGGCTTTTATTTTCGATTATAAAGCCGATATCTATGGAAAGAAAATTCGCATTAAACCACTTTTAAAAATTCGGGATGAAATGAAATTTCCGTCTTTGGATGAATTGATTGTCCAAATGGGCAAAGACTGTGAAAATATTCGTAAAGTCAGTTCTTTAAAAAGTCAAAAATTCCAGATCGTTTGATGATTTCGTCCCAGGTATAGCTTTCCATTGATGGGATTGAAAATGGGTATGTCTCGATACGGGATAACGTCAAATCGTGGAGATCTCGATCGATATAGAAAAATTTCCCACTGGACTGGGCTTCGAAATCTTCGATCCATCTATATCGTGTGCTGATAACAGGAATGCGGGCAGCACAATATTCTAGGACCTTCGTTGATGTCTGCATATGAAAAGGATATATATCAGGCATCATATTCAATCCATACTTGGCCTGAGTAATTACATCCGGTACATCGTCATATTTCAACTGCCCAGCAAAAGTAATATTCGGAGTCTTCCCAAAAACTTGGTAAATATGATCAGGTACAGCCCCAACAACCAAAAGACTTTCGCCTTTTGCCCGCGATTTGAAGTGATCAAGCATCGACAAAATAATTCCACCACGATTCAGGCTGCCTGAATATACAAAATCGAATTCGGGATTAGGGTTCGGATCCTTTCTAAAAAAAGCCTGGCTAACCCCCATATCCCTCAGATAATAGGGAAGATTATCTTGAAAGCCCATTTCCCGATGAACAGCTTCGTTTAGAAAGACCCGAAAAGACGGTTTAGTATTTAATTGCCGCTTGATCATATTTTTAAGTTGGGGAAATCGGCCAACGGATAAAGATCCATATTCATGAACAATACAACGATCGGAGGTCTTATTTCTATCGAATCCCATAAATTTCCAAATAACATCAAAATCACGCTCTACAAAATGACGATTGAGCTCGAAAGAATCATGCGCCTCAATAGAGGGGATATGATCCCGGATATAACCCAGATACGCACTGATCTCTGGAAGATATACACCCTCTCGTCGTAGGAAAAGAACCTTATGCATTTACGACCCGTTATCTTTGATGTTTTGACCATCTAAAATGCAAGAAAACAGATTGTAGGGCAAGAGATTATATAATAAAAACAGACCCAATAAAGTCGATTGCAAAAGATAACCACTCTGTTGGGGGAAAAAATGTCTATCTTAATTACAGGTGGCGCAGGATATATAGGATCCCATGTTGTTTATGAATTCATTGGCCAGGGATATGACGTTATTGTCGTTGACGATCTATCGACTGGCTCGAGATCGTTATTACCCGAAAAAATACAGTTCTATAAAGCCAATGTTGGCAACCAGACAATGATGGAGAACATCTTTAGATCCCATCACATTGATACGGTTCTTCACTTTGCGGGGTCTATTATCGTTCCTGAATCCGTTGAAAATCCATTGAAGTATTATCAGGATAATACCTGTGTTACAGTCAACCTGTTACAATGCTGCATCAAAGAGGGAGTAAAGAATTTTATTTTCTCATCAACAGCCTCTGTCTACGGAAACAATCCTGCCAAACTGATGAAAGAAGACTATCTTCCCCACCCCGAGAACCCATATGCGTCATCCAAATTGATGACTGAGATGATGATCCATGATACAGCGAAGGCCCATGGCCTGAACTTTGCGATCCTGCGCTATTTCAATGTGGCAGGCGCAGATCCACAGGGCCGCACAGGACAAATCAAAAAGGATGCCACCCATCTGATCAAGGTGGCATGTCAAACTGCGCTTGGCATCCGCCCCGATATAAAGGTTTACGGGACGGATTATGATACGCCCGATGGAACATGTATCCGCGATTATATCCATGTCAGTGACCTTGCAAATGCGCATTTACGTGTTTACGAACACATGAAGACCCAAATCGCAAATAAAATTTACAATTGCGGATATGGGCGTGGATTTTCTGTCCTTGAGGTTATTGAATGCGTTGAGAAGATCGCGAGAAAATCGTTGCGGAAAGAAATGGCTCCGCGCCGTGCAGGGGACCCTGTTGCATTGATTGCGGATTCAAGTCTGTTAAAAATGGAAACGGGTTGGGCCCCAGAATTTGACAATCTTGATATCATTGTCCGGACGGCACTCGATTGGGAGGCGCGCGGATAAAAAAACTTATATCAAAGAGTACCCTTCTTTATTCTGATCATAATCCATCGCCAAACACAGAAAGCAGAATGGATCATTTTCCAGAAAAGTGATCCGGAATGATGCTGCAAACCTTGAAATTTTAACCAAATGATCATATGGCGGAACCATAAATGGTAATACATAGCCCCCAAGGGAACAAAATCCGTCACGCCAATTTTCTGGCAGGCTAAATGATGGTAATGATGGAAGCGTTCTACTCTCTTTTGAAAATATAAATCATCTTTTTGAACAGTGTCCGATGTCGGATAATGCCCGATGGACACATGTTGCGTGCTGGTGACCAATATATTCTTTTGCTTTAATCTCCAGAAAAAATCTTCATGCTCGCGGATTTTTAATTCCGGATCCCATGGGTTATCACGTAAAGTTTGTGTCCGTGCCAAAAAGAAATTCAGCACAAAGTCATAGCAAACATGCCCTTGATGGCGGGGGCCTTTGTGATAGTTATTCAGGTAAAGAACCGTGTCATGGACTTCCAACATGCCTTTGAATACCCGATTTTTCCGGCCGAAATCCAACACCTGCCCTGCAACAATCTGGAAGTCTGTGGTTTCAAGAATTTGAAGAAAGGTTTCGATTTTTGTTTCCGGCGTAAAAAGAAAATCATCGTCGAGTAACAAGGTAAAAGGAGTATCAACATACGATACCGCCAGATTGCGCCCCTGCGAAAGACCAATATCGTAATCAGCATGAATATAACGCGTGTGTGGATCCCATACATCGGTCATCGGCGTTTGAGAGTCATCCACAATCACAACAGGTAAAGTGGGATAATACTGACGCAAAGAGGCGTGCAAATTCCTTACTTTTTCTGCACGTTCAAACGTTTTGATAATGGCTGTGACCTTATGGTCGAGATTGTCATCAGGAATGCCCATAGCCCACCACTTTTCGTTTGATACTGCGTAAGACACGGTAAAGAAAAGGAGCCTGCGTGTTTAAATAAAAAACACTATTGCGTAATTTCTCTTTCAGAATTGGCCGCCACGATTTTGATTGATCCACGCGAAATCCTTTATAGGGTGTGAGATCAATATATTTGAAATAGTCTTTACGGCGCGGATCAATACAGCCTTCGCACCATGGCTTCGGGTGTTGATTGTAATGAATAATGAACGGGTTTTGGCGCGCTTGTTGAATGTCAGCCGCTGTATAAATCCGGAAATCGTTTTTATATATCCCCTCTAGAACGAAGAAAAAACTGTTAAAACGTAATGGAAGGACCCGCCAATCGCCTTCCGCCAAAGCATTCAAAACATCCTGATCCTGATAACGGATGACATCTTTGTAACAGGAAATATAAGAAATAGATTTTGCTTCAAACTGTGTATCCCGCATTTTTTTCAGGTTCATATCAAGAATCCCGCCATTAAAATAAGGGCTATCCTCTTTCATTCCCAACACTGTGAGACGTTTTGCATTTAATGATTTAGGTTCTTCAACTGCTCCTAATAATTTATCCTCGCACGGGTAATTGCGCCACATGTCGACAATATCTCCACATACCACAATATCGGAATCCAGATATAAAATCCGGTCGACTTCCGGCAACAGAGAGGGCAATTTCAAACGGAAATAGGTTGCAATACTGTGTAACCCCGTATGCAATGGGAAATCGTTGAAATCTTCAATACCGATACGGATCAATTGAATATGGGTTTGCGGGCGCAAATCTTTTAATTGCGACAGTTTCTCTCTATGCTGCGCCGATAGATTTTCGTGAAGAATATAAATATCAATCGGAAATCCTTCCGAGGCGTTTTTTAATAGAGAGGCAATACTCACAGCCATATGCTGCGCATAATTATTATCAGATGCAAAGGCAAAATGCATTTTCCTCTCATCGGAAGATAAAAGATTTTTCATTTTTCTATCCTTTTATTTCTGGAGTAGGATCCGGTTGTTTTGTGAACACAAAATAATGGTCATGATCAAATGGCGTAATTTTAGAATTCCATATTTTCCTATCTTTTTGTTCACCCATCCTCATTTCTACCAAACAAAATCCGTATTTATAAAACAAAGAGACAAGATCAGAAATTGTCAGGCGATTAACCCATATCGAAGGGCGATCATGGAAAGACTCCACAAAGTTATAAGATCCGACCACGACCTCTGATCGGGAGGTGATATTGCGCACAAAAGAGTCAACATCATAAATATATTCGATGACTCCGGAACATAAAATCACATCTACGTTCCGGTCAGGAAATTCGCCTTTATTAAAATCACATATGAATGTTGTTGGACAATGATTATATATATCTACGGGAACATAATGCATTTTTTTCGGGATATATTTGCGTGCTTTCTGAAGACCGCAACCGAGATCCATAAGGGAGCCATATTCTTTCAACGGAACCATGGACAATAATGTTTTGATCCGCTTTTGCATTGATTTTGTGTACTGGAAATCGCGCAACCATGTATTATCCATGTATTTTTCTCCCGAAATAAAAAAAGGCTCTGGCTATTAACATGCGCAGAAGAAAGGCGCGATGTTTCAATTTTGGCGGCTCTTTTAGCACAAAAACATTTCTTGGTGCTGAAATTTTTTGGCGTAATGCTTGGATCCGTTGCTCATCTGTAGTTCGACCACATGCTTTATCCAACATAAGCCGAAGATTCTCCAGCATCATCTCTTTCAAATCTTCGATATCCGGTGCAATAGGAGCCCAATTTACCGCCCCCTCTCGCAGATCATAGAGACCATAGATCGGAATAATATCAGCAACGACGTCCAACCGTTGTTGGAAATCCGGATTATATTTATCTGCAGAAATCAAAATGGTTGGAATCCCCATCGCAATACAAGGTAATGCACAGTGTAGAGCCGACGTAATCACCAAAGTTGCTTCTGTCTTGTAGCGTTCCAGAAAATCTTGTGCTGCCGAAAAATATTTATCTTGATGGTATTGATCCGATGTTCCTCGGCCAACTTCGCGTTGCTGTATGATCTGGGCGTCTTTGCGGATTGAGTGCGGGATATAGGGCATAAAATATTCCGGAACATCCACAATAAAACATTTCCCTACAGAAGGCACTGATTCACGTTTGGGAAAGGTCAACGTAAGACACCGCGAAAAGTAACTATTCAAACCTTGATTTTTGAGAAAGGCTGCAGTTGAGGGATCTCTCGCACCGATGACATGACCAGATAGATGATCTCGCAATTTGGGACAGGAGGCAATAAAATTGCGGGTTGAATGGTTGAAATGTGTTCCCACGTAAATCGGGGTTATAGATTCACTTGGCACCCATGTGCGGGTTTCAGAAAACCAGCCTTGCATGATACAAATATATTGGTCATCCTTGCGGGAAAAGTAATACAATCCATCACGATCATGGTAGTGGTAATCAATATTATTATATCCAATCCGGCTTAAAGCATTTTGAACGGCCAATGTTTGAACATAATCCCCAATATTCACGTAGGGATTGTTTAATCCATACGTGTATTTATATGATATAAATTTCATATTTCTTTCTTCTCGCTAACATTTTCAGTACCGCTCCGGCAAACCACATTACACGGACAGGCGAGTAATGCAGAGGGATGGATAAAATTATGGGGCGTAAAAATTTCAGGAAAACCGATTGAGTCTGCACGAAACAAAATGACACCTGCTTTGCTGACAAAGTTAAGTGCCGCAGCATAAAATCCTGAATTGAGATTGAGATGATCTATAAATACATCAAAATAGAATACACCTGCTTTAATAGAGCGTGCTGAAAGCTGCTTTTTTTCGTCTATATAGTAGTAAAATTTATTATAGCTCATGTCCGAAATAGCTAAGTCCAGAAAGCATTCATCCAAATCAATTTCACTTTTAAATCCGACAGAGAAGCGGATTCCTTCCGGTGATGATAAAAAACCATTCAAGCCTAGGAAACTGATATAAGGTTCCATGGCATGAAGATGATAGGAGGCATCTTTTTGTTGTAGATAGACATTAACCGCATCGGAAACTGCCCCTGTATAAGAAATTTGACCGGAGTCCAGCACAACAGCTTTATTGCACAACTGCTGAATGATGCCCATACTATGCGACACAAATAAGATTGTTTTACCTTCGGAACGCGAGACATCATCCATCTTGCCCAGACATTTTTTTTGAAATGCTGCATCACCGACCGCCAAGACTTCATCAATGACCAGAATTTCACTTTCCAAATTGGCCGCCACAGCAAAGCCTAGGCGCATCCGCATTCCCGAAGAATAGCGTTTAACCGGTGTATCCAGAAAGGTCTCGACCCCTGAAAAATCAACGATCTCGTCAAATTTGCGTTTGATCTCTCTTTGACTCATTCCCAGAATCGAGCCGTTCAGAAAAATATTCTCGCGCCCCGTTAACTCCGGATGAAACCCTGTCCCCACCTCTAACAAACTGGCTATGCGACCATGAAGGGTTATGCGCCCTGTGGTCGGTTCGGTAATCCGGCTTAATACTTTTAACAACGTTGACTTGCCTGCCCCATTATGCCCAATGATCGCAAGCTTGTCCCCCTGCTCTACCTCAAGATTTATATCTTTCAGGGCCCAGAATTCCTGTGTTCCGGATGCCCTCTCCCCTCCCCTCTCTCCGCGAGGGTGAAGAATTTTTTGCACCATACGCTTGGTGCCATCGGATAAAACATCCCGCAAGGATACATACCCCGACCCGCTTTGTCGTTGCCGCGTGATGGTGTATTTCTTTCCTAAATTTTCGATACGGATTGCTGTGCTCATCTTGGCCTCTTTTATATCTTATCGGCAAAGCCGCGTTCCATTGTGCGGAACACACGCACACCCACCACCAAACATAGCACCATGACAGCGATCGAGGCCAAGAAACCTGGCCAATAAAAGACAACGTGCTCGCCCAACAAACACCAGCGGAATCCATCAATCACCCCGACCATTGGATTCAGAGAATAGAGCAATCGCCATTGCTCCGGAATCACCGCTGATGAAAACCCAACGGGGGAAACATATAAACCAAATTGTACCAGAAACGGGATGATGTAGCGGAAATCCCGAAACGACACATTTAATGCCGAGATAATAAGGCCAGTCCCAATCGCTGTCAGAAGGGCCATCCCTACAAACAAGGGCAGCAACAAAATTTGCCAGTGAAAACTCACTCCGTAGATCAGCATCATGACCAAAAACAGCGCAAAAGAAATAAGAAAATCAACCGCCGACGTTATAATCGAACTGATGGGCAAAATCATGCGTGGAAAATAAACTTTGGAAATCAGGGCTTCATTCCCAATCAAACTATTGCTGCTTTCTTGCAACGCATTCGCAAACATTTGCCATGGCATCAAGGCCGCAAAAACCATCACCGGATAGGCCACGCCACCATCAGCGGGCAAGTTTGCAACTTTGCCAAAGACAAACGTAAACACCAGCATGGTCAGTAAGGGACGCAGGACGCTCCATAAAATGCCAAACACGGTCTGCTTGTAGCGCACCAGAATATCGCGCCATGTCAGGAAGAAAAACAACTCCCTAAAAGCCCAGAGATCCTGCCAATAACGATGGGATCCTTGACCGGCCTCTATGACTGTTTTTTCGCGGGATTCAATATTCATTTTAGGAATGACTGGATTCTTGTGATGGATTCTTCGAGGAGTCTAGCGGAGAAAGATCTTTAACCTCGGCATCGCCCACCAAATCTGTTTTACGGTCCTGATCAGCGGATACACTGGGATCCGATGCCTCTGCCAAGGTTTCAGCATAAATATTGCGGCCCTTGTTATAGTTGATTAGGCTTTGACGACAAACCCATGACCACGCACCAAGACAAAACGACCCCAATAAAAGAATAATAGCCCATGTGTTTGTCATTGATCCGATATCAAATTGTCTGTCTTCGACCTCATCATGAACGCAATCCGACATTTCGCGCCCATTCAGGTCAATATACGCCTTTGCCGAATCTAGCTGTACCCCCACCCGATTCCCGGTGATGGGATTATCAAAATGCAACGCATCCGTTGTCTGTAACCAGGATCCAATCTGGGCCTGTTTACATCCTTCCAATAAGTCACGCTCTAAAGAATTCGAAGGTGAATTCCCATAATATTTTGCATAGTTATTGATAGGCTGTTCATATTTCCCTTTTAAAGAATCAAGACGCCCAATTTGATACTGCCCTGTTATCCAAGTCCCAATAGAGGCAACAAGAGCAAAAAAAGAAAACAAAGCCCAGAGCTTCCAACGGCTTGTTGGACTCGTACCGGTATTGAGAAAAGAAGCAAGTCTGATTGAATTCATACTTTAACGTGTAGCACGGGTTTGAACGGAAATGTAGTTTTTTTTAAAACTTCTCTTGCTCTTTTTTAGGAAGGGACTTAAGAGGAAGTCATGAGCAAATCTGGACACATAATTGATGGAAAATCAATCTCTGCGACTTTAATGGACGATATTGCGGCAAAGGTTGCTGGATTGGATATAAAACCAACTTTGGCGGTCATTCTGGTCGGAGATGACCCAGCCAGCCATGTTTATGTGGGCAACAAAATAAAGGCTTGTGCCAAAACGGGCATCCAATCTGTTGAATACCGGCTTCCTGCGACATCAACAAATGATGAGATTGCAAAGACAATTACAGACCTTAATGCTGATCCCGCTATTCATGGGATTTTGCTTCAACTTCCTCTCCCGAAAGGCCTTGATTCCGACCGTTTAATCCAATTGATTTCCCCGGATAAAGATGTTGATGGATTAACAATCCTGAATATCGGGAAATTGGTTGCTGGACTGGATGGTTTGGTCCCTTGCACCCCTCAGGGAGCACTCATGTTAATTCACTCGGTTAGACCCGATATATCTGGACTCCATGCTGTTGTCATTGGTCGGTCCTTGCTTTTCGGGAAACCTATGTCACAGCTCCTACTTACTGAGAACTGTACAGTAACGACAGCTCATTCGAAAACCAACAATCTCGCAGACATTTGTAAGGCCGCAGATATTGTTGTCGCGGCCGTCGGACGACCTGGCATGGTAAAGGGAAGTTGGATCAAACCGGGTGCAATTGTGATTGATGTTGGCATTAACCGTCTGGATACAGGAAAACTTTGTGGCGATGTTGATTTCCATGAGGTGTCCCAAGTTGCCGGACATATCACCCCTGTACCCGGTGGTGTTGGACCAATGACAATTGCATGCCTGATGGCGAATACATTAAAGGCTTTCTTATTATCACCCAGCAAGTAAGCCTATCAATTGGAAGGAGCGGGGAGGCTTGGCCCCGACCTCCTGTGGCCAGAAAGAGCCTGCACTCCTTCAGGAGTCCCTCTGAAGGATGCCTCTGCAAAGGAAGCAGACAGGCCAGGAAAACTCGGCGTCAAGAACCCCAAAGCGCTTAGCCCGGCAGAAATCAGGGCTGCTCTTGTTTTTTCCCCTCCCGCGCCGGAAGAAACGATTCTAACCTCTGGACCCACAACATGAGAAAGAGGTGTTCCGCTTTCCAGAGGAGGGCCATCATCGCTCTCCGTGGGCGTCTCAAAGCCATCGCTTTCTTCTGGCATACTGCCTAAATACATGTCATCTATCCCCATTCTAAACCCTTTACTTTCTATTTCTTTATAATCGTTTATGCCGCGATATGAACTTCAACATTCGCAACCGCAGAGATATAAACTGGAAAGTTTTGTGCCCCATTCAAGAATTCAATCATACCAACTCTGGGTTTGCGGACCAATCTTTGCAGAATATCGCGTCGATCACAGGAAATATCGGCCAGCGCTTCTTCCCCTGATCTAAAAATGATTCCTTTATTATGAATTTCGACTGTCAGGGGACGATCCTTCGGTAGCTGGATCGGCACAACAATCACAATAGAGTCATTTTCTCCAAGTATAAAATCACAAGTATTTAACATGACACAGCCCTTCGATCTGCCCTTTTATGATTCATTTATGATGGGCATTATCCTTTTTAATTACCTTTACTATGCCTCAATTTATTTAAAAAAAGATAAAGATGCTGGATTGGAAAAAATCTGTCATTACATATCAAAAATGTTAATAGATCATTATCATCACGAATGATGGCAGCCGCAGCCAGAACAACAACTACGCAGCGTATCCGAATTGAAATACAGCAATCTAAAGAAACTGCCCCCGAAAGACGAAACGGCATCAGAAAAACCCGAACGTCAGAAATTCAAGTCGTATGAGATTGGATTTTCTCACATAGATATTTGTAAGAGCAGAACTTCCAAAAGCAACGGATATCTTTATATTGCAGGGGATCGTGTCTGCAAATTCATCTATGTCCAGATGAAAACATCTCAGACCATTCTTGCGGCGGTGGATTTTTTGAAAGACTTGACAAAAAGAAAGCCAATCACACTCTCAAAGAAGCAACTGCCAAGATCCAGCTTGTTGAGATGGGGGGCTTTTGTTAGTATGATTTTGTCAATAGGAGGCTAGAACATGGCAGATGCAATTTGGGATAAAATCAACCAAATAGAACACCGTTTGTCGATGATCGAAGATCGCCTGACCTTGAAATCTTCTGCCGGCCCAGAGGTTAAGCCAGTCATAAGCCAAGCAGCAATAGATGCATGGGCTGATGAAGAAGAAGCCGAACAAAAATGGCAAGAACAAGAAAAAGATAATCAAAATAACCCGTCAGAATCATCATCAGGCCATTGGCTGGGCATCATTGCTGTGATCTGTTTTGTATTGGCAGGCGGGTTTATTATCCGGCTTTCGATTGAGTCAGGATGGCTGACGCCAATCCGGCAGGTTGGCCTATCTGCCTTGCTGGGAGGCGTTTTAATAGGAGCCGGGCTCCGCTTAGTGCCGTTTCACAAGAGCTATGCGAGTTATCTACCTGCGGCGGGAGTGATCATTCTTTTCCTGACAATATTTGCTGCAACCCGCTACTACGAAATTTTAACCCCTGGGGTGGCGCTTCCCCTGACAGGAGGAGCGGCGGCGATAAGCATCTGGCTCTATACCCGCATCCGTCATGATATTTATCCATTGACGGCTTCGGTCGGTCTTTATCTTTCGCCGTTTATTGTAGGAGTCGGAACAGAGTCCGAATTTTCCTTACAGTATACTTTAATAGGGTCTATGGGTTTTGGTATTATTTCGGCATTTGTCCGATCTCGCCTGCTGGCTCTCGTGTCCTCTTATCTCGCGATCATAACGACATCTTATATAGGAGTGGATCTTCATAAGGATGAATTGGTCGCTACAATGCTAGGTCTGCATTTCTTGATTTTTGTCGGATCGACCTATTTGTATTCCAGACAAAACAAAACGCCATTGAATGAGGGCGAAGCTCTTTTTTTCCTCCCTGTTCTTTTTGCCTTCTACAGTATGGAATATTACTTTATCGAACGGCTAGAGCCGCTGATTGCGCCTTGGATATCATTGGGATTTTCTGGACTCTTGTTGTTGATCTACATGGTGGCAAGAAAGAGAATTGCAACAGGTGCAGGAAGTTTAGGCCTGATTGTCAGTTTTATAACACTGACCTGTTTCCATTCTGTCTATCTTCAATTAATCCCTGGAGATATTCGCCCATGGTTATTGGTTATGATTCTCTTGCTGGGTGCATATACCCCTGAATGGCTAACGAAACAGATAGAGGGGCAAACAAGAAGCCAGTCTTTCCTTATCTTTATTCCGGTCATTGCTGTTCTGGTGGTCATGGCCATCGAATATATCTCAATCATTCTTCATCTAATCAAGAAAGATGATTTCTTGTGGATAATGCTGGCTCTCGCGTCCCTGACAAGTGTATGGCTCTTGGTTGTAAATCGTAGGGAAGATCTGGAGAAAAGTGAAACGGCAAATACAGTCCTGTTGGCCGCCGCGCATATTCTGGCCATCACAAGTTTCTATCGATTGACCAGTGATATCGGGTCATTGGCGGTATCTGTGTCCTGGTTGATCTATGCTGTGGTGGTGATGTTAGGGGCCTCTGTGCGGAGAGATGCGTTCATGGCAAAATCCGCGCTTCTGGTGCTCGTGATTGCCGCAGGAAAGGCTTTGCTCTACGATGCCTCAAATGCCCCGACAACAGTCCGTATTTTATGCCTGCTGGTCACAGGAGCCGTCCTATACGGCTGCGGCTTCCTGATGCAAAAAATATCTTTGTGGAAAATCAAAAAAGAAGCGTAATAAAGTCAAAGATCAATGGTGTTGGTTTCGACGCCATCATTCTGGAAGTTCAAAAATAACCAATACCTTATAATCGCCCAATATATAGGCCACCTCTAAAGACCCGTCATTCCTAATAGTATAAAGTATTGCAACGCGTTAAAGACGGGATGAATAAGCGTGGTTATGATGGATCATTTAATTTACCCCTCGGCCTAAGACAGGCACAGTGACTGTTACGGAACTTGCCTTTCTAAAAACAAGCGTCATCGGAAATTCCGTGCCTTCTTGAAGGGGAGATTTTAAATTCATGAGCATCAAATGATACCCAGTAGGAAGGAGAATATTTTCTTTCTGCTTCTGAAGGGGAATAAAATCTACCTTCCTCATCTTCATAATACCATCGACATCTTTCATTTCATGAATTTCAATCTGTGATGAAACAGGAGATATCACAGAAACCAGATCATCCGCATCCATTAAACGGGGCAAAACACCAAAGACAGCACCAACCCGCATTCCAGAAGATGTCTCGAAAGCATAAAGTCCGTTAGGAAGAGCATTGCCCGGAACAGGTTCAGAATGATTCGTTTCCGCGAGGATAGGAAAGGGAAATATCAAAAGAAGTAACATCACAAAAAATTTCATCATTTACACTCATCGCGGCAAAATATTCAATCTTGATTTGGCATCTATCATCATTAAACGAAGTTCATTAACACCTGGCATCCGCTGCATAGGAACATATCCCTTATCTCCGATCACCAAAGCCGGAACACTTGGGAATCCTATTTTTTCGCCAAGAATTGTATTCTGCATGATCATCGATTGAAAATTCTGGGATTGTTTCTCTGCTACCTGGACACTCAACCCACGAGCTTCGACCATTGCTTTAACCGTTTCATAAGTCGGCACCGCGGGGAGATTCATAATCTCTGCATGAAGCGCCATCGTTTCCCCCTTTTTTTGGGAGTCCAAAGCCAAAACCAAGGTTGCGATCGTGTATGACTCTTTGTCAACAACAGCACTTGGCCTTAAAATAATTTTGGTGGATGATTGAATATCCTCTCCCACTGCATCCATCAGAATTTTTGAAAATCCCGAACAATGAGGGCATCTATAATCGAAAAATTCGACGATTGTAAAAGGTGCATTCTCTGGCCCCAGAACAGGGGCAGGAAATTTTCCTAGATCAAGAGACTTTTCAATGGCCTGTTTCGATTGAGAAAGATAATAGAATTTGAGAGCAAAATAAGCCGCAGCAAGCATCACAAATAAAACAAAGATCACCCGAAAAAAAATAATAAGACCTTTTTTCATGTGGGTGACCTTCCTAAATTTATAAACCCGTCATCCGGAATTTTATTTGGATTTATTCCGCTCGCCATCAACAATCGTTTGGAAGGCCGGATATTCAATATACCCCCGAACAATCTGCTGACCAACGATAAAAGCAGGTGTCCCTGTCACACTCAGTTTTTCACCGAATCCTCTTACAGACGCCATATAAGACTCAATTTCCTTGCCTGCGACATCTTTCTTTGCTTTCTCAATATCCATCCCGACTGATTTTGCAATTTTGATAAGATTATCATCATCTTTTGGTGCATTGCTTTCTAATACAGCCTGATGAAAGGCCCAGTATTTACCTTGCATATTCGCAGCCAGTGCCCATTTGGACGCAAGGGTTGATGTTGCAGAAAGGATCGGGAATTCCATGAAAACAACCTTGACGTTTTTGTCTTTTTGCGTCAACTCCTGAACAGATTTCAGCGCATGTTTACAATAGCCACAGTTATAATCAAAAAACTCTACGACTGTAATATCTCCGTTAGGATTTCCAATCCGTGGGTGCTGGGGGTTCGAAAGGAAGTTCATATTTTCCTTTAGAACACTGATGGATTGTTCTTCTTTTTTCTTTACTTCTTTATCACGGAAGCGATTAACCGACTCCATCAAAATCTCAGGATTATCAAGAATAAAATTGCGAACAAAATCTTCCATCGCCGCGCGCTGATCTTCCCTGAAAGGTAATTTCTGAGCCTGAGCAGATGGTTCAGCATGCGCAAAAGATGTTGCACCAAAAATAACAGCACATCCTGCCAGGAAGAGGGATTTTAGATAGATCACAATAACACTCCTTAAAAAATGAAAATCTTTTGCACCTTACTTGTTTTTATCAACTTCGCCAACGGTATTTATAATGTCTTTGGCGCGAAGAGCCTCAGGCGAATTGCCTGGTAATTGTTTTAATGCTGCATCGGCCATGCGGAATGCGTCTTTGCGGTTTCCTCGCATCAAGGCTTCTTCGGCAAGGTAGACACGGGCTTCAGGTTCTTTTCCCATGCGACCATAGGCTGTTGCCAGAAGTCGTTTTATTTGCGGAGAGCGAGGTTCATCTTTCTCCGCACGTTTCAGATGATCAATCGCGGATTGTAGTTTCGCCACATTTTGTCCCGAGCTTTCAATTAAAGACTGAGCCAATGCCATACGAATAAGCCCTGAATCAGGGGCATATAAAACAGCTTTTTCATATGGTGCAACAGATAAAGCAGCCTTTCCAAACTCAAACAAGATCTGACCTTTTAACTCATAGAAATATGGATTTTTAGGCTCTTGGGCAATAAGGCTATCAACTTTTTCTAAAGCCGGTGTAATTTGATTCAATCGATAACTAGAGATAGCGCGTGCATATTGTGCAGGGATCGACTGATCCGACGAGGGGTATTTGTATGTAACTTGCAATGGAGAGGTAAACCCCAGAAGCTTTGCTTTCACCCGCGCGTATTGCTGGTCCCATTCGGCTGGAAAAGCCTTTGTTCTTAAAGAAGATTCATTGACTTTATGCTGCAACGCTTCGACACGATCACGGGATAAAGGATGTGTCCTGACAAAGGGTGATTGCTGAGATGCTGGTAACAATTCTTGCGAGGACAATTTTTCAAGAAAACCCGGGAGGCCGGTCGGACTTAAACCCGCACTGGTTAGAAAACGAAAACCTGCCTGATCTGCACTTGATTCTTGGACGCGGCTGAATGCCAGAAATTTGTTCATCGCTTGACCTTGACCAATACTGATCCCTGCTGCAGCTGCACTGCTATCACCTGTTGCAATTGCGGCCCCGATACCGACCAAGGCCCCTAGCATCGCTTCAAAAGAGGCATTTTTACCAACATCTGCAGTCCGGCTTAAATGACCACCTGCGATATGACCGACTTCATGGGCAATAACACCGACAACCTGCCCAACATCATCGCTTAAATCAATTAAACCTGTGTATAAAAAGATATTCGCTCCGCCCGCAACAAAGGCATTCACCTCAGGGCTTTGAACCAAAATAATATTGACCTGATTTGGGCGCATCCCAGCCGCCCCAATGACACCTGTGGTCCAATTTGTAATATTTTTTTCAATTTCACTGTCCCGAATAATAACACGTCCAGAATTCGCAGATTCTGGAGCCGCATAAGAAATAGGAACATAAAAACCTGCGGTGAAGAGAGGAATGAAGAGAAGAGTCAGGATGGCAAGATAGTTATGAAATTGATATGTCATTGGAAAACCTGTAAATATAACTCTATCATTGTAATCGTATCATAAAGAGTTTAACGGTTTTTCCAACTAAAATCCCCCAGTTTTAAAGGATTTCAAAATCTGTGAGTGATCATTTTTACAAATTATATCACCTTTACATACCAGAATCGGCTTATATGTGGGCTGACATTCTGTGGATCCCTCTTGCTTTATTGATTGTCCATAAAGGCCAAAAAATCAAGGCTTGTGCTTTTATTATTGTTTGTATGCTTGTAATGCGTCTTCAGATAGAGATCGTTGAGAGGTTTGGATTCCCAAGGGGAATCACTGGTCTTCTTGATTTTCCCGTCTTATATAAAGGCTATATAATCTATGGGTTTTTTATCCTTGTATTCTTGCTTTTATCATATTTCTCGCGTGGAACACGTGGTCCTATCTACCTCGCCGCCGGCCTTAGCATCTTTTTTATGGCTTTTGCGGTGTCATCTATTGTAATGATATTCTAACATGCAAAAAATCCGTACCGCCAAAGGCCGAAAAACATCATCAACCCGTTGGATCGAACGGCAGTTGAACGATCCCTATGTCACCAAAGCCAAACAATTGGGCTATCGCTCACGCGCCGCCTTTAAATTGTTGGAAATGGATGAAAAATATAAATTCCTGAAAGCCGGCATGGCTGTAGTTGATCTGGGTGCGGCTCCAGGTGGTTGGTGCCAGATTGCACTTGAAAAGAAATGCGACAAAATTGTGGCCATTGATTTGTTGCCGATTGATGATCTTGCGGGCGTAATCTTTATGCAGCAGGATTTTATGGCCGATGATGCGCCGGACAAATTAAAAGAAGCCCTGGGCGGGAGGGCGGATGTCGTGATGAGCGATATGGCCCACAATACCACAGGTCACCGCGAAACCGACCATTTAAAAATTATGGCTCTGGTGGAAGCCGGATATGATTTTGCCTGTGAAATTTTAAAACACGGTGGCGTGTATCTGGCGAAAACGTTCCAAGGGGGCGCCGATTCCGAATTACTGGCCCGCATGAAAATTGATTTCAGCGTGGTGCGCCATGTAAAACCCAAAGCCAGCCGTCAAGACAGTTCGGAAATGTATGTCCTCGCCACTGGCTTCCGCAAAAACCTGACGGCTTAGGTCGCGTTATACCAGCGCAAGCTGGTATTTCACCGTTCTTAAAGCTTGAGATTCCGGCTTGCGCCGGAATGACCAAAGCAACTCTGCTCCGCCGTATGAAAAGCCGCACACGTCACGGATAAAAACCACTTACTCGTTCTTCAGAACCCAGTCAGGGAAGACCGCTGGCTTTACTGGCTTCTGCATGTCCCTAATCCCTTCAACGACCTCCCTCCAATCACCTATAGGACGATCAGAGTGCTCCACTTCATCCAACAGCACCTCCCCATACTCACCCATGTTACGGCAAATATCTCTAAATTTCTGAGTAATCGTCTCCATAATAAAAATCTCCTAAAAAAAAATAAACATAAAAAATAGAAAAAGGGATAAAGATACCCTGCAGCAGGAGAAGACGGAGATTTTGGAAGAATGGAAAAATGACATTCACACGTTGCCGAAACCAGCAAGAACACTCGCGCCTTACAAACCCGCTACAGGGCTCATAAGTCGTAGATCTAGGAGAAGATCTGCACAAAAATGTGGAAATGACGTGTTCATGTCTTTCAGTAAATCAAAGAACACTACTTGCTGTCAATATTTCTTTAGAGAGTGAAATAATTAATCAGAAAAGCAGAATCTAACAAGGCGCAGCGGCAACACTCCCGTCAATCCGTTGAGGTAAATCATACTTATCTATTGATGAAATGGAGATATCAAGACACAACGCTAAGATATCATAGATGCCTCCAAGATAACCACCATTATCCAGAACTAAGGCCTTTAATATGCCGCCCTTCGCCCGAAAGATACGACTCTTGACAGTGCCAGTTGGAATTATAAGCCTTCCAGCAATTTCCTGATATTCAAGTCCCTCCGCTTGCAGGGAAAGACACATAAACGCAGGATCATTTTTGTGGTCTGCAACATATTTTTCCCAGACCTCAACTAATCGGCGAGCGTTTTCATCAAACATTACTACATCTGCCGGATCATGTGAGTATCCTGTTAAGGGAAGGGTATCGAACGGATCTGGTTGAAAGCCCTTATCAGGATCTCCGTCACTCAGATCAACCCAATCCCTAACGCTATTGAAGGATAATTGGATCCCTTGTCTTTTTTGTAGTAGTACGTATCTCAAGCAAGCCCGAAGAAGGCAAGAATGAAACCATGTGTTAAAATATCGTGGGTATCCGCAAAATTTCTTTTTTGAATTAGCCATAATTTTCAGCATGTTCAAAGTAACATCACTCAAAAAATCCTCTGCGGCGTATGGGTCCCTTAAGAAAGAGCATTTATGCTGAAGAAATCGAAGAAATTTCGCCCTATGTCGTTCCATATAAATGGCAAAAGCTTCTGTATCTCTGTCTTCAACAATCCTTTCGCACAACGTGGCATCATCAATGTGATTATCTTTGCGCCGGACAAAATTATGAACTTCACTCAAGTTACTCATTTAGATATCCCTGTTTTTATAATATTTTTTATTTTTATGCGCCCATTTCTGATTTATGTCAATTTTTTTGTGCCAATAATACCCTTTTCCGGCTTATTACTTTGGCGATCCCTGCCAATATCACAAGAACCACGCCATAGGTGATCAGGGCTGTGCTGATCCCTGCGCGATCGGTTACAATCCCGACCAACTGGCTCAACGGAATAAAGCCCAGGGATGTTGCCAGATTGGCAGTTGATAAAACCGTGGCGCGACGGGACGAGTCAACCAGATTGTTGATAGCTTCCTGTGCACGGGGCATGCCGAATCCATACACAAAGGCTTCCAGCCCCAGACAGACAATCCCTATGTAACTCATACTGAAACCGGCGACGAATAAAATGGTCACCAACATCAGGATCAACCCTTGCAAGGCCTGCTGGCCGCGCAAACGGGGCAGGATTTTATGTCCGACATGCCCGCTGATCCCACCACAGAGCATGACCAACGCAATCATCCATCCGTTATAGATTTCGGGAATGTGCAAGGCTTCGGCATAGGCCTGAATTCCCCACATACAGATTTTTGTGGTTGAAAAGACAATCACCATCAATAACACAATCCCTGCAATTTCTTTGTGCCCGTGCAGGACATAGACCAGCGTATCACGAATATCACGGAGGGGATGATGTTCGGATATATGTTTGTGACGGGGTGGTTCGATAAAAAACATGGCCGTCACGCACCCCGCGGATATCAAAAAAATCTCCATGATCACGGGCAAATGGTGGTTGAGTGTATACAGATATCCTCCGACCACGCAGGCCAGAGAACAGGAATAGAGTTGCAAGGCAAAGCGGAATCCTTCACGGCGGCGATATTCGCTTTCCCGCCCCTGTGACAACAAGGTGTCATATAACAGAGCCGTGTTTGCGCCGGAGACAATGGCAATACCAACCCCGATCGCGGCCTGCGCCAGAAGGGCTGTCCAGAACCCAACAGCTAGTGCAAGAAGACAATAGGCTCCCGCGAGGGCCGCAGCCCCCAAAACAAGAGTCTTTTTACGCCCCCATCTGTCAGCCAGATATCCTGCGGGCACGTCGCACAGAATAATGACTACGGCGAACAGGGATTCTCCGATCAGAAAATCATGAAAGGTTAATCCCAACTCATCCCGATAAAAGGGTAAGATGATCGGCAGAATAAACACCGAATTCAGAAGGATGGTATAGATATTTAACAGTGTCAGATTTTTCTGACAGTCACATTGGGTCATTTTATATCCCTGTTGATGAATCTTATTTAGTTATGATGACAAGAACGTATTGTTTGCTCACACTCCCCATGTCACGTCAAGCGGCGGGAGGTTGTCCGTGTTATACCGCACGTACGTTGCTGTGCCAGACATCGATCCATCCGGCAAGACGGAATCGTATGCGGAGAGAGACTCCAGATCAAATCCTAATTTCTCGATCACACGGCGGGAGGCTGTATTCTCGGTGGCAGCCGATATAATCAAACGTCTGGCGTTCAGAGCACCAAACGCAAAACGAGTCAACGCATTGGCAATTTCGCTGGCATATCCTTTATTGTGTGCGGAGGCCCGTACCCAATATCCGATACTGAAGGAACGAACATCCCAATCGAGATTGTGAAGGCCCGTGCAGGCAATGAGCTCTTGTTCCGGCGTGGGAGCAAGAGTGTGGGCCACCATCATCATATCTGTGCGCAGAATAAATTTGGCATAGTTTTCGCGCGCAACTTTCTCTGTTTCGCTAATTGATCCAGTGCCATGCGCAGTCCATGGCATCCATTTTTTAAGGATATCCCATGTTTCTTCTTTTATAGCTTGAACTTGGGCACCATCTCCGGGCATCACATTCCGGATCACCAATCTGGGAGTCTGGATAGGCATAGGAATATCAACGAGAATGGGGTCCATTTTTATTTCATTAGGCATGATATGCATCCTGTTTGTTTTTGTTAATTTTTAATTCATAGGTATAGTGCTTATCCGTTGTGCCATCGCCAAACGTCATATCCTCTGTGCTGATAAGCTGAAACCCATGTCGTTGGTTGGCGCGGAAAGATGCTTGGTTACCATCGCGGTGACCGATCCAGATGCTCACAATTCCCTCTTGCTGCTCAGCCCAATCCAAGCGTGCCTTATAGAGTAAATCTGACAGGCCGCGGCCGCGATAATTTTTCCGGATATAGCTCATTGCAAAGATAACTGTATCTGATTTATGGTCTCGATGACGAAATACAGCGGTCAGACCAATAACGTTCTCTCCATCGTATAATCCAAAAACAGCACCGTTATACGTATCTTGTAGTGTATCAGTCCAGTATTCCTCAGAAAGGTTGAGTGCATGGTCGTAGCTTACTCCGAAAACATGTTCTGTATGTTTAAGTGCTTCAAGGCGTATGGCTCTAAAGGCTACCCAGTCATTCTCTGTCCAACTACGAATGGAAATAGTGTCCAACATTTTTAAATATCCTTGTTCTGTTTTTATACAGTCAGATGGCCCGACGCATCAAACGGACGCTGTCTTTGCTGTGTGGATTTGGGGCAAAGCCAAGTTGTTTGTAAAATTCCAGAGCCGCCTCGTTCCAGTTCAGTGCTCCCAGCCGGAAGGACACAGGCCCCAGCCTTCTGCGCGCTGTCTGCATGATGGATAGCATCAGGACTTCGCCAATCCGTTGACGGCGGAAGGCTTCGGCCACATAGAGATTCTGGATTTCAAAGGCCGTTTCGCCTTGCTGGAACGAATACAGCGCAAAACCGGCCACAAAACCGACCAATAGCCCGCTTTCTTCCTCGGCCACCAATACGGTGACGGGGGCAGATTCGCCAATGGCCAATCCATCAAATTGGGATTTGGTCAGGCCATATTCATCGCCGTGGAAGCGGCAAATGCCCGCGACCAGTGTTTCCAGTTGGGCCCAATCGTCACTACGCGCGGGCCGTACACGAAGAGATATCGTCATAGAGGTGTCCTTTCTTCAAATTTTATTTGGAGAGGACACGGACATTACAGAGAATCTTTTGGGGGTTCTTTGATCTGCCAGCCTCTCCGGTTTCGGGGGCTGACAGTCGGTGATTTCCTACCTGTACGAGCCCAAGTGACGGGAGCATGTGGAGCCATGAAAGCCTTGATTAAGGCGATACTGCCCCTTCCCGGCCATAAAATTATTGGCGCGGGTCCATGGTGTCATCGGAATCGTGGTTGGTTGGAATATCATTTTAAAATGAAAACATAAAATGATACATCTTGGCAAGGATTTTTATTGATCTTTATACTTTAGGCTTTAAGACGAGACAGAGTTTGAATTTCTTATGTCCTCTTGCACCGCTGTTTCAAACATTGTAGTCTTTACAATCTTTTGATTTCAAAGGTTTTCGATTATGGTGATCCGATCTACACCTCAGGTGAAGTGGCTTTTTCGGTGGCTTTCTTTTTTTTCCTGCCTATTGTTCTCTCCGCCTGCGGATGCGGCAATCAACATTCCTATTACGGTCAATCTATCTGAAACGGTTGATGTCACAGGGACCCCGCACATCCCTGTCGATGTCGGAGGGGTAACCCGCTACGCCTCCTATACCTCTGGAACTGGAACCAATACCCTGACCTTTACCCTTGCGCCACAACCGGGAGACGTCGATCTCGACGGCGTGACCGTTTCCTCCCCTATAAACCTAAATGGTGGGGCCATCAAAGATACAAAAGGCAATGATGCAACCCTCACTTTTACACCCCCCAACACCACAAACGTCAAAGTCAATTACCCCTCATTCAGTATGGATTTTGTCGCAGATAGTGATGGACGATATACATTAAATGGAACTGTTCACAATGACCTGGGCAGTTTCTTAACCGCAACCGGAGGAAGTTTTAGCCGTTCAAGTACTGGAACCTATTTTGATTCAAGTGGTCAATTGCAAACAGCAGGAGCAGACACCCCACGCTTTGACTATCACCCCATCACTCATCAGGCAAAAGGGATTTTGATTGAAGATACCCAAACGAATTCTATTCGCAATTCTCAGGCAATTGGATCTGTGATTGGTTCTCCCGGCAGTCTTCCAACAAATTGGATTTTTGGCCGTCCTACTGGCATTACGAATCAGGTCATTGGAAGTGGAACCATTAACGGAATGCCTTATGTTGATGTAAGATTTAGCGGAACAGCTTCAACTGGCGGGGACTGTGCTGCCGACCCAGAAAGCGGAACGATTATCAGCGCCACTTCTGGGGAAACATGGACCTTTAGTGTCTATATTGCTTTAATTGCCGGATCATGGCCCGCGGGGCCCGATAAACCGATTATTAGCGTTCGTGAACGTGATTCAGGTGGAATCCTGACCGGGAACACAGATTACAATATGAGAACGGCTGTAACAACCTCTGATCTGACGCGTGTTTCTGTAACACGGACGTTAAATAATGCTTCAAGCGTCTATGTATCACCAGCAATCCGCCTTACATCACTTGTTATCGGGACCCCCATAGATGTGACATTCCGGATTGCCGGACCTCAATTGGAAAAAGCTGTTTTTGCAACATCATATATTCCAACGACAAGTGGCGCTGTCACACGGTCACGCGATTCTTTAACGATGCCTTTAAACTCGTGGTTTTCAGGAAGCGAGGGAACATTTTCGTTTCTATTTGATACGCATTATAACTCTGCTACAAACGTTCCCAATAGTGTTGTTTTTTCTTTAGATGATACAACGATTAACAATCGGATTACTTATTTTTCGAGTATCATTGGGTTAGGAACACCAAGATACTATGCTGACGAAATTTCAACAGCCACCCAGACACGATCATCCGGGGTTGCCTTGGTAAAAGATATCAGCAGAAATGCTGCCGTGACTTATAAAGTTAATGATTTTGCGCATTACGAAACTGGAGCATTACGGTCCATCGATACAAGCATGAATATTCCTGTAACGACAGGACTGACGGTTGGTGGAAGACGAAATGCGACCGTTAAAGATTCGTTGAATGGGCATATTACAAATTTTAGATATTACCCAACCCGAATAGCAGGGCCACAGTTACAACTATTAACGCAATAGGAAACAGGTAAAAATTGTTTGTAAAATTCAATCGCCCAGCAGTTATTTACCAATACAGAAATCGCGGAAGATCATATCTAACAAATCTTCTACATCAACCCGCCCTGTAAGGCTTCCTAAGTGACGAACAGCCATCCGTATATCTTCGGCCGCAAGTTCAGGCAACGGAGCAGAAACAGAACGAGCAAGAGAAAGATAGGCTTTCTCCAACGCCTCACGATGTCGTGCCCTTGTCAAAAGAGGAAAATGTGACGAAGAGTTCGCCGCCTCTATCATCGCCTTTAAAGCAGCGATAATAGAATCGATTAATTCTTCTATGCCTTCATCCCGCAGAACAGACATCTTCAAAATATTAGGGCCTTCAATCGGAGCATGGAAACCCTTCTCGTCTGATTTATTCAGCACAATAATTGATCTATCATCAACAAGGTCCATGGTTTGTTGGTCTAGTTCTTTAGTTCCATCAAACAAAAGAATTTTTAGATCAGCCTGACCTGCACGATTGATAGCGCGGGTTATCCCCTCGGCCTCAATATGGTTATCTGTCTCACGTAGCCCGGCAGTATCTGCAAGAATAACGGAATACCCACCCAAATTTAGATGAACATCAATCACATCTCTTGTCGTTCCTGCAATCGGAGAAACAATCGCTGCGTCACGTTGACAGAGTTTATTGAGAAGGGATGATTTCCCTGCATTCGGAGCCCCAAGAATAACAAGTCTTAATCCGTCCCGTAACAATTCTCCACGATGCCCGTCATTTAAATGGCAATCAATCTCGCCCATAATATCGGTGACATCTGGCGTAACCTTTAATATTAAATCATCGGGTAGGTCCTGGTCAGAGAAATCAAGATCGGCCTCCATCAGAGCCAGAATTCTTGCAAGTCTATCTTTCCACCCCTCATAAAGATAGAATAAGGCACCATCCATTTGTTTCAAGGCCTGAAGCCGTTGACTTTCTGTTTCAGCATGAATGAGATCAGCAATCGCTTCTGCTGCTGTCAGATCAATCTTTCCATTTTCAAACGCGCGTCGCGTGAATTCTCCGGGTAATGCCATACGATGATATGGCAGAGAAGACAAGACTTTCAGAACACCATCAATAATTGCTGTTCCTCCATGAATCTGATACTCGACTGAATCTTCCCCTGTAAAACTAGAAGGCCCTCGAAATCCAATCACCATTGCATGATCTAAAATCTCACCGCTATTCGGGTCAAAGAGTTTGCGGGTTACAGCCTGCCTCGCGGTTGGTAATATCTGCCCGGGGGTCAATAAAGAATATCCCTCCCACGCGGCTGGACCAGACACACGAATGACGGCAACCCCCGAACGACCAGGAGGTGTAGAAAGCGCAAAAATCGTATCACCAGACATTCCTATGACTACTTTCGGGATTTGTTCTTAGAACGTGAAGATGTTGTATTCTTTTTACTGTCTTTGGCTTCCGCTTGTATATCCTGATTTTGCATTCTTCCGCCCATCTGTGAGAATTGGTCCCAAAAATGCGATTGAATATCTGTCCATCCCTGGAATAAAGCAGGAACCCATGTTTTCATCAGCACCTCAGGCTCCATCGTCTGGATATTTTCGGACAATCGCCGTGATACCAAGTCCATTAAGTCTTGTTGCATTGGCAAAATATCAGGAAGGCCAAAAAACTCACGCGCCTCTTCAGGGGTGCAGTCAACATTGATTTGGAATTTCATAAACCAAGCCTTTCATAATCTATTGTAAAGAGATCCTTCATAAAAGCCAAAACTGTTGCAATTGTCCACCTCAATTCTTGTATTTTTGAACATAATCAGTCATGTTTAAGCATGGATGAAGCCCCGTTTACCCCACCAAATGAAGATAGAGATTGTCCCGGCACCGGTCAGGATCAAAAATCAAGACCCGAGTTACCACCGTTACTATTATCCAAAGCCGTTCAAAGAATGAGATCACTCATCAGGGGTAACGGTCTAAATACAGAAGAAATACAACTGATGGATCCGGCCCCGCAGGAGAAAATAGATATCCAAATATATCGTTTTCAAGCCCATACAAATATAAGATTAACCCCTGAATATACGACACGAACAGAACCAGGCCGCAATACAACAGCACATGCCTTTTTAAACGACACTGACTTCAAGAAAATTGTAAATCAAATAATCATTGATGCACGTACCCACCCAGACACACGTAGGAAAATAATTGATTCAGTTATCCATCGCCCCGATAAAGGCTTTGGGATGAGGGAACAAGATCAAAAATGGTCACAATTCAGCAAAGATCTTGTCCGACACGAGAAATGCCATTCCTGCGGACATTCGGGGCATCTGGCATGCCCAAAATGCCATGGGAAAAGAACAACACCTTGTCCCCAATGCCATGGGCGAAGATCAATACCATGTATTCGTTGCAAAGGATCGGGAAGAATAAATACAGCCAATGGATCTACAAAATGTACATTCTGCCATGGCGATGGTCGAGCAAATTGTAAAACATGCGCTTCCCTTGGTCAGATCAAATGCCAGAACTGTGGTGCAACGGGCAGCATACCCTGCCGTCTATGTGCTGGATCTGGATGGATATCGCATCTGACACATCTTGAGATTTCAACACATATTTCATTCTCTTTTGATCAGAAAGGCCTTCCTCCTCTTCTGATCCGGACACTTGAAAAATATAAATCAAGCTGTCTTGAAAAAAAGGATCTTGATATCACGATTACAAATCGATCGAAAACAAATATTGATACAACGATAGAACCAGAAAATACAATTTCTATAGACTATGACGTTTCATGCCCCTTTGGCCCAATAACATTCCAGATGGGCCAGAAAGAAATTTCCGGATTTCTTTTTGGATTCCAATCACGGCTGGTAGAATTCCCCTTCTTTATGGATGAATTGATCCAAAATGGATTGAACAGTTTAAAACTTGCCACACAAAGCCATAAAGAGAGTGGTCATCATTTAACCAATGCTGCCAAATATCGATTCATTGCGGATACTCTTATTCAAATCGTTTCGGTTAAAAATATCAAGCAGACAAAAACTATATTAAGACAGAAATATCCGATCGGTGTGGCCCCCAAAACAATTTCATATGTTGTTGATCAAAGTGATTTAATATTGCGCAATATTACACGTCGTTGGCGTATTATTGGACTGGTTGTTGGTTTTGTTCTATTTTCTATGATCCTTGAAATCTATTTTCTATCAGATGGTAGATACTATTTAGAAAGCCGAGGCATTCAAGAATTTATACTTGTCCTATTTGATATCTCTCTATTCCCTTTGGGCATCATGATGGGTGTATTTTCTAGCAAATTGATTGCAAAATGGTCGCAAGACAAGGTGTTGAAAACAATTATACCAAAAGATATCCTGCGCACAAAACTTCCAAAGGCCGGAAAAACAATCTACTGGTCAATCAGTTTATCAGTTATATTAATTATTACATTCGTTTTTCTAGCTATTCTTAATCACAAATCCATTCCCGTATGGATCAATGATTTCGTTTCTTTAATTTTTTCAACATTCCATCCAAGCTTATAAATTCATTTCTAACCCAGAAGATAGGTGTCGACTTTACATCGCAATAAACAATCGGTACATTTTTCTGATATAAATTTGTAAGAAAAGTGTCCTTGTCAAACAAGTCATATCCGATCAACTTGTCTGTGATTCCACCGGTCAGGAATAACCCTCCAAACGCATGTCCGAATTGCAGAACTTGATGCGCAAAAAGCCCCAATACCTCATGGTAATATTTCAAACTATGCTGTACGATGGGATCGTTCCGACCTCTTGAAAGCATGTCATACGTGTCTACGTACTCACACTCAAGATGGTGACGCCCACATAAAATTTTATAAACATTCAAAATTCCATCACCGGACAATACATCTTCGTATATAGGGCAGGTACCATCCGTCTTAAATACCTGTAAATCTGCAACCAATTGAATTTGTTCTGCTGTGATAAGGGCAGGTAAACCATGCCCCCCATGTGTTGTCTGCACGTCTCCATTTGGCGAGATATAGGCAAGACCCAAACCTGTCCCACTCCCCATCACCGCCCTCGGGGATGATTTATCAGGTATCGTTTTGTTGCCAGCGATATAGAGTAAATTCTCAATCTCTATATCAACCAACCCAAGCGCATTTGATTCAAAATCGTTCAACTTGACAATGTGAGCTTCCGGAAAAATGGCATGGATTTTTTCTAGATCAATCATCCATGGATTTCCATCACTTTTTGCAATCCCAATATCTGTCACAGATAAAGGATCCCATCCCGCCTGGCGTACAGCATGAACGAGAACATGTTCAATCGATTCGAATTGACTGATTTTCATTTTCTGGGGATCACAAAGAAAATCTTTCCCATTTTGAGAAAGAGCAAATCTTAAGTGGGTTCCACCGATATCAAGAACGCATACTCTCATGGGATTCCCCCTTATTTTTTTAAAGATGATAGCAAATTATCAATTTCTTTGCTGTCCCAGTCAATATCTCCAACCATTTTTTTGACGATAAGACCAGATGGCGATATAACAAAGGTTTCCGGAAGTTTGAAAGTCTGAAAAAGCCCCTCTGTAATTTCCCGCTTTACATCACGAGCAACAATGAAGCGAGATGATCTTTCAGGGTTCTTTTCAAGAAAACGAAGAATTTTTTCATCTGAAATATCAGATGATAAGGCAATCACAACAATCTCTGGACGATCAGAGGCAAGGTGTATGATCTTCGGAAATTCGACGACACAGGGGGCACACCATGTTGCCCAAAAATGGATCAACATAACCTTTCCTTTATAATCACGGATATGATGTTTTTGACCGTTTATATCAATGAATTCAAATTCCGGGACAGACTCAATAGGACTATTTTGGACAGCAGGCATTCTTGGGAGTTTTGAATCTTTTGAAAAAGATCTGGATAAATCATCCAACCAGAACGTAACTCCAACACCCAACAATATAGTAAAGATAAGAATAAGGATATTAGCGCGCAAAGTGCCCCCCCTCTGACTGCATGATTCTATAAAGCATCGTGCCAATCAAGAGGGCCTCGGCAGCAGAAAATCCACCAAGCCCCCAAAAGACACCTTCAATAAATCCATAGGAATGAAGACCAACACCCAATAAATTAACCCCCACCCATGCGATCGCAACAACAACCGACAGGAAAGCCATTCCACATATCCAGAATAAGTGTGAAATTTGTCCGGCGATTTTTCCATGAATAAGCCAAATCAGCCAGAGAACAATCAATAGGGCTCCATTCTCTTTTGGATCCCATCCCCAGAAACGCCCCCAAGATTGATCAGCCCAAATTCCACCCAGAATCGTTCCAACTGTTGTAAAGAAAAGGGACACAAGGCTGTGCGTTGTCATTGTTCTGATCAAGCTATTCTGTGTTTCTACAATTGACCTTCCAAAGGCTTTCTGAAGCAAAAGAAGATGGGCCAGTACCGATGTCAACAAACACCATCCATACCCTATCGTAATACAAAGTACATGGGTTGTAAGCCAGAAACGTGTATTCAAAACAGCCCCCAGGACCTTCATATTGTCTCCCTCCCCGATCAGGGAGAACCCAAGAATCCCCAGCAAAACACCAGAGATAGCCCCGCTAATTATCCCTGTTCCATTTTTAAGCCGATATTCAACAAGAAGAGAAACAATAGGAGCAATCAACCCAACAAACAGAATAGATTCGTAAAGCGTCCCAACGGGGGGTCTGGCCATAACCTCTACACGAATGGCAAGCCCGACAAATTGAACCAAAATTCCTAGAAGCAATGCGATGAAAGATAGACGATAAAGATAAATTTGGGGTGCCACAAAATGGGCAACAGAAAAACAAAGGGAGAGTGCAAAGATGAAAATAGCGACTCTGAATGGTGCTATCTGATTGTATAAAACCTCGAGAGAAATTTTGCCATTATTCTGGACAATTGTTTCCAATACTCTTTCCCATTCACCGGCATCTTGCTGCTGCCAGGCGTTTGAGAGTCTGATCCATTTTTTTAATTCCTGTTCACTGAGCGGAGATCCTTTTCCATCGTTGATTAACTCCCATGGGCTTGCATATCCATCGGCATCAATGGTTGGAATCACACGGAGCAATATATTATTCTTGCCTGCATCTCCAATAGTTTTAAGTTGCCAACCCAAGGTAACCAAATCCTGCTCTGCTGCGCTATATCTTTCCGGATCTTTTCCTTTTTTCTTGATAATTGCTTTAACTGCAGTCTCAACATCACGATTCATTTTATGAAGGGATACGAAGGTAATCGGATCTGTGGTTCCTAAACCGGCTTTCTGTCTCCATTCGGGCGATACTTGTATATTCAAAGGAAGGACAGAGGAAAAACTCCGTAAAATATATGTGAACTCCAGTGCATTTTCATGAATATTCAATAAATCTTTCTCGGAGCGCCCCAAATCTTTTGGCGGAATGTTCATAAAATTAGCAATTTTAGGCGCTGTTTTTTCGAGCCCCGGAACAAGTTCGATATAACTATAAAGTGGCTTTTGACGTTCTTCTAAACCTAACTCATGACGGGTGGTCGGATTTTCAATCAGAAAAATCCTATCCTCAACAGCACGGACCGGATCAAACAAAGCATTCGCCAGCCATACCAACGGGGGAAGACCGGTGGGGGTTTCTTTTTTGGAAAACTTCAAAATTTCAAGACGGGCAAAACTATCCATCGGCTTGACGCGACCTTCGTGCAAGATGGGAATTCGTCCAAACTGATCTATCGGAAGATTCGTTTCTGCAGAAAAGGCAAAAGAAACTGGTGTACACATGATCATGACCAGAAACAGAATATATCTAATCATTCGCAACTCCATTTCTTTTTCCTGAAATTCGTATCATCACATGCAGGATTAATCCAAGCGCAATAATCAATGTTGAAAGATAGGGAAAAATACGCCCCTTGTTTTCGACGACAGTTAAAACAGTGTATGGTTTATTTCCTGTCACATCGAATGAGGATTGGTAAAGTGTATAGCCACGATAGCGCAAGGGCTCGTTCATCTGAATCAAGGCGGGCCAGGATTCATCTCCATCGGTGACCGTCACGCTAGACTGATACGATCTGGCCATATCTGTCCCAGGATGGAAATCCTGTTTAAACGATTTCAAGGAGATAGAAAAAGGCAAAATTCTTTTTCTGCGCTCGACTGCAATCGTATAAATAAGAGAAGATCCATTCTGTACCGGAACCTCTATTTGCGGAGGTTTAGGAAACTTATCAAAGGTCAGATATCGCCCATCCATATCGGGGCCAGCACCAGAAACCATAAATTCAATCCCTGCCATATTCTTTTCATCCTGAGGATCAGATGGCTTTGGGTCAAGGCGCATAAATTTCCCGGGACTCGTCCATCCATCCTGCTCGGAAACTGGCCGTCTGGTAATGCCACAATTTGAACAAGCCTTTGTAATGGTAACAATAAAATCTGTTCCAGCCGGGCTTATTTTGAACCCATCTTGCAGATGATCGAAGGGGATTTGATAAATAATATGATCGCCGTTTCTGATCACAAGCATTCTTTCGTGGTAATCTTCAACGACATCAGATGTTTCTCCTTCTGCAACAATCAGGTATCCCTCTTTGGCAGTTATGTAAGTAACTGCCCCTCCAAGGATTAAAACCAGAACACCGAAATGAGTGATGATTGTCCCTGCCTTTGCAAACGACCAATGGCTTTTGAACAGAAATTTAGCAAGCAGATTTACCCCTAAAACCATCATAAGGGTTAAGCCCCCTGGTAAGGGAATAAAGCCAAGTGTATAAAAATAGGATGAAAAATACGCTTCTTGTGCAGCCAGAATCCCGAATTCTTTCTGTGAAACCGTCCCAATAACCAAGACAAGAATCATAAACGGCAACACCCAGAACAGAATCTTTGGATGGGCCAGTTTCAAACCTGTTTTTTTCAATTGTCTAGAAAGATTTCTCATGCGGTCTTTTTATACGAAAGAACGTTGCCTTCCAACCATAAAGAAACCTGATAGAAACAAATCCACTTATTCTGGCAATGCCGCTGTCACTGTTTCGGTATGGATTGCGTTTCCTTTGGGATCGAGTGTCATTAACTCCAGCTCGTACAGAGGGGCCTGTTTCTTTCTTTTGATATGATAGGCAATCTGGGTTCCGGCATTGGGAAGTGTTGTCAAAGTATAGCCCTGCTGCTGCAGAACCTGCCGTAAATAATGATCTAAAGATGTATAATAAGGACTTAAGAGAGAGTCATAAGGCGTATCAGTTCGTTTTGGCATCAGATTCAAAGCTGTCCCATCTTTTGGAAGAACAAGAGTCATCTGATCGACCAATTCATATGCGGCGCCCTGCCATGCCGCCGTCGAGGAGGTTATTTTATCTGTATTACTTATAACAGCACTCTTTACCCAAGGGGTAGAAGGAGCCGGAGAGGATAGAGGTGTACTATCCTGATACCGATACCCTTTAGGGATTGACTGGGTTGAAAGCATCGTTTTACGGACAGCATCATCCGGCAAATCATCAACTGTTGTGCAAGCCGAGAGCGCAAACACAGTTATTAAGATGAATGATAGGGAAAAAGAGCGCCTGATTACCATGATATCCTCTTATAAAACTCTCAACCGACCAAGCAGGATCTTAGCAGGAAAACCAACCAAAGAATAGCACTTGATTAAGCCGCGCTTTCCGATGGGTTGCGCATTTTCTCAATGATCTTGGTTGTACTCAGCCCCTCTGTCAATGGGATCAATTCAACCCTCCCGCCAAAAGTCGCCATAATAGGAGCCTCTGGCAATCGATCAATTGTGTAATCATTTCCTTTAAAATAAATATCTGGCTTAATCATCCGCAACAAGTTCCCAGCGGTATTATCCTCGCCCTCTTTCTCTGCCCCAAAGAAAACGACCAAATCAATCGCGCTGAGGCCCCCAATAACTGTCGCCCGCGAAATTTCATCGTTCACAGGTCGACTGGGCCCCTTCAGAATACGGATAGACTGATCATGATTAAGACCCAAAACAAGACGATCACATCGCGCCCGGGCTTTATTCAAGTAATTGACATGCCCCGCATGTAGAATATCAAAACATCCATTCGTAAAGCCAATTTTCAGGCCACGCGCTCTCCATTTCTCGATCTGATCGCGTGCGGCTTCCCAATCCATTATTTGGGCGGCATGCGAGTCCTCAGGCGGATAAAGAATCCCCTCCGGCGACTTTAAGGCCTCCAATAATTCAATGTGACGAATAGGGGCAGTCCCAAGCTTACCAACGACAATACCTGCCGCAACATTTGCAATTGTTGCCGCATCAACAAGGGATGCACCAGATGCGAGTCCCGCTGCAATCGTTGCGATGACAGTATCTCCCGCACCGGACACGTCATAAACCTCACGTGCAGTTGTTCTCAGATGGACAAAATGACTCTCAGAGTCAATGACGCTCATACCATCTTGTGATCTGGTGGCGACAATATTTTGAATTCCAGATGTCGCGATTAATTGTTTTGCCGCTAGAATTACAGTTTCATCTGTATCAACCCGCATACCATGCGTTGCCTCTGCCAATTCTTTTTTATTGGGTGTTGCAACCATTGCGCCACGATATTTTGATAAATCGGATCCACGGGGATCAACCAATACAGGGATAGAATGCTCAGTAGCCAATCCAATCGTCTCACGGATTAGGCGATCGCTCAATAAGCCATATCCATAATCGGACAAGATCACTGCATCGTAACGCGCAATCATCTTTTTAATTTGCGCGATCAAGAGATTCTCTGTCTCGGTTGAGTACGCCTGCACTGGCTCTGTATCAACACGAAAAACCTGTTGGTGCGTTGACATATATCGTGTTTTAACTGTTGTTGGGATTAGGGCACTGGTGATAACAGCACTCGCATCAGCCCCGCAATCCTGGATAAGGGTACGGATCATCTCTCCATTCAGATCATCGCCAACAACAGAAATAATGGCCGCCTGAACCCCCAAACCGGAAAGGTTTGAAAGTGTATTGCCGGCTTGCCCCAACATACGGTGCTCTTGTCTGGAAACCATAACAGGAATAGGCGCTTCAGAAGAGATCCGCGTCACATCGCCACGAATGAAACGATCAAGACAAACATCACCAATCACAAGAATACGGGTTTTTTCGAATTGCGCGATCAATTCAATCGCATCTGTCATGTTCATCATTGCTAAACCCCGATTATAAATAGTAGAAACCCGACTGAAATCGTCAATTTTTTTGCATGATCGTAAGTATTTGTCAACTTTTATAGTGTTTAATAAGGGGTAGACTTGCAGAAGATATGGATTCCAGCGAGAAGTGGAAGGACTGGGTAACGTGCTGAATCAAAATAAAAATATACCTAGCACATCAGGGCAAAAAGGTATTTTGAGCTTTATCAACTCTTATTTGAAACGCAACCGAGTCGGTGAAATCTTGGTCGCAAGAGGAAAGCTATCGCCTTCCGAGTTAAAAAAAGCTTTGCAGATTCAAAAACAAGAAAATCTACCTATCGGCCATGTTCTGCTTAATCTGGGCCTCATCAAGCGGCGGGAGTTGAGGATAACTCTGGCGGCTCAATCCGGACTTCGTATGCTCTTAGCTCTGCTGACACTCTTTGGCGGAGTTTCAACCATGTCGACAAAATCCTTCGCTGGGAATCTAAAGGAAATCCCGAAATCCATTTCTGTTGCCCTGACCCATCTCTCTCCTGCAACAATGCCTTCAATTGCACCCCCCTTATTTGGAACAGGAGAGCGGGCCTCAACTGATATGACATCCTTCACCAAATGGGTTGCAATGTTCGAACGCTTTTCAAACGAGATCAACAATTCCTCATCGGATAAAATTGTCCAGCAATGGCGTAGGAATCTTGCGCAGCTTAATGGTCTGCCACTTATCGAGATGGCAAACGAAGTCAATAATATGATGAACCGCGTTCATTATATTGGCGACATAAAAAACTGGGGAAAATCAGACTATTGGGAGACCCCTGTCGAATTCCTTCGCTACGGAGGGGATTGCGAAGATTTCGCAATCGCGAAATACGTATCGCTTCGTGCTTTGGGCGTTCCGGACAGATCCATGCGGATCGCAATTGTAAGAGATACAGAAAAAGGTATCCCACATGCCGTTCTGATTGTGTATACAGAAAAAGGGCCCATGGTTCTTGATAACCAGATTAAACGAATGACCAACGCGAACTCAATCAGTCATTACAAACCTATTTATTCAATTAACAGGACAGCCTGGTGGTTACATACGGATAATAAGGGCTCCAACCCCACCCAAATCGCATCTGCAGCAAAATAAAGGGATTTTAAGGGATTCTCTTTATTCAGCAGAGGCCAGTTTAACACTCGGTTTCAGATTCTGGGTATATTCTTCCCCCAAAGCCTTGATGCTTCTTTTGAATTGATTGAGATCATTTCCTTTAAGAGAATTATCCGTCGAGAATTTAACAGATGATGGATTAACCTGCACATTATTAACAAGGACTTCATAGTGCAAATGTGGGCCGGTTGAACGGCCTGTAGTCCCGACATATCCAATAATCTGGCCTTGTTTAACCTTCATACCGGGGCGGATTCCTTTGCCAAAACGACTCATATGCGCATAAGCGGTCGAAACTTTCGAAGAATGGCGAATGCGGACGTAATTTCCAAAACTGCTAAAGCGTCCCGCACGTTCAATCGTCCCATCACCGGATGCATAAATAGGCGTTCCTGTAGGTGAGGCAAAATCAACCCCTTTATGCATCTTGGTATATCCCAGAACCGGATGAACCCGGGCCCCGAAACCTGAAGAAACACGACCATACGCGACGGGGGTTCTCATCAAACCTGTGGATTGACGAATTCTTTTTCCATCTGCAGTGTAATAATCGACTTTACCACCGCTCGATTCATACCGATATAAAGCATATTCACGATTGCCGACTTTTAATCTTGCAAAAACAATTTCACCTGTTTTGGCAACATACCCATCTTGGGTTTTGTAACTGTCATACAATACGTCAAGCTTATCACCGGACTTGATATCGCGTTGAAAGTCGACAGCATAAGAGAAAAGCTTAATGGCATTCGCAGTCACACGATCCGGTAAATCAGCACGATCAGCAGAACTGTAAACAGACCCATTGATAACCATCTGACGGGCCTCACGGTGTTTTTTGATTTCCTTTTCACTCACCTCAGAGATAATATCTCCACTGTCGTTTCGAGATAACTCAATGGTTTTAAGAGGGTCTGGCGCAAATGTTAAGGCCGCCAATTGATAACCGGTGTTCGTATCAGCAGGCTCCAAGGTCACGTTGAAAACATGCCCGGGACGTAAATTCTTCATACTGAAATAACGCGAGACTTGCTTAACAATCTGTTGCGCCTCGGTGGTTTCCAGACCTGCATTTTTCAAAACGCCCGCCAAAGTGTCACCTTTGCCGATTTCAATACGACGCTCTTCAGCAGCAGGTGATTCGCTTTCAGCACTGCGCTCGGTTAGCTGGACAGATTCACGAACACTCGGGTCGCGACGAATCTGTCCTTCTTTATCCCGATGATTATTCAGAACATCCTCTGAAAATAAATGTGCAGCGGGCGACTCGCGATTCATCATATAAGATAAAATAGGTCCGGTTTCAGAAAATCCGGCTGCAGGCTCTATCCCAGAAATAATCTGGACAGCGGAAATATCCTGCTGGGGGGGTTGAATAGCCCCCCCCGCATAAAGACCTGTAATTAAAGCTGCCCCGGCGACAGCACTTGTAATATAACGAAGACGCAGGCGATTATCACGCGTCAAAAGATATCTTGTTTTTAAATGCAGCATACCAGACAACTTGAAAAGCAGGTCTTTTGAAATCGAACTCATAGAAGCTGACGAGTTGGCAAACAATTGCGATGTTGAAGAAGATGGGGTCATGTTGTGAAAAATTGGTTATCCGATGTGACGAAAGAATGTCTCTTCTGTTATGTGACGCACTTTATTGTGTGTGACCTTTATTGTCTGTGACAGTGTGTATTACCGAATACTTATGGGTGGCTGCAAGGGCAGCGATGCCAGAACGTTGTAACATAAATATCACTCTTTTTGCAAATTTGCTTTCTAATTATACACAGAATTCACTCTGGTCTTTTAAAAAACGCTTTTAATCAGGAGTAGTTCTTAATCATATATGAACAAAGAGTCAAGTCTTTTTATTTTCATAATTATATTAAATTTGTAAATTATGAAAAATTAATTCCATTTTCCTCTACTTGTATCATGCTTTAAAAGCTCTATCTTATACCAAACACTCAATTTCACACCCCCTCAGGAGACCTCTCAAATGATATATAGCGGATTAATAAGAACCCTTGCCATCACGACAATTATTGGCCTATCCAGCTTCCCGGCGGATGCAGCGGAGACCTATAAGCTTGATCCAAGCCATACCGCGATTACTTGGCATGTCAATCATTTTGGGTTTTCAACGCCTTCGGGGAAATTTATGTCTGTTGATGGAGAAGTGACATTAGACGAATCAAATCCATCGGCTTCATCGGTTAAAGTCACGATTGATCTGAACGGTGTGAATAGTGGTGTTGTCAAACTGGATGAACATTTGAAAACTGCAGATTTTTTTGATGTTGCAAAATTCCCGACAGCCACTTTCCTCAGCAAGAAAGTCCACCTAACTGGCAAAGACACGGCCAAGGTTGATGGTGACTTGACACTCCATGGAATCACAAAACCGGTGACCCTTGATGTAAGATTGAACAAAATTGGGGAAAATATGATGAAACTAAAAACCGCTGGTTTTACAGCATCAACAACCATCAAACGTTCTGAATTTGGTATCAGTACTTATGTTCCGAATCTCGGTGATGATGTCAAAATTGATATCGAAAGCGAAGCAAACCTGTTACCTGTTGCACAGCCAACCGATGGAGCCTCAAAATAAGTTATAGGAGAATTCAAACAGAATGACTCAGTTCTAGCTCCGGATTTTTACCTCACCCAACCCTTGTATCCTGGAAGCACATAAGCAGGATACAAGGGTTATTTTATAAATCGATGAAAAAACTTGCTTATTTTATTATTTATTTGACCTAGGCTCTATCAAGATAGGCTCAAGATAAGGAGGAGAAAAACCCTGGCTTTTCTTCTTCTGAAATAGCTTGACGCACTGTTTTCTTAAATGGATGCAGATCATCTGTCAGAATCTGGTGTAGTTTTTCAGAATATCTTTTGCAACTTATCGTGCCCCGACAAGAACTTCGCGCTTCCCAACCCTGTTTGCGGGACTGACAACGCCTTCTTTTTCCATTTGCTCCATGATCCGGGCCGCACGATTATACCCGATTTGCAAATGCCGCTGGATAAAGCTTGTTGAGGCTTTCCCTTCACGCGCAATAATCGCAACAGCCTCATCATATAATTCATCCCCACTGTCTCCGCCGTTGCCATCTTCTCCATCATCACCATCAGCGAACAAATCACCTTCTGTAATGTCTTCAAGATAAGAAGGTTCGCCTTGTGCTTTCAAATGATTAACAACCTCTTCAACTTCTTTGTCGGACACAAAAGGCCCATGAACACGGGTAATTCGACCACCAGCCGCCATATAAAGCATATCCCCCATCCCAAGGAGAGTTTCAGCGCCACCTTCCCCCAGAATCGTCCGGCTATCAATCTTCGATGTCACCTGGAAAGAAATCCGGGTTGGAAAATTGGCCTTGATCACACCTGTAATCACGTCAACAGATGGTCTTTGCGTTGCCATAATCAAATGGATGCCAGCTGCGCGTGCCATTTGGGCCAACCTCTGAATCGCATTTTCAACATCTTTACCGGCGACAAGCATCAGGTCTGCAAATTCATCTACAACAACAACGATGTACGGTAATTCTGTGAGGTCCAGAGGTTGTTCTTCATAAACAGGTTTTCCGGTTTCTGCATCAAACCCGGTCTGAACCTTACGCATCAAAACTTCACCTTTTTTGATCGCCTCTTTAATCCGCATATTATACCCTTCGATATTGCGGACTCCCAGTTTCGACATATTGCGATACCTGTTTTCCATTTCCTGGACAGTCCATTTCAGGGCAACAACCGCACGCCCGGGTTCAGTAACGACGGGTGAAAGCAAATGGGGAATATCATCATAGACTGATAATTCCAACATCTTTGGATCAATCATAATAAAACGGCATTGTTGGGGTGATAGGCGGTATAACAATGATAGGATCATTGTATTGACCGCAACTGATTTTCCCGATCCCGTTGTCCCGGCGACCAACAAATGCGGCATTTTCGCGAGATCCGCAATAATGGGATGCCCACCTATATCTTTTCCCAAAACCAAAGGCAAACGGGCGGTTGTCTTATCAAAATCCTGACGCTCCATCAAATCACGGAGATAGACAGTTTGACGTTTTTTATTGGGTAATTCAATGCCAATCACATTACGGCCTGGGGGGACTGCTGCCCGTACAGACACAGCAGACATAGACCGTGCAATATCATCGGAAAGAGAAACAACACGTGATGTTTTTGTTCCGGGCGCAGGCTCCAATTCATAAAGGGTAACAACCGGTCCGGGATGAATACTCTTGATCTCTCCTCTGACATTATAATCATTCAAGACGTTCTGGAGAAGTTCTGCATTCTTGCGCAAAGCAGATTCATCTAATTTTTCTTCTTTCACCTGCTGTGGGACTTCTTGTAGAAAATCAAGGGATGGATATTCCCAATCATTCTGATGACGCAGATTCAATTTGACCTGCTTTGACTTCTCTTTCTGTACAATCTTATTCTGAGTAACAACTGCTATTTTCCCTGATTGGGAAGGAGAGGAAAATTCCTCCTCTTCGCTCTCTTCATACTCGGCATCTTGATCAGCATCGTCATTCAAATCAACATCCGCATCATCTTCGTTCTCATCAAGATAGGTGTCTTTGGATCGTCCGAAGAGTCCCGATACCCTGTCCCATACAGAACTTGCACCGTGAATAGTTGCCGCCCCACCTGATAAGAAAGTCACCAGAACCGCATCCCTCTCATTTTGCCTTAAGGCAATGCCGACTCCTGCCAAGACAATCCCCGCAATCCCGGATAGAATCGAAATCAAAATATGGGGATAAAAAGAGATGACTCCGCTGATCCACCCTGTCATGGTATTAAGAGCCAAAGCGCCACCTGCCCCCCCTAAACTTGCATGGATCGTCCATCCACCACCAGGAATAGCGGCACCTGCGATTCCTAAAAAAAGGGCTGACGACAAAATAGCCAATGATCTCATCCACAACGAGCCGAAATTCTCGCGACGCCACAACCTGAATCCCCAAATAATCAAGCCAAAAGCAAAAACAAATGATCCAATTCCAAAGATCTGGATCAGTAAATCAGAGGATATGGCCCCCCATTCCCCCATCCAGTTCTGAATGTTTTGAGCTTGACCAGAGGTATTAAGAGAAGGATCCCCGGAATGATAACTCCCTAAAGATAGAAGCAAGAATCCCCCAAACGCGCCCGTGGCAATAGCCCTTAAATCTGTTAATCGATGATCTAAATAATCATGCCAGGAATCTGGCGTGTATCTTTGAATCAGGGATTGCTTTTTCACTCGTATATGCGCTTGACGGGTCATGGGGATCAAAAAAAGAGGTAAAAGATGAATTTTATGAATAACATACTACCAAGGTGAACCGATTCTCGCAAGATTTTGCTTAATATATCATTAATGAATTTTAGATAATCTAACCGGATGTATTTATAAAAACTCTTATCTTTTTATCACACCTCTCATCACGGATTGATACACATGGATTCCTCAAATTTATCAACAGATGATACGTTATCTGTCTCCCCCTCGGTCAAACCCGCAGGGAAAGTTCCAGTCACAAGAATGGCTTATTATGGGCGCGCTGGCAAAATTTTGCGGCTGCATATCATGAATTTGCTAATGAACGTTCTGACATTAGGTATTTATTCCTTCTGGGGAAAAACCAGAATCAGGAAATATATGACATCTCATATCTCTATTTCCGAGGATCGTTTCGAATATACAGGTACAGGGAAAGAACTTCTGTATGGATGGTTGAAGGCCATACTTATATTCCTTCCCATTGTTATTATCCTCTACATTCCTGTCGTCAATATCATCGGGATGCTTTTGCTTTTATCTATTGTATCGATCGCGCTATATCTTGCGTTACGCTATCGACTATCCAGAACAAAGTGGCGTGGGATTCGCTTTCATCTGGGGGGGAGCATCAAAGAATATTTTCTTCTCTCTCTCAAAAGAACACTGATAAACATTATAACATTCGGGGTCAAGATTCCCCAATCGGATATTCTGTTGTGGTCCTACATTGCGAATCATATGTCGTATGGCGATCTCAGTTTCTCCTACAAAGGCGACCATACAAAGCTTAGAAAAATTCATCTTAAGACTTTGTCAATCTTGATTGTTTGTTTTCTTTTTTCCTTCGGATCAATGATCACTGTAGCTATTATTGATAGCAGTGGGCACGTCAATGCCAAGATTGAAAAACAAAAAGAAATAAACTCCGGTTCGATTTCTGGATCAGTTACAGACCCGGTAGGCACAAATGGAGAATATTCTCCAACACAGGTTGATCCGACATCAACATCTCAAGGAAAACCCGAAATACCTGGTTCTATGATTCTCGGCTTCGTTTTCTTCTATCTGGGGATCGGGCTAGGTTTGCTCTCACGCATGTGGTATCACGCGGCGTTATGGCATGAAAAATTTTATGGTCTTCGCCTAGGAAATCTTCGTTTCAAAATAGATATCACCGGCGCAGGCTTGCTTAAGCTCTATATTGTAAATATTCTTATTATTCTGATAACACTTGGAATCGGGAAGCCAATTGCTGCGCATAGGACTCTTCGTTACTATATCCAGAATATCCGGATCGGTGGCGATATTAAAGAGCTGATAGCTGCACAAAAAGCACTCCAAGAGAAATCAGGAATGGGCGATGCGCTGGCTGCAGATGTCGGTTTCGATATGGGAGTTTAGAACAGAAGCACTGAGGTAAAATCTATCTATGAGGCATGAACAAAAAATGTCCCTAGCCTGTTATCTTGATGGTATGACATCGCAAAAACGCGATGTCAGCCTATCGATCGGGGATCATTCTTTTATCATTCTTTCTAATGATTCGTCTCTTGCGACGCTGGCAACATGGTCTTATCCAAAAATCTTTGTCAAAGAAGATTGGACGGATGGTCTAGGCGGCACCTTCGGGCACAAAGACAACCCGGATGCATCTTTAATCATATATCAAAAACAACTGTTTGAAAGAATCCGCAAAAGATTACGGCAACGCCATCAAGCAAGTTTTATCATCCCAGTCCATTACAGGCATCTACTGCTGATGGCAATTTGTGCAGTTGGGGTAGGTTTCATTCTATTCCCGGCCATCAGATATATTTCGAACTGGGTAACCTATCTGGTTCCAAAATCTTTTGAGATCAGATTAAGTGATCTTTTGATTGAAGAACTGAAAACAGAGTTTAAACCATGTAATGATCCCAAAGCTCTTGCTGACCTTCAGAAAATCACAAAGCGATTAAGCGCTGCAACTGGTATAAAAGATACAGTGCCCGAGATTTATCTATTTCACTCTACATCCCCCAATGCATTTAGCCTTCCAGGAAACAGGATTGCGATCCTAAGTGGATTTCTAAATGACTCAACATCTGAAAATGAGATTGCAGGTGTGATGGCCCATGAAATGGGGCATATGGTGAAACGCGATTCACTGCAAGCATTTATCGAATCGCAGGGAGTTCGAGTGATCATTAGTTTGATCAGCTCTTCAAACTCTTATGGCGACTTGGCAGAGTTTGCATCTTTCATGCAAACAATGGATTACTCACGCCAGAAAGAATTCGCGGCGGATGCGTATGGGGCCTCATTACTCGTGAAAGCAGGATATTCGCCTCAGGGCCTATCATCCTTCCTATCCAAAATAGATAAGGAGGAGCAATCTGATTTTCTTGGGTCTTACTCTCAATACCTTGAGTTTCTATCAACCCACCCGGATACAAAAGAACGTATCAAACGAATCCAGATCTACGCACAAAAATCACGTATAACGTCCACGAATTCATTAACGAAAGATCAGTTTCTAGAATTAAAGAATGCCTGTCTTTCCCTACCAAAGCGTTGAAACCAGCAATCCGGCTGAGCCCGCGAGAATCAATAAGCTTGCGGGAATAGAAACATCATCATCTACCTTTCTCAGGTAATTCAATCCAAAAAGCCAAAGCGGCGTGAGGGTCAGAATTAAGCTAGGCAGAGAAGGGTTGGGAGCAGAAGACAAAGCAAAGACACTGGTCAACATCATCCCGACTGTCCACAAACCGCACCAGAAACTTCCCCACAAAAGATTTTTGTCCCAAAATTTTGTCGGCCGACCTCCAAGGGGGGTTGGAATTGCAGCAATCCATGCAGCAATAGCACAAGCAACAAGGGACAAAAATGTATAAGACAGAATGATATGATATACGTTATGATCTTCCGACAATACACCTTTCGTCATTGCATCAATCACACCAAAAGATAGTCCAACTGGCAAAACAACAATAAAACTATCAAGGCTCGAATCATTATCGCGTAGTTTTTGAAACGCAATACAAACCAATGTAAACGATACGACTGCTATCAGAACCTGCAAAGGATTCTCAAGAAGATCCGGGCGCAGTTCAGGCTTCATCATCCACCATGTCATATAGGCAGAAAAAGCAGCCATAGGTAAAACCATTGAGGAAACACGTCCTGTTTTACGGGCCGCCAGATAAAAAAACATGACCATACCGATAGCGGTTACGATCCCGTCTAAAATTGCAACTGCATAGAAACCTTTAGATTCGGGCCATTTCATATAAGGGATAGCAGGGGACATTAAAAGAACCGCAATGGTTGATCTCCACGCATTTAACATTTGTGCATTTAATTTGAAAATCCGGTTAGACTCTGCCAATGCTGCAGCGCAAAGACTTGCCAAAACGGCCCATATGAACCACATAATTTTGATTTCCTTCTTGTATCAGACGATATTTCTAGTTCTTCTGGAATATAAGCGGAAACGAACAGAAAATACAGAGAATATAGTAATCTGAATCATTTAAAGAACAATTTAATACATTTGTCGCAAATGAGATAGAAGGGATATTTCCATCTGCGTTCTATGCTCTCCCGAGGCTTTTCAAATTTCTTTGAGACGTAGAAAGAAAACAAGCTGATCTGCAATATCTCATCTATAAACCCCCGCATAAGCGGGGGTTTTTGCCACAAAAAGAGATTAGTTCTTGGCCTTGTCAACCAGTTTGTTCTTCGCAATCCATGGCATCATGGCCCGAAGTTCGGTTCCGACAGCTTCGATTGGATGTTCGGCCCCACGACGACGCATCGCTTTAAAACTTGGTTGGCCGGCCTGACATTCCAACATCCAATCACGGGTGAACCGGCCTGATTGAATATCATCAAGAATCTTTTTCATTTCGGCCCGTGTTTGGTCCGTAATGATACGTGTGCCGCGTGTATAGTCACCGTATTCGGCTGTGTTAGAAATGGAATACCGCATATTGGCCATTCCGCCTTCGTACATCAGATCAACAATCAACTTCATTTCATGGAGACATTCGAAATAAGCCATTTCAGGAGCGTATCCTGCCTCAGTCAAAGTTTCGAACCCTGCCTTGATAAGCTCGCAAACACCACCACAAAGTACAGCCTGTTCACCAAATAAATCTGTTTCACATTCATCACGGAATGTCGTCTCAATCAAACCGGAACGACCACCACCGATTCCACTCGCATAAGACAAAGCAATATCACGCGCTTGACCGGATGCATCTTGATGGACAGCAAATAAACATGGAACACCGCCACCTTTTTGATATTCACCACGAACTGTATGTCCGGGACCTTTTGGAGCGACCATAAAAACATCAACATCTTTACGGGGCTCAATCAGATTGAAATGAATATTCAGACCATGTGCAAAGGCGATCGCGGCACCCGGTTTCATATTATCATGAATCCATGTGTAATAAATATCCCGTTGCAATTCATCAGGTGTTGCCATCATTAAGACATCAGCCCATTTTGCGGCCTCATCAGGTGTCATCGTTTCAAATCCGGCAGTCTTTGCTTTGGCATTCGTCTGACTGTCGGCACGGAGGGCAATCCGCACCTCTTTTACACCTGAATCCCGAAGATTCGCAGCATGCGCATGACCTTGGGACCCATACCCGACAATCACAACCTTTTTTCCCTTGATCAGGTCTGTCTGGCAATCTTTATCGTAATAAACTTTCATGTTTCAAGTTCTCCTTTATGTTATTTTAAATACCATCTCGACCGCGGGCCATTGCTGCGATTCCTGTACGTGATACTTCAACCAAGCCAAGCGGGCGCATCAGGTCAATAAACGCATCAATTTTCTCGGGTGATCCGGTTAATTCAAACACGAAACTATCCAACGTCGTATCAACTGACTTCGCGCGGAAACTTTCAGCAATTTGTAAGGCTTCAATTCGTTTTTCTTTCTTGCCGACAACTTTCATCAATGCAAGCTCGCGTTCAATATGTGGACCCTCAAGAGTTAGGTTAGAGACATAATGAACAGGAACAAGACGTTCAAGTTGGTGATGAATTTGTTCAATTACATGAACGGTTCCGGAACAAAGAATTGTGATGCGGGATAATTTTTTATCATGGTCTGTTTCAGCGACTGTCAGACTTTCAATATTATATCCCCGACCTGTGAACAATCCAACAACACGGGCCAATACACCTGGTTCATTATCAACAATAACGGCAAGTGTATGTGATTGAATAGGGTCCGATACAGGTGCCGCACCATAGACACTGATTTTGTCTTGAAGAGATTTACGCGTCATTTCTTATCCTTACCATACTATTTATCCAAATAAACTTTCGAATCTGTGCGCCGTGTTTCAATGAAACCAAGTTTTTTATAAAGTTTCAAGGCTCCCAAATTTTTAAGTCCCGTAGAAAGAGCCACCTTTTTATCACGTTTCTGAGCATCTGTTAAAATGTCTTTTATAATCGCCGTAGCCAAACCTTGCCTTTGATAAATTGGTGCAATTTGTATCTCTTCAATTTCAATTTGTTTCTCTAAATCAAAGACCTGTAACATTCCTACAGGTTTTCCATCTAACTCAATAATTTTTATATTTCCCATCTCCCAAGAAGACAAAAAATGCCTGTTATGCCTTGCTTCATCCCAAGCGCCCCATGTTGCAAGAAACACGTCATGATAAACTTCGCGACGAAGCTGATCCAACCAAAATTTTTCATGTTCACTGGCACTACGAGTAATGTATTTCATTATTATACCAAAAAATCTTTTCGCATTTTGACACAACTCATTGTTTGTCCACTATCAAGTACGTGCACACCATGAGCAAGAACTTGATAACCAATTTTTTGATAAAAAGGTGATGCCGTTACAGAGCTCTCCATCTGCAAAAAAGGAACCCCTTTTTGCTTTGCAATTTCCTCTAAGCACATCACAATTGTTCTTCCAATCCCTTGTCCTATCGCAGAGGAAGAAACATAAACAGCACCTAACTGATTTTTTTTAGTCAATAATTCACCAAATCCAACAATATCTCCGTTCAGTTCAGCAACCAACTTGACATCTGCACCATTGATAAGAAATTTTTTTATCCTTTCTTCAGAAACCGGAGGTGACCATTCATCCAAAATCTCAATAGGATAATCTTTAGAGGCAACATAATGAACGGAATCGAAATGCACTCGAATCACAGATAAAGTATCACGTTCATGAGCATCTCTTACAACTATGTTTCCGAATTTTCTGTTCATTCTTTCTTCTTTCCTTTAATCCATTCATCTGTAATTGCGAGGATGCATAGCATTCCAGAATAGTGACTCTTCATGCATTCCTCTATAATTTTCTTTAACAAAAATTCAGGAAATGACAGTAGAAAATTTATACCAAAGTCTTATCAAATTTTTCGGCATCGGGGGATAAGATCATCTCGTTATGGGCTTTACCAGATGGAATCATCGGAAAACAATTTTCCTTCGGATCGACGCACACATCAACAATCGTGACACGGTCTGTCTTCATCATCTCTACAATGACTTTATCAAGCTCGTCAGGGGTTTCTGCGCGGAGCCCAATTCCGCCATAGGCCTCTGCCAATTTCACGAAATCAGGCAGAGATTCAGTATAAGAACTGGAATACCTCTCCCCATGCAATAGTTCCTGCCATTGCTTGACCATTCCCATCCATTGATTGTTCAGAATAAATATTTTAACAGGCAAGTGATATTGAACAGCTGTCGACATTTCCTGAATATTCATCAGGATCGACGCATCACCTGCAACGTCAACGACCAACGCATCCGGATGTGCAAGCTGAGTTCCAATCGCAGCCGGAAATCCATAGCCCATCGTCCCCAGACCACCAGATGTCATCCAATGACATGGCTTATCAAATTTCAGGAACTGCGCTGCCCACATCTGATGCTGGCCAACCTCGGTTGTAATAAAGCAATCGCGCTTGTCTTTGTTAATCGCCGCCTGTAAGCGTTCCAAGGCATATTGTGGTTTAATAATTTTACCAGATTGTCTGTAATTCAAACATTTGATGCTGCGCCAGGTGTCGATTTCTTTCCACCATGATTTAAGTGCAGACTTATCCGGAGTATATTTCTTTTTCTTCCATACAGCAATCATCGCACGAATGGCTTCGGTTGCATCTGCCACAATACCAATATCTGCGCGAACAATTTTATTAATTGAACTTGCATCAATATCAATATGTATCTTTCTGGAATCCGGAGAAAAGGCATCCAGACGTCCCGTCACACGATCATCAAAGCGTGCGCCGATATTGATCATGACATCGCAATCATGCATGGCCCAATTGGCTTCGAAAGTACCATGCATACCGAGCATACCCAAATGTTGGGAATCTGTCATCGGGTATGCCCCAAGCCCCATCAAAGTTGATGTGCATGGATATCCCGTCATGCGCACGAATTCCGTCAAAAGCTTTGCGGCTTCTGCCCCCGCATTGATAACCCCGCCGCCAGTATAGAAGATTGGTTTTTTGGCATTCGCAATCATCTCAACTGCCGCTTCGATCTTCGACATATCGGGCATGGTGCGCGGTTGATAACGGGTTAAATCTGTTTTTACGGGCGGGGTGTATGAACCCGGAGCAAATTGAATATCTTTTGGCAAGTCGATAACGACGGGGCCGGGACGACCGGATTTGGAAACATGAAAAGCTTCATGAATGATGGAGGAGAGTTTATGAACATCACGAACCAGATAATTCTGTTTTGTACAATGACGCGTAATGCCGGTTGTATCAGCTTCCTGGAACGCATCCGTTCCGATCAAGAAAGTGGGAACCTGACCGGTAATGCAAACAACCGGAACGGAATCAAGCAATGCATCTGTCAAGCCTGTAACAGCATTTGTGGCGCCGGGGCCTGATGTAACCAAGGCGCAACCAACTTTTCCTGTAGATCGAGCATATCCTTCGGCGGCATGCAATGCGGCTTGTTCATGACGCACCAAAATATGCCGAATTTTCTTTTGCTGGAACAGGGCATCATAAATAGGCAAAACGGCGCCACCGGGATATCCGAAAATTGTATCAACGCCATTATCAACCAGAGCTTGAATGACAATTTCTGCACCAGTTAGAGTCTTTTTACCAAACACATTTTCTGCGTCTTTTTGTTTCTCTTGTGGAGAGGAGGGAACCTCTTGAACCAAATTCATCTTTGGTTTTGCACGTGATGTTGATGATGCCATTCTATTTTCCTCATAAAAAAGCCCCGTATCTTTCGATCGGGGCGCTACGGTTTCAATCAAAGCTTTTTAAGCCATACCCCGCAACGCCGCGCCGATAAGGAGCACGACAAGACCCACCACAATAATTACCGCGGGCTTGAAGGTATAAAATTGCAAGACATTATTTGACATGGTTTTATTGTTACGCATTTTTAAACCACTTTGCAACAATAATAATTTTAAGATTTACAATTTTTTACAAATTTTTTATACGGGCACTGCAAATAAATCATAATCATCCGCATCTTCAACGCGCACAGGGATAATATCGCCGGGCTGGATGCCAGATGGAAGATCGCGCAACAAAACTTTTCCATCAATCTCAGGTGCATCAGCTTTAGAGCGGGCATCGGCGCCGCCCTCACCATCCACTTCATCAATGATGACGTCCAATGTTTTTCCGATTTTAGCGTGTTGTTTGGTTTCTGAAATCTGTCGCTGGATCTCCATAAAACGCTCCCAGCGCTCTTGCTTGACCTCTTCATGAACATGATCCTCCAAATCACGCGATGGTGCTCCGGCAACGTTTTCGTATTTAAAACATCCTGCACGATCAATCTGCGCTTCTTGCATCCATTCCAACATATATTCGAAATCTTCCTCTGTCTCACCCGGAAATCCAACAATAAACGTTGAACGAATGGTGAGATCGGGACAAATTTCACGCCATTTCCGGATACGATCCAATGTTTTTTCCTGATTCCCTGGGCGTTTCATGGCCTTTAAGACACGAGGGCTTGCATGTTGGAACGGAATATCAAGATAAGGTAAAATTTTTCCATCTGCCATCAATGGGATGACATCATCTACGTGCGGATACGGATACACATAATGGAGCCGTGTCCAAATACCCAATTCTCCCATTGCTTTACAAAGGTCATAAAATCTGGTCTGACGCCGTTCTCCTTTCCATGGATATTCGGCATATTTCAAGTCGACCCCATAGGCTGAAGTGTCCTGGGAAATCAACAAAATTTCTTTCACTCCTGCCGCGACCAATTTCTCTGCCTCAAACATGACATGATGAATGGGCCTTGAAACAAGGTCTCCGCGCAATTTGGGAATGATACAGAAAGTGCACCGGTTATTACAACCTTCTGAAATTTTCAAATACGCATAGTGGCGGGGCGTTAATTTTAATCCCCCCTCTGGGATCAAATCCATAAATGGGTCTGACACAGGCGGTGCCGCAGTATGAACAGCCTCGACCACCGTTTCATATTGCTGCGGGCCTGTAATGGCCATGATGTTGGGGTATTTTGTTGTAATTTGCTCTGGTTCTGCACCCATACATCCTGTCACAATAACCCGCCCGTTTTCTTTCATAGCTTGACCAATGGCGGCCAGAGACTCTTCTTTCGCACTATCTAGAAAGCCACAGGTATTGACAATAACAACATCCGCCTCGTCATGGGTTCCGGTAAATTGATAACCCTCGCTCCGCAACTGGGTCATAATACGTTCGGAATCAACCAGCGCCTTTGGGCAACCAAGGGACACAACGCCGATTTTGGGGACTGAAAGCTGTTTTGATGTATTTGATGATGTATTTGACATGGCCTCAGCTATATAGAAATCCTTTAAAAAAGCCAAGATTTATATCTTTTGATTATGTGCGTGGACAGGCCAATTAAATATTCCGGCAACAATCAGCCATTTTGACGTAAACAGATATCCATCCTTTTGTTAATCTGGTATTTCGCGGAGGTCTGACAGGATTGTCATGGGCCGGGAGATCTTTTCCGCTCTGGCAATACTCATGACGGACACTGGCCAATTTATCCCGTAATTGTTGGATTGCATTTTCCGGTGTCTTCGCAATCACTCTTGCCTCTGGTATAGAAGCGATTGCAGCAAGGTATAATCCGGCACCATCCGCACTCGTTTGATCCAGGTTTTCACCCAGCACAGGAACACACTCTACCCAGTAACCATTTTGTGGCACCTGTCTCTCCCTGAATATAGCTTTAAATATGTTATATCTGATTAGTACCAGATATATCACAGAAATTCTTAAAAATCAAAATTTTGCAAGAAGTGCTAGTAGAAGTGATGCAAGATGAAGGGGTAAAATGAATCTGCCCCCCTTGTGTGTCTTTTCTTTTTAACAGATAATCAGTACACGTTTCTGAAAAGCCGCCCTATAGGAAGTTTTACCGATGTCACAACCTGTTATTTTTATCCTGCTTGGTCCGAATCTGAATATGTTGGGAATCCGGGAGCCACATATATATGGTTACGAAACGATACAGGATATTGAAAAAATGTGCCGGAAAGAGGCAGAGTCTTATGGATTCGATATTGAATTCAAACAAAGCAACCATGAGGGTGATTTGGTGACCTGGATTCAGGATGCCTTAAATAAAGCGAGAGGCCTTATTATCAATGCTGCTGCTTATACCCACACATCTGTTGCAATCTACGATGCGCTGAAAATGCTTGAAGGAAAAGTCAGCGTTGTTGAGGTCCACCACTCTAACCCGAAAGAACGGGAATCATTCCGTCATGTCTCTTATGTTGAGCCACACGCTTTTGCACATTTCGCAGGCCATGGAGCCCGTGGGTATGCCATGGGAATCGCGGCCTTAGCCGAACGTCTGGGGATAGAAAAATAATATACATAACATTACACTTTGACTTTTCTGATAAATTTCACTAAGAAGATGAGCAATATAAGATGATTATTGCCATAATATTGAAAAATTAAGACGACTATCAAAACACTTAAGAAAGATGAGTGAATAATGAAAATTGATTCCGAGGCCATTAAACAACTGGCTAAACTTCTTGATGAAACAGGTCTCACAGAAATTGAAGTTGCCGAGGGTGAGAACTTAATTCGTGTTAATAAAGGCGGCGTTGTTCTTCCTCAAAACACACATCATGCTATCAATGCACAATCGATCATGTCATCTGATCCAACCATTCCACAGGCCGCCAATACATCTGCACCTGTTGCAATAGGTGCAAATCATCCAGGCGCCGTTACATCTCCGATGGTTGGGACTGTGTACATGGCTGCGGAACCGAATGCTCCTGCCTTTATTTCAAAAGGCGCAACCGTCAAAGCAGGTGATACATTGCTGATTATCGAGGCCATGAAGGTCATGAATCCAATCAAATCACCGAAAAGCGGTACAGTGACCCAAATTCTGGTACAAAATGGTCAACCTGTTGAATTTGCTGAAGTCCTCGTCGTGATTGAATAATTTACTCTCAACGACAAAGACCACAAGGCAAAAGACTTAATACGGAGTAACAGAGTTTTTCAATATGTTCTTCTCCATGTAAGAATAAAATTAATAAAATCATTTGGTCAACCAATCGACCAGGTCGGAGAGTTTAAGATGTTCAAGAAAGTCCTTATCGCTAACCGTGGTGAAATCGCACTCCGCATTCACCGCGCCTGCCAGGAAATGGGGATTCAAACGGTCGCGGTTCATTCAACCGCAGATGCAAGTGCAATGGCAGTCCGTCTAGCGGATGAAAGTGTTTGTATTGGTCCACCTCAATCTCGGGACAGTTATTTGAACATTCATGCTATTTTAAGTGCCGCAGCTTTAACTGGGGCTGATGCCATTCACCCCGGATATGGATTCCTGTCAGAAAATGCACAATTTGCACGGATGGTCGAAGAGCACGGTTTTACGTTTATAGGCCCTAAACCGGAACATATTGACCTGATGGGTGATAAAGTATCGGCAAAACAAACCGCACAACGACTTGGACTGCCTGTGATTCCTGGGTCCCCGGGAGCGGTTGAAGACGAGGAATCAGGTCTTGCAATGGCGATTGAAATGGGATTCCCTGTTCTGATGAAAGCCGCATCAGGTGGTGGAGGCCGTGGAATGAAAGTTGTCACACGTGCAGAAGATTTCAAAGAGCAATACAGAACTGCAAGATCTGAAGCAAAGGCGAACTTCGGTGATGATACCGTCTATATGGAGAAATATCTTTCGACCCCGCGTCATATCGAGGTACAAATTTTCGGGGATAAGCATGGCAATGCAATTCACTTGGGTGAACGTGACTGCTCAACCCAACGCCGTCACCAAAAAGTGATTGAAGAAGCTCCTTCTCCTGCGCTTGATGACCAGGCACGACAAAAAATTGGGGCACTTGCCGCCGATATGGTTCGTAACATGGGATATGTTGGGGCCGGAACGATCGAATTCCTATGGGAAAAAGGCGAGTTTTTCTTTATGGAAATGAACACGCGCATTCAGGTTGAACACCCGGTCACCGAAATGTTAACCGGTATCGACCTGATTGCGGAACAAATCCGGGTCGCAGCGGGCGAACCCTTACGATATCAAGGAGATAATATCCGTTTCCGTGGGCATGCGATGGAAGTACGTATCAATGCGGAAGATCCGGATACATTTATCCCATCTCCTGGCGAAATCCGCACCTTCCATGCAGCGGGCGGAATGGGCGTTCGATTTGATAGTGCGGTCTATGGCGGATATCGGATTCCGCCCTATTACGACTCGATGGTTGGAAAACTGATTGTTCATGGAAAAGATCGCGAAGAATGCATGGCGCGTATGAAGCGCGCTATTCGTGAAACAGTGGTAGACGGAGTTAAGACAACCCTTCCTCTGCATTTATGGATCCTTGATCAACCGGAATTTATATCGGGCGACTACAACATCCACTGGCTTGAAAAGAAATTGGCTAATAAAGCTGCAAACGCTGACAAAAAATAGGATCAAAAAGAAAGGGGGAAAAACAGACCATGACCCCTGACCAGATTCTAGGTTTTTACAGCGAGGGATTTTTTCCAATGGCAGAACACCGCGAAGATCAGGATTTCCAGTTCTACGCACCCTATACACGGGCCCTCCTACCGATCCGGAGCCTTCATATTCCGAAACGGTTAAAACGGAAGATTCACAAATCACCCTTTGATATACGGTTTGATACAAATTTTGCAGAGGTCATTCGGGCTTGTGCAAATATGCAAAGATCGAAAGAATCCGGAACCTGGATCAATGACAGGATTATCTCTCTTTTCATAGACCTTCATGAACTTGGGATCGCGCATAGCGTTGAATCATGGAAAGATGGACGATTGGTTGGTGGATTATACGGGCTTGCGCTTGGAAGCACATTTTGTGGAGAAAGTATGTTCTCGATTGAAAGCGACGCGAGCAAAATTGCACTTGTCTATCTTTGTGACCACTTAGACAAGCAAGGATTTAAACTTCTTGATAGCCAATTCCGGAATCCTCATTTAGACCAATTCGGGCTTTATGAAATTCCACAAAAAGACTACGTGAAATTGATGCAAGCCGGGCTACTTGATAGTGTTCAATTCTATAGTCATTCAGAATAAGAAATGAACACCGTGGAAGTCCGTTTTTTAACCACAAAGAACCCTTGTATCTTGTACTTACTTTCACCCTAATCCTTGTTCTTAAGCGTAAGAGGGGGGTGCTATTCTCAATCGCTTCATGATCTTGGTGGTTCAAAAAATCTTTTCCAATATGTCTATTTTTAATTGGAAAAACCATATGTCGACAATCGACAAATCTCGGATCCCGCGCAAAAATAAGGCTTGCAAAAAAGGAATCTATGTATTAACATAAAAAAATTCAGACAAAATAGAAAATAAGGTGTGCGATGAGAAAAGATTTTAATGAAATTGATGCCGGCGGGATTGGTGCCGTGACGAGATTTGAGGACATGATAGAATTTTTTGCTCGGACATCTCCGACGATCAGCGATTCTGATGCTCAGGAGTATTTCGACATCATTCAAGCCAGAATGGCTACATTGAAATTTAGTCAAGAAGATCAAAATACTGTTATGGCTGCTATAGTAGGATTCCTAGAAGGGAGAAGCTATGGGCAAGGCCTTTTAAGATTGGCTCAGGATTATATGGTTCAACGCTCCTCGAATGACCATACAAGAAAATCTTGGGAAACTTCTTTAGCAGGACGAACATGCGAAGAATCTACCCCACCCCCTCCCGCGCCATAAATTTTTGGTAGATTTTAAAATGCCCCTCCTACACCAGCACCATACTACAAGGTAAAAAGAGATTTATGCCGCCTTTGTGCTGGCTTTGAACCTTTTTTGTTTTTCTTTTTTCACACGGATGATAACGGATGATTTCTACATCCCTTATCACTCATGCCGTAATAAATCCGTACTCTCACCCCAAAACAGTATCAATCATGAGACTTTCGCAGAGGGTTCTATAAAGCAGAAAAAGAAATAGGTTACGGGATATCTTATCTTTCTAAGTCTTTCTCTCCGTCCGTCCATTCCAACCCAAAACCGAATGCCCTATCCATTTCCGCGTGACCTACAAAATATTCTGTATGGTTTGTAATGCTCATCCCGTTCCTTACATTTTCAATCCCCGCAATCGCACAGAGCCCCAAGCTTTTATGATGGCTTGAAAGTGTAACAACCATTTGTTTTTCGTTTGGGACACGAAGATGGATTTGTGGTTTTACATGGGCCCAGTCCATCGCTCCCCTGTATATATAGACGTAAATCAAAAGACGCTTGAATTTTGGCCATTCCTTGCCATTCAGATGTATGAATTCATCATCCCCTTTAGAATCACCTGATTGTTCATCTCCTGATAACGATAAATAAGGAGGGGTTCTATAACTCCCCATCGTTTTACCGAAGGCCTGGATTGCGCCCTTCGATCCATCTTGCATTTCATAAAGAATCCCAAGATCAAGATCTATATCGGCAGGCTTTTGTCTTTTAAACAATTTTCCAAGAAAGCTAGTATCGGGTACCATTTGATTATCCCATGCGGCTGCAATCCGGATATCACCAAACCCATCGGGAGGTGGGTTGATCGAAAGGCTGTCACCACGACGGCCTAGAAAATCAACATTAATATCTTGGTCATTCGGGTCAATATAACCCGCAGCCCCCCTTGAAGCACCATGTCCTGAGAAGGACACACGGCTACGAGAGGCGGCCTCAATGGAATCTTTTGAACTTACAATACTGTCTGTCATGATGGAAACCTGTGCAAATAAAAACAGATTTTTATATCATATTTTTTAAAAAAAGTCGTAATTTTTCAAAAAGATCATTAAAGTCAGTTCATGGCTGATCTTTTTGAAACACAAAGTCCGAATGTAGATTCAGACACACTTCGCCCACTGTCTGATATATTAAGACCCCAGACCCTTGCAGATGTTGTTGGTCAGGAGCATTTAATTGCACCAAACGCTCCTCTGTCCCGTATGATTGAAAACAGGCGATTATCTTCTATGATCTTCTGGGGTCCTCCAGGATGTGGGAAAACAACCCTTGCACGATTAATGGCGGATCATAGCGATTGTTATTTTGAGCAGATTTCTGCAATTTTTTCGGGTGTTGCGGACCTTAAAAAAGTTTTTGAATCGGCAAGATTCAGGAAATCGCAGGGAAAAGGAACCCTATTATTTGTTGACGAAATCCACAGATTCAATAAGGCACAACAAGATGCTTTTTTACCGGTTGTTGAAGACGGAACCATTATTTTAATCGGAGCAACAACCGAGAATCCATCTTTTGAATTGAATGCAGCATTGTTATCACGCTGTCAGGTCCTGGTTCTTAAACGTTTGGATGATCAGGCCCTTGATGCGCTTATTCTAAGGGCTGAGACCTATTTCAACCGGAAAATTCCTCTTGAGACAGACGCCATCGGGCCACTTAAAGCTTTGGCTGATGGAGATGGTCGTTATTTTTTGACGATGATTGATCAAATTTATCAGCAAGCCCCAGCGGGAAAAACTCTTGATTCCGCAGGGTTGTTTTCAATCGTACAGAAACGCGCCCCTCTTTATGATAAGGGAGAAGACGCGCATTACAATCTGATTTCTGCCCTTCATAAATCTGTTCGTGGTTCAGATGTTGATGCTGCACTTTATTGGTTTGCACGCATGTTGGATGGTGGTGAGGATCCTCGGTATATCGCACGGCGGATGATCAGAATGGCTGTCGAGGATATCGGTCTGGCGGATCCTATGGCTCATCTGCAATGCCTTGCGGCCGCTGAAACTTTTGAACGTTTAGGGTCACCAGAAGGAGAACTCGCCCTCTCTCAGGCTCTGATCTATCTGGCAACAGCGCCCAAATCAAACGCCAACTATGTTGCCTATAAACAGGCGCGATTGGCGGCAGAGACATATGGTTCTTTGATGCCCCCAAAACATATTTTGAATGCACCGACAGGGTTGATGAAATCTGAGGGCTATGGCAAAGGATACCAATATGACCCTGATACGAAGGATGGATTTTCAGGGCAAGATTATTTTCCTGATGGCATGGGCCGGATCCAGTTTTATGGACCGCCTGATCGTGGGTTTGAGCGCGAAATCAACAAGCGCCTGGAGTATTGGCACAAATTGAGGATTGAAAAAAAATATAAATCGTAATTACAATCTGTAATCTGCCCTGTTTCATTCGCAAAGTAAAACCCGATGCGAGGAGGAACAAGCATCGGGCTTTTAGTCATTGTGTGTTGCATTTCGGCGTTTCGAATTTAGGCACTGAACGTAAATTCTTATCTTCTTATCATCTCATATAATTATGGCGATTCTTGGGGGGATTCTTGCCTTAATTGTGCCTTAATTTAAATATTTTCATAAAAAATGTATTTTTCTCTTTTTTTTAAGCGCGACCTCCTTTATCAAGGGGGGAGATGCCCCAAAACCAAAATTCTTTCAATGGAGCCCCGTCTATGTCCATCGATTTGCCCGTATCCTGGAACGAGATTCATGTTTTATCCAAAATATTGTGCAGTCAATTGCGATCTTCTGGCCAGAAGTGGGAGAGGTTAATCGCTGTGACCCGTGGTGGTATGGTTCCGGCCTGTCTTGTCGCCCGTGAATTGGACATCCGTATAATAGATACAGTCAGTATCAAAAGTTATGACCACCAAACCCAGTCCGCAGCAACAGTCTTAAAAATGCCAGATGGGATTGGAACGGGTCAAAATTGTCTGATTATCGATGATTTGTCGGATACCGGAAACACATTCAAGGCGTTACGCAGGATTTTGCCTGATGCCACTTATGCCTGCATCTATGTCAAGCCAGAGGGAAAGGCTGTGACGGATTTTTATGCGTCCGAGACAACCCAGGATACCTGGATTTACTTGCCTTGGGAAGATCAGGACTTCCCCCCCCATATTATGCAAGCGATTGGCGCACATTTGCGATAAATTTTATATCTTTTATGAAGAAAGGCTTGCTTTTTGGTATTGGGTCTGTGTATAACTGCCCGTTCCTGAATTTCTCTCATCTGGCTTATATATCGGCTGCCTCGATGGGGCATAAGGAATTCGGGTGTTGAACACACACTAAAAGGAGAAAGAAATGCCGAAAATGAAAACAAAAAGCGCTGCTAAAAAGCGCTTTATGGTGACTGCTTCTGGTAAGGTTAAATTCAAGCCAGCCAAAATGCGCCACATGCAAATGAACAAGCCCAAATCGATGAAACGCAAAGCTCGTGGGACTTCTATCCTTGCTGAGATGGACGGACGCATCATTCTTGAGAATTTTATGCCATATAGCCGTGGCCTCAAGAAAACAAACCACAACCCAGCACCAATCGTGTTGGATTAAAAGGAGGATGTCTAAATGTCTCGTGTAAAAAAAGGTTCCCCACGCGCTCACGCCCGTCACACTAAAATTTTGAAATTGGCCAAAGGATATCGCGGTCGCTCAAGCAATTGCTACCGCATTGCTTTGCAACGGGTTGAGAAAGCCCTTCGTTATGCGTATCGTGATCGTCGCAATAAAAAGCGTGATTTCCGTAGCCTGTGGATTCAACGTATTAATGCGGCAGCCCGTGAACATGGCCTTACCTATGCCCGTTTTATGAATGGTGTTCATTTGGCAGGTATTGCAATTGATCGTAAAGTTTTGGCTGAAATCGCGGTTAAAGATGCGGCGGCTTTCAAGTCTGTTTTTGATCAGGCCAAATCGGCCCTTGAGGCGGCTCAAAAAGCAGCGTAAGTTTTTCTAAAGCTAAAATCTATTTTAAAAGGCAGTCCTAGGACTGCCTTTTCTTACAGAAGAATTTTCGCTAAAAACATCGGTCTTGATTTTTATCCACTCAAGTTTTATCCACTCAAGACAGGTTTCAAAATGTTAATCGTCGTATATCACGGATTTGGGGAATAGACGCCAAGCGTTGCATCACATCATCATCAATCTTTGTATCAAGTGAGACCAATGCAATCGCTGTTTTTCCTTCAGCGATACGACCCAACCGGAAATCAGCAATATTGATATTTGCATTTGCTAAAGTTGTTCCAACTGCCCCGATAAGCCCTGGTCGATCTTCGTTGCGGATTAGGAGCATATGTCGTGTCAGGGCAACCTCAATCGGGACACCGTCAATGCTGACAATGCGTGGTGCTGTTCCTCCGAACAATGTGCCTGTGATGCTATGTGTTCCTTTTTCACAAACAACTGTGATGGTAATAGCCGTTGGCCATATGGCTGTATCATCTGATCGACGTTCTGATACATTGACACCTTTTGATTTCATGATTTCGGGTGCGTTCACCATGTTCACTGAATCGCTGATATCTCTTAACATATCGGCAAGGATGCAGGCTGTGAGTGGTCGTATATTCAGAAGCGATACGCCCCCAATATAATCAATATCAATTTTCTTGATTGGAGAGTCTGCAATCTGGCCTATCAGACCGCCGATAGCCGAAGCAAGCCCCATATAAGGTTTCAGTTTTGGAGCATCTTCCGCCGAAATGGATGGCATATTCACCGCGTTGATAATCGCACCGGTCAGCAGGTAGTCTGAAATCTGCTCTGCAACCTGTATGGCTACATTGACCTGGGCTTCTGATGTTGAAGCTCCCAGATGGGGGGTGCAAATGACGTTTGGATGTCCAAATAAGACATTACTTTCCGCGGGCTCAATATCAAATACGTCAAGTGCAGCCCCCGCAACATGACCGCTATCCAAGGCTTCTTTTAGATCGTCTTCAACAATTAACCCTCCGCGCGCGCAATTGATAATACGAACCATCTTTTTCATTTTTGTGAGTGCGCTGGCATCAATCATTCTTGACGTTTTTTCGGTTTTTGGGACATGAAGCGAGATAAAGTCAGCCCGCTTATAAAGGTCATCCAATTCAACTTGCTCGACACCGATCTCAATAGCTCTGTCCTTTGTCAGGAAGGGATCATAGGCGATGACTTTCATCCCTAGCCCGATGGCCCGATTGGCAACGATTGATCCAATATTTCCTGCACCTATAAGACCTAAAATCTTTCCATAAAGTTCAACACCCATAAATTTTGCTTTTTCCCATTTCCCGGCATGGGTAGATGCCGAAGCCTGCGGGATCTGGCGTGCCAATGACATCATCATGGCAATCGCATGTTCTGCTGTGGTAATAGAGTTTCCAAAAGGGGTATTCATCACAATCACGCCTGCGGCAGTCGCTGCAGGAACATCAATCGTATCGACACCGATACCGGCGCGTCCGATAACCTTTAAATTTTTTGCTTTTTGAAGAACGTCTTTTGTAATTTTTGCAGATGACCGACAGGCGACCGCATCATAATCTGTAATGATGTCTGCGATTTGTTCGCTTGATAAACCGGTTTTGATATCAAAGGAGATTCCCTTCCGGGTAAAAATTTCTTCGGCACAGCGGTCCATTTTATCCGCGATTAGAACTTTTGGCATTTCTAGCCCTCCATTTATGACATAAACAGCGTGTATTAAAGTCTTTTTTAAACCTGTTGTAAAGCAAGCACCTTGCAGAAATGACGAAACTTCTATATCGATAATCTATGTCTATTTGTACCTCTACACTTTCCAACGGAATCCGCATTGTAACCGATCAACTGGCAGGGGCCGAAAGTATTGCTCTTGGTGTATGGGTTGGTGTTGGAACACGTCACGAAGACCTATCCCAAAATGGGATTGCCCATATGTTAGAGCATATGCTGTTTAAGGGAACTCCATCCCGTACGGCTAAGATTATTTCTGAGGTCATCGAAGATGCAGGCGGCCACATGAACGCCTATACAGGGAGAGAGACAACAGCCTATTACATCCATATTCTGAAGGATCATACAGATCTGGCATTGGATGTTCTGGCAGATATGATCCAGAATTCAATTTTTCCTGAAGATGAGCTGGAGCGCGAACGTGCGGTCATCCTTCAAGAAATCCATATGTATGAAGATACACCTGATGATGTTGTTTTTGAACGGGCCCAGATGACTGCCTACCCCAATCAGGCTTTGGGCGCATCTGGTCTTGGAACCATTGAAATTGTGAATAAAATTCAGCAAAATGATTTGAAGGACTATATTTCGAAGCGGTACAGATCCGATAAGATTGTTCTATCGGCTGCAGGGGCTGTTGATCATGATGAGTTTGTACGCAAGGTCGAAGCTTTATTCAGTAGCGTCGGATCAGCCCGAAAGGCGACTGATTTTATATCACCCGCAAAATATAATCCGTCTGCCAGCCTTGTTGAAAAATCAACAGAACAAGCTCATCTTGTCCTGGGTTTCCAAGGATTGTCGTATAGCGATCCCCGGTATTCAGCAATGAGAATCCTTTCCAGTATATTGGGAGGGGGAACATCATCAAGATTATGGCAGGAAATCCGTGAAAAAAGAGGCCTTGTTTATGCCATTCATAGTTTTCGTGACTCGTATAGCGATGATGGGCAATTTGGTGTTTATGCAGGTACAAGCCCTGAAAACTTGACTGAATTGGTGCCAATTATACTCGATGAAATTATCAATATTCAAAAGGGGATCACGAAACAGGAACTGGTCCGTGCCAAAAACCAGATCATATCAGGTGCCCGTATGACGCGTGAGAAGGTTATGAGTCGTGTCGATCAACAGGGGCGTTATATGTTGAATCATGGGCGGCCTTTTTATCTGTCCGAGATGACTGAATCTGTCAATAAAGTCAGCATGAAAGATGTCACTGATTTGGCGAGGATCGTCTTTTCAACGCCTCTTCTGGTTTCAGCAGTTGGTCAACTGGATAGCTTGATGCCATATGATGTTATGAGGCAGAGGTTGCTTTCATCTTTTTGACTTTTTCCTTGCATTTCTAACCAGAATAAGGGTATGGATGTTCTTTTATAAAAGAACAGAAACAAAATAAAGAAGATGGTGTAGATATGTCTGCGTGGTTAAAAGAAGATTTAAAACCTCCTCTATCAGGAAAGGATCCAGTGCGATCCCGTTTTAATGGAAAACCCCCTCTGGAGCACGATCCGAGCTGGAAAATAGGATCGAGTCCAAAAGAAGCCGCTGCAGCAGCTCTGGGCAAAGGCGGACAATCGAGGCTTCCTCAAAATACGCCAAAATAAACAACAGGTTATTTGCTTTTTAAGATTTTTATCCTTATACTGAATCTGTTGGGGATACCTAACTACAATGCTAAACGCTTTATGGAATAGGCGTCATGGACCCGGGGGCAGTGCCCGGCGGCTCCACCATAAGTCGTTAGTTTACAATGTTCAGTGGAAGAAAAGATTTCAACACCCACTCTGCCTTGTTGCTGACTGCTTCTGATGGGGCCGAAACAGGATCGACATGCGTAATAAAGATAAAGTCTGCGTTCGTTTGAGATACGGTCGTCATCCGTTCAAGCATGATAAATGCAAATGATAACGTACAGACCGTAGCAGCCAATGACAACGTTTACGTTGCCGCTGGTGACAAAATCGCCGCTTAATTGCGCTGATGAAGCTACATAATCCCTTTGGCTACGGCTGGGGGTGGGGCGCGGGGTGGCCTATCAACAGAATAGCCCCATTTTTTTTGCGCGTGATTTAGACACCCCCCCATTATTGAAAGATCTTGAGACGATAGCCATTTAGAATAAGAAGAAGATATCCGATTTTTATTTATAGATTTTATATACCGAATAAAAAAAGTGAATGGTTTAACCATCCACCCTTTTTAAAACGAAACGCCAGTTATAGCGAGATTGAGGAGTTTTTCAGTCAATCTGCTCTATTTTTTAATCAATCATCAAGACTGATGGGCCTTCTGGCAGATTGGGGTAAAGCCGGCCCTTAGGGCTTGGATTTTCTGATCGATATGAAGAGAGAAGAGAATCAACTGCCTGTGTAAATTCACCATCAAAATAAAATGCATTATTGATCGGATAATCATAAAGTGTTGACCAATTCAATTCAACATTTGATTCCTTTGACCATGACTCCAAAGTTTCACGCAAAGTTGTCCCTGGTTGGGCCTCCCATTTACGCACAGCTTTCAAATCCATAGCTAGCAGAGCAGGAGAAGGATCCGGTTTCGCCGCTAGCAACGATTCAGGGGATGATTCAGAATTGGTGTCAACAACCGAAGCAGAGTCAAGTGACGGAGACTGAACACCAGATCGATTTGCAACCATTGTATGGCCTGTGGTTTCCGGATCCTTGCCGGAAACAACCGTAGCTTTTCTAAGAATCAGGATTGAACCTTCATTCATGGCAAGATCTAAATCATGTGCTGTTAAGGCGTCCTTCAATACATCTTGCCATGGCTTTCCACCACGCCAGGAAATCTTTGTCCCTGCGATCTCACGTGGGGAGAAAGAGAAAGCATAGTGAGACGGCACAATATCACGAAGTGCGATCGCCAATGGAATATCCTTTCCAAACCCTTCAACCAGGTCAGGAGCAGGAGTGAAGACAGGAGTGGGCATCACAGCAGGAGCTGTCGAAGGACTCGCAACTGTCTCTGCTGGAGGTGGCTCAGGTAATGTCGTTACGCTGCCCGATGAAGCGGAGTCTGCGACAACAGGAGCCAGATCTGTTGGTTGATCTTGTCCTTCATCATCTTTTGATTCAATAACCAATTTCGCAGAGGGAGAAAGGTTCTGTTTTGTGTTGTCAATGACCAAGGGCGTTGTTGTATCCTCAGCAACAAAAGGGCGTGCAGGAACCGCGGGAACTTGAACAGCAGGTTTTGATGGCGCTGGTGTTAGGGGGGCGGCGGCCTCGGCTTCAACAGATCCAACAGGAACAGGCAATGCATCGGGCTCAGGTGTCAATGGTCCGGATGGTGCAACCGGAGTCTGCGCTGCGGGGACAGGGGCGGGCAAAATCGCTGGAGCAGGGGGTGTCCAATCAAACCCCGCTTGAGCAACAGCGGGCGTTAGACACCCGATCACACACACAACACGAAACACAGACCCCACGGATTCTTTAGGTAAAAGATTCACAAACATATAAAAGCTCCAGAAAATTTTATCAAAAGGCACTCTTACCTTTATTGACGCAACATTAGGGGAGAGCCGCTAAAAACTCAAGGCAGAACTTAAGAACCATATAAAGATTGTTTTGTTTGAATAGAAGGTTATACCAACGCATCTCTCATTGATTCTATAGCTTGCCCCACATGAAATAAGTAGATTTATAAATAAGTGTATCTCCCCCGCGAAGGTCAAGTTTCATAGATGCCACGCCCGATTAACCGCTGCTTTCGCAGGAATCTGTTTGTTTTTTAATTGGAATAACGATAAAAGATGGACGGATAATTTTACAATATATCAATAAAATCAATATATTAATGGGTGATAGCAAAAGCTAACGACCGAAATCTTTCAAACGACGATAGCGAAATCTGGGGCGTCCCGGGCGGAAATTGCCGACAATATTCACCCTTAAGGCACGTAAGGCGGCATCTGCGGTCAGCCCTTTTTTTTCCAATCCCCAAAAAAGAAGGGTTGAAAGAACGCATAAAACAGCCGTTGTCAATCGGAAATAAAACAGCAATACAAAGAAAGGGATAATGGCTTTGACATCAAAATTAAAAAAGCGAATAGGCCGCATTGTATTCCGCCAATGCCAATTCACCTGTTCTTTCAGATCTGCTATTTGATTCGTTGCCATGACATAGAGCCTATCTGGAAATGGATGAAAAAAGGTTAACAAACAAAGAGGCAGATATTTAATGCCCCCCGCCACCACCTGTCAGAAGTAGGTAGAATCGTTTTTCAATCAACCCTTTTTCAAAGACAATTGTTGCGGATTTCGACATGGTCTGACCATAAAAAGGGATCATCCGTTGGATTTCATTCGTCCAATCATCGAAATCTTTATCCAGCAATTTTTCACGAACCTCATCGGGAAAAATCATCCACTCGCGGACCCCTAAGCGGCCTCCGCCCTTTTTAGGAACGAGGGATTGAGTGACAATCATCCGAAGCGTTTCCATCAGGGCGTAAGCCCGCTCAGATCTTTCATTCTTGTCAAAAGCTGAAATCATCCGACGGATGGTTGAGGCAACGCCCGTTGTATGGGTTGTTGTATAAACCGCATGCCCCGTTTGCGATGCTTCAATAGCCGCTGAAATCGTCTCCCGATCGCGGGCTTCACCAACCAGAATAATATTGGGTTTACGACGAAGAGCATTTCTAACGCCTGATGAGAAGTCGGGTAAGTGACGATGGACCTCTGTCTGCGCCACAAGGGATCGCGGCGAATGAATTGAGTCATAAGTAAACTCAATCGGGGCCTCATATGTTAGAACTTTGCCGCATCCATGGGGACGCTCAAGCAACATACGCATACCCGCAGCCAACAAGGTTGTTTTCCCTGAACCAGTTGGGCCCGTTACAACAATCATCCCCTGGCGGGGTGCGAAATGGTCAATAATTTGCTGTTCAATCCCCATATCAAGCATGCGGGGGGGCTCAGACGGCATAACGCGCATCGTAATCTGCGCCGCGTCACGGCCCCGCGATAAAATGGCGGTAATATTAACCCGGAAACGCGAACGAGAGTAACGGTCGGGACGAATTTCATAAGAAACATCCAGATCCTTGCCTGATGCCAGTCGTGCCAACGCATCAGGTCCATAAATCTTGTGAAGAAAGACGGTCATATCAACCCCGTCTAAGGCCCGATAGGTCGCAGGATAAAGAGTCCCATAAATATCGGTATAGACAGGCCTGTCAGTTTGGATGGAAATATCGGACGTTCCCTTGCGAACACACCACATCAGGAAAGGATCGACATGCTCCTCGGTAAAGCGATGCGGCTCATCAGGCCATGTTTGGACAAGGGACTGGTCTCCCTTGGTAAGACTTACCGGTTTGCGGGCTGCCATCTTTGCGATTCCGTTATAAGTTCAGGGACGCCCGTAATCACGACAGCACGATCACCGACACGCATTGTTGCATCCTCACCGGTGACGCCGCGATCAATTTGTTGTGCAAAAGGAGCCGAAACCATGCCCTGCGCCAAAAGTTGTCGATAACGGACCATGCCACTAAATTCATAGTGCAAGCGATTTAAATCCTGGGCAAACACCTCGTCAGCTTGTTCAATGCCTTCAAGCCATCCTTTTTTAACATTGATCCGCCATTCGGCACGTTCCTTTTCATCTTTGGGACGAAGAATGTCAGGAGGATCCTCAACAGGCCCCCATGTTCTTTCAAGATATTGCCGCCAATTCCGGGGGGCAGAAACGATTTTGACATTCTCGTTGATTTTATAAATGGCATCGGCAACGGCTGCTTTCTGGCCATCACCTTCAATCAATAACGCTTTCAGTGATTCCGAGATAATAGGAGGCTCAATCATAAAACCAGACGGAGCTGCAATCAAAAGCTGACGAAAATCATAGACCTTGTCCAGATAAACACCGCGGCCTGCCATGCTTTTATTGATCTCATAACTCCGGGCAGCAAGACCACCACGCGCGCCATAAGAAAGGGCCGCTTCCTTTAAAGACTCTTTGCGAATATCAAAAGGCATTTCTTTGCTATCATCTTGAAGGCCTTTATAGCCCGCAATTTCTTGCAAATCGGTAAGAGTTTTGGGGATCGCCATTTCAGAAGCCGCATCAACCTGACTCTGGGTCATGTTTTCTTGGCGCATCATTTCATTGACGTCAATATCTTCGAGCTGGACCTGTGGTTGAGGGGTACTTTGCTGTGGTTGAAAGAAAGATGTTGCAAAACCAGCGGATGGATAAGCCGATAAACCAAGGATGAACCCGAAAACAAAAACTGTCGTTTTTGATATTCTTTTCAGTTTGGTGGGTTTAAAAGAATACAGCATTGATTGAGTCTTTCTCCACACTTATTGACCAATCGGGTTCAAGGCGACATCACCCCGACCAGTCACCGGAGCATATGTTAAAGCAACCATTTTTTCAGCACTATCAACATAGATGTCGGCGCGGGAACCAAGCTGGAAACCGATACTTCTCAACACCTCAATAATCGGTGTATTTGTGACATTCACATTCACAACAACTGGCGTAGCGGGAACGGTTCCCAGCGCTACAAAACGATAGCTGGCTTTATCGGAAAGAAGCTTGGTGATCTGATCGACAGGACCAATCCAGTTAATTGTAATCGCCCGGTTCAATTCGGCAGGCGCCCCAACAATCGCCGGAACTTGGCCAGCAGGGGTTCTTTTCTGCTCAACAGCGGCCAAGGCCTCAAGAGCGTGAGAAGCCTTATCAGCAGCCTGAGCCAACATCATAGATACTTTATCAGGTTGCGACACCAATTGCGGGTCCTTGACATGAATGGGATAACCTGTCCCACATCCTGTCAAACCAAAGGCAATCCCTATAACAGATAAAGATAAAAATACTGAACGAATCATTTGGATATAACACCCTTTATTTAAAATCCCTGATACAATAGCGTTTCGGGAGCCCCCTTACAAGCAGGACTTCATACATTTTATCATATTTCCGGAAGATTTACGGCGCAGGCGATTCAAGAGCCAGCTTTTCAGCCCCCATCGCTGGTGCTGTTTCACCGATTGCAGACCCAAGAAAACCATACAGAGACCCCCTTGCATTTGCAAACAAAACCCGAATCCCCCTTCGTTTAGGTTGTTGAGTTTCCCTAGAAGTTTCAGGGGTTCCAGAGGTACCGGTCTCACCCGGATTGATATCGCGGAGGGTGACATATTCTCCTTGGTCGATGATTCCTCCCTTTGCAGGAACTTCGGTACACCTGACTGGAAGAATGTTGTTTTGCCCCTTATAATCGTCGTTTGCTGCAGGAAGGTCTGTCAGACAAGCGGCAGCAATTTTTCTGCGGTCCAACCCTTCTGGAAGTTCTTCTTTTACAGCCTCTTGAGCTCTCTTGAATTCATCGTCTATGACCGCCGCCGCTGGTATTCTGGCGTCCACCTCAGCGAGCTTTCGCGCGTTTTCAGCTTCTTTAGCCCGTGCAGCCGCCCATTCCAGGGCCTTTTTGCGTGTCTCGTCATTAATTCGTGCATTTCCAGCATTCTCAGTCAAAAAAACGTTAGTAACGCGAGGAGTTTGCGTCTGCGAAGCTTGGGGTGCTGGTTCCGGTGCTGGTTCTGGTGCTGGTTCTGGTTCTGGTGCTGGTTCCGGTGCTGGTTCCGGTGCTGGTTCTGGTGCTGGTTCCCGCGCAAATGCGGAATCATGTGGAGCAGACTCCAGATCCAGGTGAGGAGGGTGAACAGGGATATCCGGAAAATCCGCTGCATGTAGATTGCCAAATGGCGCCAGATTAAAAAGTGCGCGCCCCAAAGCCTGGCCGACCGTTTGACCGGACCAGTATTCAAATAATTCACTTGCCCCCAATGTTGCAACAGAGAGGGCCGCACTGGAAACCGTTTGTAAGCAGGCGCGGGTTAAGAACGGAGATGTCTCTTTGATTCCTTTTCTGCGGTTTTGTACGTGATTGATTGCGGCTTTTGAAAACGCAACAGCCGCGGCCCCCACAAAAGCTCCTGCAATTGTCGCCCCGCCTGAGGCGAAACCAAACATCGCCAAGACAGCCGGTTTTGCAATCAAACCAGCACCGACGCTTAGTCCAGCAAAGACAAGATCCTCGCGACTTGCATTCCGGAGTCTTTCACTGACCTTTTGAACCCGACCCAAAAGACGCGCACCAAAACCTTTGGCCGGTTTTGAATTCTGATGATCTGGGTTTATCTGATCTTGGGGTAAACCTTCAAACAAAAAACCACGGGTCATTGACATCATATCTACCATCTTCACACCTTCATAACGTTACAACGCTGATCCCCCGAAGTTGATCTCCGGAAACCAGGAGCAGGCCAAACAGCATAAGAATTTTTAAAACGCGATCCTGCCTGGTTTATTTTTTATTCTTAAAATTCGTGGGTGTGAACAAATACCATGCCCTGCCTTCCAAGAGCAAGAAAAATTATTCTGAAAATTATCTTGACAAAAACGGGGCGTTTCAATTATTGTCCGCCTTATACAAAAAGATTTAACCTTTTGTCTTCTTGAAGGAGGGCGTGTGCTATGAAACCAACTGGATTGAACACTGTTTTTTCTACATCTGTCATGACTGCGGGTGTTGTTTTTGCCGCCTTGGGGGTAAGCCCTGATGCCCATGCCCAATCATCATGTGGAATAACAACGACAAGACTTCCTGACGGATCAACAACGACAACAGGAACACCTTGCCCATCGCCATCCGCCCCGACTCCTGCTCCTGGCGGATCTTCTTCAGGTAATTCGACGGGAGATGTGATTAACAGTAGTGATGTAAAAATCAAACAGTTATTGGGAATGGGAGGACTCGGACCAGCCGCTAGCCAAGTGAGTAACTGTAATTACATAACGGGGGGCGGCGGGGCTGTCTACACGTTCGGTGCTGGGGTTAGCTTGAATTTTTCTAATGACGCGAAAACAATCCCAGGCTGCCATGAAGCGATGCTCAAAAGGATTTTTGTACAAGCTGTTCTGACGAGTGGGAGTGCTAATCCTGCCCTTACGGCTCTGGCAGTATATGAAGTTGTTGGAAAGGAGGGGTTGGATTTTCTCAAAACTCAAGAAGGCAAAGCCGCTATGGCATTGTTTGCGGTTGCCACTGCCCCTACTGGCTATAGAAACAACGAAGGAGCCCCTGCTGCCCCTACTGGCTATAGAAACAACGAAGGAGCCCCAGCACCAACTCTTGTTGTTAGAGTAGAGACACCTCCTCCTGCACAAACTCCTTTTGTTAAAGTAGAGACACCTCCTGCCTGTCCATCTGCCGTTCCATCTACCGTCAGACCCAGAGCTCAAGTAAGACACCATAGTTGTGAGCGAAAATAATCTATCTGAACACAGCAGGAGTCAGTTTTTAAACCACGAAGAGCACGAAAGACACGAAAGGTCTTGTAATAATTTCAGTTCTAATACTTGATTCTCAGGTGATCTTAGTGGTTCAAAAATCTTTTTAAAACTGTCTGCTTTCTATATGGAAGCACTATAGTAATTTAAAATACGAATTTGTCATTCTGGCGAACGCCAGAATCTCCTCTTATACAAGTGAGATTGCGGCTTTTATCCCTTGGCACCGCAATGACGAAAAATTGGAAATATCTAATTGTTATTTTAAATTACTATATAAAATTTTTAGATGAACAATTGATCTTGTGTTTATCGCCCTTTTTTGTTGACACAATAAAAAAACTATGGAAAATATTGATTGATGATGTTTAGGAAACTCTCTCACGCTTTTTTATTGGCAACCCCAATTGCCTTTGGATCAATAGGTATCAGTGGATGTGCAACAAATCATCATGTTGTTAATGAAGAGTCTTGCACTACGTGGAAAGAAGGTGGCCTTCAGTCCTCCTTCGTCATAGGTTTTTCTTTTAAAACAGCTGCCGAAAACGACCTTTCTTGCTTGGAAGGAAGAAGAATTGCCTATTCTGCCTTATTAGGCAGGTCCGCAGATGGTCGATTTAATCCTGCCGCACTCGTTATCTGGAATCGGGTATACACAGAAGTGGAACAGGACATTCTTAATCTTCGTAAAGATCTTGAGGAGATAACAGCACGAACATCGCTTATAGGGCAGGATCCTGAAACAGAGAGAATTCGTAAAGAGTTAGAACATAAAAAAAGAATAAAAGAAACCGCTGATGATTCTATTATAACCCACACGGGTGGTTCCATAACATCAGAGATCCTGAAAAAAATGGTTAGTGAAGGAAACACCACCCCACCCGGAGACAGGCAGGAAAAAAAATCAGTTTGCACAGGGGACGGTTCAGTATTATGGTGCGGCTGATAGCGAAGTTCAACGTCATTGATCTTGCAATCTTTTTGGTTTTCCCTTATCACTGGCCTTTCATTACACAGACAAGGCGATAGATTTATGGATATTTCCGTTTTGATCGATATAGGTGTTATTGTTGTCCTTCTGATTTCTGCAGGGGTGTCATTTTTCCGTGGCCTTATACGCGAAGTTTTAACCATCGTTGGTGCTTTGGGAGGTGGATTCGCGGCCCTGACATTCGGGCCATCTTTAATCCCCTTAACATCCAAATGGTTTGGGGTTGAAGACGGAAAAGAATCTGCCAAGCTGTTTGATATGATTCCTGTCGAACTTGCGGCCCAGATTACTGCTTATGCGGGGATTTTTGTCATTGTCTTTATTATCCTCCAACTCGCAAGTCACCTGATTTCCAATGCTGCCCAGGCAGTTGGACTGGGGCCAGTCGATAGAACACTCGGGATCTTCTTTGGCTTAGCCAGAGGCTTGCTGCTTCTGGGCGTTCTGTACTTGCCATTCCACCTTATCCTCCCCGAGGATAGTAAAAAACAATGGTTTGAAAATTCACAAACAATGGTGTTTATTGAGGGCACAACAAAATGGCTTATTTCCTTTGTTCCCCAGGACACCACGTCTGGGAAAATTGTTGATGAAACACGTGATAAACTGAATGCTATCGATGTATTGGGCGATAAAAGAATCACTGATGCTCCGATAGAGAAGTCTACAGAAAAAGAATCTAAAGGATATTCCAACAAAGACCGAAAAAAACTTGAAGATTTGATTGAGCCAGACAAGACAAAAAGCCTAGAAAGCCGTTACAATGAATAAAATGACAATAAACCCATTGACCTACGAAGATGACAAATTTCACGATGAGTGTGGAGTGTTTGGTGTTTTCAACCACAAAGATGCCGCGACCTTAACTGCGCTGGGGCTACATGCCCTTCAGCACCGCGGGCAGGAGGCATCAGGGATTGTATCTGTTGATGGAAAACAATATTTTGCGCATCGCGGACTGGGGCTTGTTGATGATATTTTTAATGAATCATCCACCATAGCCGCCTTAAAAGGAACTGCAGCAATTGGCCATAACCGCTATGCAACAACAGGTGGGGCGGGCTTACGTAACGTACAACCCTTATACGCCGATCTGGCTTTTGGTGGATTTACAGTCGCACATAACGGCGATTTGACAAATGCATCAAAATTAAGATCTGACCTAACAACACAGGGATCAATCTTTCAATCAACAGGTGATACAGAAGTCATTATTCACTTGGTCGCCCTTTCTCGTAAAACAAGTGTTTTTGATCGCGTAATTGATGCGTTAAAACAGATTGAGGGAGCTTACTCGCTGATCATTCACGCCGAAGGGAAAATGATGGGAGTACGTGATCCGAACGGATTTCGTCCACTTGTTTTAGGAAAACTGGATTCATCGTATATCCTGGCATCAGAGACATGTGCTCTTGATATTATTGGCGCAGAATTTATTCGTGATATTGAACCCGGCGAATTGGTTGTCATCACAGAACAGGGGCTTCAAAGTCATCGTCCCCTCAATCCTGCGAACCATAGTTTCTGTATCTTCGAGTATATTTATTTTGCTCGTCCCGATAGTATGATCGAAGGCAAATCGGTTTACGATAAACGAAAAAATATCGGTGTTGTTCTGGCGCAGGAATCGCCTTGTGACGTTGATCTTGTTGTTCCTGTCCCCGATAGCGGAGTTCCTGCTGCGATTGGTTATGCCCAAGAAACTGGAATTCCTTTTGAACTCGGGATTATTCGAAACCATTACGTAGGCCGTACTTTTATTGAACCAACCCAAACAATTCGGCACCTTGGCGTCAAACGTAAACATAATGCAAATCGTGGACTCGTTGATGGAAAACGAATCGTATTGGTTGATGACTCTATTGTCCGTGGCACAACATCCAGAAAAATTGTTGAAATGATGCGTGCAGCAGGGGCAAAAGAAGTCCATATGAGAATTGCATGTCCTCCAACAAAGCATAGCTGTTACTATGGCATTGATACCCCGACGTCTGCTGAATTGCTTGCAGCAACACACTCGATTGAAGAGATGGCAAAATTTATCGGTGTTGATAGCTTATCTTTTATATCCCCCGATGGCCTTTATCGTGCAATGGGAGAGGATAAACGCAACACCAACACGCCTCAATATTGTGATGCGTGTTTCACCGGAGATTATCCGGTTGCGTTGACGGATCAAATGCTGAAAAAAGCAGGTTAGATTTATGAAACCTATTCAAAGATTAGATGGTCGTGTTGCTCTTGTGACTGGTGCATCCCGTGGTATAGGTGCGGCTGTTGCGAAATCCTTAGCAGCAGAAGGAGCCCATGTTATTCTTCTGGCAAGAACCAAATCTGGTCTTGAAGAAACATATGATATCATTAATGAAAATGGTGGAACATCAACCATCATGCCTTTCGATTTAACCCATCTTGAGGAGCTAGAGGCCTTGGGGCCAACGATTCTAGATCGCTTCAAACGGCTTGATATCTGGATTGCAAACGCAGGAAAACTTGGAACACTGACACCAGTTTCCCATTCAAAAATAAAAGATTGGCGGGATGTTTATACATTAAACGTTCTTTCAAATGTTCAAATGATCCGGACACTTGAACCTTTGTTAAAAGCGTCGGATGCTGGCCGCGCAATTTTTGTTGGATCTGGTATGGGGATCGATCCTTATGCGTTTTATGGAGAGTACGGCGTCAGTAAAGCGGCTATGATGCTTCTTGCCAGGACATGGGCGCAAGAAACAAAGCATACCAACCTCAAGATTAATATTGTCTGCCCGGGTGCCGTTGATACAGAATTATTAGCAGAAGCTTTTCCAGGTGGCTACCATGGGCCCAATCTACGGATGCCAGAAGATATTGCTCCAATGTTTGTTGAGCTGTCTCTTCCATCTTGGGTACGACATGGTGAAATATTATCGCCTGAAGATATAAAGTTATATAGCGAAATTGAAATAAAATGATTCAATTTCAGCCGGGAATTTACCCCCTCACTGAATTGACTCCCTCCCCCCTCTCCCAAATCTCTTTCACTGGGACAAGAGAGCAACGCAGGCTTAAAGTTGTAGACTTTTAGCTGAAATCGGGTGAGGGAGCAAGTTCATAAAAATAAGCTCATTTTATCTGACGTAGGCTATATGAACGATGCAGAGAGACTCGATCGTTTCTTAGGTCTTTCTTAATATCCCATGTTGTAATCTATAATTGTGGTATTGGATATGAAGGAGGTCGTATGGTTTATTCTGCTCCCCTGTTATCTGAAAAAAAGGATCTCGATCATCGTATCAACCATATCGTCCATCACCTTAAGCCAAGCACTCCGTTACATCTTCTTGATTTGAAAGCCTTAACAAGAAAATCAAAAGAATTTAAGTCCTTGTTTCGTGGAACTGTCATGTACGCTGTTAAGTGTAATCCAAGCAAGGAAGTTATCCGCACGATTGCAAAGGCAGGTATTAAAACTTTTGATGCGGCGTCGATTGAAGAAATCAGGAATATTCGTAAATGGGTGCCGGGGGCTAAAATTCATTTTATGCATACAGTGAAATCACGCGAGTCCATACGGGAAGCGTATTTTGATCATGCTGTCCGAGTTTTTGTCCTGGATACTGCGGATGAGCTTCGTAAAATTATTCATGAAACAGATCTGGCCCCAGATCTTGATCTTTATGTGCGATTGGCGTTACCTAAGAACAAGGAGGCCTCGACTGATTTCTCTGCCAAGTTTGGCGCATCGCCTGAAAAAGCTGTTCAATTGCTGCAGGAAGCCAGACTTGTCTCTGCCCGCTTGGGAATTATGTTTCATCCTGGGTCACAATCTAAAAACCCGGATGTTTTTCGTAAGGGAATTGCGGTTGCCGCAGATGTTATTAGAAAGTCCGGTGTTAAAGTTGAGTCGATTGATGTCGGGGGAGGGTTTCCGGTCCAGTATCCAGGCCAGACTTTAGCCTCTTTATCTGATTATATTTCAACCATCCATAAAGCTATTGATGATTACGGTTTGTCAGCTCTTGATTTGTATTGCGAACCGGGGCGCGCCCTTGTGGCGGAGGCAGGGAAATTAATTGTGCGGGTTGAGTTACGCAAGGGAAACACCCTCTATTTGAATGATGGTGTTTATGGCGGATTGGTCGAGGCCGCAAAGCATCAAGGTGGTTTTATCTATCCAGTCAGATTGATCGGGAAACAATCTGATGAAGCGGGGGATGGTAGCTTGATCCCTTATCGTTTTTGTGGTCCGACGTGTGATTCCATAGATATGATGCCGGGTCCTTTTCTGCTTCCTGCTGAAATCTCGGAAGGGGATTGGATCGAGGTCGGTCTGACCGGAGCTTATAGTTCTTCGTGTCGAACCAATTTTAACGGATTTGGTAAATATCAAACAGTTATTCTTGATGGTTCTCCTTGCGGAAAGGCCTGAAATGCCCTAAATCGTTTGGATGGAGTTAACTGTTCTTTCCTTTGAAGACCATGGTTTGGTACGGATCATCCGTTTAGGGGTCATATCCACTTTGCCACGACATTTCCCGGGCCACTATGCTTTGTTGCAATTTGGTGATCACCCTGCGCGTCCATATTCTATTGCAAATTCACCTAACGATACTTATTTAGAGTTCCACATTAAGAATGGGGGGCATGCAGGTGGTAGTACCGTCGCCACAACATCTCTCGGAATAGGTGATAAAGTCATATTTCACGGTTTTGGAGGCCATTATACATCTATTCCTGATTGTGTGCGCCCTCTCATTCTTGTTGCGGGGGGAACGGGTTTGGCACCAATGTTGTCTATTGCAGCAGCGAGTTTTGAGAGCAATCTATCCCGTTCTGTTTTTTTATTTTATGGGGGGCGTCATTTGGCGGATTTGTATTATGATACGCGCTTGAAAGAAATGATGGTTATGCACAATCACTTTTCCTATATTCCTTGTCTTTCCGACGAATGGGTTGATGACATAGCCCATGGTGTTGTGGGGGATATTGCACTCCAACACCCTGACCTGATGAAGGCCCGGGTTTATGTTGCAGGTCCTGTGGATATGGTCCGACGAACAGTCACCCAGGCCTTGGCAAAGGGTGTGTTGCCTGATGTGATACATTCTGATCTGGCTGATCTGGCTGATCTGGTCGATTTGGTGGATTTGGGCAATTTAATCGCGATAACAAAAAAATGAGATCTGTATCAGATGAATAAAGATACATCAAAAGACGGGGCTTTAGGGCACTTAATCAAGCAATTGGCGGGGTTGCCGGGTCTTGGTCCCCGCTCGGCAAGACGGGCGGCACTCCATCTTGTCATGCGCAAGGAAGACACTCTTCGTCCTCTTGCTGCTGCGTTGAACGAAGCAGCAGATAAAATTCAAACCTGCCCGAATTGTGGTAATCTGGATGACTTATCGCCTTGCCGTATTTGTCAGGATCATCATCGGGATCACGGGTTGATTTGTGTAATATCTGGGGTCTCTGATTTATGGGCGATTGAACGGACAGGTGGGTATCGTGGTGTATACCATGTTCTTGGTGGCATTTTATCGGCATTAGATGGGATCTCAATTGCGGATTTGTCTCTCGACCTTTTGAAATCACGCATCGAGAAAAATAGTCCTCGTGAAATTATTTTGGCCCTTCCCGCAACCGTCGACGGCCAAGCCACTGCCCATGTGGTGATGGACATGCTATCCGAAACACCGGTCAAGACCAGCCGTTTGGCCCATGGCATGCCGGTCGGCGGCGAGCTGGATTATCTGGATGACGGCACGATCCTGACCGCGTTCCGCGCCCGGGGATAACAATTGAAAGACCTACAGCCTTAAGCCTGCGTTGCCCTCGCCCCGTCATCCCCCGACGTGATCGGGGGATCCAGAAAAAAGTAAAATTGAACCACGAAGACCACGAAAGTCACGAAAGAATTTCTCAAGCACAAAAAACTTCGTGAACTTCGAGATCTTTGTGCGCTTCGTGGTAAAAAAATAGGTCCCGTAAAAATCACGAAGACTCTGCAACGATCACGAAAAAACCCCTCTGTGTTCTCTGCGGTCTCTGTGGTGAAACAATACCCCTAACCGCGCTCAGGACACGGGGATGATCTGTTGTTTCCTCCTGACCACATTTTCCCCTTGAAAATTCGGCCTTTTTAGGGTTTCCTTAAAACCTTAACACCCTTTTGAAAGGTTTGTATTATGTCCGAATCTGCTTGTGCTCCGGTTGCCGATCGTATTGTCATCACGTTTCCCGATGGGAAAACCCGTGACTATACCACTGGCGTCACAGGGGCCGAAATAGCCGATTCGATTGCCAAATCTTTGGCCAAGGCCGCCATTGCCGTCAAAATTGACGGGGTGCTGTCTGACCTGTCCTTGCCAATTCATCACTCAGCCACAGTGGCGATTGTCAAACGCGAAGATCCCGAAGGTCTGGAACTGATCCGCCATGACGCCGCCCATATTATGGCGGAGGCCGTGCAAAAACTCTTTCCCGGCACACAGGTCACGATTGGCCCAACGGTGGAAAACGGCTTTTATTACGATTTTTTCCGCAACCAACCTTTTACCACCGAAGATTTTGACGCCATCGAAGCCGAAATGCGCCGGATTGTCGAACGTGGGAGCGATTTCGTCCGCGAAGTCTGGAGCCGGGAAAAAGCGATCGCCTATTTCAAGGACAAAGGCGAACATTTCAAAGTCGAGCTGATCCAGGATTTGCCGGGCACCGAAGATATTAAAATCTATCGCCAAGGCGACTGGCTTGATCTCTGCCGTGGGCCCCACATGGCGAATACCCGCCAGATCGGCACGGCCTTTAAATTGATGAAAGTGGCGGGAGCGTACTGGCGCGGTGATAGCAACAAACAAATGTTAACCCGGATTTATGCGACCGCATGGCGCACGGATGACGAACTCAAAGCCCATCTGCACCAATTGGAAGAAGCCGAAAAACGCGATCACCGCAAAATCGGCAAAGAGATGGATTTGTTCCATTTGCAGGAAGAAGCGCATGGATCGGTGTTCTGGCATCCGAAAGGCTGGACGATCTGGGTCGCGTTGGAATCTTATATGCGCCGTCGTTTGCAGAATGATGGTTATAAAGAGGTTAAAACCCCACAATTGATGGACTCGCGTTTCTGGGAAGCCTCCGGACATTGGGGTAAATATCGCGAAAATATGTTTGTTGTGCCCGATGTTGTGCCGAATACGGAAGAGGGTGGCAAAGTCTTTAAAGAGGACCCCAAATCCTTTATGGCGTTGAAGCCGATGAACTGCCCTGCGCATGTGCAAATTTTTAAACAAGGCTTAAAATCCTATCGTGATTTGCCATTGCGGTTGGCCGAATTCGGATGTTGTCACCGGAACGAGGCACACGGAGCTTTGCACGGTATTATGCGTGTGCGCCAGTTTACACAGGATGATGCCCATATTTTTTGCCGTGAAGACCAAATTCAGGAAGAATGCATTAAATTCTGTGAACTGACTCGTGCGGTATACAAAGATCTGGGGATGGATAACTTTACAGTACGCCTCGAAACGCGCCCCGAAAAACGGATTGGCTCCGACGAATTATGGGACAAGGCCGAAGGTGGGTTGAAACAGGCTTTAGAAAAACTCGGGATGCCCTACACAATCGCCGAAGGGGATGGGGCGTTTTATGGCCCGAAACTGGCGTTTATCATCCGGGATGCCATTGGGCGTGAATGGGGATGTGGCACGATCCAGTTGGATTTTAACCTGCCGGAACGGTTAGATGCCAATTACATCGGCGAAGATGGACAGCGCCATCGGCCTGTGATGCTACACCGTGCAGTTCTGGGGGCAATTGAACGCTTTATCGGCATTATGCTGGAAAACTATGCGGGCAAATTGCCCATGTGGTTGATGCCGGTGCAATGCGTTGTTGCGTCAATTACCGGTGATGCAGATGACTACGCACGTAAAGTCTATGGAGAACTTAAAAAGCAAGGCATTCGCGCCGAGCTGGATCTGCGCAACGAAAAAATCAATCTGAAAGTCCGGGAACATTCGTTGCAAAAAGTGCCTGCGCTCTTTGTCGTCGGGGCTCGTGAAGAAGCAGATCAGACAATTGCCATAAGAAGACTTGGGTCTGATGCCCAGAATATTGTAAAATTGATAGAGGCTGTTGAAGCTCTTGCAAATGAAGCCAAACCGCCTTATTAATACGATCATATATTTATTTTCTAACCAACAATAGGAGCCTATTATCCGTAAGCCTAGCCCTCCCCCTTCCTCTAGTGGTCCTGTTCGCAGAGAGTCGAGAGACCCAAGAGATCAACGTGAAACCGAGAACGGCCCACGTGTGAATGAACAAATTAGAATTGAACGCGTCCGTCTGCTTGATGCAGAGGGCGAAATGGTTGGTATTGTCACGACACGTGAAGCTCTCCGTCAGGCCGGTGAAGCCGGTCTTGATCTGGTTGAAATTTCACCGAATGCTGACCCGCCGGTCTGTAAAATTCTTGACTACGGTAAATACAAATACGAGCAACAAAAGAAAGCTTCTGAGGCTCGGAAAAAACAGAAAATCGTTGAAGTCAAGGAAATCCAGATTCGTCCGATGATCGGGGACAATGACTATCAGGTCAAGCTTCGTGCGGCCAAACGGTTTTTGGAAGAGGGGGATAAGGTTAAAGTTGTTCTCCGTTTCCGTGGGCGTGAAATGGCCCATACCGAGATTGGTTTTGGATTGCTTAAAAAAATGATTGAGGATCTAGGGGCTACGGCCAAGGTCGAATTCGAACCCAAAATGGAAGGTCGCCAGGTTATGATGGTTCTTGGCCCTGCAAAAGTAGTTGATAAAGGAGCAGACAAGCCTGTCGAAAAACAGGCTGACCCGATGCTCGGTCTGAAATAATCCAAAAGCCCCGCAGCTGTAGCGGGGCTTTTATACTACTTTGAAATAAAATCGGACATCTTCGAAAAGATTTTTTGTACCACGAAGGTCAGGAAGCAATTGAGAATGATGCATCCTCTTATGCTGAAGTTATAGAGAGGTTTTATGATCCCAAAGATTACAGAATTTACGCTTCCAAAATGGTATGATTTGCATGCGCATTTTCGGCAGGATGGTCTTTTAAAATATATATTGGCTGACCACGCGCGTATGGGGTGTGCCGGAATTCTGGCGATGCCAAATACGAAGCCGCCGGTTGCAAAGGTTCTGGAATCAGACGACACATTTCCTGATGTCTGGAGTATTGAAAAATATCTTTCGATGATCCAGACATCAGGTGGTCGGATTTTTGACCAGATCATTGTCCCTCTTTATCTGACAAGACATACAACTCCTAAAATGATTGAAGATGGGGCTCGATCAGGTTTATTAAAAGCCGTCAAATATTACCCCCCCCATGGGACAACAGGAGCAGATTCAGGTTATCCGTTTGCAGAGTTCCTGAAAAATGGTGTTTTCAGCGCAATGCAGGATCACAATATTGTTCTTTGTATGCATGGGGAAGAGCATGGTTTAAAAGGTGTTCATTATTTTGATGCGCATCACAGTGCCGAAAAGGTGTTTTATACAGAGCACGCCCCAAGGCTCCGGGATTTGTTCCCTCGATTAAAATGTGTGGCAGAACACCTGACAACAAAAGAGGGCGTCAACTTTGTTCGCCAATCTGGCGAAAATGTTGGGGCGACCGTGACCCCTCAACATCTTATTTATACTGTTGGTGACTTGCTTCAGGGATTGAAATACCATCTTTATTGTTTGCCCCTTCTTAAATTTGACGAGGACCGTTCGGCGCTCCAATCTGCGGTTACATCTGCGAACAATACACAATTTTTTGCGGGAACTGATAGTGCGCCACATAGTAAGAAAGTAACGGAATGTGGCTGCGCTGCGGGATGTTATACGGGCGGAATCGCACCTCAATTATATGCGATGGCATTTGAACAAGCCGGATGTAGACTTGATGATCCTGAACATCAACAGAGATTTAAAAAATTCCTTTGTTATTTAGGAGCCGAGTTTTATGACCTACCGATTCCAAAGGAAACGTTTGCCCTGAAACAGATTCCGTCCACTGTTTCTGGGACCTTGACCGAACAAGGAATCATCAAGCCTTTGCCTTTGGGGCTTGTTGACGCTGATGTGGCAACAATCGAATGGTCTATTACCGATAGAACAGCGTAAGAACCTATCTGCTTATCTGGCAGGGCAGGATTTGTTCACGCGTTGATATTCTGAAAGAGTATCAATTTCTTGTTGTCGTGACTGTCTTTCGATCGACATTTGATTGGTATAGTATTTCAGGATATTTTGCATTCTACTTTTAATCTGATCTATCATCACTTGTTCATTTGAAAGTGGAAAGGGACCAAAGACAGAATATTTTGTTAAATCTTCTTTGAAGGCGTTCCCAATTAACGCTGCGTATTTATTCACGATTTCGCGATCGACCTGAATATGTTTCTGTTCGTGTTCCATGATAGCGTTGTGCATGCATGTCGCGGGCGGAAATTCACTGGCGATAAAAATAGTTGGTTTGATATGTATCAGAACATCAATAGAATCATACCAAAAACAGATCTGATTTGTGTGTTGATTTTTAAGTGTTCCAAAACTCATTTTTTGTTGAGCTTCAATTCCACCTTTCATGACCCCCCCGACATCTGTAATGACGTTATTGGCGTAGGGGTTCTTTGTTGTAATATGGAAGTTGTTTAATTGTTTTTCTGATTTCGAAAAATCATAACTGATTTGATCCGTTGAGGTCCTAATTGAAATAGAAGGGGGCTTTGAGGGTTTACACCATTCCTCAGAAACCGCTGATTCCGACCCTGCTGTCAGAAAGAAGGCAAGAATCCCAAGACTCAAAAAAACAATTTTCATGCTATAACCTCAGTGCTAGAGTATAGAGGGAGAAGATTAACAAATTGTCAGTTCGAATAAGACAGGTTATGATAAGATTTTAGGAGACAACAGAATGATTTTTCTTGCGGAGCTGCTATCTTTTTTGATTAAAACTTATATATTTGTAATTATTTTACACATCGGAATTTCTTGGTTGATTGTGTTTAAGGTGATTGATGTCAATAACCCGCAAGCCAGAAATCTGATTGCTTTGCTTCAAAAGGCAACAGATCCAGTTATGAAACCTGTCCAAAGATATATCCCTCCTATTGGTGGTATTGATTTGACCCCTGTTGTCGTGATTATTGGATTGCAGATTTTGAATTCAATGGTTTGGAAGATCCTGGTTTAGAGGGATAAAATATGTATGATTCTCAGAATATTTTTGCACGCATTTTACGGGGTGAAATTCCTTGCCGTAAAGTTTATGAAGATGAATTTGCACTTGCTTTTCATGATATTATGCCCAAAGCACCTGTTCATATTCTTGTGATTCCTAAGGGGGCTTATATTGATTTACCCGATTTTGGTCAGCGCGCAACAAGCTCTGAGATCCAGGGGTTTTTCAAAGCTGTTGCAAAGATTGCAAGTGATCAAGGGCTCTCTCATCAAGGGTTTAGATCTATTGCGAATACGGGAGTACATGGCGGGCAAGAGGTCCCTCATTTCCACCTCCACCTTCTGGGAGGGGGGCCAATCGGCCCAATGGTTCATAGAGAAACAGTCTGATTTCTTGTTCGTCAGAAAGACTATCTGATTCTACTGTTTACGGAGAAGGCCAGGAAACGGGATGATGTTATCCGAAAAGATAATCAAAGACGGTCTTTCTATCTCGTTCTGATGATCGGGAGTATAGTCAATTTCTATATCTTCTGTATCCAGATATTCGGCCTGGGCACACGCTTGGTCAGAAAGAATCGTGCAGATCTGATACTCAAGAGACTCTGGATCTGATAAGTCTCCAGCAAGCGCAAATAATTCAGAAAAACTTTCAAGATCTTCTTGCATATAGATTATTTCGGCCTCAAAGTTCGCCATATTTCCAGACTTCAATGCGTCTAAATAGAGAGGGGCATAATCGTCTAAAACATCGCCAGCCAACATTTTAAAAGAAAGTTTAAGCGCTGGGTCAACATCGACATAATCGCACATGGACCCAGCAGAGCAAGCAAGAATTAACAAACATTTCTGCGGGGTGGATTCCGATAGAAGACTTGCTAAAAGATCAAAATCGAATCCATCAATTCCGATTTCTTCGTCTCTTAAAAGATCACGTACCAACTGAGCCCCCTCAAGAGAGAGATATAACCGTGCTAATTCAGATTCTGAAATCATTCTATCCATCTTGACATTAAAACGCTGGAATAGTTTAGAAGTTATTAAGATGAATAGAAAATGCTGGAATTTATCGATGATTCTTTTTAATCCGGCGACGTTGAACGGATGATTGGATTCCTAAGGCTTCCCTGTATTTTGCAACAGTCCGGCGGGCAACATTCATGCCTTCTTGATTGAGGCTGTTGACCAGGTCATCATCTGATAGAATGTTATCTATCGTTTCTGCATCAATCAAAGATTTTATTCGTGCTTTTACAGATTGGGATGAGATGGCTGTTCCATCTGCACCGTCAATTGACGAAGAAAAGAAGAATTTCAGTTCGAAAAGACCCCTTGGTGTCCCTATAAATTTTCCTGTTGTAACCCGGCTCACCGTGCTTTCATGCATATCAATTGCTTCTGCAATTTCACGTAAGGTCAAAGGTTTTAAGAACTCAATTCCGTAGAGAAAGAACCCATCTTGGCGTTCGACAATTTCACTTGCAACTTTTAAAATGGTCATAGCCCGCTGCTCCAGCGCTTTTACAAGCCATGAGGCATTATTCAATTGTGTTGAAAGATACTCGCGTTCTTCCTTATCTTTTGTCTGTGCAGAAACATCGGTATAATATTGCTGATTTACAAGGACACGTGGCAAGGTTTCACTGTTGAGTTCGACTCTCCATCCTCCTCCTATATTCTTGGGGAGTGATTTCATTAATACGTCGGGGATGGCTGTTTGAACAACAACATGATCAAATAAAGAGGATGGTCGGGGATTAAGCGTACGAAGAAGGCTTGTCATTTCGCTCAATTCATCTTCATCAACATTGCAAATCTTTGAAAGCTTTCGATAATCATGTTGTGCAAGAAGATTTAGATTCTGAAGCAGGATTTCAAAAGCCGTGTTCAATTCTCCCTGTTCTTCGAGTTGCAAAGAAAGACATTCCGACAGATCATGGGCAAAGACACCTGTTGGATCAAATGTCTTTAAACGGGTAAGGACAGATTTGATTGTTGTTTCAGAACACCCGATTTGTGTTGCAAGGGTCATGCTGTCATCGCGCAAATATCCTGATTCATCAAGACGATCGATGAGTAACGCCCCGATTGATTTTTCAAGGATTGTATCTGCATCAATCTGCAACTGCTCTGTTAAATGTTCGCGCAATGTTTTCTGACGAACAAGCCTATCTTCGAAATCTGGGAGATCATCATTGAACTGGCTGTTCCCACCGCCCCCAACATCGGCCATTTTGTGGCCAGCATCAAAATCCTCATGGGCATCTTCATGAATTGTTTCTGGCGGTGATTCACTCTCTTCTTTTGATTCATTTATATCGTTAGAAGATATATTATCAGAGGGTTCTTGGCTTTCTGATTCCGGGTCAGGATCAACTTTCTCAAGCAAAGGGTTTTGGACCATTTCCTCTTCCAGGAAGGCCTGTAACTCAATATTGTTCATCTGCAACAATTTGACAGCTTGTTGCATCTGGGGGGTCATCACCAGATTTTGTTGTTGTTTGAAATTGAGCGTCTGGGTTAATTTTTGGGACATGAGAACCTATTGATACCGTCTTGATTTTAATTTCTGGTCTCTCTCTTTTCCACGACCGGGAGTGAGGGTATTCATTTTCCTGCGGATTAGATCGGCAGCGAAGATAAAGAAAGCCCCGCCCATTGTTATAAAAAATGCAGGCAGTTTTAGAAGGGGGGTTAGGATAAAATTGAACAGATCCGCTCCCAATATATCAACACTCATCTGGAACTCGTGCGGATAATAGGATCTCAATATCCAACCAAGGGCCGCGAAATGAAAGGGATGTCCGCCTGAATTCTGCCAGACATAGATATCATGGGCAAGCATACAAAGGCCTAGAAAGAAAAAAATAAAGAACAGTGCTTTCGCTGTAGGTGACATAGAAGGAACTTTCCGAATGAATATTGGAACATAATGTCACAGAATCATACCATAAGCAGAAACCTGCGTCATCCTCTCCCAATCTTATTCAATATGAAAAGACTTAAGAAAACTTAAACTGATCCCGCAGTGTTTGCGTGTGCCAGGTTATAGAGGAAATCCCATGTGTAAATCCCTGTTTGGTGCCCATCATCAAACACAAGGCGTACAGCATAGCGGCCTATTGGTTCAATGGCGCTAATATTCACATTTTCTTTACCTATTACATTGATCTTCTGGGAGGGGTGATGCCCTTGAACCTCTGCTGACGGGCTTTCCGTACGCAATAACTCAGCAGTTAGCGAGAAGCTCTCGCCTGTATCATAAGTGATGCATAAAATGCGATTTGATTTCTTATAAACAATCTGGGTCGGCCAGTGGGAGGGAACGGGGGAGGAGGATGTCACGGTTTTTTAATCTCGTCTTCGTTTATCAGCCGTGCGTCGCTAACCAATAAAATAGGAATTCCATCACGGATCGGATACGCACGGCGACCACTATCACAGATCAATTCTTGGTGATCGGAATCATAGCGTAATGGAACTTTGCTGATTGGATCAACCAGAATCTCAAGAAGGCGGGGGTCTGTCAGTCCATGTAACATCAAAAAACTCTCTTAAATGGTTAATGTGATCTTGTTGTTGGGGTGGATCCTGATTGTAAAGCCATTTCAAGCAATTTGACCAGTAAATTTGCGCGATCTTTACAGTCAGAGGCTTCAAGCAAAGCCTGTTTCTCGGACGCCGGGAGGGGGCAAACCATCGCAAGGGTTGTGAATAACCCATCGTCCCCCACCTCATCTACCAATTGCCAATTAATAGACAACCCATGAAGGCAGAAATATTGCCGGAGCAACGTTTTTAAGTAAGATTTATCAATGCCAAGACATCCAACTCTTGCCATATCTTGAGAGAATTCATCCCATCTGACATAGGCGCATTGATAGGATGTCGAGGGTCTTGTTGTATCAATCGGACCTAAACGAAAGCGGCATAACCCACGCAAATTAATCAAATATCGGCCATCCTGGGCCTCTTCAAAGCGGACAATGCGACCGACACATCCTGTTTTAAACTCAGGCTGCATAATTCCGATTAATCGATTTGTCTTGAGGGCATCTGAAACCATTTCAAGGTATCTGGGTTCAAAAATATTCAATGGCAGCTCACCACGCGGAAGAAGAAGAGTCTCCTCCAGAGGGAAGATAGGAATAACCTCTGGTAAATCTTCAAAGAGTGGGTCAAAAGGATTATAGGGCATAATATGAAGATGTAGTACGCTTTTTTCAGGAAAAAAGGACAAGAGAAAGTTTCTTCCGTCCAGATACACTCACAGGGTCAGAAAAACCCCATCCTTCGAAATATTTTAAAAGCAGATTTTTTGCTTTGTCATTTTCCCATGTTCGATTGGTGCGGATGATTGAAATAAGGGCATCAACAGCTTTTTCTTTATGTCCATGGGCAAAGCAGCTTTCGGCATAATCAAATCGCGCTTGCAAGTTTTCTGGATCGAGATTTATTCTTTTTTCAAGCAGCGAAAGATCCCCTGCAGTCTCCTTTTTTTTGGCAAGCTCAAGTGCTGTTTTGGCGGCTGCGAATTTAGGATCGCCTGAAATCTGTAACGGGGCACCTGTAATCATTCCTTGGGCCTGATCAATATCGTCTGCAGCGATCATAACACGAACCATACCGATATAGGCTTCAACTTGTAATCCATCTTGCAGCAAAATAGCAGCATATAAATCTTGGGCTGCGGCCAAATCTCCGGCATTCAAGAATGTTGCGGCTTCTTTCAATGCGGCAGGAATATCAAGCGATTCGGGTTGATTTTGATTGTGCAGGGCCAAGAGTTGTTCAATCAAATGGTCAATATCTTTTGTGGGGCGCATCCCTGCAAAACCAGTAACAGGTTGGCCTTTGTAAAGGGCAACAACCATCGGAACAGATTGCACACGGAAGGCTTGCGCAAGGTCTGGGTTTTCATCAATATTGACTTTTGCCATGGCAATTTTGCCCTGACGTGTCCCAACCAATTGTTCTAGGACGGGCATTAATTGTTTACAGGGGCCACACCACGGGGCCCAGAATTCAACCAGAACAGGTTTTTCTAACGATAATTTTAGAACATCTGTTTCAAAATGTTCCGTTGATGTTTCAAAAATAAATGCGTCCCCAGGCTTTGGGGGTGAAAGCGTATCTTGTTTCTTTTGGGGCGGTATTCCAATCAGCATATGACTTCCTTTATTTCTCAGGAGTTGGTCAGGCATCCGGCCTGGCAGGGTTTAAATCCAGTATATGGCCTTTAATACCCTGTTCTTCAAGGATTGTCATCAATTGTGATGGAGCCATTCCGATCGTCATTGTATTATCCAAGGGATGAAAATTGATACGTTCTGCATCCATCATGTCTTGTTCCAGAATCAATTTAACCTTTTTGTCTGTGTCATTCAGGATGGATAAAGGGGTAACGGAACCTGGTTTAACCCCCAAATAGGTCCAAAGTCGGTTTGGGGATCCAAACGAAAGGCGTCCTGATCCTAACAAAGCGGATAATTTTTTTAGGTCGATTCGTGTATTATGGCGCAAGGTAACCAGAAACATTGTTTCGTGGTGATCACGTAAGAACAAGTTCCGTGTATGGGTCCCAGGGATATGCAGATCAATCTGACAGGCTTCTTCCACTGTAAAAATTGCAGGATGAGTGTGAAGTTCATATAAAACGCCGGAATTCGTCATGAAATCCAACAGATTTTGTGCATAAAAACGTGGGGAGGTTTGCATTTTAATAACCTATTCAAGCTATAATAGTCATAGCAGAGAGGACGAAACGAATCAAAATTGTTTCAAATTGTATCCATTTTCAATAATTTGTAAAGCTTTTCGGAGTATGACATAATATATAGATAATAAATAACTAGGGGATATGAAATATGGTATCTAGATTTGAGATAGATGGTTCGGTTCAGAGGTTAGCGCCTGTTATCGGGCAACCTGGTCCTATAGGGACCGTAGTCGCTGCCGCCAGCGCAGATCATACTCCTGCACCTCAACCTGTTAGAGGGCCAGGAATTTCTGGACCAGGATTGGGGGTATAATCATGGATATTGAATTGGGACAACTCCCTGATGGTGATTTGGCATTGGTCTGCGGAGCCGCTCTTCCTGCGGATTTAAAACGCGTGGAATATTACCGCGCACAGCGCTTGTTTATGTTGGTGTATGACCTTCCTGACCATGAAGGAGAATTGATGCATTATGAATTAGAGCCAGAAGTGGCCCAGAAAGTACAACGTTGTAGTTCGTTGGTTGTGATCGAACCGAATAAAAAAACCGGAAAAGCCACCGGATATTATACCTCCCTCATTCAAGTGGGAGAATGTGTCAATTTCGCCCGTGCGGGAGCCGCATAAAAAGGTCCCAAAAAATTTGCAATTTCTTGCTTGCATTTTGCCAATAGTCTGTTTATAAATCGCCCCTGTCTCGTTGTTTTGCGTCCGGTCGTTCTTCCGGCACAGCTAGAGACAGGATGCGGGTGTAGCTCAGGGGTAGAGCGAAACCTTGCCAAGGTTTAGGCCGTGGGTTCGAAGCCCATCACCCGCTCCAACTTTCCCCAATAAATTTTTTGTTTTTTAAGCAGATGTTAATGGTGTTTGTTTACGATGCGCCCGCTCTGCATCTGCAATCGCCTGCGAGAATTCTGGTTTTTCCGGCCGAAATTTCAATTTATAACGACTCTCGAAAACCTCTAATTCAACGGTTAATTCCTCAATACGTTTTAAAGCCTGCTCAGCTTGTTTTTCTTCAATTGAAAATCGTTTAACAATTGATGATTTCAACTTGTCGTTTGTCGTTCCGATAAAATAGGCTAACTGTAATCCCTCAAGAAAACATGCGCAGATATTAAGGCAATGAACCGCTGAGATAGTTTCTTCCTCTCGTGGTTCCGATGTAAAGTTAAATGTCGAATTTCGATCGACTCCACGGTGAACAAGGCCGCAACGCCCGATTTCGGATTTAATATTCAATACCATTCCGATATTCGATTCATAGGAAATACCAATTTTCCGTCCCATTTTCCCGAAGGCGTCTTCGGCAATTTTGACAGATAAATCATAATGTCCTGGGTTTTTTGAATCACATTTTTCAATGACATTTAAAAAACTATGAGGGTGACCAGATGAGAAAATCTCTGTTCCTTTGGTATATACAGCTACCCAGCGATTTTTATTATAGAAAATTTCATAATCTGAACAAGATTTCTCCCACGCATCTAAAAAATCGAAAGGAGATGTTCTTTTTAACAAGGGGCCTTGCCTGATAAAGCTTTGCAAGACCCTAGCTGTCATTCGAAGGCAGCTATGCATATTCTGGGCACGGATAACAAATGTATCCGTTAAATCACCGTTCGCATTATAAAGAGGAAGCGAAAGCCTATTGCTGACAGCAACGACAGGCGATTCGTTGTCATTTTCGGTGTCACGAATAATAAATCTTTCTCGCAGGAGGGTTGTATTAATTTCCAAAGTCATTCCTTTTTAAAATCTGGGCGGGATTATACATGAAGTCTATCAGAAAAGGAATCCATCCACTTCTTCAATTTTTAAAAAGGAAAAAGGCCGCAATAATTGCTGGCCTTCCTTTGGTATTCACTTTCCCTCTGATCCATTTGTCCGGTCAGAATCGCTTGATCGCGATCTTAAGCCAGAGTAACAAGCTGGAATAAAGACAGTTTTAACTTTAGATGGCATTTGAATTAAATTCCGAATAGCTATAGGGCGTGTCACAAAAATCAACTTATTTTTATGAACTTGCCCCCCGGTGAAAAAGATTTGGGAGAGGGGTGCAGGTAAATTCCCAGCTAAAATTGAATCATTTTATTTGAATGCTGCTATATTTTAGACACTTTTCCTGAAAAATGCTTATAATGGTGCGCATGGCAGATGGCAACAGCCAGAGCATCCGCAGCATCAGCCTCCAACTCCCCACTCGTGGGCAGCAATACCTTTACCATCATTCCAATCTGGTCTTTTGACGCGTGCCCCGCCCCAACAACCGATTTTTTAACAGTATTTGCAGCATATTCTGCAACATCGAGCCCGAAACGAGCCGGCGATAAAATGGCGACTCCCCGTGCCTGACCAAGTTTTAATGAGGATGCAGAGTTTGTATTAACGAATGTTTCTTCAATAGCCGCTGTATCAGGGTGATAGGCCGCGACAATTTTTGTTAGCTCTTGGTCAATCCGACATAAGCGGACAGCCATCGTCTCGGTTGATTTGGATTTGATAACACCTGCCGCAACAAAAGAAAGACGGGATCCCTGATGATCAACAATCCCCCACCCTGTTCTTTCTAATCCCGGATCAATTCCTAAGACGCGCATGATTGATAGCCCTATCAAGATGCTGCAAGTTTTGCCATATCCTCTTCGCTGACTTCAAAATTGGTAATCACGGCCTGAACATCATCACTGTCTTCAAGCTGATCAACCATTTTTAGAATAACCCTGGCAACATCAGCATCTATTGTGGTCATAACATTCGGTTTCCAGATAATTGCGGCACGCTCTGCTTCACCAAATTTAATCTCTAATGCATCGCGTGCAGCTATAAAGCCCTCGGGACTTGTTATAATTTCATGCCCATCTTCTGTTGTTTCAACATTATCTGCCCCCGCCTCTAACGCAGCCTCAAACATTTCATCTGCATTTGCTTTCGACAAGGGATAGATAATTTGTCCAATATGGTCAAACATAAACCCAACAGATCCTGTCTCACCCAAATTCCCCCCGAACTTTGTAAACGCTGCACGAACCTCAGACGCGGTTCTATTCTTATTGTCTGTCAAAGCTTCGACAATCACAGCAACGCCATTAGGAGCGTAGCCTTCATACCGGATATCAACATAATCCGCGGTATCCCCGATCCCCAAACCGGACTCAATTGATTTCTTAATCCTGTCATTTGGCATATTCTCTGCGCGGGCAGCAGAAACGGCGGCACGCAAACGCGGATTAAATTCGACATTCCCACCCCCCAATTTTGCGGCAACCTGAATTTCGCGCCCTAATTTTGTAAACACCTTTGCGCGCTTGGCATCCGCACGCCCTTTCTTATGCATAATATTCTTAAACTGCGAATGACCAGCCATCGAAAATCTCCTGAATAATGTATATTTCCCGATAGCATGCAGATCAGATAAAGGCAATCATATACCTATCCAAAAGATTTATATTTTATTTAGATTTGTGTTATAACCTTGTCTCTGAGCTGTGAAGAATTCCGTATTCAGGCTGTCTTGGGGTATTTGCCCGGGGTATTTAGATTAAATTGAGATTGATAAGATATGTATAGTTTTGACCGTGTCAGAATCCTTGTGATTGAGGATAACCAACCGATGCTGGACATTTGTAGAACCTTGCTCCTGACCTTTGGTGTCGGGGAGGTTCTGACGGCGAGAAACGGTGAAGAAGGTTTCAAAATTGCGTGTAAAGAAAACCCGGACATTATTATTGCCGACTGGATGATGGAACCAACGGACGGAATCAGCATGACCCGGAGGGTCCGGAAAGATAGTTTCAGCCCCAACCATTATGTTCCCATTATCCTCATGACAGGGTTCAGCGAGAAGAAAAGGGTTGTCCAAGCCCGTGATGCCGGGGTCACAGAATTCCTTGTGAAACCGTTTACAGCCCGGGACCTGTATAAACGCATTGCGCAGATTATCGAACGTCCCCGCCAATTCGTTAGATCAGAAGAATTCTTTGGGCCCGATCGCCGGAGGAAAGCAGATGCCGTCTTTAACGGCCCCTTTAAACGGGAATCCGATGTTGCCGCTATGGCCGCCCAGAACATTAGAAAGAAAGAAGCCTCTCTTGAACTTGATAAGCTACGGAAAGAATCAGGCCTGTCAAAAACAGATAAGATAGGCGATATCGGAATTAAAAGAGTCGACACCAAAACTTTGGATATGAACAAAGCAAGCGAAATTGATTTTGATATAGATTTTAAATAGTTTAAAAATAAAAGAAGAAAAATGACCGATACGGAAGATCACTACAACATGCAACCACGTCGAAAAGCAGAATTCTATAATCCCCCAAACCATCTGAAACTTAAAGTTGGGAATGGTGGTCTAACTGAAAATATCTTGAACAAAGCACAGGCTCTTCTTGAAAATAACTCGGTTGACTTTACACCACTGGCAGAGATGTATCTTGATGCCATGATGAAAGGGATTGAACAAGCCCGTACACCAAGCCCGGATTTGAACAAGGATACTATGATTGCTGCAATCCTTTTCCCTGGAATGCAACTGAAAGCCAACGGGGGAATGTTCCAATATCAATTGGTGACCCAGATTGCAGATCGGTTTATCCAATTTATAGAGGTCATCGATACAATCGATCCAGATGCATTGGAGATCATCATTGCCTTCCACACAACCATTCGTGCTGTTATCTTGGGACGCATCAAGGGTGATGGTGGAAAACGCGGAGAGGAACTGATCACAGCATTGATTGAAGCCTGCCACCGTTATTTCGAAAAGAAACAACAAACACGATAAAAAAATATCCCCCCTTGCTTAAAAAAGGGGGGATATAAATCATTCAAAGAATAATAAGTCTTACTTCTTAGCAGCAGGTTTTGCTGCAGCGGCAGCGACAGGGGCAGCAGCAGGAGCCACAGCCGGTTCTTCTGCCTTAACAGTTGGCGGGACAATGGTTGCCACAGTAATGTCATCACCTTTGTGACCCATAATCTCTGCACCTTTTGGCAATTTGATTGCGCTCAATTTCATGGCATCACCAAGATCAACAGACGCCATATCAATTTCCAAAGCCTCTGGTATATCAGCGGCAGCACAGCGCAATTCCAGATCATGATGAACAATGTTCAAAATACCTTTTGCTTTGATACCTGGCGAAATCTCTTGATTCACAAAATGAATCGGGACATGGACGATCAATTTTGTCTTTGGCCCAACGCGCATAAAATCAACATGTTCGATACGATCTGTAACCGGGTTTAACTGAACATCCCGAGCAAGAACAGTTTCTTTCTTACCATCAACGGTCAATTCACAGATATGTGTTTTCATTCCGCCTTGCTGGAAGCGCAGAGTAACATCTTTCACAGGCATAGAAATCATGAGGGGTTCTTTGTGATCTCCGTAAATCACAGCGGGAATATTATTTTCACGACGAAGTGCACGAGCGACCCCCTTACCGGCCCTCTCACGTTTTGTCGCCGTCAATGCATAATTTTTTGACATAGCAGTTTTCCTTATCAGTTATAAAAGTTAAGCCGGCCTCCAGGGGTGCCAGCAAGATGAAGCCGATTTAGCAGAAATCTAAGCAAATTAGCAAGAAGTTTCTAAAAATAGTGATATTCAGAGGTCTTTTGCCTTGCAAAGCTTCAGGCCCTGCATTTATCGAATGTTATAAATTGAAATGGGGTTGGCTCTGTAAACATTTCAACCTCAGTTTGTTGCCATTCTGAGGGATTCCAGTCCGGAAAAAAAGCATCCCCTTCAATATTCTGGTCAATGACCGTCAGGTACATTCTGCTAACCAATGGAAGAGATTGGGCATAAATACTTGCACCCCCAATAATAAAGATTTCAGCGTCCGGGTAATCCTTCCCGGCTTCATCAATTGCCGAAGTAAGATCTGTTAGGAACTTGACGCCATCCGGCAAAGAATGATCCGGTGCCTTACGTGAAACAACATAATGGGGACGTTGCGGAAGCGGCTTCCCATTGCGACGTGCCAGAATAGATTCGTAGGTCAGGCGGCCCATGATAATCGGTTTTGATCTGGTAAGATTTTTGAAATGCTCCAGATCTTGGGGTATATGCCACGGCAAATCATTGCGGATACCAATAACATGATTACGTGACATGGCACAGATAAGAGAGAGTTTATATGTCATTCTTTATGATTTAGCGATTCAAGCGAATCATGTCTATAAGGTTTTATGAAGATTTCGGGGTTGCCCGATAAATTTATAGGACTATAATCAGAATATGAAAAAATACATCCTACTGCCTTTACTCTCTCTCTTTTTGCTTGTCTCGACTCTTCCGTCCTATGCACAAATGGGACCTTTCCTTCCATCTGTTACGGCTCCCAAAGAAACCGTCCCGAAAGAGAATATTGAAAAACTGATCAAAACACTGGAAAATGAAACAGATCGGAAAGATTTGATTACAAATCTTGAACTTTTACTCACGCAACAAGCTAAAAAAGAGACCGTGTCCAATGCTGAGAATCTTCCATCTTTAACAGAGCAATTGGGATTAAGAGGCAAAATATCTACAGCTGTTAAAAAGTATGAGAAGTTTTTAGATAAAAATGCGATTTCATCATCTTTCGTACACCAGAGTCTCGGTAGTTTCATTACACTTCTTTTCGGCATCGGATTATTTCTAGGTGTCCGTAAAATTGCAGCCAGAGCAATTAAAGGGATAGAGCATCTATCAGAAAAAATAGGATTGCGCCTTTCTCGCATTTCATTCTACACCCGCGTTCTTCAAACTTTGTTGAAATGTTTGATTATAGGCATCATGATCTACACATTATCCAAAATCTGGGATCTTGATTCTGTCGTCAGGTTTTTTGAAAGTTCACAGATGAAATCATTCCTGACATCATCAATCACTGTTTTTCTGGTTGCAATCCTGGCCGCCCTGATCTGGGAAGCTGTCGGGATTTACCTGTCCTACATCCTGAAATTAGCTGATGACAATAACCAGACCCGTGTCAAAACACTACTTCCTCTCATCCGGAACATCGTCCTGTCTGTTTTCGGCCTGTTATTTGGATTGGTGATTATGTCTGAAATGGGTCTGGATGTAGCCCCTTTTCTGGCCGGTGCTGGCGTTATTGGCGTCGCAGTCGGATTTGGAGCACAATCAATGGTCAAAGATCTTTTAACAGGATTTACGATTGTTCTCGAGGATATTATCCGTGTTGGGGATGTTGTCTCTCTTGGTGGTTGTACGGGAACGGTTGAAAAAATTACCCTTCGGAAAGTACAGCTTCGTGACTTCGGAGGAATTGTATACACAATCCCTTTCAGCCAAATCACAACCATCCAGAATATGACAAAAATTTTCAGTTATTGGGTCATGGATATCAGCGTCGATTACAAACACAATACAGATGATGTGATTGATACCCTGAAAGAGATAGATCACGATCTGAGAGAAGACCCAGAATTCAAAATGATGATTCTAGAACCAATTGAAATTGTTGGCGTCGATAAATTTGCTGACAATGCGGTCATCATCAAGGCACGGATTAAAACCCTTCCTGTCAAACAATGGGCCGTTGGCCGTGAATTTAATCGGCGCATGAAAATAGTCTTTGATAGGAAAGGAATAGAAATTCCCTTTCCACAACGGGTTGTTACTGTACGATCATCGACCGTATAAGTTTTTATTCAACAGTTACAGATTTTGCAAGATTGCGTGGTTGATCAACATCTGTCCCCTTTGCAACGGCTGTATGATACGCCAACAATTGGATAGGAAGAGCATAAAGAATCGGAGCAACCAAAGCATGAACATCAGGTAATACCACCATCCATTGGCAAATATCTTTTAACTTCTCTGCGCCTTTTTCATCCGTTATCAAGAGAACCTTTCCGCCTCGCGCTACAGTTTCTTGAACATTAGACGCAGCCTTTTCAAACATCTTATCGTAAGGGGCGAGAACAACAACCGGCATATTCTCATCAATCAAAGCAATCGGTCCATGTTTCATTTCTCCTGCTGCGTAACCTTCAGCATGGATATAAGAGCATTCCTTGAGTTTCAAAGCCCCCTCAAGAGCCAAGGGATAAAGACCACCCCGACCGAGATATAACGCATCCCGGGACTCTGAAAACGACATCGCAATATGGTGAATTTCTTTATCGTGGCTTAAAATAGACGCGGCAAGCTTTGGTAAAGCACGAAGTTCATACGCCAATTCAGCTTCCTGCGCAGGTGTAATCACACCTTTGGCAGCCGCCACAGCCACCGCCAGACAGGCCAAGGTTGACAATTGGGTAGTAAACGCTTTGGTCGATGCCACCCCGATCTCTGGCCCTGCCAGCGTGTGTAGGCACAAATGGGCTTCCCGCTCGATAGTGCTTTCAATCGTATTGACGATCGCCAGACACATTTGCCGTTCGCGTTTGCAGTAACGCAAAGCTTCCAGAGTATCCAACGTTTCTCCCGATTGGGATACAAAGATTGCCATGCCATCCTTGGGCAACGGGGCTTCGCGATAGCGGAATTCCGAAGCCACATCAACTTCACATGGCACACGCGCAATGGTTTCCAACCAATATTTGCCGACCATACACGCATAATAAGCCGTGCCACAGGCAATCAGGGTAATCCGTGGGGCTCGCAAAGCGGCTTCCAGAATATCATTCGGCAACGACACATGTCCTGTGGCCGGATTGATAAAGCTGTTAATCGTATCGGCGATGACCGAGGGTTGTTCATAAATTTCTTTCAACATAAAATGGCGGTATTCGCCTTTGCCTGTTGTACTGCCGGATTGTGCCGTAATGCGGATGGCGCGTTCCACCGGTTTGCGTTTGGCATTCATAATCCGGACATTGTCATTGGTCACCACCAAGCGGTCCCCATCTTCCAGAAAACTGATTTTACGGGTCAAAGGTGACAAAGCATAGGAATCGGAAGCCAAGAACATTTCTCCCTCCCCATATCCAACGGCAAGAGGTGTTCCCTGCCGTGCCGCCATCAACATTTTATCCTCACCCTTGAACATCAGGACAACAGCATAAGCCCCGCGCAACCGGTCAAAGGTTTTGTGGGCCGCCATCTCCGGCACCTCTCCTTGCTTTAAATAAAAATCGACCAGATGGGCGATGACCTCCGTGTCGGTATCGCTTTCAAAGCGGACTTGGTGTTCGGACAGTTCCGCTTTTAATTCGGCATAATTCTCGATAATCCCGTTATGAACGACCGCTACGCGTTCTGTTGCATGCGGGTGCGCATTGTTCTCTGTTGGTTGTCCATGTGTAGCCCAGCGCGTATGGCCAATACCGATGGTTCCTGACAACGGTGATTCTTTTAATTTCTCTTCAAGATTGATCAGTTTTCCCTCTGCCCGACAGCGCGTAATCTGACCGTTAACAAGTGTCGCAACACCCGCCGAGTCATAACCGCGATATTCTAGACGACTCAAGCCTTCCACCAATGATGGTACAACATTCTTGGTCGATACAATTCCAACAATTCCACACATATTTTTCTCTCCTGTGTTTTTAATCCGTGATAATCTTACATTTCTTTTGTGTTGCGGCTTGATGCACCCTATTCATGAAACCACCCGAAAGTTTCCCCCTCACCCCTCCCTCTCCCCGCGAGGGAGATGGCAAGGCAGGCTTAAGGCTGTAGGCCTTTAGCCGAAGTCGGGTGAGGGGGCTCTTTTTCCGGACCATTAACCGAACGAAGTATGCACTCTGCCCATTCATCTTTTTATGCTTCGTGGTTTAAAAAATGTCTTCTTATAAAATTCTATTCCTTCTTTAATCGTCCTTTGCCGCGCTGCGGGTAAGCCACTTGTCGGGCGCGGGCAATCACCAACGCATCTGCTTCGACGTCTGCAGTGACCGTGCTGCCCGCCGCAATATAAGCTCCATCCGCAATGGTCACGGGTGCAATCAAGGAGGCATTGGATCCGATCATCACATGGTCACCGATCACGGTTCTGGATTTGTTTTTCCCATCGTAATTGACCGTAATCGCGCCACACCCGAAATTCGAATGCGCCCCCAATGCGGCATCACCGATATATCCCAAATGGTTGGCTTTGGCACCGGTTCCAATTTTGGCATTCTTTACCTCGACAAAATTGCCGATTTTGGCATCTTCCCCGATATCCGCCCCTGGCCGCAAACGGGCAAAGGGGCCAACCACAGCACCGGAACGAATGACCGCCCCTTCGATATGACAGAATGGACGAATATCGACACCAGACTCAATCGTCACACCCGCACCAAACACCACGTTCTGGCCAATCACAGTATCCCGACCGATCTGTGTGTCGGGCGAAAAATAAACGGTATTGGGATCCAGCAACGTCACACCGGAATCCATCATGTCCAGACGTTTCTGGTGTTGCCATGCCATTTCCAGCTCAGCCAATTGCGCCCGCGAATTGACTCCACGCAGTTCATAATAATCTCCGCGCACTACTCCGGATGGACGCCCGGTTTCTGACATGATTTTGGGAATATCGACCAGATAGAATTCCCCTTGAGCATTTTTGTTATTCAGCTGTGCCAGATGCTCCGCCAAGCCATCTCCATCCATCACCATCAAACCGCTAGTGACCAGACGCACGAGTTTTTCATCCTCCGTCGCATCTTTTTCTTCGACGATCCGCGCCAAGGTGCCATCGGCGTTCTGAAAGATCCGGCCATATCCGGTGGGGGATGGTGGGACCATCGCCAGAACGGTTGCCCCGAACCCTACGCCATTCCGGTGATGCGCCACCAAGGATGCCAAGGTTCCGGTTTTTACCAAGGGCACGTCTCCGTACAGTACCAGAATATCGCCTTTAAAATCTCCCAACTGCGCCATAGCAGCCTTAACCGCATCGCCAGTGCCCAATTGCTGCACCTGAATGGCTGTTTGATGCGGCGCAACCGCAGCAGCAACATTCTCCATATCAGGGGCCACCACAACCACGATGTGTCCAGGATTCAACCCCTCTGCGGCGGCCACACAATGACGGATCATCGGGACACCGGCAATCGGGTGCAACACCTTTGGCAAATCGGACTTCATGCGCGTGCCCTTGCCCGCCGCCAGAATTACAACGGCCAAATCTTTGGCAACGACAGGGGGAAGAGAAGGTGAGTGATCGGTCATTTTTATGTTCGCAGCGTTCATGATGGTCATATTTGGGGTTTTAACTATCTTGCCTTAATTCTTTAAACCCTCAAGTCACACAATATTGCAAAGAATTGCAAGCATTTTAAGATGTCTTTTCGGATGTCAGATGCATGAACAGAGTACCGTAATCTGTTTTAATCCGGATTTTAACAGGAACATACACATCAGGCTGCCCTTTTAAAGCCCCGAACCAGACAGTTGGAAGCGCTCCTTTCTGGCGGCCTTGCTCTTGAATCGATAGCCATCCACGCGGCTTTTTCCGCCATTTTCCCTTCTCGGGAACGACCTCGACAGAACAAGAAAGAGCAGGCCCAGAGAATGTATTAAAATCTGTTTTTTGCAAATCCTCTGTTTTCGTATCTTTAAAAACCAGGCGAAAATTACGATCTCCGTCAAAGATCAACTGATTCCCTTTGCACACCTTAGATTTTGGCATTGATATCATCAATTCAAACGTTGATGACAATATATCTGTTGTCCCTTTGGCAAGAGAGATATCAACATCCTTGGGGGTTTTGTCATCACCATCTTCTGTCATTTTATAAGATTTGAAATGCCCTTTTCCATCGTATTTAAAATATTTGGATTGTGTACTTTCTTTCCATACAGAATCTGATTGATGTGTGAATGGAAACGTCTTTCCTGCCGAAATTTGGCCTTCTGACTGAAATCGCCCTGACCAATTAGCCAATTTTTTAAGAATACCTTGAGTTCCTGCCGTTAGGGAGACACCATATTGCCCCTGTTTCTTATAAAGCGTTAATCGGGCATTCATGGCATGAATCCCGCCTGCATAGACGTCATAGGTTAATACAGATGTCTTCTCTGAACCCGATTTTGCAGAAGCACCCCCCGCCAGAGATCCAATTCCTAGTAAAAATATGCTTGTCCAGATAAATAGGCTCTTCACAGCGTGCATCCCTCAGATTAAAGATTATAAACCTATAGTATATAGGTTTTCGCTTGGAACAAGCCCCCAACACGACAAAGAAAAACAATTCAGGAATTAAAGAATCATGACTGATATCAATAAATTAAAATCCTCAATCGAAGCGCTTTGGGAAAACCGTACAAATGTGACCCCAGGAACACGAGGCGAAGATCGATGTGTGATTGCGGACACCTTAACCCTTTTAAATAAAGGCCAAATCCAGGTTGCCGAGAAAAAAAACGGGGAATGGGCGGTGAATGAATGGATCAAGAAAGCTGTTCTTCTTTCCTTCCGGATAAATACGAATACAAAAATAGAATCCGGAGATCAATTATGGTGGGACAAGGTGCCATTAAAAACATCTCATTGGACAGATATTGACTTTGGATCCGCCGGTTTCCGTGCCGTACCAGGTGCTATTATCAGACATGGCGCATATATTGGCCCGAATGCTGTTCTGATGCCAAGTTTTGTAAATATTGGTGCGAATGTTGGTGAAGGCACAATGATCGATACATGGGCCACAATTGGATCTTGTGCACAGATCGGAAAAAACTGTCATATCTCTGGAGGAGTCGGAATAGGTGGCGTCCTTGAACCTTTGCAGGCTTCCCCCGTTATCATTGAAGATAATGTCTTTATTGGCGCACGATCCGAAGTCGCGGAAGGTGTGATTGTTGAAGAGGGGGCCGTCTTGAGTATGGGTGTTTTTCTAGGGGCATCAACAAAAATAATAGACCGCACAACGGGTGATATCTTTATAGGGCGTGTCCCGTCTTATTCAGTTGTTGTTCCAGGAACACTTCCAGGACAGCATGCCCATTTATCTTGTGCGGTGATCGTTAAACGCGTTGATGCACAAACCCGTAGTAAAACATCTTTGAACGAGCTTCTCCGTGACTGACCTGATTGATCCCATTTTCTTGACCCAAGAATCTGTAAGGTGCCAAAGCGTTACCCCGCGTGATGATGGGGCATTGGAAACTTTAGGCCAACCTCTTTCAAGAATGGGGTTCCAGATTCATCGACTTAGATTTGAAGAAGATGGATACGATACAATAGATAATATATTTGCCCGTCTTGGGACAACAGGTCGCCATCTTTGTTACATGGGACATACAGACGTTGTTCCCGTCGGGGATGAGAATGACTGGACACACCCGCCCTTTTCTGGAACCGTCAAGGATGGGATCTTATATGGTCGCGGGGTTGCGGATATGAAAGCAGCAAACTGCGCTTTTGTTGCCGCAGTTTCGCGCTTCCTTGATGAAAACCCGGATTTTTCAGAGTCGATCAGCCTCCTGATCACTGGCGATGAAGAGGGGAAATCGGTGAACGGAACCGTCAAAGTTCTAGAATGGATGCGAACACAAAAACAAATGCCAGATGTTGCATTGGTTGGGGAGCCAAGCAATACAAATGAGATGGGCGAAACTATTCGTGTTGGTCGACGCGGCTCACTGAATGGGACACTGATGGTGAAGGGAATACAAGGGCATAGTGCCTACCCAGAGCGATCAGATAATCCTATCCCCCCACTCATACGCTTATTAACAGCGCTTATTGAAGAAAAACTTGATGACGGGACAGATGATTTCCCGCCGAGTCATATTGTTATCTCGTCAATCGATGTTGGAAACCCTGCCCCCAACGTGATCCCAGCAAAGGCCGAAGCTTTATTCAATATTCGTTTTAATGATCATTGGACATCTCGAACACTTGAATCTCGACTTAGATCTATTCTGGATCAGGTAACACCAAATTACACAATGACAGTCTGGAGCAATGCAGAAAGCTTTGTAACATCAGATCATCCATGGAGAGATCTTGTCATAAATTCCATCGAGAGAATTTCCGGCCAAAAACCAAAACCAGATACGGGGGGAGGAACATCGGACGCCCGTTTTATTGCAGGTGATTGTCCAGTTATCGAATATGGATTGCTGAACGCAACCATCCACAAAGTGAATGAACATGCATCCATCAAAGATATTGAGACATTAACCGCAACTTATACCGAGATTTTAAGGTCGTATTTTGCTTAGAAATAAAAAAAGAATAAAAACAACAATAATCTGGGGAATTGACGGAAGTGAAACTCCCCCCTATCTTCTAACCAGTTTAATTGAATGAGGTTACAATGAATAAAATCGTTCTGGCATTATGTGCAGCAACTTTCCTGTCTCCTTTTGTATTTGGGAACACCGCCGAAGCCGGTTTCTTTGATAAGAAAGAAGAACCTTTGCGCGTACAGGTTCCTGTGACGACCCCGCCATCTGGGGCCCCTCTCAGTTTTGCGGATCTGGCCGAGAAATTATCCCCCGCTGTTGTCAATATCTCATCAACCCAGAAAGCCGTTCAGACATCATCTGAAACACCTCAAGATTTCCCACAATTTCCACCAGGGTCACCTTTCGAAGACTTTTTCAAGGACTTCATGCAAAAACAGCAAGGCATGGGGGCCCCCAATGGAGAAAGTCCAATGGAACAATTGCCGACAACATCAATGGGATCTGGTTTTATCATTGATGGTGCAAAAGGGCTTGTTGTGACCAATAATCATGTCATTAAGGACGCCGACGAAATCCGTGTAACCCTTGTAGACAATACAATTCTTGATGCAGAGTTAGTCGGACATGATGAAAAAACGGATCTGGCTGTCTTGAAAGTTAAAAATCCTAAGAAACACAAACTCACAGAAGTTTCATTCGGGGATAGTGATCAGATGCGTGTCGGAGATTGGGTTCTGGCGATCGGAAATCCTTTCGGCCTTGGTGGAACAGTTACACAAGGAATTATTTCTGCACGGAAACGCGATATCAGCGCAGGCCCTTATGATGACTTTATCCAAACAGATGCATCTATCAACCGGGGAAACTCCGGCGGGCCGATGTTCAACCTACGCGGAGATGTCATCGGCATCAATACTGCGATCTATTCTCCCTCGGGTGGATCTGTCGGGATTGGATTTGCAATTCCAGCTAACCTTGCCAAACCCGTTGTGATGCAACTTGCCGAGTTCGGAAAGACGCGACGTGGTTGGTTGGGTGTGAAAATCCAGACTGTTACAGATGAAATCGCAGACGGGCTGGGGTTAAAAGAGGTTCACGGTGCATTGGTCGCAAGCGTCACACCCGGCGGACCGGCAGAGAAAGCGGATATCAAACCAGGTGATGTTATTATTGAATTTAACGGACAGAAACTGGATGCTATGCGTCAGCTTCCACGTATTGTTGCAGAAACACCGATTGGAAAGGATGCGACTGTAAGCTTAATCCGGGATGGAAAAACAATCACGACAAAAGTAAAGGTGGGTGAACTCGAAAAAGCCGAAACCACTGGGATGATTGAAAAAGCATCAGGTGATAAAGATAGCAAACCCACAAAAGGATTAGAGCTGAAAGATCTCAACATCACAATCAATAATATTTCTCCACTTCTGCGAGAAACCTACGGAATCCCAGAAGATGTGAGTGGTGTTGTTGTCACATCAATCAAATCAGCATCCGATGCAGCTCAAAAAGGACTAAGTGTTGGAGATATAATTGTCGAAGTAAACCAACAACCAGTGAAAGAGATAGGGTCTGTTTCAAAAATTGTTGAAGACCTAAAAGCAGAAGGAAAACAATCTGTTCTCATGCTTGTTAACAATCAAGGACAAGGAGATGTCAGATTTGTTGCTCTCAAGCTGAAAGCCGCTGATAAATCCGAAGATCAAGATGATTCCAAAGGCGATACAAAAGAATAATGGATCAGAAAACCGTCTACGTGATTGCGGGGCCGACTGCCAGTGGTAAGTCGGCCCGTGCATTAGATCTTGCGCGTAAAATTGATGGCGTAATTATCAATGCAGATTCACTTCAACTTTATAATGGATTGCCTCTCTTGACGGCACAGCCTTCAAAAGAGGATAAAGCAGACATCCCGCACTTGCTGTATGGCATCACACCCCCGGATATCACCCTGACGGCTATGGATTGGCGTAAAATGGCTCTGGCTGCGCTTGAGAAAGCAACTGCAGATTCTAAAATCCCTATTATCGTGGGTGGAACCGGATTTTATATCAAGACCCTCATAGAAGGATTGTCCCCTATTCCCGAGATTCCGGAAGAGATCCGTATCTTGTCACAAGATTTGATGGATCATCTGGGGATTGATTCTTTTTTCGAACACCTCAGAACGCTCGATCCCGTTCTTTGTGAAAAAATCGATCGTCAAAACCCCAGACGATTGGTCAGAGCGTACGAGGTCATGATACATACAGGAAAACCGATGTCTTATTGGCAAAGTTTGCCCCCGCTCGGGCCCCCAGATCAATATGATTTCCAGCTAGAGGTTATTCTCCCGGACCGCGATGTTCTATATGAAAAATGCAATACGCGCTTTGATGTGATGATCGCAAATGGCGTTGTCGACGAAGTCCGGTCTTTTGATGACTTAATTTTAGGCGGAAAAATTCCTTTTGACTGCCCACTGACCCATGCACTGGGATTCCGTCCCCTTCAATCATATGTGAGGGGAGAAATCGATCTAGAAACAGCGATTATCCTTTCGAAAAACGAGACAAGACATTATGCAAAACGTCAAACAACATGGGTTAAAAATCAGGTATCATCACAGCCTGATGGCAATATAGCAGAATTCAAATAAAATGATTCAAAAAAATAAGCTCATTTTATTTGACGTAAGCTATAGGTTTGATAAACTTTAAATTAATATGGTATATCAATAGAATGCATATAATATAGATTGCAAAAAGCCCCTTAAACCGTATCTCGGGGACTTTGATTTTCAGGTAGATAAAAGATTGCTTAATTATTTTCATATTTTTTCTTGCGTAAAAATGGCTTTCATCTTATAACCGTTTGGGATAAACATAAGCCTGTTAGCCAAAACGGAATACGATGATTACAACAGCACAGATACGTGGCGCACGCGGAATCTTGAACTGGTCACAAGGCGATTTGTCGGACCGGACAGATATTTCTGCGACCTCCATCGGGAGCATTGAAAACGGATTGACCCAACCCCGCGAGTCAACCTTGGCTGTGATTCAAAAAGCCTTCGAAGACGCAGGGATTGAATTTCTTCCAAATGATGGTCTCCGGAAAAAAAGTGAATTAATCAATTTTTTCCGTGGAGAAAAAGGCTTCTGTGATTTTTACGATGATATTTATCACACAGCTTTGGCTCTGCATGGAAAGAACACCTTTCTTGTAAATAATGTCGAAGAATCGGTATTCCTGAAATGGGGAAAAGATATTTTCTTATCCCATAGTGAACGAATGAAAAAGCTTGATGGGATCACCTACAAGATTCTTGTTCAAGAAGGTGATACAAATTTCGTTGCATCTTCTTACGCAGAATACCGTTGGTTGCCAAAAGAATTTTTTTCTACCGTTCCATTTTACGTGTACGGAAACAAGTTGGCAGTTATCCTTTTTGAAGAAGAACCTACAGTTCTAGTATTCGAATACCCATTAATCTCGCAAGCTTATCGCAAGCAATTCGAGGCGATGTGGGAAATTTCGCATAACCCTACGAATAAGAGATAAAATCAGTAAAAATGACAACAGTAGCAACAGCAATTAGAACTGTTTCTCGTCGGCATAAGGCAGACGATGCGTTGCTTGTGCGCTTGTGCGACCTCTTTTCAGGTAACCGTACGGGAAATTTAGGCCCAGACCTCTACCGGAATGGTGGCGCAGAAAAGTTTGAAAACATCCTATCGGGAGCCCAAGCGTATACACCCTTTTCTGGAGAAATTAAACTTCTTAATGACAATGCCGAAAAAATTGGGCAGTGGATAGGAAGCATTGAAACAGCCATCATAGTGGGTCCGGGGCCCGGAAAATCCGTACAACAAAAAGAGCTCACAATCCTTTCCCACATGCAAAATTTGCAGCGTGTTATTACCATTGAATTATCACCTGTATTTAACCAACAAAGTGCCGATGTATTGCGGGCAAACCTGTCTGGTGTGACCATCCATCCATTTGAAATGGACTTTAGAGACACAGATCTATCACACATCGCAAACAGTCAACCGGCCTTGGTCATCAGTACTGGAAGCCTTACAAACTATGAGGACTGTCAACCTCATAGCTTTCCGCAAGGGCAAGTCACAAAACATATAAGCAAACTGGCAGAGCTCGCGGGATCTCAAGGTAAGATCTTGTGGGGATATAATTCCAGCTTAAATGCAGAGCAATATAACCGCCCACAAATTGACGACTTTTTGATGTATCCGCTTGTTAAGGCATCACGAATGGGTGATGTAAGACTTGATGCCAGCGGCTTCAGACACGAAACAAAAGCAAATACCTCGGCATCAACACTTACGCACTACTGGATAGCAACGCGCGACCAAGATGTTGAAATAAATGGAACATGCTTTGCTATCAATGAAGGAGAGCACTTTCCTATGTTTTTCTCCGTTGCTCAATCACCAGAACGCCTAGAACGCCTCATAAAGAGCTTCCCTAAGATATCCAGTTTCTTTTACGAAAAAGATGGATCAGGAGCTGTTATTCACGGCTTTGATTGCAAATAGCAAAAAACCTCAAAACATCTCCATCAACATACAGCGGGCGGCGCCGCCGCCATAGGTCTGGATGGTGGGGATATCGGTGTAAATAATTTCAGACACGTATTTTAAAAACGCTGCTTTTTGGTCAGCCCGATACGCCCGATAGGCCGATCCCGACATCACCAGTTTTAACGATCCATCTGCGGCGCGTAATTCCAACGCATTGCCACAAAATTCGCGCAATTGGTCAAACGTGATCTCAATGATCTCCTGTCCCGTGGACGCGATCTTGGCACGCACCGCCGCACGATACTCCGGCAAGATGCACTCCAGACAAATGCCCACATATCCCGTCCCGATAAACATCAACACATCGGTGTGATAGACCGGCTTTCCGACGTGATTGCGGGTTTCAAACCCCACCAGATCATACCCCATAAAGGCGCACCAGTCCTGAACCAAGCCCCGATCGGCCCGCGCCGACAAGGTGGAATAGCCAATTTTGTGGATACGATCCATCCAGATGGCCGAGGTTCCCTCCATGGCTTTATTGACGCGCTCGGCCTCCGACATATCCAGAATCACACGATAACTGCGCTCTAACACCGCTTTTAAATGCGGCCGCCGTTCCATCCGGCGATTGTCGTTGAGCATCGGGTAATAAATAATGCCCCGCGTTCCATCCTCCAGAATATGGGTGGATGCCCAATTGGGAAAAATATCATCCGGACTGTCCGGATGGCCCAGAACCGTGGTGACCGTGATGCCGGCCGCGACCAAACGGTCACGGAACGCACGGAATTCGGCCAAGGCCGCCGCCTGTACCGCGCCCACATCCACAGGATCGGGGCTTTGATAGGTATTTGTCTCCATGGTTTGGACATTGCAATGAAAGAAGGCCGGTTCGGTCATCCACACATGATCTGTTGACTGGGGAGAGAATAAACGTTGATTATGATTCATTTTGGAATGCTTTCGAACGACATTGAAACGGTAAAAAGAGAAACTCCTGAATATAGTCTACACCAAATAAAATGAGAAAATTTCTTGATGGATTTATAAAAGACCCCATCCGAAAGGGTACATCCCTTTTCTTAAGATTTAGACAAAAAAAGGCAACCCAAAACCATAAAATCGCCATATTTTTATGTCAATATACAAGAATAAGGGGGAATGAGTTCCAGCAAGAACAAAAAGGACAGGACTCAACGATCCTTATACCTCAAACACACCATAGACCAACCACACCTTGAAGCCTGATGTCAGTTTCCTCCTGACATCAGGTTTTTGGTCAGAAGCCCTTCCCGCCGAAGAAGCGCAGCAGGATCAGCATCACGCCCCCGGAATCGTCTGTACAGAATTGCCGGATGTTCGGCCCCTCCTGGCTCAAGAACTTCTTTGCGATATCTTTGGGCCGTTGCGGGGTCATAGAGTCCAGCTTCCAGAAAAGCTTCAAACGTATCTGCATCCAAAACCTCGGCCCATTTGTAAGAATAATATCCTGCAGAATATCCTCCTGCAAAAATATGATTAAACGAGGTCGATAATGATCCCCCGTATCGTGGGAACAGCGATGTGCCTTTCATTGCTTCATCTTCAAACGCAATGACATCAGTTATCATTGATGGATCTACTGTGTGCCATAGCATATCCAAGATAGACATTCCCATTTGACGGAGCCCCATCCAGCCCGACATAAAGTTTTTTGCGGCGCGCAATTTCTGAATTAACTCTGCAGGAATTTTTTCTCCTGTCTCAAAATGGGCAGCAAAACTATTCAAGGTTTCTGCTTCATAAAGCCAATTCTCCTGAAGCTGAGACGGCAATTCAACAAAATCCCAAAGGACATTCGTACCTGTCTGCGACGGATAGGTTCCTTTTGCCAAAAGACTGTGCGTGGCATGACCCATTTCATGGAACAATGTGAGTACCTCATCATGATCTAACAACGATTGTTTATTGCCGACAGGTTTTGTGAAATTACAAACAATCGCAGTGACAGGCCTCTCTACCTTCCCATGGAATAAACCCTGATCGCGATAACTGGTCATCCATGCGCCTGCTTTTTTACCTGGCCTTGGATAGAAATCGGCATAAAGTGTTCCGACAAAATCACCCGTTTTAAGGTCTGTCACATCGTAAGCCATCACATCAGAATGCCAGACAGGCAAGTCAGTCGCCAATGTGAATTTCAATCCAAATAATTTTGAAAAATGATCAAAAGTCCCCTTTAAAACCTTATCTAACGGGAAATAAGGACGAAGATCCTCACTGGAGAAAGCATATAATTTCTGGCGCAATTTTTCAGAGTAATATCCTACATCCCATGGTTTTAGATCTGCGACACCGTCATCAGATGCAAAGGATTTAAGGGTTTCCAAGTCCTTCAAAGCCGCCACTTTATAAAGATCACGAAGCTCGGTCAGAAAACGCATCACATGTTCTGGTTTCTCGGCCATACGCCGCTCAAGAACATAGTCTGCATGTGTCCTATATCCCAATAATTGGGCACGCTTATGTCTTAATTCTACAATTTTTAACAGAGTCTCTGTATTGTCGAATTGATCCCGAAAAGCCTTATTACTATTCGCTTTCCAGATTTTCTCGCGCAAATCACGCCGCGAAGAATAGGTGATAAATGGACCAAAACTGGGATAATCAAGAGTGATCAACCATTTCCCCTCATCTCCTCTTTCAACGGCCTCTTGCTTTGCACTTTCAACAACGGTCGCTGGGAGCCCCGCCAAGTCGGCCTCATCTTCAATCCATAATGTAAAGGCCTCTGTTGATTTTTTAACATTATTTGTAAAAACAGGCCCCAGAGTAGAACTGGCTTCGTTTACTTTACGAAGCTCTGCTTTCTTCAAATCATCCAATAATGCGCCACCACGAACAAAATTCTTATAGGTGTTTTCCAGTAGGGTATCTTGCTCTGGGGTCAATACCAATGAACTCCGCTGATCATAGACAGACTTAATACGATGAAAGAGATCAGCATTCAAAATAATATCACTGCCAAAATTGGCCTGTATCGGACCAATTTCTTCTGCAAGGGCCTGAAGCCCATCTGTTCCAGCCGCGGATAATTGGTTGTAGAAAACAGATGTAACACTTCCCAATGTCTCGGATGCTGTTTCAAGAGCAACAATCGTATTTTCAAAAGTAGGGGGCTCAGAATGATGAATGATCTGATCAATATTCTCGCGTGCCTGTGTAATCGCCTCTATCACAGCGGGCTTAAAATCCTCCTCACGAATCTGATCGAATTGTGGAACCTGATTACGAAGAGGTGATATTCTGAGAAGACTATTATTGGACATAAATAAAATGACTTTCTGTTATACCGGACGACACCCTAAAAGGATATCGTTCGATGATTGAAGAACAAGTAGGGAATGAAGAAAACCCCTGATCCCTTTAAAATTTTTATCACTGACTAACCCAAACAATCCTCGAAATCCAGCTAATGTCTTTGGGTGAAAAACTCAAAGATGCCTCATCGGAAGAGAGTGATTTGACCTCGATTTTTGTTGCCGTCTGTCGATTGAGTTCCTTGGCTAAAAGTTTACCGGAAATTGTACATATCACTACCCGATCTCCACGGCGCAAAGGAGCGTGAGGCGCAATAATCAAACGATCTCCTTCACGAAAAAAAGGAAGGAAAGAGGTTCCTGAAACTTCAAGCGCATAAACATCCAACACCTCTTCGGGTGCGTTTGGGAAATGAATATGATCCCAGGATTCTCCTAAAGGATACCCATGATCATCAAAAAACTCTTTCCGCACAGCTTGAGAAAAATTAAGAACAGGAATACGAGATTCTACCGGCGAAACAGGCGCAGCATGCCCTATCAACTGGATAAAATCAGACATCGTGGCCCCGGTGGCCGCCAGAATTCTTGAAATACTTTCGGTTGATGGCCATCGGGGCTTACCATCCGCACCAATTCGCTTGCTTCGATTAAAAGATGTGGGATCAAGACCTGCTTTCTTGGCAAGACCAGAAGTTGAGTATCCCGAACTCTGCGCAAGGCGGTCAATAGCCTGCCATATTGTATCATGTGTCAGCATCATGGATTTATTATCTCATAAGTCTTTAATCCTAGATATAGGAAAAGAATCATATTTTTCTTGACAACCCCGCAAAACAAGACTAACAATGAGAACATAAAGGGAACAATTGTAACTTTTTGATAGGTTGAGTGTTCCATAACATCTTCTGGGAAAATCGAAATGACCATATTTAAAACGATAACAGGATCGCCAAAGGCGAGTTCTGATGACACTGTTCCATTTAAATCAGCCGAGGAAGCCTGGTTCTGGTTTATTCAAGCACAAACAGCGCGGAATGAGGGAGCGCGGATAACAGCAGGGGCAGGCTTATATCCAAGACCTTGTGAACCTGTTGATATTATCAAAGCTTTGGAACGTCTTTACCGCGCAAGAACTGTCACAATGGATCATGTGATGGTTCTTCGTCATTACGGTCAGAGACTATTATCACCCGATCCACGAAGACAAAAAGAAATTCGTGCGTATGGCCTTTGGAAAGAGGCTCTCTCGAAACTTGAAGATGCTCTTGTTATCAAACGCATTGTTATCCGTCCTCATTGGATCAAATTGGTTTCGAATAATGATGCCCGATGAAATTCTTGTGGTCTTTACAGACCAAACGGATTTGTGGTGGCTTAAATTTTTGCGCCGTGGATTCCGTCATTGCTTTATAATTTTACGATTTGCAGATGTCTGGATCAGTTTTGACCCGCTGGCCCATAAAACAGAAATGATGCGACTCGATTTACCGGATGGTTTTGACCTCCGACGATGGTTGGAAAGCCAGGGTGACCTGGTTTTACGCTTCTTCGGAAAATCGCCAGAATTGAAACCTTTATGGCCTTGTTTCTTTACATGCGTCGAGGCCGTCAAGCGTACTTTGGGGGTACACAATCCATTTATCTTAACCCCCTGGCAATTATACAGATTCTTAAAAACAGACCACGAAAGGATATTATAAAATGGGAAGCGTCACATCACGCCCAAAAATTCCAACTGTATCATCACCTGCTGCTGTGACACCGGTCACGACATCTCCTATTGATACACCAACACCAGTCGAGCCAACCCCGGAAGAAATTGCAAAAACCCGCGCTGAAAATATTCTACGCAGGTCCCGCAGTGCATTAGGTACTGTGTATACAAGTTTCCGTGGGATATTGTCCGGAACGGAAACCGGACCCCATCGCAAATCTTTATTGGGAGAATAACCTATGTCAGATGAAACTTATCAAATCCTCCTTCATAGATTCCATGGGGCAAAATCAAAACATAATTTGTGGCATAGCCTATGGCAGGATTGTTACGATTATGCACTGCCACAACGAGGCCAGTTAACAGGCCAATATGCATCCGGAAACCGTCGCAGCGAAAGGCTTTATGATGCAACAGCGCTGGATGGTGTCGATCAATTAGCAAGTCTTCTGCTCGGCAATTTAACGCCGCCTTTAACACCGTGGTTCGGTCTAAAGCCAGGGACAGACCTTAGCATAGACGAAGCAAAGGCGATCACGCCAACCTTAGAGAAAACAAGCAGATTAATGCAAGCTCACTTTGATCAATCTAACTTTATTGTCGAGATCCATCAATGCTTCCTTGATCTTGTTGTTGCAGGAACCGCGTCATTGGCTTTTGAAGAAGCACAACCAGGAGAATTATCTGCATTCCAGTTTACGGCGATTCCATTAAGCGATGTGGTCCTGGAAGAAGGCCGCCGCGGAAAGCTGGACACAGTTTTTAGAAAAGTCTCTTTGACATTGTCTCAGATCTTGATGCGTTTTAAGGGGGCGATTATTCCTGTATCGATCCTACAAAAAGGAAACACCCATCCTGATGAAAAATTCGATTTGATTGAAAGCATAACAGAATCCATCAATGGAAACGGATATCTATTCTGCCTGTTTTCAATTGATTATGACGAAATTATTTACCAGACAGACTTAACGCACTCGCCTTTTATCAATTTTAGATGGATGAAATCCCCTGGTGAAATATACGGAAGATCCCCTATCATGAAGACGCTTCCAGACATCAAAACAGCGAACAAAGTTGTCGAATTGATCTTAAAAAATGCATCTATTTCTGTGACAGGGATCTGGCAGGCAGAAGATGACGGTGTCTTGAACACTGCGAATATCGAACTTGTTCCAGGGGCGATTATTCCAAAAGCTGTCGGATCAAAAGGTCTAACACCACTCGAAATGCCAGCCCGTTTTGATGTGTCACAATTGGTTTTACAGGACCTTCGGAACCGCATCCGACACGCGCTTTTGGTCGATAGATTACCACAAATATCGAATGGCAGGAAAATTACAGCAACAGAGATCACAACACGATCTGATGAAATGACAATGCTATTAGGTGCAACATTCGGACGATTGCAGGTTGAATTGTTGAATCCTATTATCCAGAAAGCCTACAGCATTCTAAGGCACAGAGGAGCCATTCCGGATCTACCATTAGATGGTCGAATTGTTTCAATCGACCATAGATCACCACTTGCGAGGTCCCAATCATCCCGAAACGTCCAAAACGCATTGGGATGGGTTCAGGCTGCGCATTCTTTAGGACCAGAGATTTCAGAAAAAATTGATCGCTCTGCCCTTATGGCATATCTGACTGAAATGTTGGGTGTCCCAGAATTTTTAAAACAAGACTTGTCCGATTCACCACTCTAATTCATTCTAAAGGAGACTAAACCATGACTGATAATCTTTTAATTGCCGAAACAGATACACAAAACCCTATCGAGCCCGATAAGCCGACATCTGTTCCCGATAAATTCTGGGATGCAGATAAAAAAGAAATTCGCATTGATGCCCTTCTTAACTCTTACCTTGCTCTTGAAAAACGTCTTTCGAAAATGGTTCCACTTCCTGAAACAGATGATGACAGAAAACGATTGCAAAAGATTCTTGGTCTCCCTGAAACAGCAGATCTCTATGAGCTTAAATTACAAAGCGATGTCATCGATATTGATCCCGAACTGAATGCCCGACTCCACGCGAAAGGATTTACAAATGAGCAAGTCCAAGAAATATATGACCTCGCCACAGAAAAGCTAGTTCCAATGCTGTTAGAAATGGCAGCAGAATTCCAAGCCGACCGGGAATTGGAACGTCTGGTCAAAGAATTCGGAGGATCAGAAAAATGGAGTATTATTTCGAAACAATTACAAGAATTTGGAACAAAAAACCTTCCAGAATCTGCATATGAAGGCCTATGCTGTTCCTATGATGGCGTTATGGCCCTTTATAATATGATGAAAATGGGATCAAATAGCCCCATCGCCAAAGACGGAAGCGGCTCATTTGACGGGCTGGACGAAACCGGCCTCCGCAATATGATGCAAAGTCCTAAATACTGGAGAGATCGCGATCCTGCTTTCATTGCAAAAGTCAGCGAAGGTTTCCAAAGATTATACGCAGGAAAATAAACAGAGCATAATCTCTGGCCCCTTCGAATTTTAAGCCTGTGAACCTGAAAATTCACGGGCATTAAAATCGTCAATAACAGTTTGGAATGTTTTACGAATATCGTTACTGACGGGTGCAAATTGAAACGAGACAGATTCTGTTGATTTACGAACAATCCTCGCCCTCTGCTTTACATTGACCAATTGATCACGAAGATGGAATTTTAATTCAATCTCCATTTCTTGACCAATTTGTAACGGGCGTGGATCAGCGAAGACGCGTAGCCCTCCCGGACTCCAATCCAGGACGGGATGCGCTTTGCCATCAAGGAAACCCACACATTGGTCGCAACCACGACGAGGGTAAGATCTGCGGGATGAAAATCCCCCAGTTCCATCATCGGTTACTGAATTTTTTAAACCAAACGCAGTCATGATGTTCTGCAACATAAAAAGCTCCAAGTTGTGTCAATAGTTATGACAATGTTATACGACACACCCAAAGCACTAAAAACTATTACACATGAAATATTTAGCTGATACCAAACCAAAAATCAAGCTTTATTTTATGAAAAAGAAATCTGGCAGAGAACATAGGGGCCCATAACAAAGTATGTAACCTTATGCCCGCCCGTCTACCCCCCGCCCTGCTTGGCCGCCTAGCGATAACCGATCCGGGAAAAATTAACTTTAACCCCAAAAAAGGATTAACATGAGTACAGATATAAATATCGCCTTTGTAAAGCAGTTTGAACGCGAAGTTCATGAAGCCTATCAAAGACAAGGTTCTAAATTGCGCATTGCGGTTAGAACAATTAATAACGTAAAAGGATCATCCGTTGTTTTCCAAAAGGTTGGAAAAGGAACGGCATCAACAAAATCAGCAAACGGCATGATTCCGGTTATGAATGTGTCCCACACATCTGTTGAATGCACGTTACAGGATTTCTATGCCGGTGACTGGGTCGACAAACTTGCTGAATTAAAAATCAATCATGATGAGCGTGCCGTCATTGCCAATGCCGGAGCCTATGCCCTCGGGCGGAAAACAGATGATCTGATTATCAGTGCGCTTGCCTCTGCTTCTACACTGACGGTTCCGGACGGGAACGTTGGCTTGACCCGTGATAAGGTTTTATTAGCCTTTGAAAAATTGGGTGGTGCAGATGTGCCAGATGATGGCCAACGTTTTGCCGTTATTGGATGGAAACAATGGTCTGAACTGTTAAAGGTCCCTGAATTTGCAAGTTCCGAATATGTTGGATCTGACGAACTCCCATATAAAAATATGCAAGCGAAAAAATGGCTGGGGACAACCTGGATCCCGATGTCTGGCCTGCCTATTGACGGGAATGATATTCGTTCCTGTTTCTGGTTCCACAAAACAGCCATCGGGCATGCGTCTGGATCTGATGTACAGTCAGACATCACGTGGCACGGTGATCGGGCCGCCCACTTTGTCAACAATATGATGAGTCAAGGCGCAGCCCTTATCGATGGATCAGGGATTGTTGTCATTGGATGCGATGAAACACCAGACTAGTCATCGTTGAACACAAGACCTATTCACTTATCACTTAATTACCAAGGAGTTTAAATTATGGCTTTTGCTTCAAAAGACCTGAGTGTATTGGCCTATGCCAATAATTTCACCCTGTGGCACTACACAACCACTGATTCATCAGTGGTCACCGCAGGTTATTTCAATTCAGCAGCATCGATGCTTCGCGTCAATGACTTACTGATCTGTAATCTCAGTACGGGTGGCGTACCGTCAACAGTCTTCTATATCGTAACAGCAAACACTGGTTCTGCTGTGACTGTTGCGGTCTTCACCGCGTAATACACACCTACCACCACGTACTGACACCGGAATGACCTGTGTTTCAGCCTGCAACGGGCCACAGGTCATTCCCCCTTTTTTCCTTTACACAGACCGGAGATTTTTAAAATGGCTTTAGATGATATTGGGCTTTGTGCCCGCGCTCTTGCACGCATAGGGGTTCACCCTATCACCTCGTTCTCTGATGGAACGACAGAATCAGAAATCGCAGGCCTGCTTTATGCACCTTTACGGGATGCCGTTTTATCATCGTTTCCATGGAACTTTGCAACACGTCAGGTTTTACTGACCCGATTGGCAACACCACCGAACGGGGATTATCAATATGCTTATCAACTGCCCAATGATTTTCTTCGTGCGATATCGGCAGGAGTTGGAGGTCGTGGACGAGGAATCAATTACCGTCTATCACGGAATGAACTTCATACAGATGCAAGTGAAGTCCTACTAACCTATATCTTTAGGCCGGATGAAAGCAATTTCCCACCGTATTTTGATTCACTGCTGATGACACGACTGGCCGCTGAATTCTGTCTACCTCTTACCGAAAACACATCACGTGCAGATATCCTGAGTAAACAAGCAGATCAAGAATTCACACGCGCGCGGCAGATCGACTCACAACAAGACAGCCCAAATCGTATCGAAAATTTCAGCTTGATTGATGCCAGAGATTAGAAAAAGAGATGAGAAAAGAGATAGAATCATGACCCGTATTCCAACAATCAAAACAACCTTTACATCCGGCGAGGTATCTTCGGATCTCTTAGGACGCGGAGATCTGAACGCTTACGAGAACGGAGCTTTAAAGCTTCGGAACGTCTTTATTCAGCCAACAGGTGGAATTATTCGCCGGTCCGGGTTGAGATATATTGATACCGCAGATGGAAAAGGCCGCATGATGGCATTCGAATTCAATTCAGAACAAACATATCTTCTTGTCCTGACGCATCTTAAATTATCAATCTACGCAGGAGATACACTGGAAACAACACTCACAACACCATGGGTTGAAGATGATATCCAGCAACTTGCGTGGACACAAAGTGCCGATACGCTCTTGTTAACGCACCCCAATTATCCACCACGCCGTTTGATCCGCTCAGGCTTAGGTGCATGGTCAATTGTCGATTGGGAATTTTACACGACCGCTGGGCGGATCCATCAACCAATGTACAAATTTGCCAATAATACCGTCACCCTAACACCAAGTGGCGTATCCGGAACGATTACAGTCACAGCATCCGCACCCGTTTTTCTATCAGGACACACAGGAACACGTTTGCGTATTTCAAACAAAGAAGTCCACATTACAAGCGTTGCATCGGGAACCGTTGTCACTGCAACAGTTGTTCAGACCTTATTATCAACAACAGCAACAGTTGATTGGGAAGAGCAATCTTTCTCAGCCGTCAGAGGGTATCCAACAACAACAGCCTTTCATCAGGACAGATTAATCATCGGCGGCAGTCGTGATTTACCGAACCGTATCTGGATGTCGCAGTCAGGAGATTTATTTAATTTCGACCTGGGAACAGGGCTTGATGCCGAAGCTATTGAATTCGGGATTTTCTCCGATCAAGTCAACGCGATCCGAGGTGTTTTCTCTGGGCGCCACTTACAAATCTTTACAAGCGGATCTGAATGGATGGTCACAGGGGATCCTTTGACGCCCGCAAATGTACAAATCAAACGCCAAACACGCGTGGGGTCAATGGTAGATCGTTACATCGCACCGATTGATGTAGATGGCGCCACATTGTTTGTTGCGCGCAATGGGCAAGAATTGCGGGAATTTATTTATACCAGTATTGAAGAAGCGTATCAGGCGACAGATCTGGCCCTTCTTTCCCATCATATTATTTCAACACCTGTCGATCAGGATTTTGACCAGAAACGACGATTATTATTCTTGGTGCGGGCGGATGGTAGATTTGCAACCTTAACAGTTTATCGGGCCGAAGCAGTGGCGGCATGGACATTACATGAAACACAAGGAAATGTCATATCCGTATCCGTTGTCGGCGATAGTGTATATTTACTGATCAAACGGAATGAAGATTATATGATCGAGCTGGTTGATGACAATCTACACCTCGATTCTGCCTTATCCGGTGATCATACAAGCCCAACAACAACATGGTCTGGTCTTGATCATTTGAATGGGCGAACCATCTCTATCGTTGCAGATGGTAAAGTCCAACCGGATCAAAGTGTCGTATCCGGGGAGATTGCAATTGGCGAACCCGCATATCACCTGCAAGCAGGATTGCCATTTACCCATATTATAGAGCCATTACCACCATCGAATATATCAGAGATCGGATATGCACGCGCTGTCAGATTGGTTGAAGCAACATTCCGGATCAGCAACACATCCGCACTCACACTTGATACAGGTCGTGGTTTAAAAAGCATATCGTTGAATAGTTTTGGGACAACGACCCTTTTGAATGCCCCGCCTCCGCTGATTAGTGGCGATATAAAAGTAAAGGCTTATGGATGGAAAAACGATACATCAAAACCATTATGGCGAATTGAACAAAGTCTCCCGTTACCATTCGCCCTGCTATCTGTTCATACAGAAGTGATTGCAAATTCATAAAAACCATCAAAGAAAGAAACCATCATGGGAAGTTTAAGTTCTGTTGTTGCCCCGATTGCAAATATCGGGGTCAAAACCATTGCCTCTGCCGGGCAATATTTTTTATCCAATTCTGAACGATTGCGGGATCTGGACGCCCTCAATGCCAAGAACGCCCAATTAAAACAAAGCGCGGCCTTGCAGAAACAGTCAAATTTACTGGTTCTGCAGCAGAAGGAAACAGATCGGCTGTCTAAATTACGTCATGCCCTATCCACCCAACGGGCCAATTTTGGGGGCAAAGGGATAGGATCTGTAACCGGATCATCAGATTCTGTTTTCCAGGGGTTGAATGAAACATCGGATATAGAACGCCAGAACAATCGATCCAAAACAATAATGGATAACACCATAATTGACCAAAATCTGAAACACCAAACACAACTCAACCTTCTGCAAAAACAACAGCTCAAGCAAAAAACAGCAATGGGCTTTATCACAGATCTAATGGGGTAGAAAATGACAAGTCATATTAAAATTCCCGATATTCCACCAATTGTCAGGTTGGTTGGAAATGGCATTCAAACAATTTTTGAATTTCCATTCCCGATTTTTGCAAGCGAAGATCTATCTGTATCCATCAATGGGGCTTTACAAAATAGTGGGTTCAGTGTGACCGGCCCAGGTGAAACAGCCGGTGGTTCTGTTATATTCGATATCCCCCCACTGGATGGTCAAATGATAACCCTCGAACGTCGTATGCCATTCGAACGTCTGACTGACTTTATTGAAGGGGGCGATTTTGCAGCAACCACAATTAATACCGAATTGGATTCTATTGTCGCAGGGTTGCAGCAATTGGAACAAGATCAGACTTCAATGCTTCAGTTCAACCCGCATGAATCACCACTTTCAAACATAATTCCCGACAAACATATTCGCGCCGGAAAAGTGTTGGGTTTTGACGGTGACGGGCAAATGATTGCTGTCCCATTAACAGGTGCAATGGCAGAACCAAGTTTCACAGCGGCAGGAACAGGCGCCATCACCAGGACAACAGGAGATAAACTGAAAGAAATAATTTCTGTGAAGGATTTCGGCGCCATCGGAGACGGCGTTGCAGATGATACAGTCGCCTTCCAAAATGCATTAGCCGCATCGAAATCCGTTTTTGTTCCTGCAGGCATATATCGCATATCATCAACCTTGGTACTGGAAACAGGATCCAGCCTGGTTGGTATCGGTGACGGATCAGAAATCAGAACAACTCTTCCTATCACACTCATTCATATCGCAGGAAGTTATAACCACCTATCGAACCTTAAATTATCAGGTGGAACAGTTGGTTTAAAATTTGCTGGCCTGTCTGGCCCATGTGTTCATAGTGCAATTGTCGATATCTCTATATGGCAGGCCCAAACCGGTATTTTACTGGATGGTGGATACGAAACATCAAAACCGGTTTACTGGAATAACTTTACCAGGGTTCTTGTTGCACAACCATTCGTCAACGGGATTCATTTAAAACGATCAGGTGCGGGTGATACCCCCAACGCAAATAGATTCTTACAATGTCGTGTCTATTCACTGGGCGCAACGACATCAGGCCATGGCGTTTATGTTGAGGAAGGGTCATTCAATAACAGTTTTACTGATTTTGAAGCCAATCTGAATTCAACGGCAACAGCCTGTGTGCGCTGTGGGCCAGGATCAAACAAAACAATCTTTGTGAATTTATACACAGAATCACATGGTGGAGTCCCGAATGTCCGCCTTGATGCAGGCTCTATTGAAACAGCAATTTATAATCTTTTATCGGCAAGTGACGGAGCCTCTATCTGGGATTTTTCCGGTGGGCAATACACGGCCTATAATGCAGGATATCCGTATAAGAACAAATTCCAGAAATCAATTTGCAATGACCTGACATCAACATTACAGCGATATGATACAGAATACATTGATACAACAGGAACATTCACACTTGACCTGTCCCATTCTATCCATCTTGTATCAAGCTTTAGTGGTGCATTGACAATCAATCTACCCGCCGCATCAACTGCGTCAGGTGCAATGATGGTCATTAAAAAGATCGATAGTTCAAAGAACATCATCACCGTTTCCGAAGATGGTGGGGGCGCCGGACCAGATGGCACATCATATTTCCTGGGGGGCGAAAATGATTTCGTGATGGTCATGTCAAACGGGGCAGAATGGTTTGTTTTATCATCGAACAGATCACCCGGAAACACACGGTTTTATGACGGAACAGGAATATACGACATCGATATGGCCGTTGATGTGTATTTGTTATCAAGCTTTGGCGGCGCATTAAATGCGCGTCTCCCACCTGCGAACTCGAAAAAGGCAATCGGCCGACAAATCACCATCAAGAAAACAGATGTATCGAGCAACGCCGTTACAGTAACCGTTCAAGGGGGGGCCGGACCAGACCAATATAATCAACCTCTGACGGCACAATTCCAATCTATCACAGTCGTATCAGATGGCGGTCAATGGTTTGTGATTGCCCGATACCCTTAAGAAAAAATTTAATGAACTCTCCAAAGAAAATCCAGAGGAACAGGATGACCCAGAACATTACAATCGAACATTCCACACGCCAGCAGATTGCAGAATTTCTTCCAGAAGCGATTTCACTGGCCGTTGCGTCCTATCGTACACATATGGCGACCCCCATTGATACCAAAGGATTTGAATCACACCATAAACAAGCAAAAGTTGCTATCAGCCATATCGAACTTTTAATCAAACTTGCGAAGTGGGCCGATCTTCCAGACAAAGAAATCATCGGCGATACAGAGGCAAATTATTTACAAGGATTAATGACCAAGGCCGAAGCAGAAATTAATGCCTATGAGGAGGACGAATGACATGCACCTTTCCATTATTTTTGGCAACATGGAACGCCAGTCAGAACCAGACGACACCAAAAGTTCACATGAAAATCGCCAAATGGTTACAGACAGAGACATCAAACATCAATCCACGACTTCTGCTGATGGCTTTCCGGTCTTGCGGAAAGTCAACATTGGTCGGCGTATTCTGCGCCTGGTCTTTGCTGAATGCACCAGATACCAGAATATTGGTCTTATCTGCTGATCTGGCTCTTGCCCGTAAAATGGTGAGGAATGTGAAACGTATCATTGAAAAACATCCAATGACCAAACATTTGAAACCCACAAAACTAGACCAATGGGGATCAGAAAAATTTACCGTGAACCGAACACAGGAATTACGGGATCCATCAATGCTTGCCAAGGGAATCACAACAAATCTGACAGGCACACGCGCAGATATGATTATTTGTGATGATGTCGAGGTTCCAAAAACATCGGATACTCAGGAAAAACGGATGGATCTGCGTGAACGATTGATGGAACTAGATTACATTCTGACACCGGGCGGCACATTGCTATATGTTGGGACTCCGCATTGCTGGCATACCATATATGCAGACACACCGCGCAAAGAACTAGGCGAAGATACTCTATTTCTTGATGGATTTACCCGTCTGGTACAACCTATTCAAACCATTGATGGTCAAAGTGTCTGGCCAGAGCGTTTCACAGTTGACAGGATTCATGACATCCTAAAAAAAACAGGCCCTGCGCATTTTGCAAGCCAGATGCTTTGTCAACCAATGAATAGCCGTGATGCACGGCTTGATCCGTCTGCATTACAATTTTATAACGAAGATATCATCTACCGCGAGGCGCATGGAAATCGTTTGTCATCTTTGTGTGGGCGAAAATTGGTCAGCATGGCAGGATGGTGGGATCCAGCATTCGGAAAAGTTGACGGAGACCGCAGCATCCTGGCAATCGTCTATACGGATGAAATGGGAGAATATTGGATTCACCATCTTGCCCAGATTAAAATATCACCACATTCCGATAAAGATGAGGCAACACAACAATGTGAACAAGTCGCACAGATCGCAAAGCGCTTTTTCCTGCCATCTATTGCCCTCGAAACAAACGGGTTGGGAAAATTTCTGCCTGGAATTTTGCGGCGTGAATTGGCTGTATCTGGTGCTGTGTGCGGGATACGGGAAATCACAAGCCGCAAGATAAAATCTGTCCGCATCATGGAAGCATTCGATGCACCATTAGCTGCCCGCGCTATCCATGTCCACCGGAGCATCCTGACAACCCCATTTATAAAAGAAATGGAAGATTGGCGACCCGATAAACGGAGTGGCCATGATGATTGTCTGGATGCTGTTGCAGGTGCTTTGTCCCTGCAACCCGTACGAATCGCTAAAATCCCTGCCGAAGAAAATCAAAACCGGAAATGGATTGCTGTTCGTCCAAAAGTCAAAGCAAAAACCGATTTTGATGTTTAGGAGAAACAAAATGGAAAAAAGTTTTATTGACCTATTCGGATGGTGGATCGCCGTCATCGAATTGCCGATTCTATCTGCTTTATTCTGGTTGATCTGGAATTCACGCCGCGAATTCGAAAACGGGCTGATGAAAATCAATCAATCATTGGCTGATCATCGCATCGAAGTTGCACGAACATATGCGGAAACCCGAGATATCCGTATCATTGAAAATCGCCTAACCGCGCATCTATTGAGAATTGAAGCAAAATTAGACACAAGGGAGAAATAAAAATGGACCAAAAATCAAAGTTGATACCACAACAAAACAAAAATGTACCACCTTCATCGTCTGCTGAATTTTTGAAGGAATTGGAAATCGATGTTCTCGCACGTACTCTATGGGGAGAGGCCAGAGGAGAAGGAAGCACAGGAATGGAGGCTGTTGCCTGTGTCATCCTGAACCGTGTCGAGATTGCAAAACGTCATAAAGGCTACTGGTGGGGAAATACGGTTTTACAAGTCTGTCAAAAACCATATCAGTTTTCTTGCTGGAATAAACAGGACCCTAATTTCAAAAAGCTGATCGGGGTTACAGAAGATGATATGCACTTTGCAACAGGACTCCGTGTTGCACGACGTGCGGTTTTGGGATTCATCAAAGATATGACTCTAGGGGCGACCCATTATCATACCTTAAATATTCTTCCCCATTGGGCAAAAGGCCAGAAACCAACCGCGCGTATTGGGCATCATATTTTTTATACACTTACAGAATAGATAGAATAGGAAGATTGTAAATCATGGTATTACCCGTTCTGTTACAAGCAGGATTGCCAGCTCTCATCAAGGGGTTGGCCGATGGATTAAAAACTGTTAATACGCCGGTTGCACAAGGCGCCTCAGGTGCTCTTGGGGCATTATTAGAGGCCTTTGGAAAAGGCGAAATTTCGCCGGAACAACTGGCCGAATTGAACCGTCATGTCGAAAAAATGCACGAGCTAGAGGCCGCAGAACGCCAAACCTCCATTCAACAAATTAATGAATCCTTGCGAACAGAGGTTGCTTCAAACGATCCATATGTGCGGCGGATGCGACCCACTTTCGGTTATATTATTGCAATCACATGGGCCGCCCAGATGTTTGCGATTGCGTATGTCATGGTATTTGAAACAACACAAGCCGCTTTGGTCATTGAAGCCGTTCAATCATTGGGAACCATCTGGGGGATTGGTCTTTCTGTCCTGGGAATTTATGTTTATAAACGCAGTGAAGAGAAGAAAATAGATACAAATTCTCTTATAACTCCTCCGATAACTCCGCCGCTATCTGGACCTGTTTATCCAGAGAAACCAACAAGACATTACAACCCTTAATGACTATAAATTCTTCTGTATTTTTTCAATGGCGTTTGTGGATTCTTCTTGCTTTTGTACTATATTCTCGATGAAAATCAAATAGAGGATCAAAAAGCCATGAACTATACAAAAACATTTATTCTGATTGCCGCCATGACCGCATTATTCGCAGGGATTGGTTATATGATTGGCGGGCAAACGGGGATGGTATTCGCATTCGGAATCGCGGCTGTCATGAATGTCGGATCCTATTGGTTTTCAGATTCTATCGTTCTCAGAATGTATAAAGCACAACCCGTCACAGACGGAGATCTATACCTCCTGGTTAAAGATCTGGCCCATCGCGCACAATTACCCATGCCACGTGTCTATATTATCGAGAATCCGCAACCCAATGCCTTTGCAACAGGTCGGAACCCCGAAAATGCCGCTGTTGCCGTCAACACAGGCCTTATAAACATAATGACCCGTGATGAATTAGGAGGGGTCGTCGCCCATGAGCTTGCCCATATCAAAAATCGTGACACCTTGATTATGACGATCACGGCAACACTGGCAGGAGCCATTGGAATGATAGGGAATATGGCGATGTTCATGGGGGGTGGTCGTGATGAAAATGGACATACCCGAAATCCCATTCTGGGAATCGTGATTATGATTGCAGCCCCTGTTGTTGCCTCAATCGTTCAAATGGCCATTTCAAGAACGCGTGAATACAGCGCAGATAAAACAGGGGCTGAGATTTCAGGAAACCCCCAGGCCCTTGCCTCTGCCCTTGCAAAATTAGAAAGAGGGTCACAGCAGATTCTGAACCCCACCGCAGAAAATAACCCTTCCACCGCCCATATGTTTATTATAAATCCGTTATCAGGGCGTGGAATGGACAACCTGTTTTCAACCCACCCAAATACACAAAACAGAATTGCTGCGTTGAAAATGATTGCCCAAGAAATGGGAAAAGAAATGAACCCTTCAACCTATAATCCATGGATAAAAGACTCGCATGAATTATAGGTCCTTGAAAGATTCAGATTAAAAGAAGATCTGTGTTCCAATAGTCACCGCTGTTCCATCAACATCACCACCCAGCGTTGATGGTGCATCCACCATCAAATGGGATACTGTTCCACGGAAAGATAGTCCAGGACCATATTCATAAATAATCCCTGCTGCCAGGCGGTTTGCCTTGATCTCTTCCACAGCACTTTCTTCGCGTGTATTGCGCAACCAGGATGCCCCATATTTCACCGGCCCAACAGTGTAATCCATCCCAAGAACACTTGTTTTGCTTTCGCCATTATTTTTGACACCACCATTGTTTTCGGTATAAACACCGCCAATGCCATACGCACCAATATCTAGATCCAAAGCAATATTCCATTCGGTGAATGTGTCGATGGTCGATACAGAATTTGTATTTTCGACCTCAACAGACGTATAACCTGCACCAGCCTTATAGCCCAATTTATCTGATATTTGATTTTCGTACCGCAAACCTGTTTCCCATGCGGTTCCGTATTCATCAAGTTGATCATCTGGATTATTCCCATTGATACCACGCGATGCGGGGCTGAAATTCGCGACATCAGGAGTATAGGATACCCCAGCCTGAAAACCTGAAAAGATAGGTGTATAGTAAGATATTTTATCAATGCCAGCCGTCAGATCATTATCGTAATCCAATCCAAAGGTTGATACCTCTGTCTCGAACCTTGTCCCGGAAAGACGGGTCGATGCAATGTTAAATGGTGTCACAAAGGTTTCCATCCCATCCACATTATCATCAGCAGAAGGTGCAGCAACCTGCAGCAAAAAAGCGGCTCCATCTTCTATCCCGAGACTGACACGACCCCAATTTCCTGATGCATAAACAAAGCTGTCCTCAACATCAAATTGCGTATCCCCATCAGCATTGACCAAGGCCCCAACAGTCAACCCGTTCGACAACAGTGTCTCACCCGAAAACGTGACATCCACATCGCGCAGCATATCAACAGTTTTAGAAGATCCATCCTGAGATGCGTAATTACCATAGATTTTAAAATGACCGCTCATATCAAGTGTAACAGGGCTGTCTTCCGCACCCGCCGGCAGCGGATGGACAAGAGCCAAAACAGGGGCAATCAGAAAGAGGGGGTTTATTTTCATAGTGTTTATCCTTTTGTGAATATGAAGATATGGTCATTAAATGTTCCACCAAAAGAGACCGTATAGGACGGAATGGAAGATGCGGCCTATCGACTCATTTGATGGATTGATTTAAACTCTGTTGGCTTTACTCAGAATCAAATAGTTTAGGTCTACGAAAGACCTTATGCATATATGTTATATTATAACAACATTTTTAATTTACCCTGTCAACTGCCTATGGCAGAATCCAAATCAAATGAGTGAGGCTTCATCTGGGAATCCGCCCCCTCCCGCCTCTTGCAACAGGGAAAGGCCAAGAGACGGCCTTAAACCCAAAGGTTTTTAGCAAAAATTTCCTCATTATTTTATTTGGTGCCACCCTATATCCTAGCGTTTTTGTAAATTTCGAAAGCAAAATGTTGACAAGATCCCAAGTTTTATTTATAACCCCTCCTACCTGTCCGAGACTGTGGGTTTTTGATATCTCTCATTTATCAAAAATAATGGGTTTCCGCCCGCATAGATAGGCTAAAATAAAAACCATGCTTTTGTATGGTGAATTTTGGCTTTTTTATGGTATGTTCTGGATAGGCGGCTTTTTTTAAAAAGTCGCTTTTTTGTTTTGATTTAACACCTTGATTTAACACATGGAGATTCACAATGAATCGTACCGAGAAACAGACCGAGATCGAAGCCCTGAAATCCACAATGGATTCCAGTGAAATCGTAATCGTGTCACACAATAAAGGAATGACTGTTGCACAGGTAACAGAATTGCGGAGAACCCTGCGCAAAAATGGTGCCGCATATAAAGTCAGCAAAAACACCCTCGTCAAACGCGCCATTAGTGGTACACGCTATGAAAACGTGGGCGATCTGCTGGCTGGTCCTACTGGGATTTCAACAACATCGGGTGAACCTTTGGTTGTTGCAAAAACCATTTTCGATTTTGCCAAAAAATTTGATGGCAAACTCGTGATTCTGGGTGGCGCTTTCGGCGATATGAAGCTGGATGCTGCTGCTGTCGAGAAACTGGCGAAACTGCCAACTCTCGATCAGATCCGTGGTACGCTGGTTGGCCTTATTCAGGCTCCTGCTGCCCAACTGGCCCGCTTGGCTCAGGCATATGCCGACAAAGAACAAGCTTAGGACGGTTCTAAACTGACTAACTTATCGTACTAACGTAGCTCATTCACATTTTATAAAAGGAGACTAAACTATGGCTGCAAATCTTGAAAAACTCGTGGAAGACCTGTCCGCTTTGACCGTGATCGAAGCTGCTGATCTTGCAAAATTACTGGAAGAAAAATGGGGCGTTTCTGCTGCTGCTCCTGTCGCTGTTGCGGCGGCGGCTGGCGCTGCTCCTGCTGAAGAGAAAGACAGCTTTGATGTTGTTCTGGAATCGGCTGGCGACAACAAAATCAACGTGATTAAAGTTGTACGTGAAGTCACCGGTTTGGGCCTGAAAGAAGCCAAAGACCTGGTCGAAGGCGCACCAAAACCAGTCAAAGAAGGCGTTGCAAAAGCAGATGCCGAAACATTGAAAAAGAAACTGGAAGAAGCTGGCGCGAAAGTAGCCCTGAAATAATTCTGGTAAATAATTCTGGTTTTCAAAAACCAATTGAAAACGGCTCCCTCTCGGGGGCCGTTTTTTGTAATTTAGTTCGCAATCTATTCGTACGTAGGATTTTTGACTGTTTTGCCATTTAGCCAGCTAGCTTCAAATTGCAACCGGAATGTTTCAGCTATTGTCTGGTTCTCGATAAGGATAATGCGCTGAGGTGGCCCCCATGTAATCAAAGCAATTTTTTTGCGGTAGATGCAATATGGATTTTGAGCAAAAAGCTCTTTTGAAATTTGCCTGTATTGTGTTGGATTTCCAATAATGAAATTATCCCCCTCACACAGCAGCAAACGGTAGTTTGCCTTAAATGAGACCATTTTCTGTATATAAGGTTTAAGTTCTTTTGGATATTTATCGCTCCACTGTCGTTCATTCACACCACAAAAAAGAACGTCTCCACCCCTCATATCCGAAAACTCACGCATAAGATCTTGCCACAATTTGATGGCAGATTCGCGTCCAGACCAAACCTTGACTTGCAGGCGTTCGGCTGCGAGTTGAACCCCCATGGGCTCCAGAAATTCGATATTTGCATCTTCAAAAGCAGTTTGAATTTTTTGAAGCGTGTCTTGTCGCGGTACAGTTGAGCCCCGTTCAATATTTGCCAGAGTTGGTAAGGATAAACCACTGGATCGAGCAAGATCCTCTTGCGTCCATTCGAGCAAGGCGCGGGCGGCCTTAATTTGTTTGATTGTTATCATTTGTATAATTTTGGGTTAGAAATGTATATTTATAATATATCATAATATATTTATTTTGACACATTTCATAATTTTCCGTATTAAACTTAATCAAAAGGAGAATGGCATGAAACAAGCATTTTTGATCTTGGTAGGAATTTCTTTAGCGTTGATATTTGGATATCAATGGGGGTTTTCAAAAAACCATCAGCAAAACACAAAGCCGCAAGAAACAGTTTACGAACGTGTGATCCGCACTGGTGTTATTCGTTGTGCCTATATCAATTGGAAGCCTTATTCGTTTAAAGACCCTCTTCACCCGGAATTGCCCCCTCAAGGAAGCAGTGTTGATATCATATCAGCCATTGCCGATCGTCTGGATCTGCGCATTGAATACACAGAAGAAATTGGGTGGGGTGATATTGGTATAGGTTTTTCGACCAACCGTTATGACGCGGTTTGTACACAAATGTGGCCCGACTCAGGAAAAATGAAGAGTTTTCTGCTGAGCACTCCTTTGTTTTATAGTGACATTTTTCCCTACAAAAACAATGGTGATTTACGTTTTCGGAGCCCAGATACGATTAACCAGCCTAGGCTCAGGACTTAATGATTATGGATTCACAAAATGATTGAGATGTGATTCACTGGTGGTGGAGGTGTCGCCATGAGTGATTTGTTTTATCTGAGTGAAGAGCAGTTTAATCGAATTAAGAAATATTTTCCGTACCC
>JAEUKP010000017.1 GCA_016794145.1 Alphaproteobacteria bacterium | reverse complement strand
GCCGTGCGCCACCAGATTTCAATTTCAAAACTGTCATACGCGCCATCATGCTGTGTCGAGTTTGGCATCCCCAAGTTCATTCAGATGCTCCCGCACATAGCGCTCCAAAATCATGTGCAAGCCATGCTCATCCACCTGTAGCTCTGCGGCCATTTGTGACGACACACGGGCTGGCCAGTTGACCCATGCGTCCCTGAATTCTCGTCCCAGCCGGAAAATCTGCGCCTTGACCTGATCCTTATTGACCAGCTGGCCTTTCTTTTCCTGTAGCCGCAGCCGTGCCAGATGCGCCTTGGCAATCTCATGCGCGGTGCGGGCTTGGGTAAAACTGTTCATGCCCTGAGGGGCACGGCCATTTTCAGCCAACGTCTGACGCACGGATTCCATCGCCGCATTCGGATCAATATCCTTCATTGCCGATGGATCATGCCGCTTGGTGTGATCGGTATTTGCCTCCCACGCCGCATCGGCCTTAGCGACATCAATTGACCCGTCTTTTTCAGGCACAATACGACCCGTGCGGATCGCCTTACGCACGGCATTATCTGCCACGCCGCGATGACGGGCATAAGCACGAATGGACAGTCCCATGATTTCTCAACTCTCAGGCGCGTTCGGCTTCAAGTTCGGCAAAACTCTGTCCTGTGGCCGCCAAGGTTGCAGATTTGCCTGTGAACTCCTGCCAGCGTTTGACAATCACATCGGCGTATTTAGGTTCAAGCTCGATCAGTCGCGCGCGCCTACCTGTTTTCTCACAGGCAATCATGGTGGTGCCAGAGCCGCCAAAGGCATCCAGCACGATATCCTTGGTCTTACTGGAATTATGCAGGGCACGTTCCACCAATTCGACAGGCTTCATGGTGGGGTGCAAATCGTTCTTGGCGGGCTTGTTCACAAACCAGACATCGCTTTGATCCCGCGCGCCGCACCAGAAATGTTCATTGCCGTTCTTCCAGCCATAAAGGATCGGCTCATACTGCCGCTGATAATCTGACCGCCCCAGCGTGAAGGTATTTTTCGCCCAGATGATAAAGGTTGACCATTTGCCGCCCGCATCGGTAAAGGCGTTGTAGAGCGTGTGCAATTCTGACGACGACATGCAGATATAGAGCGCACCTTTGTTCACCATCATCAGATTAGTGCAGACATCATACAAAAACGCACCAAAATCATCGCCCAGATTGTCATTCTGGATCGGGCGAGCTTTGCCGCGCATTTTATCTTTCATCGAATTGGCGTAATTGACGTTATAGGGCGGATCGGTAAACACCATGTCGGCCAGCTCTTCACCCAGCAGGGTTTGATAACTGTCAATGAGGGCAGAATCTCCACAGAGGATTTTATGATCCCCGCAAACCCACAGATCGCCCAAAACGCTCACAGGCTTTTCGGGAGCCTCCGGTGCGGCGTTTTCGTCCGTCAGGCCTTCGTTGTCATCATCGCCCAGTAATTCATCGAGTTCATCTTCGCCAAAACCGAGCAAAGAGAGATTAAAATCCTCACCTTCCAGCGCCTGCAATTCCTGATGCAGCAGGTTTTCATCCCAGCCCGCATTTTCGGCGATTTTATTATCGGCAATCATCAAAGCGCGGCGCTGCGTTTCAGAGAGATGCTTCAGGCGAATGGCGGGAACCTGCTTGATGCCTAACATCCTTGCCGCCATTAGCCTCCCATGCCCTGCGATAATCCCGCCATTGTCATCAATCAGGATCGGATTCACAAACCCAAACTCGGTCATGGATCCAGCGATCTGCGCCACCTGATCATCCGAATGGGTGCGGGCGTTGTACTGGTACGGTGTCACATGATCGACCGAGATGTATTCGATCTTTAAGCCGTTATCGCTATCCATTTTGCTCTCCTTTTCTTTTGGGTGCGCGCCTTTTGGGCGGCTGGGTGCGCATTGGTGCGCAGGATGGCGAGTGCGCGGCATCAAAGCCCTGTAAAGCCGCCGTTTCGGCAACAAACGGGCATTCACCGCGCACCCAGAAAAATTCGCTATCGCTAAAAAAGTCCCGCGCCTTTGCCCGCCGCATTGGGTTGGGTCGCCGGAAGTACCTTTTTTGATCGGCACAAGGCGCGCAAAACAAAAGGCCACGCGGGTGGCGTGGCCTTGAAAGGAATGTGCGTTGAAATTACAGGGGACGTATCGCGATGCTAGTGATCAGGGTGCCAAAAAATGTTCGCCGTGTCCGCATCTTTTTTGTTCGGACGTTTTTTATTCACGCAGAGTTCATCCTGATCGTAATACCTATTCAGACTCCTGCTGGTCTTGTCCCATGAACCCTGGATAGACAAAGGCGTCTTTGAGTATTTCACAATCACGCTCAGACACGCCAGCGGCACGCATGGTGCTGTACCATCCTGTACTAACCTGTTTCACCATGTTCTGAACCACTGCGTTTGCCTGATCTTCTTTCAATAGAAACCGTGCGCTTTGAGACAGGATGTTTTCAGCATTCGCAATACGGCCTTGATCACCGCAGACCAAAGCTAAGTCGCGTCTCTCCTGACTGATTTGCGGTGCTGGCGTTAAGTCATAGGCAGGTGACAAACGCCAATCTGCGCCCTTCGCTAAAAGCGCATGGTTGCGCGGGTGATCATCATTATTAGATATGAGCGCATTAAAACACATGCGACGGAAGAGTTCCTGCGCATCGCTTGCTGCCTCCGCACTCGCTCGGCGCAATTCTTCCACCAGCAAGATGTATGACCATTTGTCCCGCGATTGGTGAGTATCTTCTGTTTGCAAAAGCGTAAGCGCACTGATCATGCGGGCGCGGGTATAGCCGCCTTCCGTTTTTTCACGATCAAACCGCTTGACCAGCAACACATCACGATCTCCGATAGTTGTGAGTTTGCTCTCCGCTGTTTGTAGCCCGCAGATACGCGCCAGCTGTAACATGGCATGCTCGACACGGGCGACATTCCATTTGTCGTCAGGGCGATTGAATTTTGCAAGCCATAGACCACTTTGATCTTCCACAACAGCTTTGGGGCGAGCGCCGCCCATCGATGTACCCGCCAGCATTAAATCCAATGCCTGCGCCTCTGCGCCACGCAAAGACAAGCCTTCATCCCGCACGATAATGTCAGCGACTTCCTGTAATCGCATCAAATCCAGCGTCTGATTAAATGTACGTTTTGGTGCAGGCGGCGTTGCATTCAACCCAAAACCCAGCGCACCCGCCCGATCATCAGGGGAGTTGAGCAGATAATCCAGCTCGCCTAATTCTGCCTTGCCTGCATGGCGTTCAATAATGCGCCGTCCCCAATAATCTGGCCCCGCATCTCGGAGTGCACCAAAAATACCTTTAAGGGCAACAGTTTCGTATGTTCTATCCGTCAGTTTTAGTTCAACAGGATCAAACGCAACAGCATCAGTCCGTGCGAGATATGATTTACCGTAGATGAATTTCCCCAAACTGATTCCCTGCCGATTTTTTGTCAGCACAAATTTTCCCGCCGTCACAGGTTCGGTTTGTCCTGGCAGGGTGATATAAACAAAGCACTCAGAATCATTAGAAGTCATTATCAATTTTCCCTTCTACATTCGCTCCGCGCGCACGTATGTTTTCACGTGATTGTGCGAGACGCTGTCCCTCAAGATCACGTGATGGCTCGGCAACATCATCCATCTGATTTAACAGACCATATGTCCAAAGAAGCGCAATGTAGACACCAACGCCCGTTGAAACTTTCCCTTTTTCTGCATCGGCAACTGCCCTGACACCTGTGCCGATCTTCTCGGCCACATCAGCGATTGTCAGCTTGCGACGTACCCGCGCCATGCGTAAATCTGCGCCAAGCCTTGCCAGCCGTTGTTCAACAGCATAAGGAGGCGTTTCAAAAAGTTGTGTTTTCTTCGGCATAGGGCGATTTCCTGATAATCTTATCCATGCCACAACATTACCAGAGAAATCTTAAGAAATCAATTAAAAATGCTTTATAAAGCATATTAAGTAATTTAAGGTGCTTTATATAGCATATATAGCTGAGTATGGGCTGAAGTGGCAAATACTATCTATGTGGAAAGGCGCTTTGGTTGTTTTGGCACACGCCGCCTCGTATGGGTGAGACCAGCGTCTTGGAGCTTTCGCCCCAGTACATCGTCCCTGGCAAGGAGCAGCAAGTCCTTTTCAAGACACAAACAGAATAGCACCATCGCATACGCACCGATTGTGACACCACTGTCGCCGTTCTCGATCTTGCGTAATGTCACGCGCGTCATACCCGCCCGCTCGGCAAGCATCGAGGTTGTAATTTTCCGGCGCAGGCGTGCCATTTTTATATTCTCTCCAAGTACACTCAGTATTTCTTTAAGCGTTGGCGGTGGAGAAGCTGTTTTTCTTGGCATCAGTTATTTTTCTCAATGGTCATTATTGTGTTCATTAGGTTGGGAGATTGGTCATTATAATACTCATTAGCCTGTTTTAGATCGCTTAGCGTATCGAATGCGCTTAGGCAGCCGTTCTTCCTCAAGCTCCCGACCGACAATATCGTGATTGCTGTGCGCCAGAATTTCCAGATGCTTGATCAGACCAAGGCTGAATAAGACTGATGCGTATCCTCCCATGGAAACAGATGGATCACCCTTTTCAATTTTGCCCAGCGTTATGCGTGAGATACCAGCGCGTTCAGCCAGAAGGGCTGCCTGGATGCGCCTGCGACGACGCGCATTCTTGATATCTTCTCCAAGCAGTCTCAGAGAGCGCATAACCGATGATGATAAGGGGTGCTTGATTGTCATTTAATGATAAGTATCCTTTACATTACTCCGATTAATGCTCATTACGCTGTTCTTTATCGGCCACCACCGCCCGCCCGACATACCGACCATAATCGGAGCCTGAGGGGTCAACATAAAGGGTTTCCCGCCCAGGGCAGACCAGCGCAATGGCTTGTTTGATATTGCCTTGATAACCACCTTTGCCTGCCAGCCATTCACGTTTTGCCAGCGGGCGGGCGATGAAGGCGTTATACTCGGCCTCTGTCGTTTCCCTCGTTTCCGAGACCTGGGTTGGGATGGTCTCACCGCAATCGGGACGGCTACCCGATTCAATCTCGTGCCAGTCGACAGGCTTGCGGGCATAAACAACCTGGATGATTTCTCTGACCATGCTCAAATCTCCAGCGCTTGGGTTTCAATACCGAGGATGTCCGCCATCTCGCGCAGTTTCATGTGCGCCTGTTTGAGTTTGGTGATATCGTGCGCCACAATCTGTTCTGGCATTTTACGCTCGGCTGGTGGCGGGTTGTGGATGCGGTTTGCAATCTCCATCATTGTGGCCACAATTTGTTCTTTGGCCGTGTAGTAAGCATCTGCTCGTTCCTGCATGCGTTTGTTCATTTTCTGCCCCTTATTTTCCAGCCTTGCGACCTGCTTCAAAAGCAGCTTCCAGCGCATCCTTGATGCTCCAGACCGCCACATCATGAAAATCCAACCCGTCTGCATTGCGGGTTTCAAGCGTCTCAATACGCAGGTGTTTTTTAGCAATCAGGCTTATCAGCTCGGCCTTAGTGGGCTTGACTGTGCGAGGGAAGGTTTTGCCCGTGACCTCGCTGATCGACGTTTCAAAACTTTTGCGCCAGCCTGCATCGGCAATGCGGAGTTTCAAATGCGCCGTGATTGTTTGTTCGGTGAGCGTGCCTTTGATAAAACTCAAATCGTCAGCCAAATGTCTGCCAAAGCGTGCGTCTAAAACATCGCGGGCTTGTTCGGCGGTTAAATCAAACGCGGTGATTAAAAAATTGCTGGCGGCTTTCCAGGTCAGCTCAGCATCATACCCGTTGCGCTCGGCTGTTCCCCAAAAGCCCCATTCTTTGTTTGTGGTCGGTAAAATCTCTGTATTTTTCATGGGCGTTCTCCTTTGCTTATACTTACATGAACGCTTCATTTCGGCTGATTATCAACTGAATAAGACATCATAAAACCGCTAATAATCAGGGGTTTTGATTGTTTTAGTATCATTGCGCACGACCCGTAATTTTGTAGATACGCGCACTGTTTTCGGGCTTTTCAGACACGATTTGGTAACCATGTTTTTTGGTGAGCGCGTGCGAGAGCGCACTGCGGATTGTGTGCTTTTGCCAGCCCGTAGCGGCGATCATATCCTCGATATTTGCCCCTTCAGGGCGCGACAGGAGGGCCACCAGCGCGGTCAGTTTTGTTTCCCGCTTGATGGGCATGGCGGCAACACCCGCCAGCGCCGCCTGCATGGGCGCAGAAAGCTGGCTTTCATCAATCACAAGGCCATTGCCGTGATCCTTAGTTTTAATCGCCGCTTTAACTTTGTTTTTAGCGGGTGGTTTGGGTTTGGATTTGCTTGGTTTTTTAGGCATTTTATCGCTCCTTTTACGGGTGGTTTTCATGTCATGAACGCTTCATTCGGCAAGAACATCAAGTTGAATAAGTGCTTATTTCATTGCTCATTTTGATTATTCAGGGATGAAGGGAAGGCACGCCGCAATACGGGTCAGCGCACGGCGGTACATCTCCCACGCTTTGGTGCGGCCAACGCCTAAACGTGCGCAGATCAGCTTCCAGCGCACACGCTCCGCCCGCAGCCACACAAGGCGGCGTTCTTCAGGCTCAATCCATTTGAGCCAGATGAACAAAACTTCTTCCATGTCGGTGATGTCCTGTTGTGATGGACGCACGCGCATTTTTTCTGGTTCCATCTGCAAGATTTCCATCGGCTCACGAATAATGGTCGGCCAGGTGGAGAAATACCCTTGCACTTTCACATCGGGCAATCGCCGCAAGGTGCGTGCAGCAGATTGAATTCGGTCTTCGACAAAGCTTTCGTCATTACTCAAAACTTTCTCTTCAGGTTCATGGTCGTGCATGCAAGGTTCCTTTCATTTTTTTGCAGATGGGGTGATGGGGTTAGCGAGGGCCGCCGATTGAGATGGCGGCCACGCTTGCCCTCCGTAGGAGGGAGGGGTGTTGCCGACTTGCCGACTGAAATAAACCGTTGAAGTAATTGGCTTAATCTCAGTCGGCAGAAGAATAAATTGAGACGGCAATTGCCGACTGAATTTTTGAGTAAAAACCCATGTTTCATAGGGCTTTGCACGGGTTTCAGTCGGCGGTGAGCTGGCAGTCAGTCGGCAGTCGGCAATGAGACGGCAGCTCATAACACACCCCCATTGAACAGATCGGCGATAGGGATGATTTCACCCGTCTCTGGATGTTTCATGTGCGTGGCCATGACCAGCGCACCGCTTTTGAGCGTCATGCCGTCAACGCACACATATCCCTGGCGGCTGCGCGGCAGAAGCGGCAGACCATAGGCATCCGCATTTTTGAAAAATTTCACATAGCCTTTGGTGGCCAACGCACTGATGCGATCACGAATAGTGCGGGCACTACCCAGGCCTTCTTTATTCTCAAAACTTTCTGCGAATTGATTGGCAGTATAAATGCGGCTGTGTTTAGCCTCATCAAAAATCAGACGGATGATCGTATCGGTCTTACGAATATTTTCGGCCTGCGCCTGTAATTCCTCCTGCTGACGCATAAGCGTTGCAAGGTCAATATCGGCCTCTACCCAGCCTTGCGCACGTCGTAGAATGGTTTTGGCAGGGATTTCAGGGCCATTACGCAGCTCAAAAATCAACAGCCGTTCTGGCCGTTTCTCATCCACACGATGCAGAATGATGCCGGATGAATAATAAGACCGTAGTGCTCCAGCGCCGCTCAAAGCCTGAAACGGATCTTCCTCTGCCGTTTTCTTGAAAGCCTTGCGCGTATGGTGGGCAAGAATAATTCCAGCATCGGGATTGATACGGCGGCGCAGTTCTTCCAATCTCTGCGCCAGAAAAAACATCATCGCGTCATTATCGTTTTCGCCGCCCAGGCTACCGCCATCAAATACATTCCTCAGCGGGTCAATCGCGATGATATCCGGCGGCATATCTTTGAAGCGGTCTTTGACGGCCTCACATACCAGCGCAATTCCAGCATCATTTAATGTGATGGAGATTTGTGGGGTAAGGATAAAATTTTGATCCAGAAAAAGTGTTGCGGCATCGCTCATCGCCAAACGCTGCACCCGTTCTCGCAAATAATGATATTGTACCTCGGCCTGCAGATAGAATATGCGTAGTGGCCGTGCGGAGCTCATGCCCAAGAACGGTGCACCACCGGCCATGTGGGCCAGCAATGAAATCAAAAAATCGCTCTTGCCGACTTTTGGCGCACCACCCAGCACCAACAACCCGCCTGGGGTGAGCACGCGCGGAGCAATCAAATCATCAGGGATAGGACTTTGATCTCGCTGCAGCTCAGCAATGCTATAAAGCGGCAGGGTTTTGCGCGGCGGCGGAACTTCTTTGGCAACCATTCGTTCCCAATTTTTAAGAATGGCGTGGATATCCAACCCTTCAGCCACTGCATCAGCGGCATCCCATTTAGCAGGCTTGTCAGGCGGGATTTTGAGGATTTCAACGGATACTGCCCCAGCGCGCGCGGCGGCACTGGCGGCATTACGCGCATAAATCTGCCCAGCTTCATCATTATCTGGCCAGATGGTAACGCGCTTGCCCTTAAGCGGTGACCAGTCCGTTTTATCAATCGGGGCTTTGGCCCCGTTCATGGCCGTGGTGGCGCAAATGCCAAGATCAACCAGCGCGGCGGCGCATTTCTCACCTTCGACCAGTACCACCGCATCAGCCGTTTTCATACCCACCTGATTATAAAGCGGTCTTATCTCCGGCGCGCGCATCACCCCGCGCAAGGCATCCCACGGTCTAAATTCCTTTTGCCCTGGACGTGGATCATACCGATACACACTGGCAATCAAAATGCCTTGTGCATCGGTATAATCCCACTTGGCCGTGGGCTTACCCAGTTTTGGTGCGGGCGATGGCCGCACCGGTGACCTTTCCTGAAACCCCGCCCCAAGCTGGTTTTGAATATCCTGTAGCAAGGCTGGAAACTGGCTCTGCCGATCAAAGCCTTTAATCGCTGCCCAGAGATCGAGCACATCACCACCGGCGCCTGTCGCAAAATCATGCCAAAGACCTGCTTTGGAACCACTCAGCTCAACGATCAAACTATCGCCCGCATCGCCCGCAACATTACCCACCATGAATTTCTGCCCACGCACGACGCCTGCGGGCAAAAGCGCACGCAGAACATACGGCAGGTTTTGCAGCAAGCGGGATTTAACCTCCTGTGCATCCGGCGGTTTTAAGGGGACGATTTTGGCGGGCGGCTGGCTTTCCATTTACACGCCGCCCTCCGTCTTATCGCGTTCAATGGCCTTGAGTTTGATAATCCCATCAATCCACTGCAGGGCGCGGCCAACTTCACGTACTTCCTTCACCAGCGTTTCACGGATTTCCTGTAATCGCTCATCAGGGAGAATTTTAAGCGCGCCCACCGCCTGGTGCTGCACCCACTTAAACATCGCGATATCGCCATTTTGTGCCTGATCCATTGATTTTCCTTTCATGATTGTGGTCACAAAAGGCTGGTATGCAGGCGCGCCGGAAAACGACGATGTTCGAACAGTTTTTTTGAATTTATTTTTTGTCCATCTTGTCCTCCATGAATTTCTTGAGCTTTTTCAAGCGGCTGGACATGGTCGTGCGGGGAATACCCAGAAGCTCGGCGGCCTCGGTGACGCTATATTCTATCAGCAGGCGGTAGGTTTGCCGTAAGTCTTTCGGTAGCTCCGCCAGCATGCGCTCATGATCCATTTTCTGCTCTGCCGCGCTGTGGCTTTGTGCGCCGAACACATCGCCCCATAGACTTTCATCACTTGTGATCTGATCACCGATGGTGGCATCCGTATCATCAGTGAGGGGTGTAGAAAGGGAGAGTGTTTTTAGCCCCGTCCAGCGTTTTTGCGCTTCAGCCTCCCGCAGCATTTCTGCAGCGCGATTATTGATGACAGCTTTTATAAAACTTTTTGGATTTCCTTTGCCTGGGTCAAAACTCGGCCAGGCGAGTAGATAAGCGAGCAGTAATTCCTGCTTGATATCTTCAATATCATCAACGCTATAATGTGGCGTTCGTATGAGAACTTTTGCTTTTATACTGACAAAAAAAGCGGCGTAGGAGTCTACGCCGCTGTTCATGTTTTGCGACATTTATTTTTCCTCCGAGTGTTGCCGCGAAGTCGCGCTTCGCTCGGAGTTAAAAATAATTTTCTATCGCAGGTTGTGCCTGCGGCACGACATCAAAAGGCTTGAAAATGCAAGGCTTTTCACGTTCTCTGCTATCAAAACATATTGGTGTATGTTGTGCGCCTACATACGCATGATGATTTCTGAAAATGTGAAATCATGCCTATGCATTACATCGTATGCGCGTCTGATTTTTGGGATATTTTGGTGCGCATCAGCGCCTGAAAAAGTATCGCGGCGATTTCATCAAGCCGTTCATGCGCTGACATTTCGTCGGGGTTTTTTCTGCTCTCCATCATCAAGCCCTCCTTGTTGGCTTGATGATCTGGTATGCGGAGCTTTAATAAGACGACGAGTGTTCGAACAATTTACTTCTGTTTTATTGACGGTTCAGAGAATCCGTAGAGTGCACGCTGCTCTTTCCATGAAATCGGAAACCCACGCACAATGCTTTGGAGCGTAAGCGTGCGTGGTTGCGTTCCGTCCAGCACCGCTTCAATAATATCAGGCGCAAGCATCGTAAGACGTATTACCCGATAAACATGCGTGACTTCGATGTTTTCCTTTGCGGCCAGTTCTTTCGGACTGTTATAAACACCTTGATCAATAAGATCTTGCCACTGAAAGGCTTTCACCAGCGCGGAAACAAATGACGGGTCTGGTTTTTGCGCCTTTAGATCACTATTGTTCAACAACGCCGCAGCGCCAGATGGCGCAATGATCATCTTGCGGGAGCTACGCCGCCTGAAGCATACTTGCATCCGAATGCTGAGGATGTTTCCGTCCTCGTGCAGGTGGTACTGCATCGCCATCTCCTTTTTTGTATTGATTGATAAGAGTTAGAAATCCATCGAGGCGCAGATCAATCTTCACCTCATCCGTATTCACAAAAACGCGTTTGACTAAAAGCTCGGCAATGCGCTGTTGTTCGGTTGGTTTCAGGTTCTGCCAGAACGCATCAAAATCTTTGATCTGCTGACGCACCTCTTCAAAACCAAAATCACTGATCTTTTTCTCTTTCATCAGCCCTTCAATCTTAGTGAGTATTTCAGGCGACTGGATCATCTGGCGAATATGCGCAACCACCAGCGTATCCAGCTCTGCCGCAGGCACATTGCCCACCTTACAATTGGCATAGGATTGGCGGTTGACGGTGGTCGGCGTGTAGTACCGATAGATGCGATTATTTTTCTTGCTGAAAGTGGGCGTCATCATGCAATCGCAGCATTTGCACTCAATCAGGCCGCGCAGCAAAGCGGGGTGTTGGTTTCGGGTGTGATTGGCACGGCTGACAGGGCTATCTTTGAATATCTTCTGAACTTTATCGAACAAATCTTGCTCGATAATCGGCTCATGCTGACCGTCATAGACATTATCCTTGTGCACGATCTTACCCAGATAAAGCTGATTTTTGAGGATGCGGTACACATACTGCTTATCCATGCGTTGCCCGCCGCGTATCTGTCCTGTGCCGCTGGTATAATGCTTGGTGCGATAGCCTGCGACATGCAGTTCTTTAAGCAGTCTGGTGATGGACTTCATACTGGCAAAGCGTTCAAAGACGTGCCGCACAATCTCGGCCTCTTCTGGAACAACATAGAGCTTGCGGTCTTCGACGCGGTAACCCAGCGGCAATGCGCCGCCCATAAAAATACCTTTACGTTTACTGGCTGCAAACTTATCCCGAATGCGTTCGCCAATCACTTCGCGTTCAAACTGCGCAAAGCTTAAAAGGATGTTGAGCGTGAGCCGCCCCATCGAGCTGGTGGTATTAAAATTCTGGGTGACGGAAACAAACGAGACATTGTGCTGATCAAAAATCTGCACGATGCTGGCAAAATCGGTGAGCGAACGGGAAATACGGTCAACCTTATAAACGACCACAATATCAATCTTCCCCGCGCGAATATCATCGAGTAGGCGTTTAAGCGCAGGCCGTTCCAGATTGCCGCCAGAAAACCCACCGTCATCATAAAATTCCGGCACCATCATCCAGCCTTCATGCTTTTGTGAAGCGATATAAGCTTCACCCGCATCGCGCTGGGCATCCAGCGAATTGTATTCTTGATCGAGGCCTTCCTCAGATGATTTGCGGGTGTAGATGGCACAGCGCAGGCGGCGTGGCTGTTCGGCAACGGGCTTGCTCATCGCGTACCTCCATCCAGGCCAAAGAAGGCTGTGCCGCTCCAGCGCGTGCCCGTGATCAGCATGGCTACCCCGCTCAAACTTCTGTAAACCTTGCCCTGGTATTCAAAGCCCTTGGTGAGAACCGTCACGAAATGCTGCTGCCCATCATATTCTCGCATCAGGCGGGTGCCAGCAGGCGGGCGAATGCGCATCTTGAATTTGCGGCTAGGTTTCAGCTTACCGCCATTGGCCAGATCGCGCAGCTGCTGTCGCACCTCTGGCCTCAACCCACCATACTCCAGCTCTTGCATACGGTAGGCCAGCTTTTGCACCAGCGTGGCTTTGTTGAACACGGGCGCGGGTTCGTTGAAATAGCTTTGCCACAACGCCTTAAGCTCCTTCATGGATTCAAAGGGCAAGGTGGCTATTTTTTGTTCTAAGCCATTGTTTTGCATCATATTTCCTCACGTTTCGCATACATGCTTCGCTGGAGGGAATAGTCCAGCAAAAACTCTCAAATGACTGGTATGCGGTCTGTCAGAAAAACGACGATGATCAGTTTTTTTCGATTATTGGGGGAGCAATCGAACCTAAAAAAAACCAAAAATGTTCGGACAATCAAAGCCTTGATAATCAAGCACATGACAACCTGAAGGTCGTTTTGAAAAAGCCGTGAGGTTTTGAGAGAAAACGCCCCAAACACCCCAAACGGAGTCAAAAAGCCGTCATGCTTGTGCAGAGGTTTGGGAACAGGTATGGCGCGAAAGCCTGCAAAATATGGGGTTTTTCAAACGCAAAAACCGCCCGAAGGCGGTTTGAGAAAAGTTCGTTTTGATGAAATTGGTTGCGGGAGCCAGATTTGAACTGACGACCTTCAGGTTATGAGCCTGACGAGCTACCGGGCTGCTCCATCCCGCGATCAATGAACATAGTTGAATATATGCTGTCGCTAAATGCTTGGTAACTCTAGGTAACTGGAGCGTGCGAGCGGTATACCCCAGATGCTACCCTCCGTCAACCATTAATATAACATCCGCTTCAATATCTCTCTCTATTCAAAAGAATTTATTTCACCAGCCTTCAAAATTATCCATTTTAATCTTGATATATCATTCAATAAGAGCAAAATAAGCCATGCTTGATTTTACAGCAATATCCCCCCATATCAGGATTAAAATATCGCCAAAAGCCAAAAGATTGGCTTTACGACTTGATGGATCTAAAAGACACATCAACCTTGTTATCCCACCCAAAGCAAGCCTTCAGAAAGCTTATGAATTTGCACAGATTAACCACTTGTGGATTAAAAATAAAATCGATGAACTCCCTCCAGCCATCCCGTACATAAATGGTATCACAATTCCAATTATGGGGATCAACCGAACACTCCGAATAATCAGGGAGGGAAAAATAACACAAATAGAGCTAACAGATACCGAGTTGGTTGTGATCAGCCCTATTGAGGACCCAAGCCCCCGCATCGGGAGATACTTGCGTAATTTGGCCCTTCAGAAACTAGGGGAACTTGCCAGAATCAAAGCCTCCCAAATCAATCGAAAATTATCTAAATTTAGTGTTAGAGATACAAAAAGCAGATGGGGAAGCTGCTCAATCGATGGCAGAATGACACTGTCGTGGAGATTGATTTTTGCACCGATAAGTTCAATAGACTATGTCATTTCTCACGAAGTTGCACATCTTATTCACCCAAACCATGGGGAGGATTTTTGGATCCTATGCCAAAACCTTTCAATAGATTTCCCAACAGGGTATAATTGGATGAAAAAAAATGGGGCCTCATTGGCCCGCTACGGTGAAATCCCACTATAAAATTCCTTAAAAGGAACCTAGGCCTGGGTATCAAGACTTGATACAACCTTGTATTGAGACGAATCAGAAGACCCAATCGTCGACGAGCTGGCGGGTTCAGAAGGTTTAAAAACGGCTGGCTCGCTCTGCTGACGGACCGCCTGACGAGCGGCTTTAAACTCGACACTGGATTTCGCAAAATCGGCACTTCTCAAGGCCTCTGCTTCAGCGTAGCCATTATCGGCGTTCTGGAAACGAGACTGGACAGCGATTTGTTCCCTTACTTGAGCCGCCTTCGTGTAAGCACGGATCTGCGCCTCTGTCGGGAACTGTTTAATTGTCTCACCTGTACTTGAATCACGTACAACAAAAATCGGTTTGCTGTTCCCCCCGTTGTAATCCACATGGGGACTTAGATACGGAGCAGTAATTGCAGCAGATTGGACTTTCGAAGGATTGGCAGACAGAACTTGAGTCGTAGAAGTTTGCTCCGCAATGCTGCGAAGTATTTGAGAATTTGAAACAACTGCGTTGACAGCTTCGATCATATTCTAACTTCCTTACCTTATGTTGTGCAGCAATTTCTTCACTTACACAACTCCCTATTTTCAATTGTACCGATTCCCACCCTACATGTCAAGAGTTTCCATCTTAAAACAACAGATTAACGATTGGTACCCATATTTAAAAATACAAAATCCAACAGACCTTATAAATTAAACTGTTTAACGGTTCGTAAAAATCCTGCTAGAAAATAGGTTCACATAACTTTACAACATTGAATCTATTTGTATTTTTTCAAAGTCTATAGAAACATTAGACGGAATCTGTTAACATTGTGAATAAACCCAAGTTTCTTATTCCCCCCCGAATAAGAAGAAAATTAAAAAAGAATTTAAAGACAAATTTAAACATGCAGGTACCTCGTTGTGAATAACTTTCTAGAGACGCTCAAAAAACTGGGACCCGCTCGCCTTGGGATTATGGGTGTTGTTGTTTTTGGTTTATTGCTTTTTTTCATCTACATTTCGATGCAAGTTTCAAGCCCGCAAATGAAGATGCTGTATAAGGACTTAGCAACGGAAGATTCTTCCGCCGTTGCTGCCAAATTGGAAGAATTCAAAATTCCCTATGAGGTGAGCCCGGATGGTACAAGTATTGCTGTCCCCGATAAACAGGTTGGAAAAGCAAGAATGTTGTTGGCCCAGAATGGTCTCCCGAATGGAGGGTCCTTGGGGTATGAATTATTTGATAAACAATCTGGTTTCGGGACGACAAGTTTTGTTCAAAACATTACACAAGTCCGTGCATTAGAGGGAGAATTAGCAAGAACAATTTCCGCTCTTGACCCTGTTAAATCGGCTCGGGTCCATTTGGTTCTGCCGCAACGCGAGTTATTCAGTCGTGAAACCCATGCCGCGAGCGCAAGTGTTTTTATTCGATTAAAGGGTGGAAAGCTTTTGGACGCAGGTCAACTCCAGGGGATTCAGTCCATGGTATCATCTGCTGTTCCTGATTTGAAAGCCAAAAGTGTTTCTATTGTTGATTCAGATGGCAATCTTTTGGCCGGCGGTACGGATGATGATATTGGAATGGCCTCTAACAAGGCTGAGGAATTTCGTCGTAAGTATGAACAACACATGACCCGTGTAATTGAGGATCTGGTTGGGCGGACCGTTGGATATGGTAAGGTCCATGCGAATGTAACTGCTGAACTTGATTTCGATCAACAAAGCGAAAATCAAGAAATTTACGATCCCCAAGGTCAAGTTGTTAGATCAACCCAGACAACTGAAGATAAAAGCAGTGAAACCGACCCTTCCTCAAGTGCTGTCTCTGTTCAAAACAATTTGCCAGGTGCAAATAGCGCTTTAAACGGATCATCAGAACCAACATCCACTGCTGCCAAAACTGAAGAAACAACAAATTTCGAAATTAGCAAGACCGTTCGAAGTATTGTCAAGCAAACTGGTGGTGTCAAAAAAATCTCTGCCTCTGTCCTGATTGATGGAACTTATACAACAGACAAAGACGGAGTAAAAACATATCAGCCCAGAACAGAGGCAGAGATCAAAAACCTAACCGCTTTGGTATCAACAGCGATAGGTCTTGACCAAAAACGGGGGGACAGGCTTGAACTGATTAATATGCAATTTGCCGATATCGATACAACTCCCGAAGATGATGGCACCAAGATACTTGGATTTGAACGTTCCGACCTTCTTGATGCAGCAGAAGTTCTGACAGTTGCCATCATGATTGTTCTGGTTGTTCTTCTTGTCTTGCAACCAATGGTCGGACGTTTATTGTCCCAGGAAAGTAGCGGTGGCGGAGATGGTTCCGGAACAGATGGTATGGACCCGATGGGGTTATTGCCTAACGGAATCGGACAGAACCCTGCCCTTATGCCACCTGGAATGTCCGGTGGTGGCAGTGGTGGAATGCAGGGAATGGGTTCTGGTGGATCTATGGACGGGGATGCGTCTGAATTTTTGCTTGGTAACTCAGGGGATAATGACTCTATGATTGACGTCCAAAAAGTTGAAGGCCGGGTCAAAGCATCCTCACTCAAAAAAGTTGAAGACATTATCATGGCTTATCCCGATGAGGCCGTTTCGGTTATTCGTGGATGGATGGCACAGGAGACATAGAATATGCGAATGCGCGAAGATTATCGTTCCCTGACTGGTGTTGAGAAAGCGGCTATTTTCATGCTGGCCCTTGGCGAGGAACATACGGCAAAATTATTCCAAAATATGGATGAAACTGAAATCTTAGAAATTTCGCAAACAATGTCTACGCTGGGGAAAGTAAGTTCCAGTATTGTAGAACGTCTGTTTATTGATTTCGCAGAGCAAATGTCATCATCAAGCTCACTCGTTGGGACATTTGACAGCACAGAACGGTTGCTTGCAAAATCAGGACTTTCCAAAGAAAAAATCGGTAGCATCATGGAAGAAATTCGTGGTCCTGCCGGTCGAACAATGTGGGAAAAACTGGGCAATGTAAATGAAGAAGTATTAGCGAATTTTCTACAAAAAGAATACCCTCAAACAGTTGCTGTTGTTTTGTCCAAAATTTCAACAGAGCACGCCGCCCGCGTTCTGGCTTTGATTCCGGAAGGCTTCGCACTTGAGGTTGTTCATCGTATGTTACGAATGGAGTCAATCCAAAAAGAAGTATTGGATGATATCGAGAAAACATTGCGAATTGAGTTCATGGCGAATCTTGCAAAAACAACACGTCGTGATAGTCATGAATTAATGGCAGAAATTTTCAACAGCATGGATCGTGGGATTGAGTCCCGTATCATGGGGTCATTAGAGCAAACAGCACCGGATGCCGCAGAAAAAATCAGGTCATTGATGTTCACATTCGAAGATTTAGGAGGACTTGATCCGACCTCAATTCAAACGATTATTCGTGCGGCAGATAAGGAAAAACTGCCAACAGCCCTTAAAGGTGCCACTGACAGCCTGAAAGATCTTTTCTTCTCGAACATGTCCGAGCGTGCAGCAAAAATCATGAAAGAGGATATGGGAGCCATGGGCCCTGTACGTCTGAAAGATGTTGAAGAAGCACAGCAATATATCGTAACCGTCGCCAAAGACTTAGAAAGTCGTGGGGAGATCGTATTGGCGAAGGGTGGTAAGGCCGAAGACGCGATGATTTACTAATTATCGGCAAAAAAAACAGGAGAATATGTGTCTACAGAAGGTCGTAAATATTTCTTTGATCTGAATAATTTCGATGGTGCCCCTGTACCCGAACCGGAAGAGGATTTACCCCCTCCACCGCCGTTATTCACTGAAGAGCAACTCGCTGCTGAAAAAAATATTTCTTTCGAAGAAGGCCGAGTTTCAGGGCGACGTGAAGAGACTCAAAGTCGGGAACAGTATATAGCAATCCAGATATCCGAATTGAATACACAGATACTTTCTCTTGTCCTATCTGAACAAATGCGGGAAAAGCGATTTGAACAGGAAGTTTTATATCTTTGTCGCACATTGGTTATGAAACTATTTCCTGCTTTCATTTCTCGTGAAGGGTATAATGAAATTGAGACCATTATCGAACGGGTTATTTCAAAACAACCAACATCAAGGATATCTATTGAAGCCCCGAAAGAAGATGTCAATGATCTGAAATCATATCTTTTGTCTTTAAAAGACATTGACCCTGGGCGATTGGAAATTACAGGATCCGACGACCTCTCGAAAGGGAGTTGCCGCATGAAATGGCAAGATGGCGGGGCTGTAAGAGACCATGAATCTTTAGCGGCCCGTATTTTTGCAGAATTGGATGAGGTACTTGCCCCTTTTCCACAAAAAGTCCAGAATAGCGAATCAGAACAGACAGTAGAACCAGACAACGGAGAAAAAAATGGCTGATCCACAAATTCCAGATAGCAATGACGGCCTGTCGCTGAATGAAATCAATGATCCAAATGCGGGACAAGAAGAAAATCCATATGCGGTTGGCGAGCCAATGGCGAATGATGTTACAGCAATTTATGACATCCCAGTCCAGATTTCTGCTGTCCTTGGGCGCTCATCGATGAAAGTATCTCAATTGTTGAAACTAGGACGGGGCGCCGTTGTTGAGCTTGATCGGAAAGTTGGCGAAGCGATTGACATCTATGTAAACAATCGTCTGGTCGCACGCGGCGAGGTTGTCGTTGTCGAGGACAGATTGGGGATTACAATGACTGAAATCGTGAAATCCGAGCAAAGCTAATTCCTATCATAGATCAAGTAGAATAAGGACTCTCACATAATGCGCTTAATGATTATCGGACATCTTGAAGGCTATATCAGTGCCGCCGGGAAAATTGCTCTACAACGGGGGGCAAAAGTCATCCATTGCGAAGATACGGAGCAAGCTTTAGGGGCTCTGCGTAATGGGAAAGGCGCAGACCTTGTGATGATCGATATAAAGCAAAAAATTGGTGCGTTTATCGAAACGTTAAAATTAGAACGAATCCACGTTCCTGTGATTGCCTGTGGTATCGGAACAGATGCACGTGCTGCCGTTAAGGCCATTCAAGATGGAGCGAAGGAATATGTTCCGCTTCCACCAGATGCAGATTTAATTGCCGCGATATTTGAAGCCGTCACCGAAGAAAATAATACAATGATTGCGAATGATCCCGCAATGAAGAATGTGTTGTTGCTTGCTGATAAGATCGCGCCATCTGAAGCAACTGTTCTTATCACCGGGGAATCAGGAACAGGCAAAGAGGTGATGTCCCAATATATTCACCGCAAATCAAAGCGTAAAGATGGAGTCTTTATTGCTGTGAACTGTGCTGCTATTCCTGAAAGTCTTTTGGAATCGGAATTATTTGGTCATGAAAAAGGAGCCTTCACAGGCGCTGTTGGTCGGCGTTTGGGAAAATTCGAGGAAGCAAATGGTGGAACTCTTTTATTGGATGAAGTATCCGAGATGCATCCTTTGCTGCAGGCAAAACTTCTTCGGGCTATTCAAGAGCGGGAAATTACACGTATTGGCAGTAACGAAGCTGTAAAAATCGATGTTCGCATTGTTGCAACATCCAATCGCAACCTTGAAGAATCAGTCAGTAAAGGTGAATTCCGTGAAGATTTATATTTCCGTCTAAACGTTGTCAATATTCGTCTTCCTGCTTTGCGCGAACGTAAAGCTGACCTCCCACAACTTGCCCAATTTTTTATTGATAAATTTTCCGAACAAAATGGCCTGGCCTCAAAAAAATTGTCTGCTGCGGCAGGAAGTAAAATCCAGAACCATCACTGGCGTGGCAATATTCGTGAACTGGAAAATACAATGCATCGTGCTGTCTTGATGTCATTACAAGATGAGATCGAGCCCGATGCCGTGCATATCGCAGGAAGCATGGCTGCGCACTCTAGTCTCTCGTCTCCTTCCCCAAAAGCACCAGATCCTGATAGTGGTATTTCACCGTCCACAGCAGCCGGAGAAGCTGCCTCGCCCCTTCAAAACCCAGCTCCCGTTGAAGGTTTAATTGGTCGGACGATTGCCGATGTTGAACGTGAGATGATTTTGAATACACTTGATCATTGCTTGGGTAACCGGACACATGCCGCGAATATTCTGGGAATTTCCATTCGCACCTTACGCAATAAGATTACACAATATAGAGATGAAGGTATTCCGATTCCGGACGCTTAGTTTTTGCCGGTTGTCACTGCTGAATACTGCTGATAAACGCCTCAAAACGACCCGTAAAAAATCATATTATGGAATCATCATTCCTATTCGTTAAGACTTCCTCTCATATACTCATTCAAGGTATTCTAAAAAACCCTCTGTCATAAAATATCGGGTGGGCTGGTTATAGCCCCCAAAATTGAAATATGTTAATTTGTTCAATATCAAGTATAGCAGAATTCAAATCAAATGATTCAAGGTTTAGCCGCCAATTTACTTATTTTATTTGTCGTAAGCTATATCTTCTGAATAAGGATCTGTTTTCCTTTTACTTTTCTTTCTGAAGTGACTAAAACCCTTTCTATGACACGCAGATATTTTGGAACAGATGGAATTCGTGGTCGGGCCAACCAATCCCCGATGACAGCCGATATTGCCTTAAAAGTCGCCATGGCGACAGCACGGGTCTTGGGACGATACTCATCCCATCATCGCGTTGTGATTGGCAAGGACACACGGTTGTCCTGTTACATGTTGGAACAGGCCCTGACCGCCGGATTTTTGGCTATGGGCATGGATGTCGTTCTGACCGGCCCTATTCCCACTCCTGCGATTGCGGTCTTGACACGCTCTATGCGCGCCGATGTCGGGGTGATGATTTCGGCATCCCATAACCCGTTCGAAGATAATGGTATCAAATTATTCGGTGCGGATGGATATAAACTTGCCGATAAAATCGAACAGGACATTGAAGCCTGGATTGATAATCCAGGTTTGATGACCGATGGATTGCCCCCCCCCGATCAGATCGGGCGTGCAAGCCGCATGGATGATGCTGTCGGTCGTATGGTGGAATATGCGAAGGGAAGCTTCCCGCGCAAACAGGCTTTAGGCGGAATGAAAGTCGTTCTTGATTGCGCCAATGGCGCAGCATACAAAGTCGCCCCTAAAGTTTTGTGGGAGCTGGAAGCTGAAGTCATATTAATGGGAGTGACTCCCAACGGAAAAAATATCAATCTAGACTGTGGGGCCACCCACACAGAATCCCTTCAAGCCAAAGTGGTTGAGGTGGGAGCAGATATAGGAATTGCTCTGGACGGGGATGCCGACCGGCTGATTTTGGTGGACGAACGCGGTCAACGCATTGACGGTGACCAAATCCTGGCACTGCTTGGCACACACATGAAACATCATGGTCTTTTGAAACATAACACCGTTGTTGCGACCGTTATGTCCAATCTTGGCCTGGAACGCTATTTTCGGACAAAAGGGATTTCCTTGCTCCGCACAGCCGTCGGGGACCGTTATGTGGTCGAAAAAATGCGGGAAGGCAATTTCAATCTGGGCGGAGAACAATCCGGTCATGTTGTCATGTCGGATTTCGGAACGACCGGAGACGGATTACTCGCCGCATTACAGGTCTTATCAATTCTAAGAGAAAACGGTCAAAAGGCATCAGAAGCCCTGAATTTATTTACACCGGTCCCACAAGTTTTAAAAAATATCCGTTTTACGAAAGGATCAAAACCTTTGGAACAAGATGACGTAAAGACCGCATTGCGCATTGCCGAGGAAACTCTTGCGAATTCGGGACGCCTGTTGGTGCGTGCATCTGGCACAGAGCCGTTGATTCGGGTCATGGCCGAGGGCGATAACCCCGATATGGTCCAATCCGTAGTCGATGATGTATGCAACGTGATCACGCGGGTTGCGGGATAGTGTCCGCCATAGTTTCGAGTATAATTTTTATTATCATGTGTTGTTAAGAGAAAGACAGAAAAATGGGAAATGTAGCAGTTATCGGATCGCAATGGGGTGATGAAGGAAAAGGGAAGATTGTAGATTGGTTGTCCAGTCGTGCGGATGTCGTGGTGCGCTTTCAGGGTGGACACAATGCGGGTCACACGTTGGTGATTGATGGGGTCGAATATAAGTTACACTTATTGCCATCCGGTATCGTCCGCGAAGGCAAATTATCCATTATTGGCAATGGGGTAGTCGTGAATCCTTGGGCATTGCTTGAGGAAATCGCCAACGTATCGGCCAAAGGCGTGACCATTACGTCCGATAATTTGAAAGTGGCGGAAAACGTCAACCTGATTTTGCCGATTCACTCGGTGATGGATAAAGCCATGGAAGCCGCACGTGGAAAAGGGATGATCGGGACCACGGGGCGCGGTATTGGCCCGGCATATGAAGATAAAGTGGCCCGCCGTGGCATCCGGTTATGTGATTTGAAACATCCGGATTTGGTGCGCGAGAAATTGGAAAACCTGTTTCTGCATCACAATGCACTGCTGAAAGGCTTGGGTGTCGAGCCAATGGATATCGGAGCCGCCTATGCGGAACTGATGGAGGTCGCGACCAAGATTTTGCCGTTTTCCGCGCCGGTCTGGAAAGTATTGGATGAAGCACGGCATGCCGGCAAACGGATCTTGTTTGAAGGGGCCCAAGGGTTGATGTTGGATGTGGATCATGGGACGTATCCCTTTGTTACATCATCGAATACTGTCTCTGGCTCAGCCGCTATGGGGGCTGGTGTTGGCCCCAAGGCAATCGGCTATGTTTTGGGAATTACCAAGGCCTATACCACGCGCGTTGGAACGGGGCCATTCCCGACGGAACAAATTAACGAGGTTGGAGAAACTCTGGGGCGTCGTGGTCACGAATTTGGAACAACGACGGGGCGGAAACGTCGCTGTGGCTGGTTTGATGCCGTGATGGTGCGTCAGGCGATCAAGGTTGGCGGCATTGATGGATTGGCATTGACCAAATTGGATGTTCTGGACGGGTTGGATGAAATCAAGGTGTGTATTGGCTATGACCTGAATGGTCAGCGTCTCGATTATTATCCGGCCTCCCAAATCGAGCAGGCAGCCGTCACTCCGATTTATGAAACGCTCTCTGGCTGGAAAGAGTCGACGCGCGGGGCGCGGAGTTGGGCGGATTTGCCAGCCGAGGCCATTAAATATGTCAAACGTTTGGAAGAGTTGGTTGAGTCCTCGGTAACGTTGTTATCGACCAGTCCGGAACGGGATGACACGATTTTGGTTCAAGACCCATTTTTTTCTTAAACAATAGACTGAATTTACATTTTGGTAATGACAGGGTATGATTCTGAACCTTGAATCACGCGCGAGATGTGTTTCGTGCGCGTTTTTCTCTTTTATCTCTCTTGGCCCTCTTGGCCGCCCTACCCTTACTTACCCTTAAGTTAACAAACCGATGACATTCATTTATGCCTGCTGATCAAGAAAATTTACCGGATAATTCAGCTGAGAAGGCCGAGACGCCGAAAACAAAATCCTTTCCCCCGGTTTTGTTGAAAGGTGAAATCAAGATATTTCCGGACAAGCCTCTGCCGAAATATCATCAAGGCGCGATTAAAGCCTATGAAGCCTTAACCCCCAGCGGTGGGGCCGCGTTTGCATTATTGTGTGAAAAGAACATCGTTCCGCAATCCGAGATTGTTCACAAATATGCAGGGATTACCACCCCCCACCTGCCAAGATTATTGGCCTGTGGCGTCGTTGAGTGGAGCGTTGATTTTAAAGAACATCTTGTGTTTATCTACGAAGACAAATTGGGTGAACCAATTTCTACGGGTCGAAATCCGGCGGCCCTTGGCTTAAAGGCAGAAACAGTTATTTCCACAATTTTTCGTAATATTCTTGAAGTTGTCCGTGCGATGCGGGACAAAGGGATCTCGCATGGAAATATTCGCGCAACAAACATTTTTGACGGTGGCACACAAACATATGAAAGCACCAAATTAGGAGAAATGCTCTCGACTCCCAGCGGGTATGCCCAACCTATTATTTATGAAACGATTACTCGTGGATTGTGCAACCCATTAGGGAAAGGCCCTTCAGAACTCTCAGATGATATCTACGCTTTGGGTGTCACTCTGGCTACCCTAATCCGGACCCTTGATCCTGCAGACGGATTATCAGATGAAGAGATCGTCAATGCAAAAATGGAAGTTGGTTCGTTTAATTTCATTGTTGGAAAAAGCCGGTTCCCTGCCCCCGTTTTAGAATTCTTACGGGGGACATTAAATGATGATGTCTCCTTAAGGTGGTCTTTCGATGATATTATGACATGGGCAGAAGGACGACGTGTCAGCGCAAAACAAACATCTGCTGCTACAACTTTAAAAGCCTCGCGCCCTCTGGATTTTATGCGTCATAAATTCCTGAAACCCGAGTTATTGGGTGTTGCGTTTCCAAAAGACCCCTCACAAGTTGTTCCCTTGGTTGAAAATGGGGAATTATATCTTTGGCTCAATCGTTCAATCCAGGATAAAGAGTTAGAGAAAAGATACGATAACGCCCTTATTGAAGCCAAACGTGAGGTTGGAAATACAAACTACGCAGACCGATTATCTTCTGTTATGGCTGTTGCACTGGCTCCAGAAAACCCAATCTTTTATAAAGATTTAAAATTCTCGCCGACGGGGTTTGGTGCCCTCCTCGCGGATGCAGCACAAACCAAAAAAGATATTTCGCCCTTTGTCGATGTTATCAAGACCGGGGTTATTTCATTCTGGAATAAATCAAGCTCTTTACAAAATTCAGGTACGAGCGACGCTGTCAACCGCATGGGAAATTGCCAACGATTCTTAACCCAAACGATGATTGGATCAGGATTAGAACGTTGTATCTATTATTTATCACCAAACGCCCCGTGTTTTAGTGAAAAATTGGATCAGTTTTATGTCCGCAGCGCAGAGGATTACTTAAATGCCCTGGAAAGATTATCCGGTCAAAAAAACAGACCTGAATGGTTTGTGGACCGCCATATTATTGCCTTCCTATCCGTCAGAGACAAATCAATTATCGAGCCTTATTTACCTGACTTGGCCTCAACGGAAAAACATCGCCAGCGTCAAGGGCTTATTAAAATGCTTGCCTCGATCCAATTAAGGGACAAAATGGGGGCGTTGCCGGGACTTTCCCTGTGGGTTGCAGGTGTCCTTGATCAATTGGTTGATCGGTATCATGATCGCCAAAAACGTAAATCTGTTCGTGAACAATTGGACAAAATCAAAAACCAGGGAAATCTTGAAAGACTGGGATCTCTTTTTAACAATTTTGATGAGATACAGCTTGACCTACGTGGATACACAGAAGCAATGCAACAATATCAAGCATTAAAAAAAGAATATTTTATGTTAGAACAGGACATCAATACCAATAAAAACTTTGGAATTGAGACGGGGAAAAATACAGCCGCTCTTGTGTCTGGTATTATCTCTGCCATTGTTGTTGTCATTTATCTTTTATTTACTCTCACCCGCGGTGGGACAGGAAGTATATTTTAATGGTCAAGAAAAAAGCATCCTCGTCAAATAATACCGGGAAAAAAAGGTTAATGCTGACCTTTATGATTCTGACGTCTGTTGCCTTATTACCCACAACAGTGATTTTCTTTATCGGTATGATGCCAACAATTGCTGTTCGCTTATCTGATCGGACGAAACAAAAAGCGCGAGTCTTGACAATCGGATTCATGAATTTTGCAAGTTGTTTTCCCTTCTGGTTCAAATTAATGCAACAAGGCCATAGCTTTGAAAACGCTGTTTCGATTATTCTTGATCCATTAAATATTAGTATTATGTACGGTGGTGCTGTTGTTGGGTATTTAATTGAATGGAGTCTTTCTGGATTCGTTGCAGGAATGATGATTCAAAAAGGCCGGAAACGACTCGAAAATATCAGAAAGATGCAAGATGATCTGATAGAACGATGGGGCCGAGAAGTATCTGGTGAAGTTCCTTTGGATATTCACGGTTTTCCGATTGAAAACAAAGAAAAATAAAATATTGGACTGACTTTCCCTTGACCTATTGGATTTACTGTGTAGCTTAACCTTTTTTACGAAGGATAAGGCTTATATGACTATATATACTCAGGCTCCCGCATCCGGCGGCGATCCAACATCTTTGGTCATCCTGTTGCATGGATATGGATCGAATGGTCAGGACTTGATCGGTTTGGCCCCGTATTGGACGCAAGATTTGCCACAGACTGTTTTTGTGGCTCCGGACGCGCCGACGTCGTGTGACATGGGATTTGGATATCAATGGTTCTCGTTGCAGAGCTGGGCGCCGTTGTCGTTGCTGGCTGGAGCAGAAAAAGCCAGTGCCTATTTGAACGGCTTTATCGATGAATTGATGGAAAAATATAAATTGCCGGCCGCCAAAGTGGCCTTGGTCGGGTTTTCCCAAGGTACGATGATGAGCCTGTATGTCGGGCCGCGTCGCCGTGAGAAACTGGCTGGTATTGTCGGATATTCCGGTGGATTGTTGGGGGGCGAAGGCTTGATCGGGCAGAGCAGTATTTCGCGCCCGCCGATCTATCTGGTGCATGGGGAAATGGATACGGTTGTACCGGTCGGGGCGTTTTTTCATGCCAAGGAAACCTTGCGCCAAGCGGGGTTTGATGTGACAGGGCATACCACGCCCGGCATGCCGCACACGATTGACGAACAAGGAATCCACGAAGGTGGCGCATTTTTAAAGAAAGTTTTGGCCTAGAATGCTCAGCATATCCAACCTGACGTATCGCATTGGTGGACGTACGATTTTAGAAGACTGTTCCATGAATGTGATGGATGGGTGGCGCGTGGGTGTCGTGGGACTGAACGGGGCCGGAAAATCGACCTTGTTCAAACTCATTACCGGCGAATTGCACAATGATGGCGGCACTATCAGTCTATCGGCCAAACAAAAATTGGGGCAAGTCCGGCAGGACATCCCCGACACCGACGAGCCATTAATCGATGTGGTTCTTGCAGCTCATACCGAAATGGCCGCTTTGTGGAAGGCGGCAGAGACCGAAGAAGACCCGAATAAAATTGCCGATATTTATCAGGCGTTGGCAGATATGGATGCGTATTCCGCGCCGTCCAAGGCCGCGACATTGCTGACGGGGTTGGGGTTTAAAGAATCCCAATTGAACGAGCCGTTTTCCTCTTTCTCCGGAGGGTGGCAAATGCGCGTGATGTTGGCTGCGGTTTTGTTTGTGGAACCCGATTTTCTGTTGTTGGATGAACCAACCAACCACTTGGATCTCGAGGCCATTATGTGGTTGGAAAATTATCTGGTGTCGTATCCACATACCATGATGATTATCTCGCATGATCGTGAGTTGTTAAATAAATGTACCGATCATATTATTCATGTAGATAAAAAATCCCTGACTCTCTATGGCGGGAACTATGACGCGTTCGAAAAAGAACGCGCATTGCGCATGGGGTTGCAACAAAAAATGTTTGAAAAGCAACAGGCCGAACGCGCCCATATGCAGGCCTTTATTGATCGCTTTAAAGCCAAAGCCAGCAAGGCAACGCAGGCGCAAAGCCGTGTAAAAGCCATGGAACGCATGGATCTGGTGGATGCGGTGATTGCGGATCGGGCGATTAAATTCAACTTTCCGAATCCGGAAAAAATCCCGTCTCCGATGCTGTCCATTCAAAAGGCCGATATTGGCTATGTCGAGGGGAAACCCATTCTGCGCGGTGTTCATGAAAATATTGATCGGGATGACCGCATTGCCTTGCTGGGGGCAAACGGGAACGGAAAATCGACCCTGATGAAATTGATTGCCGGAAAACTGGGCATTATGGGGGGAGAGATTTTCCGGTCGGGAAAATTGCGGATCGGGTATTTCTCGCAACACCAGACGGATGAACTGGACGTAGACAGTACGCCGTATCTGGAAATGATGCGGTTGATGCAAAAAACAATTCCCGATATTGCCGAGCCAAAAGTGCGCGCAAAGCTGGGGGCATTCGGGTTCTCGCGGGATTTGGCCGATAACAAGATTTCCGCCCTGAGCGGAGGCGAAAAAGCGCGATTGTTATTCGCCTTTATGAGTTTTGACGCGCCACATATGCTCTTGTTGGATGAACCGACCAACCACTTGGACATTGATGCACGGGAAGCGTTGGTGCAGGCCCTGAATGCCTATGAAGGTGCGGTGGTGATTGTCAGCCACGATCCCACGATGGTGGAACGCGTGGCGGATCGTCTCTGGTTGATCAAAGACGGAAAATGCAGCAACTTTGATGGCGATCTGGAAGATTACCGGAATTTTACCATTCAATCTCGCCGCGAAGAACGCTCGGCCGAGAAAAAAGCCGCCGCCAAAGCCAAAGAAAAGGCCGAGCCTGTCAAAGATGTTTCGCCCAAAAATCTGTCGGAATTGAAAAAGAAGGCCGAAAAAGCCGAAAAAGAAATCGCCCGTTTAAGTGCCGAAAAAGACACATTGGAAGCCGCGATGGCAACGCCGGATTTTTATCTGGATAATCACAAAGCGATGACCGTCCAGAAAGAATATGAACGCGTCGCCGCCGCCCTATCCGAACAGGAAGAGATCTGGTTATCCGCACAGGTGGAGTGATTATTGATCCTCTCTGCGTCTGGGTTTGTGCCTGCCCTGATGAGGATTAGGTCGGCTCTGCGCTTGGATACCGTGCCAGAGCCTCAAGACATCTAGATTCATGAAATAATTCAGGGCCGAATAACTGAGGATTCTGAGTTCGCCCATTAAAATGGGATGTCAAGCTTGCCACCTGATCACGATCAGAGGAAGGGAGCGTGCAAATGCAAATATATTCCAAAGACTCTTGAGCAGATGCAATAATCCTTTCGGGGGAACGAAAAAGAGATTCTTCTGGATTTTTCTGTTCCTTGGAAATAACAGACTTGTAGTACCGGGTAAGAGCTTCAATTTGCCTATAGGAAATACCCTGCGGTGAACGAAGCTTGTTATCGGCGATTGTGTAGCCCAGCATGAGGATGGCTTGCCCGGCGTAGAAATTAGGGTTGCTTCTTTTGCCTGGTTCTGTCGCGCAGTCGAGACAAAACTGGAACGCGTCCTTTGCCATGTCTGGTGTAATGGCGTTGCGGTAGGCAGGAGTATCCTGTGTTGTGTTGTAAATTTCAACAAGGGATTGTATTGTCTCTTCGTTGAGATTGTCTAAGCAGAGTTGAAAAAGGTTACCAATGTCGTCTGGCGTGAATGCGGCACGATGAGATGGGCTGAGTTCCGTTGATTGAAACAGATAAACAGCTTCCCGAAGGGCCCCTTCAGACCCCGACGCAGACATTCCATCACGTAGTGCAGCTTTAAAACGATCGTGGATATATTTTGGGTTAATATTCAGACGCGGGTCATCCTTGACGTAGGACACGAGCAGATGGGCTTTTGGAGAAAAAGGGCGCTCGAAAGAATCGTGCAGAACAATGGAGTCAATCAGTAATCCATACCGATAAAGCACATCTTCGTATGTAATTAGACTGCGAAGAGGGTGTTCACGTGACCCTGGCAATGTGTTTGCAAGAATGTCTTCGGGGGGGTATGAGATTCTGTTGCGGCAAGATCTGATCCATGCATCTTTAACATTTCCTGGGGTTAAAGTTTCTCCATCATAACCTGATATAAAAACAGCTTTTTCTAGATCGTGGATCGACATGGCTTTATCCCTTTTTCATATAATTGTAATGGGTTGATAGCAGGCTTTGTCAGAGGATGTAAAGAAAAATTATAAGAAATTATACGCTGTTCATGAAACGACCCGAAAGCCCCCCCTCCCCCACGGGGAAGGCCGAATGAGGCTTTTGCGGGACGAGTCAGGACAGCGGAGACTATCGCCACGAATTGAAACCAAAGTAGTCGAGATTTGAGGGGACTATCATATTTTTTGTAATTTTTGTATAAATAAATCAAACAATCTGATTCTAATGAGGAGGAGAAGACTGCCTGTTATTCATATCAATCATCGCCCAGAGCTTAGTAGCTTAGTAAAGATCAGGAACGTGAGCTTTCTACGAAAATTACGAACGTTTTCGTTAATGTTCTTCAAAAGGACCCAGATCTCGTAGAAATTTTCTGGCATGATATTGAAGACCATACCTTCTCTAAAGGTGGGAAGTTATTAGAAGATAGGTTGAAGGGATAATCTAAAATGAAAAACATAATCTTTACCTGTTTTCTGGCTATTTTTCTTACTGCTTGTGGACAAAAGGACAAAGTAGACATCGCCGTACTAAGTAATAGTATGAGCAATCCATACTGGAAAACCATTTATGATGGTGCCAGTGATACTGCCAAGACGCTAGGCAAGTCGGTTTATATTCAGACTTTGGCCAAGGTGGGAGATGCAGAGGAACAGGCCAACCAATGCGAAAACGCGCTCCTGCGCCAGCCTAAGGCCATCGTGTTTGCTGCTGTCAATCAAGTGAACCTCATACCGTGCCTGCAAAAGGCTACCCATGCAGGTGTTGTATTAGTGGATATGGACGGTAATTTCTCCAAAGCTGATGCAGAGAAGAACGGTTTAAATGTAGCATTCTCGGTGGCATCGAATAATTATGATTTGGGAAAGTTGGCGGCAGAGTACGTGAAAGAGATAACTGGGAAAGTATTAGTGATAGAGGGTGCGGTAGGTAGTTACCCCAGCATCCAGCGTGTAGCAGGTTTTAGAGATAACATCCCATCTACTCTCACCGTCGTTGCAACGCTCGGGGGTGATTGGGATATGCTTAAAGCTGCCAACATTACTAATGATACACTGACCACTCACCCCGACCTTACCGTTGTCTTTGCAGCCAATGACCAAATGGCGTTGGGTGCGGTAGAGGCTCTGGCCACTAAGGGTCATACCAATGTAACAGTGCTGGGCGTGGACGGAAATATCGATGCTGTGAAAGCTATCAAAGAAGATAAGCTAACTGCCAGTATGGCTCAACTTCCGTATCTCATGGCTAAACAAGCATTGGAGAAAACAGCAGCTTATTTAGATAATCCTGTTCCTGTCAACTATAACCAGTATGTACCAATATTGGCGCTGGATAAGGCTGCCTTGGAAAGCAAAAATGACCTACTCCAGTATGTTCGTTAAATTCAGCCTTCATCAAATCGCTCTACCCCTGATATTAGGTTTGCTTGTAGTGGGGCTGAGCTTTGCTACACCATATTTTTTGACTCCGCAGAACATCCTTAATGTTTTAGTGGCCAGCGCCACGTTAGGTATTCTGGCTGTGGGTGCGGCTTTGGTGATTGGTGCGGGTGGTATTGATTTGTCTGTGGGTGCTATTATGGCCTTAGCGGCCAGTGTAGCAGCTGTGTTTGGTTTGATTCCGGGTGCATCAGGAATTTGGATGATGGCTCTTTGTCTTGCCACAGGGTTGGCCGCAGGAATAGCCAATGGCAGCTTGGCAGCTAAGACAACATTACCACCGTTCATTATCACCTTAGCGACCATGAGTATAGCAAGAGGGCTGGCGTTTATACTGATGGACGGCAAACCCGTTTACGGATTGCCCGAGGGGATTATTTTCTTCGGTCAAGGTAATATCGTGGGCATCCCGATGCCAATCCTGATATTTGCCTTTGTCGGAGTGATCGGCCACGTATTGCTGACCCAAACTGCCTTTGGCCGCTACGTTACCGCCTATGGCGATAACCCCATCGCCCTCACCGTAAGCGGCATCAATATCACGCGCTTCAAAATTATGCTTTACAGTTTTTCCGCGTTGACCGCTGTGCTGGCCAGTTTGGTGTTCATGGGTCGCTTAAACAACGCAGACCCCAGCGCAGGCATGGGCTATGAACTCACCGCCATCACCGCTGCAATCATGGGTGGGGCCAGTCTTAGTGGGGGGCGCACTTCGGTCGTAGGCGCTGTCATCGGCGCGTTGATTATGGGCGTATTGCAAAACGGCCTAAACCTCTTGGCCATTCCTAGCTTTTACCAATACGTGGTTACGGGAATCGCTCTGCTGGTGGCAGTTTCCCTGCAGCCTCGCAGGAGCCACGCATGAGCATCCTGGATATTCAACATCTTTCTAAGTCCTATGGTGGGGCCAATGTCCTCAACGATGTGAGCTTCACTCTCCAAGCGAGTGAGTCGGTGGGGATTATCGGCGATAATGGGGCCGGAAAATCCACGCTACTCAAATGTTTATCAGGGGCCATTAAGCCTGATACCGGCAATATCACGTTCAACGGCCAACCCCTGGAACTCGGAAACCCGCAGGCTATCCGTGAAGCAGGGATTGAGATGGTCTACCAAGACCTTGCCTTGTGTCGCCAGCAAACGGTATTAACCAACTTACTGCTTGGGCGGGAAATAAACACACCATGGGGAACTCTTAATCATGCAGCCATGAGGAAGCTAGGGTCTCAAGCTCTTGCCAAGCTCAATACCGACATCCCCCTGAATGCCGTTGTAGGCGATCTGTCGGGTGGACAACAGCAAGCCGTAGCCATTGCTCGTGCAATGTTAGGTAACCCCAGATTGGTTATTCTGGACGAACCGACCGCCGCGTTGGGCGTTAAGGAAAGCGCCAAAGCTATTCGCTTTATTCAAAGCCTGACCGCCCAACATGTGGCTGTTATCGTCGTTAGCCATCGCTTGCAGGATGTGATTGATACCACCTCCCGCATTCTGCTCATGCGACAGGGGCAGATTGCTCAGATGTTCGTGACGAATAATTTGACGGCAGCCGAACTTTCTGGAGAGATAAGCCAATAACCATTATAATGCGAGCTTTAGAAGTCATTAAGCGTACTGAAGCCTATTGTATTGAAGCGGTAGCAAAGCGTGTTTTTTCGGGGATTTCATGAACAGCGCATAATGATAAAATTAGTTGACATATTAATTTTTATGGAATAGTCTCTTTGATTAAATTCCATAATATTTTTAAAATAGGGGTGAAAAGTGCTAAAAACTATCACAAACGCATACAAGACTGCAGGCGATGATGTGCGACAAAAATTGGCTCAAAGAGTGCTGGAGGCCTTAGCCTCATATGTTCCTCCATTTTGCACAAGCGAAACCTTCCGGGAGTTTGTTGGGGGCAACCTTGCCTCCCCCAAAACACCTCTTGATGCAAGCGATGATATATTTGCCAAAGCATCCGAGGAGATGGTTAATGACTTCCGTCAGGGAATCTCGAATGCTTTTATGCCACATATTAATAGTGAAGGGATGATCGTTCCCGCTGATAATCAGCGCACAGATAATCCTCTTAAGCTCTGGATTTTTTCGGCGGATTCAGCGTTAAAAAAATCAGGAGATGCCTCTCTTAACCATTCCATCTCCGCTTGTCTTGAAAACTTTCTAGAGTCTGCCGGCTTAACGCGCGGCAATCTTAGTCCTGTTCTCAAGTCATTTATGTTTCGATTTATGAATTATGGAAGAGTTTCTCTTTTTACTTCTCTGAAGAGTGTTCAAAACAAGATAGACGTCAATTTGGGCGGAGTGACAGATAGAGAAAAAACAATTCCTTATATTTCCCCCATGGATGTGAAGAATAATCCTGATAATTTTGTCAAAGTAGATGCTGCCCCAACCTTGACAGGTCCTTATAAAATCGTGTTTCAGTTAGGGACACTCTCCGGAACAATCAGCGATACTATTATATCAATGAAAAATAACTATACTGAGACATTAGCCCTAAGAGATCCAGAAGATCCCGATCTGGAAGTTCTAAAAGATATTGACAGAGACTATTACGCGAATATAGAAGCTGAGCTTGACCAAATAAATGAAATGGAGAAGGCTCTCTCGGAACGCATAAAAGCCCTTGGTTTTGGGTTAGATCAGATCATGAACAATATTCTTCTTGTTCCTGTCAGCCAGTTATCGGCGGAAGAGTGTGCGAAAAGCAGCCTTATCCTGCAGTCCCCAGAGGAAAAAGAGGCGTTTTTAGCAGGTAAAACAGGGATTTTGGAGACGCAGTTCACTGATTTTTCTCACTCACAGAGCGGCAGGTTGATTACAAAAGAACCTCAACCCTTTGAAATGCCTTGGGGGATGGCCGATACAGTTGGAAATATCTGGGAAGCAAGCCAAATTGACAGGGATTCTCTGACAATCAATACTCTGACGTGCAAGTATGCCCATAACGATAGATTTTCTGTATATTTCGCTAAATGCTCAGGATACAATCACGCAGGGCGTGAGTTTTCTGCGGGCGATGTGATTCTCTGTATTCACAAACCTTGGGACGATTTTATCATTCCCGTTGCAAGAAAAGACGCTCTTCATCTGTTCCCAGACCTTCCTTCTATAGAAAATGATGCACGTCCGTCTAATATTGCTGCATTTGATCGACCTTATACCCCAGATAAATAAGTGCTTAGTGCCGACGGGAAGTGGATAGGGCCGGTGTAGAGCAAGAGTGGATTTTCTATGTAAATCGGGATGGTTTTGTCATAGGGAGATAAAAATTTCAAGGCTTTAAGTTTGCGTTGATAATTGTAGACCTTCAGGAAGCTAGGGTCTCAAGCCCTTGTCAACTTATTATATACCATACATCTCAACCTGCGGCGCTGGTTTTTGAAGAGCTGCAAACTGTGTTTGGGGAGGCACAGAAAGCTTCGTATCATAGGCTTTTATCATTGCAATCTGGGCACTCAGGTCATGTCCTTTTGTTTCAGCCTTTTCCAAATTTTCGATAAATTTTGTACGAAAAGATTTGTCTTGAAGAGCTTCCGTCAAAGTTACATTCTTGCCATTAATGGAGACTGTCTTCGGGAGCGTTTCATCATGAGATATAACATCGCGAAGCTTGGCCATAGACATTGATTTAAATTGACTTTGGACTACAATTTTATTTCCAACATCTGTGGCAAATTCTGCGGCTTGGCGTAATCCGGATTTCTCAGGAGCATATTTCTCGCCAATCGTATTTTTGACGGCGGCCCGAAATGTTTCACGCAATCCAGCCCCGACAACGCCGCCAGGTAATAAGTTTCCGGCCGCTTCCAATAATACAGCGGTCCCTTCAATTGCAGCAGCAGCATGACGCCCTTGCTTTGCTTTATCAATAACTGTCGCTGACCCAAAGCCAATAGTTGCGGCCGCACCAACAACAACCCCAGCACTTTTTAGCCCTTGCTTTGCCAATAGCTTAGTTGCAGTTTCGGAGGCCCTTCCAACCGCAGCGTTCGTCGCAACCGTTTCTGCAACAGTCGTTGCCGCACCAGCAATATTTCCTTGAGCAACTTGTGCGGCTGCAGTTAACCCAACCTCTGCTTTTCCAGCCACGGCTCCAAGCTTTCCAAGTGTGGAGGGATTACTCCCTGTCTGCGGAGTTTCTGTCGGCGGCGGCGCGACCATAGCAGGAGGTGGTGCAGGTTGTGCTAACGATTTTGGCGGGGCAACCGAATCTGCATTCGCCGCAGGGATAGACGTATTGATTCCAGTTACAGGCGCCTGGACAGATGGCTGTTTTACTTTTGATGGTGTATAAACAGGGTCGTTTGATGAGACTGAATGTGCAGGAGCGACCTGACCTACAGATGGTGTCTCTTTAATATCAGGCCTTAAATCTTCCTGTAATTTCGGTTTGAGGGCTGTCGCCCCAAGGACTTCGGCATGACCCATAGTGGGTGCTGTCTGGTCAACAAGATTGGCTCCTCCTGCATTGATAGATCCTACACCATTCATCACAGGGCCAGAAGGTGACGTTGGATGACCCGGTACTTGTGACGGCCGTGTTGCACCAGTGTCTGATAAATTGCCTGGTTGAGAGACCGAGGGGCCACTTTGAGAATGATCCCCACTTCCACCCTGCTCTAATTGAGGTTTGGTCGATCGTGCCGGATTAGGTGTCCCCACAGGAGAAACTTTATCAGGTCCTTGCAACGATTTAGGCTCGTTTGGTTTGAAGGGTTTCCTAATAAGTTCATCGAGTAGACTTGGGGGGTTCACGGCATGTTCAAGGGCAGATTTTTTAATGCCGAGATGCTTGCCATCTAATATATCCTGTAAGGTGATGGGCTTGTCAGGTACAGGCTGATGATTATCAATATATGCATGATACTGTCTGGCCGCATCTTTAAGATCATCTAAATTTACAGGCCCCCCTTTTTCTTGGAGGCCTTTTACAAGTGATTCTATCTCTGAATCTGACATTGCCTGCAAATCAGGATTCGATCCCCGAAGGATGTCAATACCATTTCGAAAATTGCGGTCAGAAATGACTCTTCTTGCGATTGTTTCGGCCTTAGTGATTCTATCAATGAATGACCCCCTTGATTCAGAAACTGGACCCAAAGCTTTTTCCACTTCCATTTTGAATTCAGCAGCCTCAGCACCTGCCTTTCTCAGCGTTGCAAAAGTTGCACCTTGGCCAGCTCTTTTTAAGACATCTTCTGCCCTTAAATTTGTATCGATATGGCCCGCTTCACGCAAAGCCTCAATTCTGGCAAGTGTTCTGGCACGAAGGATTTCATCTGCCACTAATTGTTCTGCATGATGTAACCGATCCCTGTGGCCGCTCTGCAATAATTCTTTGAGCGTTTCGAAGCCAGATGAATTCTTTGGGACACCCCCCGGAATCGTCTCCACTTGATCAGAGATTCCCCCAATGCCGATGTTATCAATAGTGACTTGACCAAGCAAAGCACTCTTTGCAGAGTCTTGACGGGCTTGACCAATTTTTCTTGCTTTTTCAGGAGTGATATCAGCAAGTATTCTCTGATTGCCAACGAAATTCATTGCATTTTGTATCGTGGATTGTCTTGTATCCTTTAGAACGCCATCCAGAAGTTTTGAACCAACAGCTTGCCTAAATTTTTGGGAGTCTCCCTCGTGGTCATTTCCCAAGAATTCTAATTGTACACGATCAGGAAATTGGGGATCTACTGATACGGAGACGGTGAGCTGAGTTTCATTTGAACGACTTCTAACAGTAAATGACGTTCCTTGCTGGGTTACGATATATTGGCTTGTATCAAGCTTCCCTGCATTGACCATTAATTGTTCGGTCACTGTTGCGTAAGGAGACACACCTGACGCAGCAGTGATATCACTTGCATTCTTTGCTGACTTGGCAGCAAGAGCCTCTGCCTTTTTTTGAGCAAATTCTTCTGCGATATTTTTGTCAACATAGGTTTGCGTTTTTGGGTCATAGTTATTGAGTGCTTTTACAGCCTCTGCAGCTGACATTCCTTGAGGGAGCTTTATCTCAAGTAATTCAATCCTATCGAAATCTGTTGCATAATCAACACGCGTTACATTTGGGTTTTTTTGTGCTAGCGCTTTGGCAGCTGCCCCATTGGTCACAGGACGATTGGGGGATTGAGGGGGAACTGTCTCTATTCCAAAATCGCTTAGGGCTTTTATCAGATATGGTGCGCCAATCTTTTCAGCGTAATCCCCTCTAGGCTCTGGATTAAGAATATAAACCGTACCCTCATACTCTACTGCATTCGGCATACTCTAACCCCGTCTTACTACCTATTTTATCTTCTTATAACTACATTAAGTACAAACAATAGCATTTTATTATTAAAAATAGCCTAAGAAACTCGTAGATACAGCTCAACCACATAAAAATGATCTATTTCCTGAGTCATTCTTATGTGGCGGAGCTTTACTGTAACTTAAAATAATAATTAGACGTTTCCAGTTTTCCGTCATTGCGGCGCCAAGGGATAAAAGCCGCAATCTCGCTTGTATCAAGATCAGATTCTGGCTTTCGCCAGAATGACAAATTCGTATTTTAAATTACTAAATATCAATTTTTGACATTTTTCTAGAATCGGAGGGAGAAGATCTAGAAAAGATGGTGCCGGCTGCAGGATTTGAACCCGCGACCTTCGGTTTACAAAACCGCTGCACTACCACTGTGCTAAGCCGGCGACACAAAAAAATCTTAACTTTTTAAAAGTTTAGAAATAATTTCAGGCATAATACTCATTTTGCTTTGTCTGTCTAGTATTCTCTTTTAAAATTTGTTAGATTTTTTATGCTAATAATCATAAACAGTATGTTTTACAATCAAATAACTTAATGTTTTCATAAGAATGGTATAATAAATAGGTAGTTTCTGTGGCAGATGATAAAAATAGTGGGTATGAGAATGTAATCGGGTGGTCTATCCTTATTGTTGTTTTTGGTGCCCTCCTCTACTTATTGTGGTACTTCCAATCACAAAATATAAGAAATGCCGTTCGTTGGATGCGTTATGCAGAAATGACAGCGTCCAAACTTGTTTTAGGCGATGACTTCGAGATTCTTCAGAATGGTCAGCTTGTGGCCACAATTGGTCAAATCCAGGACTTCACAGGAAAACTCGACAAACGCCAGCTCAATTCACAAAATATGGACTTGATCAGCCTAGGGGCACTCTATCCATTGAGATATTTCTTTACATTTATCATTATCCTGATGTCTTTCTGGGCTTTGTTCCGCGGCCCTCGCGCTTTGTTCCGACAAAAGCTTGATCTCAATCATCTAATCAATCGACAATCTGGGAATTTTCCGGCTATCGCTCCCTTTGTAAAATTTAACCCGACCAACCAACCACCGCGTCCACCGGGAGCACCGGTTCCTGCTGAGCTCCCCGCTTTTGCAGAGGCATTAAGCCCTGAAGAGTGGATTGCCTATTATGATATTCCTGTCCCCAACGGGAAAGTTGATGCTGATGCGGCCGCAAGAGCCTTTACAAGACAATTAGGCCCGCCATGGCGGGGGACCATGCATATGGCGCCTTATAAACAAATTCTTCTTGCTGCATTTTGTTTGAAATCTGTTCGCAAACGAGCGGATGCGGATGAAATGCTTGGAAAACTCTCGCGTAGCTGGACATTCGAAGGTGGATTGAAAATCGATAGTTCTTTAATCAGCAAGGCCAGAAAAATCTTACGCGATCGCGATATCTCTGGAAAAACCCTTGCAAAATGTAACCAGCATGCATACGAAAACACGGTTATGTTACGCGCCCTTGCAACCGCACGTGAAGAAGGAGGTGTTCTAGCCCCTGCGCAATTCCTATGGCTTCGTGCTTTTGACCGTTTGTTGTGGTATCCACTGAATAACCTTGGTCGACAATCCCACCATATGGAAGCATTAGGAGCCATCTGCCATTATAAAGCAGAAAAAACTGCACAACGACCAATCCCACGGCCCAAAATGGAAGATGCTGTCAAATCAATTTCTGAATATATCGCATCCCCGAATGCACGACCAATTCCTGCACTCGATTATTCCAAATCCAAAAAACGTGGCATCAAAAAAGTCAAAACTTAAAGATGAAAGAATATATCATGGCTGAAAAATACCTCTCTACAGCAAAAGTAATTGACGGAGTTCTTATTCTTTCTCTTCCTGATGCGATATCACCTGTTGTCTGGCAAATGGAACTGGGACAAAGTAAATCATCCGCACTTGAAATTCGTGACAATGGTCAGAATCAATTTGTTTTGACTTTAAAGACACCCCGGCAAGATGTTCTGGACATTGCCGTTTATACGAATCGTGATCTGGCAATCAAGGCCTTGCTTGTTACATCTGCTGCACTTGAAAAGGCCCAAGGCCATTTAAAATCATCTCTGACTCCCCCTCCAAATGGATATCCGGTTCCGGCACTTTCTCTATCGCCCAAAGCAGGATCCAGTTTGGGGGCACTCATCAAAAAGATACTGACGCTCTCTGCTGTTATCGCGGGCGCAGTGCTCTTTATTCTTCTGATTTTATTTGTTGTTGCAAAACTATTTTTATCTCCTCCATCAGCAAGTACGGTGTCGGACGCTGCCCCTATTTCGGCAGATGAATTTTTAGAAAATCGTTAAATATTATTATGAATGACTCTGAAAGATGGACTGTTTAAACCATGGCATTAGATAAAAAGTATGAAGTATCGCACGCATCGCTCCTTCGTGACTCACGCCCTGTTATGGTCAGGATTGCTGACTGGGCGACCGAGTCAAATAATGCTTTTGCCGTTCTTTTGATGACTGGTATCTCGTTTCATTTTAGCGCAGCCTTAATGGAATGGGCAGATTTATTCCTTCTGTTTGCAATTCTATATACCTTCTGGTTAAACACCAGAGACCGATCATTGATTTTCAGGCTCCCCTTAGGGTCTAAATTTAAAGAAAAAAAAGGGGCTAAGCCAGAGGGTATCCTGTACCTTGGGAATCAGGATGTTTACAAAGACGAAGTTTGGTTTACCAATTCGGATGCACGGACCCACATTCTGTACCTTGGGACAACCGGTTCGGGTAAAACGGAAGGTCTAAAAGCGATGGCGAGTAATGCTCTTGCCTGGGGGTCCGGTTTTGTTTATGTCGACGGGAAAGCCGATACAGATTTGTGGTCGTCTTTGTCGTCTTTGGTGCGGCGTTTCGGGCGGGATGATGATCTTCTGGTTCTGAACTATATGACCGGAAACTCCGACAAAAAAGCTCCATCCAACACGATGAACCCCTTCTCCAGCGGGTCGGCCTCTTATCTAACCAACATGCTGGTCTCTCTGATGCCGGATGCCGAAGGCGATAACGCGATGTGGAAAGAACGTGCGGTGTCGTTGATTTCGTCCCTGATGCCAATTCTGACCTATCGTCGTGATACCCTGGATATTCCGATGAGTGTCGGCACCATCCGTCATAATCTGAACCTCAGCAGTATTATTAAACTCTCGCGCGATGAAAATTTGCCATCCCATTTGCGCGAAGGATTAAAAGGATATCTGGACACACTACCAGGCTATAACGATGCCGCCTTTGACGATGAAGGGCGCGACAAACCAGCCAGCCCTGATCAACCGATGATGGATACCACAACGGCCAAGACCCAGCACGGATACCTGTCGATGCAGTTTACCCGTTCACTGCAATCTTTGGCCGATGACTATGGCTATATTTTCGACAGCCAAGCCGCCGACGTGGACATGGTGGACGTTGTTCTGAACCGCCGCATTCTGGTTGTTCTGATTCCGGCTCTGGAAAAATCTGCGGATGAAGCCGCCAACCTCGGGAAAATTGTGGCCGCCAACCTGAAAGGGATGATGGGGTCGGCTCTGGGGGCAACGGTCGAGGGAGATACCGCGAGCGTCATTGAAAACAAACCAACCAATTCGATTACCCCTTTCATGACTATCTTTGACGAAGTGGGTTACTATGCCGCGCAAGGGATGGCGGTTATGGCCGCACAGGCCCGTTCGCTCGGTTTCTCGATGATCTTCTCGGCACAGGATTTGCCGGCTCTGGAAAAACGCGTGAAAGAAGAAGCCCGCTCGATCGCCGCAAACTGTAACATCAAAATTTTCGGGAAGCTGGAAGACCCGACCCAAACCAAAGAATTCTTCGAAAAAACGGTTGGATCGTCGTTTGTGACCGAGGTATCTGGATTTGCAACCGAAGGCGGAAGCATGACCAAGTCCTACTCGGATAACTTTCAAGCAAGTATCCAGGACCGTGGACGCGCCAGTTATGATGGTGTACGTTCCTTTGGCCCCGGGCAATGTGTCATCGCTTTTGGTGAAAGCGTTGTCGATGTGAGGTTTTTCTACACAAACGCATCGCACGCCAAAGCAATGCGCGTCACCCGTTATATCAGCCTTCCACCACCAGATGAAACCCTCCATAAACATACAAAAAATATCACAGCTTTACGCGATTTGATGGTCAAAAAAGGCTGGACGGCACCGAAAGCAGATGTCGCCCTTCAACCATCCGCTGAAATTCAGGCCATGGCAGAAGCTCTTCAGATTGCAACCGATACAGAATCCAATCCAATTGACAGAGGGATTTTTGCATTGGCGAACATCTATGGATTATCCCACCCGATCGATTTAAATGCACCAGATACACCAGAGCCTGCGGCCCTAAGCGTATCAGCCAAACAAAATGATCAATCAACATCTACAGCGGCAAACCCAATGGGATTCTTTAGCAAACCAACAGGATTCTCAGGTGGTGATATTGCAGATTCCGACGATGTCGCAGATATATCCAATGGGCCTATTTCATACCATGATCTTTTGAAACGCCCGGAACCAGAAGTCAATCTGGACGAGGAATCTAAAAATGTTCTGGAAGAAGCTGCCCGCAAAGCACGCGAATCTATTTTCCGTTCGGATGACAAGAAAGAAGAAGAATAATCAATGCCAAACGAAAAATCACAAAGAGGCGGCGTGATTGTTTATGTGTTTATTGGCATTGCGCTTTTTGGCGCGCTGATGTTTCTTTTTTCCCGCGGGGCAAGCCAGAATTCTACAAGTTTTACAAAACAACAAAGCACAATCAAGGCGCAAGCAATCATCGCATATGCCGATGTTGTTGCCCAAGCTGCAAATAAATTGATTACAAATGGTATATCCGAAAACGATATCAGCTTTGAAACAGACTTATTTAAAACAGCAGATGGAACAGTCATGAATCCATCATCGCAATTTCCAAATTGTACAAATGAAAAATGTAAGATCTTTTCTAGATCTGGGGGGGCAATAGCAGCCCAATTCCCAACAGATCTAGGGCCCCTTGATCCAGCAAGCCCTTCCTCTTTCCCGCTGAGAGGTGGAATGATCGCTCATACTGTCAATATTGTAGATGTTGGAACCTCTCTTCCGGAACTTGTACTAAGTTTTCAAACAATTCCTAAAGATGTCTGTATTCAGATCAATGAATTGTTAGATCATCAATTTACAACCAACCCGCCAACAGGTGATGCTGCTACAGTTTCAGACCAGTATACAGGGGCTTTCCCAATCGGTGCCATCACTTTGGGGGATGGAAATGACGCATGGGCAAGCGGTAAAACATCTTACTGTTATCAATTCACAGGAATAACCCCGAATATGTATGTTTACCAGAAGGTTGCCTTCGCAAGATAAAATCATCTCATGATTTAAGACGATTACATCCGCGCAGGAATTTCAATCCCGACCAGATCCAGCGACAATTCCAACTGCGCCAGAACCATCGCCGACAGAGTCAGCCATGATTGCTTTTGCGCCGCATTTTCTTCGGATAAAATATGCGTGTTGCCATAGAAAGAACTAAACGCCTGCGCCAGTTTATAGGCATGATCACACACCACATGCGGCGTGTAATTGCGCACCGCTGTGTCGATGACTTCCGGCAATTCGGTAATCATCAAATACAAGGCCCGATCCTGATCCGATAACAGAATATCTCCACCGGCTTTATATCCTGCTTTTTCCAACAGGGATTTGATACGGACTGCTTGATACAGCAGATACGGGCCTGTTTTTCCTTCGAAACTGGTCATGCGATCCAGATCAAACACGTAATCGGCCGAAAAATTATTTTGCAAATCGGCAAATTTGATGGCAGCAATCGCGACCTTCATCGCAATATTAGCTTTTTCATCCTCCGAGAACGTGTCCCCGACCTTGGCGGCGTCCAAACGCTCGATCGCTTTGTCTTTGCCCATGGCAATCAAGTCTTCGAGTTTCAACACGCCACCCGAACGGGTTTTAAACGGCTTGCCGTCCGTTCCGTTCATTGTACCATATCCCAAATGAGTCAATTCGACATCATCGCGGGCAATCTTGGTCAATTTGGCTCCGCGAAAAACTTGTTCGAAATGCAATGCCTGACGTTTATCGACAATATAGAGAATTTTAACGGGGTCATAATCGCGCACACGTTCCAGAATCGTTGCCAGATCGGTGGTGCCGTACATCACCCCGCCATCACGTTTGTATAAAATCAGCGGTGGAAACTCTTTGGTATCATCATTCTTTTTGACATGCACCACGATCGCGCCTTCGGATTCCACGGCATAGCCTTTGGATTTTAAATCATCCACCATCGGCGCAATCAAATCATGAACATCGGTTTCACCCTTCCAGAGATCAAAATGCACATTCAACGCCGTGAAATTGCGTTTCATCGATGCCAGAGAAATCGTGACAAAATGTTTCCACAACGCATAATACCCACGCCGTTTATTTTGCAAATCCACCGTGGCTTTGCGGGACTGTTCCAACCGCGCTTCGTCTGTTTTGCACAGCGCGGACACACGCGGGTAAATCTCTTCCAGATCGTCCATTGTCACGGGCGACTCCGCGGGATAATCTCCCGTATAAGTGGGATCAAAATACACCCATTCCGGATGCAGAATTTCCAATTCGGAAATCATCATCCCCATTTGGGTTCCCCAATCCCCCATATGAATATCACCGATCGCGTTATATCCGGTGAATTTCAAAATCCGGCGAATGGAATCCCCGATAATCGATGACCGCAAATGCCCGACATGCATCGGTTTGGCCACATTTGGTCCACCATAATCCAGAACAATGGTCTCGCCCTGCGCTGTCGGATCCACTCCACAGCGTGGATGATCGACCAGTCCGGAAATATAGGTTTTCAAAGCCACATCCGTCAGCGTAAGATTGATAAACCCGGGGCCTGCAATGTCTATTTTGGAGAAAATATTATTCCCTTTTAAAATCTCGACAATCTTTGTTGCCACCTCACGCGGATTTTTCTTCGCCGCCTTGGCCGCAGCCATCGCGCCATTACATTGGAACTGCGCCAAATCAGGACGATCCGAAAAAATGACCCGCCCAAAGGATGTGTCCAATCCTTCCGCCGCAAATGCTTGTCCCAAAATATCGGATAATTGTGTAACCAGTGATGTCATTTTTTCCTGCTATTTCCGACAACCGTCTTTAAGAACATAGTTTTTACTTTTTGGATCATAAACACTTCCCTTAAATTCATTATCAAGCTCTTCAGAGGCCGTGTTCTCCACAATAACCATCTTTATAAGGTACTCAACCCCAATGGCAAGCCGCCCATCCATTGACATCACGCAAGACATATAGGGCTTCATCTTAAGGCCACACATCTTTTCCAAGATTGGCAAATCCAACTTAGTAATTTTCTTATCACAATAAACATTCTTAACGCTATTCCAGTTTGATTTCCACCCTGGCGCAATGGTAGCGTGACCTGTCCATCCCCATTCCAAATTTTCAGAGATTGAATCGCAAATTTCACGACTACGACTATCTCTAAACACTCCGCATCCTATGTCTTTTGAAAATGCAGAATATTCATGGACTGGACTCGGCTCAACCGGACGAGGGATCATTTTTGAGATATCTTCCCAGTCTTTAGCTGAACGGCCATCAAACACTTTTCCACCTGTATCTTTAGCAAGCTGGCAATAGACTAGATCAGCCCCCTTAGGACAAGTATCCGCAGCCCATACAGATGACGACACCATCAAGAGGCAACCGAACACAAACATTTTATAAATATCGGATAATTGTGATGTCATAGTTTATAACTTCTTCGTCATGAGTAAAAATGGTTTGTCGTTTTTAAGAAATAGTCCAGATACAATCATTCCGCATTCTTGGTTTAAACATATCATATTCTGACCTTGTGCGGGGGGTCTTTTACACGGAGAAGCGGAGGATCGGAGTTCATATTCAATTCTTCTCAGCGACTCCGTTACTCCGTGTTGAACCTTATCTTTCTGGACTCCCCCTAGAATTTGTTTCACAAATTCGGGGAATGAACGTTTTTTTGTAACTCTGTGCTCTCTGTGGTTAAATTCTTACTTTTCTTTTTACCGCGAAGTGCGCGAAGTTTTAGAAAAAGTTACGCGAAGTTATTTTTTATTTTCTTCTTCGTGTTTCTTCCCTTACTTCGTGAACTTCGTGGTTAAAAACTTACTTCTCTGGATTCCCGCCTTCGCGGGAATGACAAAGGGCCTCTACGCATCAATATTGGTCGCTTTCAGCGCGTTTTGCTGGATAAAGTCACGGCGAGGTTCGACAACATCCCCCATCAACGTGGACAGGATATCATTGGCTTCGACCGCATCATCAATACTGACTTGCAACAAGGTACGGGCTTCGGGATCCAGGGTTGTTTCCCACAATTGTTCGGGGTTCATTTCCCCCAAACCTTTGTATCTCTGGATTTGCAAACCACGTTTGGAAAATTCCAATACCGCGTTATAAAATCCAAGTGGCCCTGTAATCGTACAGATTTCTTTGCCCTTGGCATCCAGACGTCCGCTGCCTGCAAAATTCTCCTGCACCCATGGCATCAAATTCTGCACCCGCACCGCATCCGTCGAGCGGATAGATTCAGATGTAATCCGAATAACTTCGGTCACACCCCGCATCGTGCGGGTCAGGCGATAGCCTTCCCCTTCTTCGAACGCGACCGACCATCCCTTTTCATGGCGGACAGCCATCTCGTTCAAACGAATAGCTAGATCGGACGCAATGCGCGATCCTTTTCCTACATCCTGCAACGCCGATGCATCATACACACCGACGGCGGCAGCCTGCTCCACCAGATAGGCATTACCAACACGAACATTTAATGTGTTTAATGACATACGAAGGGTCCTCGCCTTATGGCATAGATCCAGAAAATCATTTGCTCCGCGTGCAGACCCGTTATAATCAGTATAAACCATCTCTTCCGAAGCGGCCTGCAACAAATACGCATCCAGCGCATCATCGTTTTTCAAATACATTTCTGCCGCATTACCCCGCTTGACCTTGTAGAGCGGAGGTTGCGCGATATACAGGTATCCCCGTGAAATCATCTCAGGCATATGACGATAGAAAAATGTCAATAATAATGTACGAATATGCGACCCATCGACATCAGCGTCAGTCATGATAATAATTTTGTGATACCGAATTTTATCGATATTCAGCTCATCCTGAATTCCTGTTCCTAAAGCGGTAATCAAGGTACCCAGTTCCTGACTTCCCAGAATTTTATCCATACGAGCGCGCTCAACATTCAAGATCTTTCCACGCAATGGTAAAATAGCTTGGTTCTTCCGATTACGCCCTTGCTTGGCAGACCCACCCGCCGAGTCCCCTTCCACGATGAAAATTTCGGATAAGGCCGGATCTTTTTCCTGACAATCTGCCAATTTTCCGGGCAGGTTGGAAATATCCATCACACCCTTCCGGCGCGACAATTCCCGCGCACGGCGGGCGGCTTCGCGGGCCGAGGCCGCATCCACAATTTTCGAAACGATTTTTTTGGCTTCGGCAGGATGTTCTTCCAACCATACGCCCAACCCTTCCAGAACAGCCTGTTCCACCACAGGACGAACTTCGGAAGACACCAATTTATCTTTGGTCTGGCTCGAGAATTTTGGATCAGGTACTTTGACCGACAAGACACAGGTCAAGCCTTCGCGCATATCTTCGCCCGAAATCGCCAGATCCTTGGCTTTTTTCATGTAGCCATTTTCTTCGGCATATTTGGTCAGAAGACGGGTCAACGCCCCACGGAATCCCGCCAAGTGCGTTCCCCCGTCCCGTTGCGGAATATTGTTGGTAAAACACAACATGGTTTCGTGGTACGAATCTGTCCACTCCATCGCCACCTCCACACCGATCGCCTCACCCTTGTGATTGATCGAGATCGATGGTTGGAAAATAGGCGCTTTGTTACGATCCAGATATTCCACAAAACTGGCAATCCCGCCTTCGTAACAGAAACGGACTTCGACCGGCTCTTCCGGACGATCATCGCGCAGCAGAATATTGACACCAGAATTCAAAAACGCCAATTCGCGCAGACGATCCTGCAACGTGCCGAAATCAAATTCTGTCATGGTAAACGTCTCGGGCGATGGCAGGAACGTCACTTCGGTTCCGTTACGGCCCGTATGCGGCTTGACAGCCTTGATCGGAGCCTCAGCCTCGCCATTCTTGAACCGCATAAACCACTCATGACCATCGCGCCATACCCTTAGATCCAGGCGCACCGATAACGCATTGACCACCGACACACCGACCCCGTGCAACCCGCCAGAAACCTTGTACGAATTCTGGTCAAATTTTCCGCCCGCGTGCAATTTGGTCATGATGACTTCTGCGGCCGAAACCCCTTCCTCGGGGTGAATGGCGACCGGAATTCCGCGCCCGTTATCACGCACCGTTACCGACCCGTCCTTGTTGACAGAAATAAAAACCTCGTCGCAATGTCCGGCCAAAGATTCGTCAATCGCGTTGTCAACGACTTCGTACACCATGTGGTGCAGACCTGTTCCATCATCGGTATCCCCGATATACATGCCGGGACGTTTGCGCACTGCATCCAAGCCGCGCAAAACCTTGATCGAATCTGCACCATAATTTTCAGCAGCAGCATTTGTATTTTGTTGGGCTAAAGCAGCATTTTCAGACATTATTTTTTCCTAAAACGTTCCAATTTTTGATGAATGAACCGTTATAGCAGAATGCCCTGAAAAGACCAGAGGAAAAGCCAGATTTTACCCGTTTTTATGGGATAAAAAATCTTTATTTTTCAGTGTGTTAGTGTTAATAGGCAGAGAAGGATGGAGATTTAGAAAAGATCCTCTAATAATTTATCAATATCAGATTGTGTGATTGCTTTATCTGCCATTTGAGGACCATTGAGCAATTTTGCGTCCCCTTCCCGCGCGTCAACGAACGGACTATTCGGAAGCCCGGGGATTTTATCCTCCAGAACATTCATCAAGGCACTGATTTTTTCATCAATTTGTTTAATGCTACGAACGACTTTCGTAATGCGTTGACCTGTAATGTCTTGGAAAGAACAGGCCTCAAGGATCTTGGTTACTTGACTTAACACATAGTCCTTATGTGATGAGTCCAATTGATCAGCATAGGCTGTCAAAGCCTCGCAAGAATCCATAATTGTTCCTGTTGCCACCTCGGTTGCCTCAACCACAGCATCCAATTCATCCGTTGCATCAGGAATATGTGTTCCAGAAATATCACTGGCACGAGACGCACTGATTTCTTTGCGCGTAACTTCTATCAGATCATGGAGAGCCTTTAATTCAAGATAAATATTTTCTCTTGAAACATCCTCGGCTGCTTCAACTTTTTCAATCACAGAATTGATAATTTTTACAACCTTATCGCGACCAATATCGGCCTTTAAAGAATCCATGACAATTTCCTCCCAGAAGCATGTATGAAAAATATCAGAAAATAAAACGACCTAGAAATCACCCAGAACAGATGACATTTTTGCCTTTAATGTTTCAGCGTTAAATGGTTTTACAATATAGTTACTGACCCCTGCCTGTTTTGCAGCAATGACGTTTTCGGTCTTGCTTTCTGCCGTCACCATAATAAATGGAACATTTCCATTCGTCGGAAGTGTTCGAACAGCCTTTAAAAGATCAAGCCCCGACATCGGTTCCATATTCCAGTCAGAGATCACAAGACCATAGGTCTTTTCTTTGAATTTTTGTAACGCCATAGACCCGTCTGTTGCTTCATCAACGTTTGCAAACCCAAGCTGTTTCAACAGATTTCCAATAATGCGCAACATCGTTTTATAGTCATCAACGATTAACACATTCATATTTTTATCAACGCTCATAGGTTTCTCCTTAAGACATAGTGAGGGCATAGACATGCGGTTTAAAATCGCCGCGCTGTTTTCATCCTGCCATGAAAATATTAACAAATTACTACGCAATAAAGGAATAGACTCATTGATTATTATGGCATTTCAGGAAGCTTCTTCTGCTCCGCCAAAAGAGTTGTCAATGCCTTTGCACGATCCGCATCCATCAAAGCTATAATGGGCCCTGCTTTTGCCTCTGGCATACTGCTGATCACATCCATCAGAATATCGGTGTCCAGAGTATTAAAAATGCGGGCCGCATCTTTGGGCTTCATCCCTGAATAGATTTTAACAAGACTTTGGATACGGGTTGCTTCCTCCGCAGTTTGCTGTTTCAAGAGATCTTTCAATTCATCCCGCACAGCCTCCATTTCAGAAACTTTTTTATCAAGCTCTTTCTGCGCAGCCTCTAATAAAGCCTCACGCTCACTTAATTTTTTATCACGTTGGTCAAGCTCCTCCCGACGTTTGATCAGATCTTGGAACACCTCATTCTTTAAGCTGGAATCTGCGGAATCTGTATCGGATGCATCCTCCCACTTCTTTGGCTCTTCGTTTGCTGATTTTTCTTCTATTTTTGAATCACCTGATTTCAATTCATCTTGCGAGGGCTCTCGCTTTTCTTCAACAGCAGGCGTGCTTTTATTCGCTTCTGTTTCTACCTCTGCTTCTACCTCTGGCTTTTTTTCGTCTTTTGATTTTATACTTTCCTCAGCATAAGCAGATCCAGATATAGATCTAAAATTCATGTAGGTGTCACCAAGACGCACAACAAAACCAAACGACGCCACAACAATCAGAATAGGAAGAATTCTTAGTTTGCGAATAAATGATTTAACATCCATTTTCATGATCTATTTTTTCCCCTGAGGTTTCCGACGTTTTAAGGCTTCAGCCAAATCACGTTCGGCCTGTGATGTAAATGGATCTGATCCAGATTCATTCGTATCATCGCTCTCTTCATCAGATTCAAAATCAGGATCACGAATAGAAAAAAATGAATCTACAGGCTTTTCTGCTTTAGCACGTGTGAGAGTTTCCTCATATTTTCCAGGTTTTGTCGCTGTAAGTGGCGCAGCCGGTATTGTCGGAGCCGATGGTTTTATTCCGGGATAAACAAGTCCCAAAGCCTTATCATCCATTTCATCAATAATCGCCCTATTTCTAACCGCCATATTTTCCAATCTCTCCGCCAATGAATTACCGGACTCCGTCATAAGCTGTAATTCATCAGATAAAGCTTGGGCTTTTGCGATTGAGCGCCGCAATTCATCCCCGCGATTAGACGACAGTTCATCAAGGCCAGAAATGCCTTCCTGTGCACGGGTAATCTGGGTTGATAGTTCGCGAATCAAATTCTCCATATTCGTACGGTTGGAACGAAAACTATCTAAATGACGTGATAATTTAACAGCAAAGAAAATAGTCGCTGCAAGCAAACCTGTAATCAAAACATCAAATGTAAAAGATAATAAGGGAAGAAGTTGATCCATCGCTTTACTCTATGATTCCAATAATTCTAATGCCATTTATTATTCTGATTCAGGAGGAATATATTTCTCGATACGAACCGCTATCCTTCCTTCCTTCTGTCCCATCGGTCCCAAAAACATAGGAAAGTCACCACATCGCATTTCAATTTCATCTGTCGGTTTTGTATTAAACATCACAACCGTTCCCTTTTTCCAATTCAACATATCACGCAGCATAACTGTTTTTTCCCCCATCACTGCCTGAATATGGACATCGGTATCATAAAGTTCTTTCGTCAAGTGCGTTTCCCAGATGGAATCGCGTCCGAATTTTTCCCCCATAAACATCTGGAGCAGTAATTCACGGACAGGTTCCAATGTTGCATAAGGAATCAGAATCTCCACACGCCCACCACGATCGCCCATATCAATCCGCATCCGAACCAGAACGCAAGCATTACCAGCCTGTGTGATGGCCGCAAAACGGGGATTTGTTTCCATGTTTTCTAATTTAAAGCTGACAGGCGACAATGGGTCAAAAGCCGTCGACATATCGTTTAATGTGACATTCAACATTCGTTCAACCAATTTTGTTTCAATGGTTGTATAGGGGCGCCCCTCAACACGAATAGAGGGGGTTCCCTTGCGACCTCCCAATAAAACATCGACAATCGAATAAATCAACGCGCTGTCAACAACAACCAATCCATTATTATCCCATTCCTCTGCCTTAAATACGGTTAACATCGCAGGAAGGGGGATAGAATTGAGATAATCCCCAAACCGAACAGTGGAAATTTGATCAAGAGAGACTTCAACATTATCAGACGTTAAGTTACGCAGAGACGTGGACATCAACCTGACCAAACGATCAAAAACAATGTCCAGCATCGGCAATCGTTCATAATTGACCAGCGCCGCATTCACCAGTGCCATAACGCCGGATGTTTCGCCTTGTCCGGCATCATCATCGAACCCCAACAGGGAATCAATTTCCGACTGGTTTAAAATGCGGGTACTACCCCCGCCCCCCATATCATCGGCGTCAATGCCTGGCATCGCATCAAGATCAGGTTGATCAGCAGCCCCATCACCTGACATGGCTTCCCATTCAGACATCATGCGGCGCTCTTCCTCGCTCATCTGTTCTAATTCCTGATTTGGCGTATCAGCCATCAGACAATCCTTTCAAGTTCTGTAAACTCTTAATCCTTCTATATATATCCTGCCTTACAAGAAACAGGCCAAGATCGAATCCCCTCAGGATCATTCTCTCGTTTTTATGGCTATTGTATCAGAATTTCCTGAAAAAGCACATCCTTCACTTCTGTCGGGGCGGCGGCCGCATTCACCCGTGACAAAAGCTCCATCTGCAATCGATACATCCCTTTTGACCCGCGCAGATCCTGGATCCTTAATTCCCTTAAATAGGTCTGGAATTGATCGATAACCCGGGGGAGAACAGCCTCAACAGCTTTTAAATCTGCTTCACTCCCCAATTCCAACTGTACCGACAATCGCAAATACCTGGGCTGCCCCTCGCTTGTTAAATTGACAATCAAATCGGGAACCTTCAGAAAAGCTGGCCCTGCTTTTCCGCTTTCACCATGTTCTCCACCTCCGCCCTCAGCAGCGGCAGACTCCTCTTCGGCTTTTTTCTCGCCATGCCCCCCCTCTTTGGATTCTTTGGATTCCTTAGATGACTCACCCTCTTTCTCAGCGGCGGGTGGGGTCTTACCCAGAAGACCATCTAGCATCCCTGTAAAATACAATCCGGCTCCCCCGCCAATCAACAAGATGAGGGGAATCAGAATTAACATCAATTTTTTCTTCTTACCACTTTCTGGCTCTGCCGCATCTAAAGCGGGCAAATTTTCATCTGGAGTTTCTTTTTCTGGTGTATCCGACATTTTTTATCCATGAACGTTGAAAATTGAGAGAGGTGAATCAATATTGATTAAAAATCATTCTAACGAACTCAGAGCTTTCGTGAAAGGATAATCCTTGTCTTGATCCATGTCTTTTCAGCATAAGGCATTTTTTGCCGCCTTGTTTTTGGGCGACGTGATCCCCCCCTAATTTTGCCGACAGCAAGTCGCTGATGGTCTCTTAAATACATCATAACATATTGAAAAATAATAATTTTCAAACTGGCACAGTCTCTGCAATAGCTTCTATCAACAATAAAACCGATCATAGGGAAAAAGGGAATATCATGGAGAGTAGCTTATATGTAGGGTTGTCCAGACAAATTGTTCTCAGCAATGCCATGACAATGGTTGCAAACAATGTGGCAAACGTCAACACAGCCGGTTATCGCGCCCAGAACCCAATGTTCCAGGAATTCATCTCTCGTGAAAGATACGATAAAGATAACTTGTCTATGGTCTATGATATGGGGCAATACGACACGACATCACCCGGAACAATCCAACTGACCGGAAACCCTTATGACCTTGCCTTAAGCGGGCCTGGATTTATGGCCGTAAGCTCCCCCAGTGGCGAAATGCAATACACACGCGCCGGAAATTTAACGGTTAACCAGAATAATGAACTTGTAACCTCTAGTGGATTTAAGATGTCCGGCCCTGGAGGAAACGCAATCTCGATTCCGTCCGGAACAAAAGAAGTCAAAGTAACCGATCAGGGGGAAGTCACGGCAGACGGAAACACTGTCGGACGGATAGGTATCTTTGAATTCGATAACCTCCAAGATCTGAGGCCTGAAGGAAATGGTCTCTACTCGGCCAAAACACCGGGACGCCCTGCAATTGATACAAAAATGATCCAAGGTGCTCTCGAAGGGTCGAATGTCAACGCCATTCAGGAAACAACACGGATGATCGAGATCTTAAGAACGTACCAATCAACCATGCGCATGGTTCAGAACGAACAAGAACGTCAGGTGTCTGCGATTACAACCCTGGCTAAAATCAATGGTTAAAGAATACACACTTTTATAAGGAGAGAAAAATCATGAGATCACTTGCAATCGGATCAACCGGGATGATGGCTCAGCAAATGAATGTTGATAATATTTCGAACAACATCGCAAATATGACGACGACTGGCTACAAAAGATCCCGTCTGGAATTCAAAGACCTTATGTATCAGCAAATAGACCGCCCTGGATCAACCTCTTCATCAACGGGAACCATTGTTCCAACAGGACTATCGCTTGGGTTGGGTGTTCGGCCTGCAGCAACCTATCGTATCCAGGAACAAGGTGTTTTGGCCCAAACAGACAGTGATTATGATCTGGCGATTAACGGTCGCGGGTTTTTCCAAATCGAGCTACCAAACGGGGAAACAGCCTACACCCGTGCAGGTTCGTTTCAAACCAACGCAGATGGTGAAATTGTAACATCTGAAGGGTATCGTTTATTGCCGGGATTCACCGTTCCTGCAGATGCTCTCTATATCGAAGTGAATACAGAAGGTCTGATTTCTGCGAAAATGCCTGCGCAAACCGCTATGCAACAGATTGGGCAATTGGAAATTGTCGATTTTGTCAATCCTGCAGGCCTTGAAGCAACCGGCGATACAATGTTCTTGGAAACCGAAGCCTCAGGTCAGGCGATTGCTGCCAATCCAGGAACAGATAATCTAGGGACAATCCGTCAGGGAATGCTGGAGCAATCAAATGTTGATTCTGTGAAAGAAATTACCTTGTTGATTACAGCACAGAGAGCCTATGAGATGAATTCAAACGTTATCAAAACATCAGACGAAATGATGGATGCTGTTAACCAGTTGAGATAGTCATAATCTTAAGGTTGGCATAGCCCTTGCATAGAGAAATGATAGGAAAAAAGCATCTGCCCACAAAAGGAGAAAATGATGAAAACAAGTCAACATACGCTCAATCAAATCGGACTTCAAACGATCAAAACGATTGTTCTTTTGGTTGTTTTTGTTGGAATTACTTTTTTAATCTCAAGCAATGCATCAATCTCGGTCGAAAAATCTTTTGCCGACTACGAACAAAATGCCGAGATCCTCAAAATTCTTGATAATTAGACCTTAAAAATGGGGCATCACATGACAAAACTTGAAAAACAAGAAACAAGCCAAAGTATTCTTTATATGTGCCGTATCACATTCAGAACAATGACTATTGTCTTGGCTATTACTTACGGAATTCTATACATGTTCCTCAATGTTAGATCTGCTGATGCCGCAACATTAAAATCTGAAACTGTTATCAGTGGCGACGTTGTGATGGTGTCTGACCTGTTTGATGATGTTCCATCAAAACAAGATGCGATCATCGGCAATGCCCCTGCGCCCGGCCAAACGGTTATTCTGAACGCAAAATCACTGGAACGGCTTGCAAATACGTATGACATCAAATGGAAACCCATGGGCCCATCTGATCAAATCGTCGTACGAAGCGTCGTTCAGACTGTTCCGACATCCGATATTCTAGAGGTTATCCGGAAAGATCTGATGGCGCGCGGTATATCAAACAAGTTTGAAGTCACCTTGAACACTGTTGCTCCAACAATTAGTCTTCCTGGAAATGTTCAGGCAACAGTTGAGGTTTCTCAGATGAATTATACTCCTGGCCGTGATGTCTTTACAGCTGTCCTTGCAGCCCCGAACGCGCAGAACCCTGTTAAAACATTAAGTGTGAGTGGATTAATCGAGAAAACAATTCAAGTTCCGGTTCTTACCAAAGGTTTTAATACCGATGATATTATCAGTGCCAGTGATCTCGAATGGATTGATATCCCAACCCGCCATATGGTCAATGATACGATTGTTGATGCAGATAAATTAATTGGAAAAACCCCTGTACGAATGGTTGAAGCCGGTATTCCTATTCGTGATCGTGATGTCAAATCTCCCCAACTTGTTACCCGTGGGGATGAAGTTGTACTCCAATTCAATCAGTCGGGATTATACCTGACGGCGAAAGGCAAAGCGATGCAAAACGGTGCCGAAGGAGAAATTATTAGAGTCATGAATTTGTCAAGCAATCAATCTCTGCGCGCTCAGGTCACGGGTGACAGGATTGTTGTTGTACAATAATAAAAATATATAAACATATAAACCGAAAGGTGGGTAAAAATGAAACGTATTGTTCTGATCATGATGACCGTATCCAGCTTAACAGCCTGCAATACAGTCGACAGATTAAATGAAGTCGGTATGGCCCCAAAACAATCTGCCATTATTGATCCGACAATGAGTGCAGGATACCAACCTGTTTCGATGCCCATGCCAACAAAAACAGAATTTCCACAACAGGCGAATTCCCTATGGACCGGAGAAAAACAAGGATTTTTTAAAGATCAACGTGCGAAAACAATTGGTGATATTATGACCGTTGTGATTGATATTGATGATAAAGGAAAGATGGAGAATACATCTGACCGCAGCAGAACAACCGCAGAGACAGCAGGCATTCCTAATCTTCTTGGTCTAGAAGGAAGCTTAAACAGAATATTGCCTGAATCTGTTGACCCTGCCAATCTTGTAAATGGAAACTCTACGTCCTCTTATAAGGGAGAAGGGACAACTGATCGTAAAGAAAAAATTAAGATGAAACTTGCTGCAACGGTCACACAGGTTTTACCAAATGGAAACATGGTTATCAAAGGTATCCAAGAAGTTCGTGTGAACTATGAAAACCGGGTCCTACAATTAGCAGGCGTTGTGCGCCCGCAAGATGTAAATATCGATAATACAATTTCGTATGACCAAATTGCAGAGGCCCGGATCTCATATGGAGGAAAAGGTCAGATAACAGATGTCCAACAACCGCGTAACGGTGCACAGCTTTTAGATATTTTGTTTCCATTCTGAGAAGAGACAAGATTCAGGAATACTACCCTTACTACCCTTACTACCCACTCGACTCTGCCGGTTTGTGAAGAAATCACAACCGGCTTCTTTTTTAAATATTTAGGTGTCTATTCAAGATAGACTCTGTTCATGAAACCACCCGAAAAAAGTATACCTGTTTTTAGAACGTTAGCTCTTTCAGATTTCTATAAAGATCAAGAGCCTCTGGATTCGCAAGAGCTTCTATATTTTTAACAGGTCGATTATGGATGATTTCTTTAACGGCCAGCTCAACAATCTTATTACTTTTTGTCCGGGGAATATCAGAAACTTGTAAAATCTTTGATGGCACATGACGCGGAGAAGCCCCAGATTTTATGCGTGATTTGATGCGCGCAACCAATTCATCATTTAAAATCACATCCCCCTTCAGACGTACAAATAAAATGACACGTTCGTCATGATCCCATAACTGCCCGACCGCAATGCTTTCAAGGACCTCTGGAATCTGTTCAACCTGTCGATAAATTTCCGCTGTCCCAATACGAACACCACCTGGATTCAAGGTTGCATCAGATCTGCCAAGAATAATAAATCCACCATGTATTGTCTTTTCGATCCAATCACCATGGCACCAAACGTCATCAAAACGATCGAAATAGGCTTTATGATATTTTTCACCGTTCGGATCATTCCAAAATCCAACAGGCATGGACGGAAATGGCTTTGTACAAACAAGCTCCCCACTCCCACTTCCCGGGGGCATTATCTGACCTTTATCATCAAACACATGGATTGCATATCCAAGACCAGCACCTTGGATTTCACCGCGATAAACAGGAGAAATAGGGTTCCCAATCACAAAACACGATATAATATCAGTTCCACCAGAGATTGATGCCAAATGGACATCTTTTTTAATTGCCTTGTAAACGTAATCAAAACTTTCGTGAACCAACGGAGATCCTGTTGAAGTAATCACCCGCAAAGATTTCAAATCAAACTTATCTTGGACAACACATTCATGAGCCTTCAACGCATCAATATATTTCGCTCCGGTTCCGAACAACATGCAATCATGTCTGGATGTGTAATCCCATAGAATGTAAGGATCTGGATAGAAAGGAGACCCATCAAACAACATCAATGTTGCACCACTTGCCAAGGCTGAAATTTGCCAGTTCCACATCATCCATCCACATGTAGTGAAATAGAAAACCTTGTCCCCTTCATGAATATCGCATTGCAACTGATGTTCTTTCATATGTTGCAATAATGTTCCGCCATGGCCATGAATGATACATTTCGGAATTCCGGTTGTGCCCGATGAAAACATAATAAACAATGGATGGTCAAACGGAACACGTTCAAAGGTTGGTTGTTTTGCGGTATGGGGAAGGATAAAATCATCGAAAGGCACAGCCTCACTGAGGCCTGATAAATCAATACGTTCAGAGACGAAGGGGACAATAATTGTTTTTTCAATGCTTGGTAATTTTGGTAAAATATCGGCCAACTTCGGCAAAACATCAATGATTTTTCCGTTGTAGAAATACCCGTCAACAGACATAAGTATCTTAGGCTCAATCTGCCCTAAACGATCGACAACACCCTGGACCCCGAAATCAGGGGATGCTGATGACCAAATCGCACCAATCGATGCTGCGGCCAACGCCCCGATAATCGTTTCAGGCATATTGGGCATATATCCTGCAACACGGTCTCCTTTTTGAACACCCGCTGCAACGAAAGCTTGCTGAAGGCGCGAAACAATCGCAGATAATTCTTTAAAACTTAATTGCCGTTCCCTTCCCAATTCGTCCCGGAAGATGATAGCCGTTGAATCATCGCGGCGTTTCAATAAATTTTCAGCCCAATTAACCGATGCATTGGGGAAAAATTTTGTGGTCTCCATCCTCTCTGTTCCGGAAAGGACTTTATCGCCTTTCTCCCCGATCACTTCGGCGTAATCCCAGAAAGATGACCAAAACTCAGCAATCTCGGTCACTGACCAATTATGAAGCTCATCATACGTTACAGCGTCCGAAAATCCATTTTTCATCGCAAATTTTAGAATATGGGTATCGGATTTCTGATCAGCAGAGGGGATCCATAATGGGGAAAGGGAAATATCTGTCATAAAATGTAACCTTTTAAAGCGAATATGCGAAGATAGTAGCGTAAGTGACTATAAGGTAAGTTACTATAAGAATGGTTAATGACGCAGGAAGTGACTTCCAGTATGATAGCCCCACTATGATAAATTAAGACGGCCCGACTTCAATAGGATAAATAACATGTTTCTTAAAAATCTTCTGGTTCTGATATCAACTGCGATTGCTTTCACCACAGGCCCCGCAGCAGCGGAACTGATAGCCAAAGATGGAAAACCACGTTATGTTGAAACTCATCTGATCCCTGAATTCAATTCCATAATATCTGGACAGCCCCTTCATTTTGCGATCACCCAAAAACACACATCTGGATGGCACACCTATTGGAAAAATCCTGGTGATTCAGGGGAAACAACATCTATTGAATGGACATTACCCGATGGATTCAAAGCTGGTGAGATCCTGTACCCGGCCCCCGAACGCCAACCAACAGGTCCATTGGTCAATTTTGGATTCGGGCATAATGAAACATTATTAACCTTTATTGATGTCCCGCAAAACGTCAGAGGCCATGAAGTCAACTTGACAGCAAAAATTTCGTGGCTTGTTTGCCGTGACGTCTGCATTCCCGAAATCAAAGAAATCACAATGACTTTACCGGTGGTGCAAGATGCCGCGCACGCAACGTTAAACCACCCGGAAATCTTTACAGCCGCCCGAGCCGCTATACCTCCACAAAAATCCTGGCAAGGGTTGATTGAAGAAAAAGATCAAGATCTAATCATCACATTTAAATTGGACGAAGAAGGTCAGAAGACATTAGCGGGAGCAAAAGATTTCTTTTTCTTTCCCGAAGAATGGGGCGTTATTTTAAATGCTGAAAAACAGGATATCCAGATCATTGATGACCAACTAATCATCCAACTCCGTCGTGATACCAGGCCATTGAGCGAGATTGGAACGTTGAATTCTGTTCTGACCTACCTCTCTTCAACCGGAGAAAAAAAATCTGTTTCACTTTCAATTTCAGTCACTGCACAAGGGGCGTCACCGGGCTCATCATCCAACCTAAAACCACTGCAAACTGATGAAACATCTTTTGTTCAGGCCATTTTTCTGGCCCTGCTGGGAGGACTCATTCTCAACCTAATGCCTTGTGTCTTTCCTGTTCTTTCGATGAAAGCCCTAAGCCTTGTTAAAATGTCTGAAAAAGAACAGAAACATGCGAATATACACGGCCTTCTTTATATGCTCGGAATTCTAACATGTTTTGGAGGGATTGCAGGGCTTTTGATCTCACTGAAAATGGCTGGAGCGCAGATCGGCTGGGGGTTCCAACTTCAAAATCCTGTGGTTATTCTTCTCCTTGCCTATCTCTTATTTACCATGGGCCTTAACTTATCTGGCTTCTTTGAAATCAAGTCGGGGCCACTTGCCAATATCGGACATCGACTAGCCTCTCGACATGGTTATAAGGGAACGTTTTTTACTGGCGTTCTGGCCACCATCGTTGCAACCCCGTGCACCGCTCCTTTTATGGCGACTGCGATGGGATACGCTTTAACACAACCTCCTTATGTCGCTCTTTCTGTTTTTATGGCCTTAGGGGTCGGGCTGTCGCTTCCTTATCTCCTACTTTGCTTTATACCGGCTCTTCGCCAATCTCTTCCTAAACCAGGGGTATGGATGGAGACGTTCCGACAATTTCTATCTTTCCCACTTTTTGCTTCTGTTGCTTGGCTCATATGGGTTTACACACAACAGGTCAACGGAGGATATGGCGCACTGATCGGACTGTCCGGGCTGATTCTCATTGCATTCGGCATCTGGATTTCCCGCCATGAACCTGTCAACCAACCTTGGAAAACAAGCATTCATTCCCTCTCTATCATCAGTATCCTGATGGCATTGCTGATCGCAGGATTAAGCCATACAGACCCAGGGAAAACACAAACAGACACAAAAACAACTGTGCCGTCTATTTCTTTTTCAACACCCGAAATGGATAAATTAATTGCCGGAGATCATCCCATTTTTGTTGATATGACGGCTTCATGGTGCATCACGTGTCAGGTCAATGAACGTATTGCAATTTATACAGATTCCACACAATCTCTCTTTAAAGAAAAAAATGTGCAATATGTCGTCGGGGATTGGACAAACCAAAATCCGGAAATTACCGCCTATTTGAATAAATATGAACGGAATGGGGTCCCCCTTTATGTTTTTTATGGTGCCCGTGATGTTACAACTGGCACGCGCCCTGCCCCTATCATTCTGCCCCAACTTCTGACATCAAGCCTGATTGCAGATGTCATTAATGGCGAAGAATAACCACCAACCACAAAGGATATTAAATCATGAAACCCGTTCTTCTCTTTACTCTTGGCTTGGCTTTACTGCCATTCACGACTCCCGCACACGCGGCCCCCGAAATTGGAAACCCAGCCCCGGAATTCATGGCAAATGATGTTGATGGACATCATGTCATGTTGTCCAGTCTGAAAGGAAAAACAATCGTTCTGGAATGGTCGAACCCTGACTGCCCATTTGTTCATAAACAATATGATACAGGTAATATGCAAGCAGTCCAGAAAGAGGCCACAAAAGATAATGTCATCTGGATAACAATTGACTCATCTGCAAAAGGCAAAGAGGGTAACTACCCAGCGCCGGAGCTTAAAAAAATATATGCTGATCAAAAAGCAAACTTTTCACATCTCATTATTGATGAGTCAGGTGAGATCGGGAAGTTATATGCCGCTAAAACAACACCTCATATGTTTGTGATTAACGAAAAGGGTGTTCTGGTTTATGCAGGGGCGATTGACGACAAGTCAGGATTTGAAAAAGAAGAAGTCAAAACAGCCAAGAATTATATTCTTGCCGCACTCAATGATCTAAAAGCAGGAAGACCTGTTGCTATATCATCTACAAAACCGTATGGGTGCAGTGTTAAATACTAAAAAGAAATCAGGAGATCTACCTCGCAGCAGCTCGCTTTAATCGGTCATTGATCGCAATACCGATTCCTACATTCGGAATATCCATGACGGCAATTTGTGATGCCTTGGATTCATCCAATATACGAAGATAGGAAAATAAATTCGCGGCCGCTTCGAGGAGATCTCCCTTTTCCGACAAATTGATTTTCAGGTCATCCGAAAGATCCTTAGTGGATCCACCACCACGAAGCCCCATAAATTTTGTTGATCCAAAGGCTAATAAAGCCTCCTCCGGGCAGATATCCACAGCCCGTAATCTTAAAGGTTTATTCGGAGCATAATGACGAAGCAATTGCCCGGGAGATCTTGGTTTATCTGTTGCTTCCAACTCATATCTGACCTCACATTCCAGACAATCAGAAACATCTTCAGCGGTAATTGCACCAGCGCGCACAATAACAACTTCTTCGCCAGAAAGATCAACAACTGTTGATTCAAGACCGTACTTGGTTGATCCTCCTGCCAGAATAAGAGGTATCTTTCCTCCTAAACTCGACAAGACATGATGAGGTGTTGTAGGGCTTAACGTTCCAGATTGGTTCGCGCTAGGCGCTGCAATCGGCACACCGGCTCTTGCAATCAAATCAAGTGCAACAGGGTGCGCAGGAACCCGCAAGGCAACAGTTGAAAGTCCAGCACATGCCAAATCAGCAATATGGCCTGATTGCTTCCGGGGCAAAATCATCGTCAAAGGCCCGGGCCAGAATTTATCGGCTAATGATAACGCTCTGTCATCGAACTGGGCTTCGGGCAATAACATACTTAAAGAAGACCCATGAGAAATTAATGGATTAAAACTCGGACGCCCCTTTGCTTCAAAAATTCTCGCGATAGCCCTCCCATCGGTTGCATTCGCGCCCAGACCATAAACGGTCTCTGTTGGGAAGGCGACTAACTGTCCTGCTGCCAAAAGCTCTGTCGCATAAGACAGATTGGTGGATGAAATGGTTAAAATTTGTGTCTCTATCGGTTCCATAAAAGGGGTTTTACCCCTAATCCACCCATTTTCGCAACACGTTGTTGTGAAAAGATTGAAATTTCCTGATAAAACCGTTACAAACAAACATCTCAAAGGAAAAAAACATGCGAACAGGAACAACTGGAAAAGTCATTACAGTGGCCCAGCATAAGGGTGGTGCCGGTAAAACAACACTCAGCACCCAAATTGCCGCGGCATTGCAACAAGATGGGGCAGATATATTGATGATTGATGTTGATCCACAAGGGTCAACTTCCGAATGGCATAAGGTTCGGTCCGAGACATTAGGTCGCAAAAATAAAATTGTATTGATGCAGACACAAGGATGGAAAATGATGCGCGAAGTTCCGCGTCTGACCAAAGAATTCGACTATATTATTATTGATACCCCCCCTCATGCTGAGAGTGAGTCAAGCATCGCTATCCGTCTTGCTGATTTAGTATTGATGCCTGTCCAACCCTCTCCTCTTGATGTATGGGCCTGCGCTCCGACCCTCAAGATGATTCTGTCAGAAAAGAAACCCTTGATGTTGGTAATGAATCGTGTCCCACCAAAGTCAAATTTGAATGGGGCAATCATGGATAATCTGGCACGAATGGGCATTCAGGTTGCTAAACAATCGCTTGGGAACCGCGTCTCATTCGCGTCATCTATTATGCATGGATTGGGTGTTATTGAATCAGACCCACGAAGCCTGGCTGCCGATGAAATCAATGCACTGATCAAAGAAATCAAAAAGAACAAAGCACTCAAATCCGGCACAGCACAGGCCGCATAAACTCTTTAGTCTGCCTCTGGAGAGATAGTCTTCTTGTTAAGGATTCTTTTTACCAACCAGAATAAGATCTTCTGGAATGGGTTTCTGTTTCCCATCGGCCTCCATGTTCGCCTCATCACATTCCGATATGCGTCAAATTGAAAGCCTTTAGGGGCAGCACGCACGCCGCCTCTATTCAAAAGGATCTTTAAAGCCTCGGTTCCTGCGATCCCTGCGCATAACTCACAGGCCATAGGGGTTGAAGGCCCTTTTCGTTGCGCAAAATTAACACGTGAGAGATCGACCAAATACCCTCTCTGTAGCATCGCAGGAGAAACTCCAACCATGAATTTGATAAAACGATCGTCACCGGTTACATCATCCAAACAAAAATATTGATCAAAAGACATCTGCCCCGGCAGAAAATTAAGATGGGATGCCCCCATTCCAAGGGGCGCTGTCGTCATAGATGGAATATTTTTCCTGTCACAAGCCTGGAATATTTTTTGCCGTATATCCAAAACAAAAAAATCAAGCCCATCAACGTATAGATCCACACCATCAAGGAAGCTTTCAATATTCCCTTCATGGACGCCTTCTGGGAATAATTTAAAGTCTGCCTCTGGATTAATATCATGGCCCAACTGATCTAGAACATTTATTTTTTCTTGTCCTATCTTTGAAACGCTGGCACATGCCTGCCGATTAAAATTTGCTAACTCGACAACATCCATTTCAGCCAAATGAAATTTCGTAACACCTAACCGCAGCAATGTTAACAGATGATACCCCCCGACACCACCAAGCCCTGCAATCGCAACACGCTTTTGCTTTAATACTTCTAATTCTTCTTTCGTAATCCAACCGATCGTTCGATCAAAAGCTTTATAATAATTAAAAAGGCTCATATCTTTACGACTCCATCTTCAATATGCAAGATCCTATCGGCATAGCTGAATATCCGATTATCATGTGTAACAACAAGAGCCCCACATCCCAATGTCTTAACCATATCATGGAGGATTTCAGTCACCTGTATCCCTGTTTTACTATCGAGGGATGCTGTTGGCTCATCTGCTAAAATAAGTTTTGGTCTATGAACAAGACTCCGCGCAATAGCAACCCGTTGTTTTTGTCCAACAGATAATTGGGATGGAAAATAATCAAGATGCCGTCCAAGCCCTACCTTTTCAAGAATCTCTGCTGATAAATCCCGCCGCATCTCCCTTGAATACTCTGGAAACATCTGAAGTGTCATTTCTACGTTTTGCACTGCAGTCAAAAATCCAAGTAGATTATGCTGCTGAAAAACATACCCGATATTTTTCCTGACTGTCCGCATAATCTCTTCATTCGCCCCTTTGACATCATATCCGACAATGCTCAAATTTCCTTCCTGACACTGGCGAAGAGCTCCAATCAGAGAGAGCAAAGTGCTCTTTCCTGATCCAGATGGACCTGCAAGAATAACAAACTCTCCAGATCTTAAATCAAGAGTTGCGCCTTTCAAAACAAGTTGAGCCAAATCTTTATCCCCGTATTGGTAGAAAAGAGAATCGGCTTCAATTAAATATGTTTGTTTATCCGGACTTATCATTGGAATACATCCACAGGGCTTGCTGATTTTAATTTACGGACGGCTAGGAAAGCCGAAATAAAACACATCATTGCAATCAATGAGAAGGTGGTTGCAACTTTAAAAAAAGTTAGATTCATTTCGATGAAAATTGATTTTTCAACAATTTTATAAAGACTTGCAGATATAAACCAACCAGGTATAAATCCCGAAATAACAAGGATAAACGCGGCAGACATCACAACTCTTACAAAATATCCGTTATTATATCCCATCGCTTTTAAGGTGGCATATTCATGAAGATGATTTGCAATATCGTTGAACAAAACCTGATACACAATCACAAGCCCAACGAAAAGACCCATAATGACACCAAAGTTAAAAATATACCCGATAGGAGTCAGGTTATTCCAATATGCTTTTTCGCTTTCAATATACTCAGACCGCGTTAATACCTCAATATCATCCGGCAATATGTTTCTGATTTCTGTTTTGATCTTTTGTATATCTGCCCCGGGTTTCAAACTAATAATCCCGATATCAACCCCGGCCTGTGATTTCATCGGAAAAATTTTGAAAAATGTTGTATCATTTACAAGCAAATTTCCATCTGCAGAAAATGTAATTCCCATTTGAAAAGTTCCGACAACATCCAGGCGATGCCCCCCAATCTCAACCGGAAACTCTTTATGAGCTTTCAAAAGATCGACAACCTTTCCAAATTCTGGCCGTGACCTTTCGTCAAAGAGTACAGTATCTCTCATACGCAAGATATTTCTCTGGCTATCTAACCCAGGCAAAGGATATACATTGGATTGAGGATCGATCCCAAGAATAAGAGCTGTTCTATTGACCCCTGTTTCAGGATTCTTCCAGGGGGCCTGTGAGACATAAAGAGATGTAAGATTCTCGACACCATCAACCGAGAGGGCTCTGTATAAGTTTTGTCTTGGAAAAGATACAAGCCTCCAAAGAGCCTCTGACTGTGTATGTTGTAAATATAAATCTCCCGTCATTGTTCTCTGAAGCAATGTTGCGCTCTCAAATAATGCATTTTTGAACCCAATCTGCATAAACACAAGCAAACACGCGAAGCTAACGCCACAAATTGCTGTTAAAAATCTGACTTTATCATGCCATAATTGCCTCCACGCCAAAAGGAATGCGAAAGGAAAAAGTTTATGTGCTCTGTTTGGACTGATCATGGAATAATTCTTGCTCTTGCTTTCTTATTAATAAGACGTCCAGTAATTCCGTTTTGTGATCGATCAAGTTCGATACGAACCTCGACAACCCTTGTATCCAGAATTTGACTGGAATTAAAATCGAGAACAGAATTTCTTTTGATTTGTCCGCCAACCTCACGAACGACCCCATCGAATTCATTTTCAAGACCAGGAATGGATATTTTCGCTTTCTGGCCTTTTTGAACTCTTAGAATATCATTTTCATCAACTTCTGCGACCGCATCCATAACATTTAAATCTGCTATATCAAGAATACCATTATCCCCAACAGATTCAGAGCTCCGCGCATAGATCGTAATGATTGTTCCATCTATAGGCGCAATAATTGCAGATAGATCCAGATTTGCCTTGGCCACATCAACCTCTGATCGTGCCACAGACACCTGAGATTCTGCAATCGCTAAATCATCTGGTCGAACATTCTCAAGGCTCTCTAAACTTGCCTCAGCCGCTTTTCTTTGTGCGGACAACCGACCGTAATTCGCTTTTGCAGTATCGTATTGGGATTTAGAGCTCAATTGAGCTTGATACAAGTTTTCCAAGCGTAAGAATTCTTTTTTTGCCGCATCCTCGTCAACGCGGAGCGAAACAACCGTCTGTTTTTGCGATAAGATATCGCTCTTTCTATTTCCGGTTTTTACTTTCTCAAGAGTTGCAAGAGCCAGTTTTAAATTTGCCTCCGCGGCCTCATAAGAGGATTTATTCCTATCATATGTTGAAAAGACCCCTAAAATCTGACCTTTTTGAACAAGATCCCCCTCTCCAACATCCAAACGCGCAACCCGGGCTCCCTCCAAGGGATTCGGAGCCCCTATTTTTAGAACTCTTGATTTCGGTTCAATCCACGCAAGGGCACCAATTGGTTTCAGGTCGCGGTCAGATAGTTTGACCTCTGCGTTTTCAGCCCTTAAGGGAACAGACGCACAGAAAAAGAGCGTTATGAATGATCCTAGAAAGATTAATATCAAAGTAAAGAACTTGGCAGATGGGATCATATTTGTTTCTCCCTGAATGGGGTTATGAAGGACCGGACTTCCTGAAGGTAACATAAATTCCTTTCTATTTATTAACGCAAAAACATTTTGTAACAAATTCAGCACAATATAAAGGATTAATTTACGAAATACATGTTACGATTAACATATTGAGGGGAACATTGCAGATCATCTGCGTGTTTAGAGGAATTTTTTAAAGGTGGTGTAGTCATGGGAACTGAGAAAACGCGTCAGGGGCCGTTCTTGTCCCGATATCTTGGTTATTTGAATGATATAAAAGAATACTTTAACTTGATGACTCATGGATATCAGGTCTTGCCTGCGGTTACCGCAGAACTTCAACATCATGCGCATAAGGTCCGCCACAATGTTTATTGTGCAGAACTGAATTATGAAGACCATAACCCAGACGGGGTCGAAAAAGATCAGTACGATCATCACTCAACCCAAATGGTTGTTTATAGCCGGACGAATAAATCCTATATCGGCTGCGTTAGACTCGTGCATGGTGAACATGCAGGAAATCACTATCATATGCCGTTTGAACATCATTGCAAAAACGGATTAAACCGTCAGCTCATGTCAATCATCAAGAGTAGCGGTCATAAATACGCAGAAGTTTCTCGCCTTGCGATTGATCGTAATTACCGTCATATCGGGCGCCATAAATCTAAGGCTGGCCTCACTAAGAAATATGGAAATCGAAATTCTTCTTGTGCTTTGGTTTCACTTTATCTAGGCGTTATTGCAACAGCGAAACAGCAAGGTATCCGTTATCTTTTTGCAATTGTTGAGCCAAGGCTCTTAAAAAACCTAGAACGCCACTCTGTTCCGGCTGTACAAATTGGTGAAGGATTGGATCATCGGGGATTGCGTCTTCCAATTATGATTGATTTACATGAAGTAGAAAATATTATTCCAAAACTTATGAGACCTCTTTACTCAGCCATTCACCGAGATGTTTCGAAAATGCTTGCAATGGTTGAAAATGAAACTGCGGTAGAGAAAAAATTCGCTGAAGATCTACACTACCCAGAGCCATTAATCCATGCACAAAGCATAGTGGCGCAATAGCTGTTATGCTTTTATGAGTGCACGAAAACAGGGAGATCAAAGCGCGAATTATTCCATCAGCGTTATGAGAGGATACTAAATCATCAGTTTATCATATATTGGTAATAACTGCTTACTCACTCGCTTTGCAATAGAATAAAGTCGTGTCCCCGTTTTACATTATAGTTTCTTCTACCTATAATCTTTTCCACCATGATTCATGATCAAGATACCATCTAATTGTTTTATTAAGACCTGTTTCAAATGACTCCTCGGGGGACCATAACAACTCTGTTCGAATACGGCTTGCATCAATCGCATATCTGCGGTCATGCCCAGGCCGGTCTTTTACAAAGCGGATAAGATCTGTCCTGTTTTTAACAGTCTTAGGAGGATTTAGATTATCTAGGGTCTGACAAATACGGGTCACAATATCTATATTTGTATGTTCCTCATTCCCTCCAATATTGTAAGATCTACCAACCTCTCCACGAGTTAAAACGGTTAACAATGCTGACACATGATCTTCCACATACAACCAATCTCTTATATTTTGACCATCTCCATAAACTGGTAATTCCTGTTCTGAAAGACATTTAATAATAACAAGCGGAATCAATTTCTCAGGAAATTGATAAGGGCCATAATTATTGGAACAATTTGAAATCAATGTCGGAAGCCCATATGTCTCATGCCAGGCATTCACAAGATGATCAGAGCTTGCTTTACTTGCGGAGTAAGGAGAGTTGGGACTGTAAGGAGTTGTCTCTGTGAAGAGTCCTTCCTCACCCAATGACCCGTAAACCTCATCAGTTGAAATATGGTGAAACCGGAATCGATCTTTGCTTTCTGGCGAAAGGCTCCGCCAATATGATAACGCAGCATTCAATAAATTATAGGTTCCGATAATATTCGTTTGGATAAACTCTCTCGGCCCATCAATTGAACGATCGACGTGGGATTCCGCCGCAAGATGCATCACCGCATCTGGTTGAAACACAGAGAAAATACGATCTAATCTTTCCGGACGACACAAATCAATTTGATAAAAACTATAGTGAGGGTGGTTAGAAAACAAAGCATGCGTTTCAGGATTAGCCGCGTAGGTCAACTTATCTATGTTGGTCACTTGATGACCTGATTTTAATAAATAATGAACAAGATTTGTACCAATAAAACCAGAACCGCCTGTTACAATAATTCTCATGATATATCCTTTGTATTTTTATAATACATGTCTCTATCCTGGCTAGTTGCTGAGACTTAATCTGCCTTAATCAAATATAATTGATAAAGGACAAAAAAGCTGATTTTGAGATCAATAGGATCCATATAAACTCAAGTGATTAGATTCATTTGCGTGGAGTCTCTTTCGACTTCCCTGTTCCCAAACCAATATCTTTTGCAAGACGGCTACGCGTCTTTGCATAGTTTGGGGCAACCATCGGATAATCATTAGAAAGCCCCCATCGTTCACGATATTGTTCCGGTGTCATTCCGTAAGCGGTTTTTAAATGTCGCTTTAACATCTTCAATTTTTTGCCATCTTCAAGGCAAATGATGTAATCCGGCATAACAGACTTCCGAATTGGGACAGCAGGTTGCGGGCGCTCAGTGCTAGAAGCTTGGGATGGCGTATCACCTCCAAGGCTTGACAGGCTTTTATAAACGCGATCAATCAACCCTGGAATTTCAATCGTCGGAACTGAATTATGAGAGAGGTGTGCCGCAACAATCTGCGTGGTCAATGATAGTAAATCAGCGTGCTTTGGAGTATCTGGCATGTTTTTAGCCCTTTTTACTTGATATTGGTTCATTCTACACAGTATTTGTCCAATAAAACAACAAGATCTTGAAAAATCATCTAAATATCACTATGAATTTAAAGACTATCCACATGTACCAGCGGGATCAAACCATGTCAGCAAAGCCAAACACAGAGCAATTCGAGCGCGAAGTTGTTATTTCGCAAACCGGTTTCCGTGAATATGATGTACGGTGGATTTATCCGGATCATATCAATCTTCGTGGCATTCAGTCCCTAGGGCAAGCGCTTGGGACCTTCATGCGTGAAACGGGTGTCCCACCAAGAATTGTGGTAGGACATGATTATCGATCTTACAGCGCAACAATCAAAAATGCATTGATGCTTGGCTTGATAACTGCAGGCTGTGACGTTAAGGATATTGGGCTGGCTCTCTCTCCTACTGCTTATTTCTCACAATTTGAATTAGAATCCATGGCCGTTGCGATGGTAACAGCCAGTCATAATGAAAATGGGTGGACGGGTGTTAAAATGGGGACAAGCCGGCCTTTGACTTTTGGCCCGACAGAGATCAATCGCCTTAAAGATATTATCCAAACAGGATCCTTTTATAAAGAAATGGGTTCATACGAGTATATAGAAGATATGAAATCACGCTACATTCGTGACCTAACGAAAGATGGTAAAATTTCCCGTCGATTGAAAGCTGTTGTCGCCTGCGGAAATGGGACGGCGGGTGCTTATGCGCCTGATGCCTTGCGGGAAATAGGATGTGATGTGATTGAGATGGATTGCACCCTTGATTATACCTTCCCGCATTACAACCCCAATCCCGAAGATTTGGAAATGCTTCATGCATTAAGTGCAAAAGTTATAGAAACAGGTGCTGATTTAGGATTTGGATTTGATGGGGATGGTGATCGCTGCGGTGTGGTTGACAACACAGGCGAAGAAATTTTTGCCGATAAAATGGGGGTCATTCTCGCGCGGGATTTATCCGTACTTCATAAGAATGCGACCTTTGTTGCCGATGTTAAATCAACAGGTATTTATGCAATAGATCCAATTTTAAAAGCCAATGGCGCAAAAACAGATTATTGGAAGACAGGCCACTCTTATATGAAACGGCGTGTTCATGAAATCGGCGCTCTGGCCGGATTTGAAAAATCTGGTCATTACTTTTTTAATACCCCAATTGGCCGCGGATATGATGACGGAATTATGACTGCGATTGCAATCGCTCGTTTGATGGACAGAAATCCTCAAAAGTCTTTATGGGATTTAAAAAACGATCTACCCAAAACGTGGGGGTCACCAACAATGGCACCATTTTGCCCGGATGAAATCAAATATGAAATCATTGATAAAGTCATAAAAATTTTTGAGTCCTATCAGGCAAGCGGCCACCAATTTAATGGCCAGAGAATCATTGATGTTGTAACTGTGAACGGCGTTCGATTTACATTCGAAGACGGAAGCTGGGGAGTCATTCGTGCCTCCTCGAACAAACCATCCTTGGTGGTGGTGGTGGAAAGCCCCGTGTCCGAAGCCCGGATGGTGGAGGTGTTCGAGATTATCAACGCAACACTGGCCACTTTCCCCGAGGTCGGGGCCTATGACCAGACATTAAAATTATCGGCATAGTAGGCCCCTATGTCTGAAACATTAAAACGCGTTCTGATTATTTTGTCGGCATCTATCTTGTTCGGGTTTTATCCCCCTGCGGCGCGTGGGGCCTACGCCGATGGAGCGAACAGTGTTTTCATTATTTTGCTGACAACCTTCATTCGTGGCCTGTCTATGGCGGGCCTGTGCTTAACAAGCAAACAGAGATTGTTCGCCAACAAAAAGGACGCAGCGATTGCGTTAAGAAGTGGATTTATTCAGGCCCTTTCGATTGTCGGAATTTTATGGTCTTTGGTCTATTTACCGGGCCCCGTAACCATTATTTTGCTGTTTACCAGCACGGTAATGTTACTATTTTTTATGTGGTTCAAAGGCGAGGTAGAGGTCAATACGTGGTTGTTTGTTACAACGGCGGCATGTCTGGTGGGACTCACCTTTGTGGTCGATTTGTGGCATACCAAAACATCGAATGAGGTTATTGGCTATGCCTTGGCCATGTTGGGGGCTGGGGCCACAGCATCACGCCTTTATATTTTTGGGAAGCTCACCAAAAGCAAGCCACCGATGGTGGTGGGGGCCGAGACGTTTTTATGCGCTTTTCTGTTTTTATTGTTTTTACCCCTTTATCAAGCCCCCATTCTTCCGCACAGCATGGCCGGATGGGGATGGGCCATACTCTGTGCCGGGACAAGCGGCCTTGGTAGTGTTGCCATGTTTTATGGGATAGCCAAAGTCGGGCCTTTTTATTTCAGCCTGTATAACAAAATGGAACCTGTCTTCGCGGCAATATTTTCGGCCTTGTTGATCGGCGAAATTCTAAAAACAGAGCAATATGTTGGAATGGCAATTGTGATCGCCAGTCTGGTGACCTATCAGGTGTGGGATCACCGCCGGAAATATTTGGCTGATCTTTAAAAAGAAAACAGGTCTTGAGGATATCTCAAAGACCTGCCTTTCTTCTGGGGGGGAGAAAGCTCTTTAAATCTTGTTTTATCTTTTATTACACAATTTTTATCACACACCAGGCAGGGACCTTTTTAGGTCTTTTAGTCTATTACTTGCGTTTGCCCGAATTTTTCTAGAGTTGATCCCGTTATAACCATAACTTTAGACTATGTCAAGATAAAATTAAAAAAAAACGAAGTTTCGATTTATTTTTTCAGAAATTTTTCACAACCCATTGAAAATAAATAATAAAATTTGAACTTACAAAACTTATGAAAATATATACTTTCCCTTTGTATTTCCGTAAAATTTAAAGCCCCCATCTAAACACCCATGATGTTTTGTAGCCTTATAAAAGCATTTTTAGACAACAAAGGACTTTTATCTTTCAATCGCGATACCAGAAAGAGCCCAAAAAACATGTTGAACAGGTTCTGAGACTCAGGACTTAATGATTATGAATTTATAAAATAGATAAGGTCTGATTTAGTGATGGCAGTTTTTAGTCTTATCTTAATAAAATTTTGGAATTATGCTTGTATGGGGAGGTCTCGGAATGGGGATTGGAATTTTTCTGGCGGTCGTGGCCGCTTTCGTTTTCTATGTCATTAGTCTTTATAACGGCTTGGTGTCCAAAAAGACGTTGGCAGAAGAAGGGTTTAGCGGCATTGATGTGCAATTAAAACGTCGTGCCGATTTGATTCCCAACCTGATCGAAACCGTCAAGGGATATATGCAGCACGAAAAAAGCACGCTGGAAAATATCACGGCGTTGCGGGCGCGGGCGCAAGGGGCGACATCGGTCGATGATCGTTTGGTGGCCGAAGCCGGAATAACCAAGGCATTGGCAGGCATTATGATGGTGGCAGAAAATTATCCGCAGCTTCAAGCCAGCAGCAGCTTTGTGAATCTGCAAGGGCAGTTGTCAGAGATTGAAAACCAGTTGCAAATGGCACGGCGATATTACAACGGCGCCGCCCGTGATTTGAACGTGATGGTAGATCAATTCCCTGGAAATTTGATCGCGGCGCGGTTCGGATTCACCAAAAAACCTTTCTTTGAACTGGACAATGAGGCTGATCGGCAGGTCCAGAAAGTCAGCTTCAACTGATGGGGGCAGCTTTGATGCGACCGATTTTTATAGGAATTTTGATGGGGGCGGCCTTATGGGCTTTGCCCCTTTTTTCTTTGTCGGGCCGAGCCGAAGCGGCCGAGACGATCTCGCATTTTGTGGCGTCGATCGACGTGCATCCGGATGGCAATGTCGATGTGATCGAGGATATCACCGTCAATGCCGAGTACAAGCAGATCAATCATGGCATATATCGGGATATTCCTACCCGTTATACCGACAAAATGGGCAATCTTGTATCTGTGCCGCTGTTTATAAAATCGATCCAGCGTGATTCAAAATCCGAACCCTATCATGTGGTAGATGAAGGAAACGGCATTCGTATTTATATCGGAGACAAAAAAGAATTGGTTCCCTATGGGACCCATCGCTATACCTTGCATTATGCGGTTAATCATGTGGTTGGTTTTTTTCCGACAGGGGATGAACTCTATTGGAATGTGACAGGGAATGGATGGGTTTTCCCTATTGAACAGGCCAGTGTGCGAGTGACATTCCCACCAACAGCGCGCATCACAAAATCCGCAGCCTATACCGGAGCGCAGGGATCGCGTGGTCAGGATGTTTATCAACATGTTGTCGGCAATATATATGAAGCCGAGATGACCCGCGTATTGAACCCCAATGAAGGATTGACTGTTTTTGCGACCGTACCTGTGGGCAGTATTCAACAGGAAACTGTGTGGCAAAAAATTTCTTTCTTCCTGCATGATAATGCGGCATGGGTTGTATATGTGGTATCAACGCTTGTTTTGCTTGGGTATCTGACTCTCTCGTGGATGCGTGTCGGTGTTGATACAGCAGGTGTTATTATTCCGCGGTTTGATATTCCGACAGGCATAACGCCGGATATGTTGCGTTTTGTGTTCAAACAAAAATATGACGAAGAAGTGTTCTCGTGTTTGTTTGTGCAGGCGGCTGTCCAGAAATTTCTGAAGATCGATGATCGTGACAGCGAGATTGTTCTGGAACGTGTAAGAGATCTGCCCATGGATACGCAAACGGGCCGTGGGTTAGGTGTGTTGGGTTTGCTATTTATCGGGAAAACATCAATCACAATCCCCAAGAAAACATTATTTTCCCGCAGAGTTCCCAAAGAATTATCCGAGAAATTTTTAGAGGCAAAAAATCGCCATAAAAAAGTCTTGGAAAAAGATAGAGCCAAATTTTATACCAATAATTATCAGATCATCGCAGGAGCTGTGCTGTTATCAATCATATCAGCCGCCTTGTGTTTTTTTCTGGCATTTACGGATGCACAAAAAATTATGGCGATGGGAGCTTGCGGGATCACACATATCTTTCTGATTCATTTTTTTTCTGGCCCTCTCAAAAAATACACGGATGAAGGGCAAGATCTGGCAGATTATGCCGCAGGATTAAAGTTATATTTGTCAGTGGCCGAAGAAGCACGGATGAATAAACTCTATCCCAAAACGATCACGCTTGGCGTGTTTGAAACATTATTACCTTATGCTTTGGCCCTGGATGTTGCTCAGGAATGGTGTGATCATTTTTCAAGTCTGGTGGCCGAAGGTCTGGTAACATACTACGAAAAAGATCATGGTGGCGTTGGGTTCGGGTGGTATCACGCGGCTGATGAATTTAATTTGGCACAATTTGCCAACAGTATAACCAGTATATCCGGATCAATTGCCAGCGCATCGTCCCCGCCCGGAAGCAGGAGCGGTTCTGGCGGAGCATCCGGCGGCGGCAGTGGTGGCGGTGGTGGTGGCGGGTGGTAATACCAAGGCGTGTTATCGACTATAATATTTGGGGGTATTCTTCTATTTTCTTCTATTTTTCACTATTTTCATTGATTTTGATGGGGCGCGAATTTTGGTAAAAAAATTGCCGAAGGCGCGAGAATTACTTGGCGACAGAGGATATGATGCCGATCTATTCCGTGATGCGTTAAAAAGGATGGGGATCATGCCTTCTATCCCCCCGAAGAAGAACCGAACGATCCAACATTTTTACGATAAAGTTCTATCGTCAACGTCATAAAATCGAGAATAGCTTCCCAAAGCTTAAAGATTGGCGCAGAATAGGCACGCGCTATAACCGCTGCGCCCATACCTTTAAAGCCACCATCACCATCGCTACTATCGTTATATAGTGGATCTAATGAGTCCTGATCCTAGGCCAAAGTATCAATAATCCGGTCCGGGAAAATCTTACGTTCCAATTCTGTATCATGGAACATAAGCGGAGGGCGTATAATTTCACTGCATTCCTCTAAAATCTGACGCAGATGTGCATCGTTGACAGGATCAGGAATATGCCGGAACTCTGCACTATAACAAAGTGTGCGCGCAAGTGGTGCAAGATAGGACCCACCTTCTGGCAGACGCCCCAGATTCAGAATATCATTTCCCGTTAACATCGAAATACCACAAACATCATTGACAGAACGCTGCAACCTTGCATCCATCTCATCTAGGCTTCTGTTATCACACTCAGCCAAGAGATGATCACATCCCATCCATGTTAGAAATGTGTGTGCAAGCCCTGATGGAAATTCTTCCTGTTCCCAAAAACCATTTGCAGCAACAGCAACATCGCCTAAATGTCCTGCAATCATATTGCGCCACAAAGCTGCATACCCGTCTAACCTTAAATCCCAAATCATTCGCAAAGCCATGATATCCATATCAGCAGAACGAAGGCGTTCAAAGAAAATCTGATCATCTGCAGTTAAATCAATACGGGTGCGAACTCCGTTCATTTCCTGCCAGATCATCCGCAAGCCACGCCCCAGATTCAATAAAAATTGGACACGATCATAATAGGATTTCGAAAGAGCAGAAACAGAAGGGGTTCCCCGCGGTAAAATCAAAATACGCAATTGTGCATCAATAATAGGGTACCCATCCTCAATATCATCGACCTCAAGTGCCCAATCTTCAAACCGTGCGTCAAAAGCAATGGCACGCCCAATCGATGATTTACAAAGAATAGACAGCCCCCAAATCAGCGTATCTTCATCCGAGCAAAATGCTGTCGATGACAAAACCTGATCCGGGGTTTTATCGTCGTCTTCACTTTGTTGTTGCTTAACCAATCTTAATAAATCTTCAAGCGCATAAGCATCCCCATCCTCAAACAAATCACCACCCGTTTTGAAATCGACATTATATCGCTCATCAAATTGGAAATTATAAGTTTCTTGATCGTTTAAAAAGTGCATCTCAGTCCTAAAGAATATAAAAAGTGGTTGGGACAACCAAAGGGTCAAACAACAATATATAGATAGTGCTTTTAAAACACTATTCTATATATCCGGAGTGTGCCCGATAAGTGTTAACAAGACCTTTCCAATGATTTTTAAAGTTGGTTTTTTTCTTACTTTTTCCGTGTTTTTTTAGTTCTTTTCAGAAATATAGACAAATCCATCTGTTGGCTCGGCGCGCAGAACCGCAAGATAAGTTGTCTGTTTCTGACCATCTCCACCAATTGCAATATCGTAGTATAACCCAGCCGGAATATAATGGTCATTTGTTGTGGCTGTTACGCCAGATGATCCACACCTGACAAAGACAGAAACCGTTGGACAGATCGAAATAATCTGGGTATCAGCTGCAAAAGCAGTTGTATTTCTTGATGATGTTGCTGTTGCCGCAATTGTGTGGGCTCCACCATCCTTTAAACGTAGAGCTGGAATCGCATTGTTGTTATCATCTGTTGGCATTAAGGTTGGCATAAGAAAATCCTTTCTAGAAAAATGAAAATAAAAATCTCCGTAAACTTGGTTTACGGAGATTTTTGAGTTAAGACATGCTGCCAATGGACAACATATCCGGTTCGTCAAACAGGAAAAAACGCATAGTAAAGGCGTGATAGAATTATATATGTTCTATATTTGTTCTTTTGTCAATATAAAAATGAAACCGGTTGAGTCAAGAAACCAGCGATTATGATAATTTCTGGCGAATCAACTCAACCGCTTTCTCGAATACATGATCACTATCCATGTGGGATGTATCAAAATGAACGGCATCGGGTGCGGGTTTTGATGGAGAGACCTCTCTACCATTGTCGCGTGCATCTCTGTCCAGCATATCTTGAAGAACAGTCTCATAAGTTGTCACGATTCCCCTCGCACTCAACTCTTTAAACCTCCGTTCAGCACGAATCTGAGGGCTGGCCGTTATAAATAACTTCACATTCGCATTGGGGCAAACAACTGTTCCGATGTCACGGCCATCTAAAATGGATCCCTGGAAAGGTTTATGGTGCTGGTTTACGGGGGGATGATTTGTATAAAACTGCAATATGCCCGTAATGATCTCTCGAACAGCCGGGAAACGAGAAGATCGAGAGGTCGCATCCGCAACACTATCACTCCGGATCGCTGGATCCGCAATCATTTCCGATGTTAAATGATCCCTGACATATAAGGCGGCAGAAAGCGCATCTTCAGGATTATCCGGATTTTTCTCCAGATCCAGAATCCGCTTTGCAACAGCACGGTAAACAGCCCCACTATCAAGATAAAAAAGATGAAATTGCTCGGCCAAGCGGCGGGCTAAGGTTCCCTTTCCACTGGCTGCTGGGCCGTCAACGGCGATGGTTATAAATTGTGTCATAAGAGATGTTTAAACTGTTCAAGAAATCTTGACAAGTCCCAGAGACGTTTTCTATTTCTCCTGTATGCGGGCGCCAAGATCGGCCATCACATCCACAAAACCAGGAAAGCTTGTGTTGATAGGACTTCCGTCATCAATGCTTATAGGGTCCTTAGTGACTGTTCCCAAAATCAGAAAACTCATCGCGATACGATGATCTAAAGCTGTCTCAATGATTGCGCCGCCCTTCGGGGGCTTTCCTGTCCCATGAATAGTCAACCAATCTTCCCCCATTTCAAGATGAACACCACAAGCTTTTAAGCCATTCGCAACCATCAACAATCGATCTGATTCTTTAACACGAAGTTCTGCCAAATCGGTCATTCGGGTTGTCCCCTCTGCACACGCGGCCGCCATCGCCAGAATAGGAAACTCATCAATCATACTGGGCACACGCGATGCGGGTACATCAACCCCTTTTAACGGACCTGTTGATTTTACAACAATATTGGCGATCGGCTCCCCCGCATCAATAGTCTTGGATTGATATTCTATTTCTGCGCCCATTTCGATCAATGTATCGTAAAGACCCGTCCGGCGTGGGTTTATTCCAACACGTATCAGTTTAATATCTGATCCGGGATTGATGAGTGCCGCAACAACAGGAAACGCAGCAGATGACGGATCAGATGGGACATCAACAGCACAACCAAGAAGCCGTTGACCTCCATGAATAGAGATGGCATCTGCTCCATCCTCTGTTTCTGAAATTTCAACCGTCACTCCGAAATGCCGCAACATGTTTTCAGAATGGTCACGCGTTTTATGCGGCTCAATCACCGTTGTCGTGCCGCTTGCGTTTAATCCCGCGAGAAGAATAGCAGATTTAACCTGCGCAGATGCAACAGGAAGACGGTATGTAATGGCTCTGGCCTCACCTGTTCCATTGACTGCAAGCGGAGGCCTGCCGCCTGCGCGCGTAATAAAGCTGGCCCCCATTTGCTCTAAAGGAAGGGTTACCCTCCCCATAGGCCGCTTTAAAAGAGACGCATCACCTGTAAAACAGGCAGAAATGGGATGACTTGCAACGATTCCCATGAGAAGCCGTGTCGATGTCCCACTATTTCCCATATCTAAAACCGTTGTGGGTTCTGCCAAATGACCAACTCCCTGGCCAAAGCACCGCCATAAGCCATCATTTCCTTTTTCAATCTTGGCCCCCATTGCGCGCATAGCATCGGCAGTATTGAGAACATCTTCACCTTCCAATAAGCCTGAAATCATTGTTTCCCCTTCTGCCAACGCTCCAAACATCAATGCACGATGTGACATGGACTTATCGCCGGGGACGCGTATTGTTCCCTGAAGTGGTGAACAGGCAGAAGAAATCATCGCTATTTGTGATGGCTTAGAGGATGCCTTTGGAGGCTGAGAAATGGATATATGTGTCATAACGAAATATAGTCTGGAAAGCTCTTGATTTTCAAGCCCCCTTCTACTGTTTACAAAGACAGAAAATATAAAGAAATAAAGAGTGATATACCCTGTTCATGAACCAACCTGAAAGTTTTCCCCCTCACCCCTCCCTCTCCCAACTCTCTTTCACTGGGGGGAGAGGGAAACGCAGGCTTAAGGCTGTGGGCCTTTAGCCGAAGTCGGGTGAGGGGTGCGGTTCGCGCAATGAAGGACTGGGGTTTGGGATGATTGTCGGAAACATCTTGCGCGTAATATGAAAACATGATTTGTTGGGCGAAATTATTTTAAAGTTGATCATAGGAGGTATATATGGCGGCTGAAGATCTACATGAAGATATAGAATTTACTCAACGAGCTATTATTCTGGACTCACTGAAACAAATGTTTGTTGGGGATCCTTCGGCGCAGATTGATCTTGGGAAGATGGGGGAAGAGCTTTATGGGCCTTTATCCCTTTATAATGAAAGATCGATGTCAATTGCAGCTTATAACGAGCACTTTGCAAGCAAATGCAAGGAAGAGCTTCTGCGTGTCCTTCCTCTTTTTTATCAGGCGGCTTTAGCGGCAGGTAGCATCGAACCTATTCTCAAGCCAACGGAGTGGGTGAGGTATATAGGGGACCAGGAGCTGATAACAGCGGTGTTGCCTTTTGTCGAGAATGCATTTTCACAACCAAACACGACTCCAGATAATTTTGGACGATTGGCGTGCAGTTACTTGAATATGGACGGGAGCCCAGAAACATTGATTGCGCCATTGAAGTCTCTTCTTGCAGGCCCCGAAAATGACGCCAAGACCTTAGCTCGTCAACTTTGTTGTGAAGGGTTTATTTCATTTCTGAACCATCCCCGTCTGAAAGAATCGTCCGGTTTAACAAACCTGCTCCGCCCGTTTGCGGGTCAGATTATTTCGGATCAAACGGATGATACACCCTCTGTACGTAAAAATAACACGCGCATTTTGGTTTCGATGCAGGGAAACGACGTCTGGGTTGCTTGGGGGCAAACACTCGGGGGGATGTATTGTCGATCCATATGGAATTTGGAGTGTTTGAGTGGGCGTTATTCCGAAACAGCATCGGGGGTCGCTCCCGTAATTAGATCTCTTTTGGAAAAAATGGGTCAAGATAATTTGCCAGAGGAAACTGTGAGGGGCGCCCTTCTTGCCATAGATTTATTGCAGAGCAGTGGGAGGGAGCTGGTTTAGGACGCTGTCAATCTCATTGTCTGTCCTCATTTTCATTTTGTGTTTGAGTTATTTATCATGCGGACAGAATGGTCGGCGTTTGTGCGGATTGACTGTATAAGCCCCAATCGAAAGATTTTATCACAAAACCTTTGATTTGTCCGGCGGATATCCTTAAAAGACTTAAAAAGCCCGACCATTTCGCATAAAGGACAGATGATGACAGATACACTTCCCGCTCATGACCGTATTTTGATCCTCGATTTCGGATCGCAAGTAACGCAATTGATTGCACGGCGCGTGCGCGAAGCAGGGGTCTATTGTGAAATCTGGCCGTTTAACCATGCGGATGAGGCTCGGGCCAGGGCGTATGCGCCCAAGGGAATTATCCTGTCCGGCGGGCCGGCATCGGTCACGGAAGAGGGTAGCCCGCGCGCGCCGGATTATGTGTTTACCATGGGGGTTCCGGTTTTCGGGATTTGCTATGGCCAACAAACCATGTGCCAACAATTGGGTGGGTTGGTGGAAAGTTCCAACCACAAAGAATTTGGCCGTGGCGCGGTTAAAATTGCCGAATCCTGTGCCTTGTTTGATGGCGTATGGGCGGCCGGTCAGGAGTATCAGGTCTGGATGTCGCATGGCGACCGCGTGACCCGTATTCCGGAAGGATTTAAAATTGTCGGGACATCGGATGGGGCTCCGTGCTCGGCGGTGGCGGATGACACCCGTAAATTTTATGGCGTACAATTCCACCCCGAAGTCATGCACACCCCTGATGGGGCCAAGTTGATCCATAATTTTGTCACCCGCGTCGTGGGATGCAAAGCCGATTGGACGATGAAAGCCTTCCGCGAAGAAGCCATTGCCAAAATTCGGGAACAGGTCGGGGATAAGCGCGTTATTTGTGGTCTGTCCGGTGGGGTGGATTCCTCGGTGACAGCCGTGTTGATCCACGAAGCGATCGGTGATCAATTGACCTGTATTTATGTCGATACGGGATTGATGCGCGCCGGTGAAAGCGAACAAGTGGTCGATTTGTTTAAAAATCACTATTCCATCAAATTAATTCATGAAGATGCCTCGGACTTGTTCCTCGGAAAATTGGCGGGAGTCACTGATCCGGAACAAAAACGCAAAATTATCGGCGGTCTGTTTATCGAAGTGTTTGAATCCTGTGCCAAACGGATTGGCGGCGCGGATTTTCTGGCACAGGGAACGCTCTATCCGGATGTGATTGAATCGGTGTCCTTTACCGGAGGCCCGTCCGTGACCATCAAATCCCACCATAATGTCGGTGGGTTGCCGGAACGGATGAATATGAAACTGGTCGAACCGATGCGCGAATTGTTCAAGGACGAAGTCCGCGCGCTGGGGCGTGAATTGGGGATGAACGAAGACTTTATCCGCCGCCATCCTTTCCCCGGCCCCGGGCTGGCCATCCGAATCCCTGGCGATATTACCCGTGAAAAACTGGACATTCTGCGCGCGGCCGATCTGATCTATATTGACGAAATCAAAAAAGCCGGTTTGTATGATATTATCTGGCAGGCCTTTGCGGTCTTGTTGCCCGTGAAAACTGTGGGCGTGATGGGTGATGGGCGTACCTATGACCATGTTCTGGCCTTGCGGGCGGTGACCTCGACCGATGGAATGACGGCGGATTACTATCCGTACGATCATGCCTTTCTGGGGCGGGTGGCCACACGGATTATCAACGAAGTCCGTGGTGTGAACCGCGTGGTCTATGACATCACATCGAAACCACCCGGCACCATTGAATGGGAATAGAAAATATCCGATTCTTATTTAGAAGTTCTATAGCCCCGCTACTTGGCCCAGCCGCTATTGACAGGCCAAGCATTCCTCATATTTTTTAGGCTCATCACCTAATTCCAACTGCTTCGGCTCTGTATCATTCGCCATTTTTGTACGATGCCAACTTGCAGCGCTTTCCGCACGCTGGATCGATTTAGACCGGCAATAATAAAGGGATTTAACCCCTTTTACCCAAGAGTCCCAGTGAATTTTGTGCAACTCTGCCTTGCTGACATTCGCTGGCAGGAAAACATTCAAAGACTGCGCCTGACAAATAAAAGGGGTCCGGTCCCCGGCATGTTCAACCAACCACCGTTGATCAATTTCGAAAGCTGTTTTGAAGACATCTTTTTCATCTGGAGACAGAAAATCCAAATGCTGTACAGATCCCTCATTTGTATAAATGGATGACCAAACATCTTCGTTATCCATGCCTTTATCCCGCAACAATTTTTCAAGATACGGGCTTTTAACAGCAAAAGAGCCGGACAAAGTTTTATGTGTGTAGGCATTTGCTGCGACTGGTTCAATTCCCGGAGAAGCCCCACCACAAATAATCGAAATCGACGCCGTTGGCGCAATCGCCATCTTATTCGAGAATCGTTCCATCACACCATAGTCAGCAGCATCAGGGCAGGCTCCGCGTTCATGAGCCAATTTAACAGACGCATCATCAGCCTGACGTTTGATGTGCTGGAACATTTTACGATTCCAGACTTTTGCCATCACACCTTCCATCGGGATCATTTTTGATTGAAGGAAAGAATGGAATCCCATTACACCGAGCCCCACAGAACGCTCCCGCATCGCTGCATATTTCGCACGCTTCATCGAATCGGGAGCCTTTTCAATAAAATCTGTGAGAACATTATCCAGAAATCTCATCACATCTTCGATAAAATTTGGATGATCTTGCCATTCCTCGAATGTTTCAAGATTAAGAGAGGATAGGCAACAGACAGCTGTCCTGTCATTCCCCAGATGATCCCGCCCTGTGGGGAGAGTGATTTCCGAGCATAAATTCGACATTTTGACATTCAGTCCCGCCATTTTGTGATGCTCAGGGATCCGATCATTCACATGATCAATATAAACAATATAAGGCTCACCGGTCTCAATGCGGGCTGTCAATAAACGAACCCACAAATCCCGGGCTTTAACCCGCGAAATAATCGCTTTATCTTTTGGGGATCGCAAAGCCCATTCCTCATCCGCTGCAACCGCATGCATAAAGGCATCTGGGACCAGAACACCATGATGCAGATTCAATGCTTTACGATTTGGGTCACCGCCTGTCGGGCGCCGAATTTCAATGAATTCTTCAATTTCAGGATGATCAATAGGGAGATAGATTGCAGCCGACCCACGACGGAGAGAGCCCTGCGAAATTGCAAGCGTTAACGAATCCATGACACGAATGAAGGGAACAATACCGGACGTTTTCCCGTTCCGCCCAACCTTTTCACCAATAGACCGGACATTTCCCCAATAAGATCCGATTCCGCCCCCTAAAGAGGCAAGCCAGACATTCTCGTTCCAAAGAGACACAATATCTTCAAGCGAATCATTTGTTTCGTTCAAAAAACAGGAAATAGGAAGGCCACGGCTCGTTCCACCATTTGATAAAATAGGCGTCGCAGGCATAAACCATAATTTTGAAATATAATCATATATACGCTGCGCATGGGCAGAGTCATCGCCATAATACATCGCAACGCGCGCAAACAAATCCTGTGGACCTTCTTCAGGCATTAAATACCGATCAACCAACGTGGCAATCCCGAACGGGGTTAACCTTGAATCACGACTCTTATCAATCGTGATTCGATTTCCATGCTCCATTTGTGCGACATCAAACATGACTCAGTCTCCCCTTACTCATTCTGGTGAGTTTTTATAAAATAAATCTGGTTTTCAGTGAGGACAGATTGTATCGAAAACACAACCTGTTGTGATTGTAACACTCAATAACCTACTATATCTCGTATCCGAGATGCAAGAAGTCTTGCACCGAAAAAAACAATTTTGCAAGCCCCTCTCCCCCAAGACTCTCCGTAAAAATTGAACGAAATCAGTTTTTTAACAGGGGCTGTGAGAATCGTGGACAACTTTTTTTAGAATAAAATTCTAGAATTATTGCCAGTTTTTTACATCCAAGAAGCTCTTTTTCTGTTTATATAGAAATATTCTTTGATAAATTGATCGATGATTTCTTATATTTTCTAACACGAAACCGAATCGATTCGCGGTCTATACGCGGCAACGCAACACAGATATATCCGGGTTTGTAGGCTATTTTTTTGTTTTCTTCATATATTCAAGAGTAGAATAAAAGATATCTTCCAAGAGGAAATTGAAAGAGAGCCATCATGTCTGACATCATGCCACAAAGATCCCTTAAGCCTGTTCCCTCCGTCGAAAGAGTCACAAAGAGCCTTTCTGTCGGCGACTTGAATGATTTATGTGATGCAACCGAAGCCGCGATTGAGGCTGGGGGAGGATTCGGGTGGGTGGAATTGCCAAACCGTGGTATTCTGGAACAGTTCTGGAATGGTGTTATGGCAATGCCTGTCCGCATTCTACTTGTGGCGCGGTTAGACGGCGTCATTTGTGGAACCGCACAATTGGTTCGCCCCCCTAAAAATAACGAAGCCCAAGCCTCATCTGTGACTCTTACAGGATTATTTATTGCTCCCTGGGCGCGGGGTCAGGGATTATCCCGCCGTTTATTAGATCTTGCAGAAAAAACAGCTCTCAAAGAAGGGTTCAAAATTATTAATCTTGACCTCCGAGAAACCCAAGTTGCGGCAATTTCATTGTATGAAAGAAATGGATACCATTTAATTGGTACCCATCCCTATTATGCTTTTATTTCTGATCAATACGTTGCGGGAAGATATTATTATAAACGTCTGTCACCGCCTCTTGATTAATGGCTGCAATTTCCTTTGCCGCCACACCCGCCAGCTGCATGATGGTGATCATCCTCGTGATCATCGTCGTGCTCGTGATGATGATGACCGTGGCCACCACAACATCCGCCGCCCTCGCCATGCTGGTGCTCTATTTCACCAAGCGGGTCTGTCTCGACAAGCATTGCAACTTCGGTAAATACAGCTGCATTTTCTGTCATTTGATCCCGCAAAGGCTCATTTTGCTCTCCAATCGTATGAAAAAAAGCGGCAGCATCCCGCAATAATTGGGCAGCTAGCTGTGAATGTGTTGGCATGGTTAGTTTCCTTTCAAGTTATGGCAGGGGTTGTAATTCATAGATATTAGTGGTTTAACTTTCTGAAGGGGTGAGCCAAATAACTCCCCATCATCTTGACATCCTTTGCAAAGAAATTCAGCTCCTCAAGGGCCATTTGAAGAGGGCGATCGTCAATGTTTCCTAAAACTTCCGCATAAAAACGCGCCGCATGAAATTGTGGATCGATATAGCTTTCAAGCTTTGTAATTTGAACACCATTTGTTGCAAACCCGCCAAGAGCTTTATATAGAGCTGCAGGGACGTTCCGGACTTCAAAGAAAAAACTGGTCAAAATCGGACCCTTGTCAGATTTGAGACGTTGCATCTCAGGTGATAAAATTAAGAATCGGGTCGTATTGTTCTGAATATCCTGAATGCCTTCTTTCAAAATTTCCAGACCATATAACTCCCCTGCCAATCGTGAAGCGATTGCGGCCTGTGTTTTATCAGCCTTTTCTGCGACCTCTGCGGCAGCGCCAGCTGTATCAGCATGAACATGGGGTTTTAACCCCAGTTCTTTAATGATTTTACGACATTGGGGGATTGCATGAACATGGCTGTGGACATCTGTTAAATCAGATATAGACGACCCTTTTATTCCCAGAAGACACATCGAGATCGGTTGAAAATGCTCAGCAATAATAAATAATTTCTGGGTTGGTAATAAATGATGTACATCAGCCACGCGACCTGCCAAAGAATTATCAACGGGAATCATTGCCAATTCTGTTTCGCCTGACACAACAGCCTGAAAGGCATCGGCAAAGGTCTCACACGGCAATGTTTGCATTCTTGGAAACACGGCACGACAGGACATATCGGAAAATGCGCCAAGCGCACCCTGGAAGGATATTTTACCTGTCCGCTCGGACGCCTTGACATTGGTCATTTTTTATTACAATTCTCTTTTAAAACAGGCTTTTTCAAAAATAAGTCTGTGATATAGTGTCGGTTAATAGAAATCGATTTATAGGGTCTGTTATCCCTTAAAACAATAAAAATTTTTGGAAGACTTTGAATAAATCATAAAACGAAATCAAAAGGTATATAAAAGATGAACATGAAATTGAATATGGCATTGGCAGGCTTAGTTGTTGCAGGAATTGTTGCCTGGTTGAGTGGTTTTATCTCTGAACAGGCTGTTTATCCGCAAGCCTTGGCAAAAGATGCGGTGACCATTGAAACAGCGACGGCTCCGCCTGCTGGTGCTGGTGCTGCAAAAACCGCAATGGCAGAGCCTATTCTTGCATTGGTTGCAGCCGCGGACATTGAGCGCGGAAAAGCTGTAGCCAAGGCCTGTACAGCGTGTCACGTTTTTGAAAATAATGGAAAAAATGGAGTAGGTCCTAATCTTTATGGTGTTGTAGGGCGGAAGAAAGACGCAGCTCCTGGCTACTCCTACTCCGGGAGCCTAGTTTCTCAAGGGGGGGATACCTGGACTTATGCTGAGTTGAATAAGTTTTTGTGGAAACCAAAAGCCTACGCGCCAACGACTAAAATGAGCTTTGTTGGTATTAAAAAACCAGAAGATCGTGCAGCTGTCCTTGCCTATCTCCGGAGCATTAACAATGCCCCTGCGCCTACAGATGCCGAAATTGCAAAGGAAAAAGCTGATCTTGGTGGAACCGACACAAGTCCACCTGCTGCAGGTGCAAAATAACCTGTAGGATATACTACCAGATAAGAATGATCTTTTCTTTAGTCACCCCCCTTCCCTCCCCGTGGGGGAGAGGGAAGCTTGACGCGGCGTTCATAAAATACGCTCGTTCTACTGAGCTAGCCTACATGTACAAATCCCGCGTATAAGACAATGCAGGAAACAAACCGTTCGTCTGTTAGGGCGTTCCATCAATGAAACCAAAGTGGACTCTGTGCCGTCTGTGATTTCTAAAATTTCTTAACTACAGAGGCCCCAGAGAACGCAGAAGAGAACGCAGAGAGTTTTACTCCCTCCACTCGTCATCCCCTGACTGCAAAGCAGTCTAACGGGATCCAGAAAAAGAAAATTTCAAACCACGAAATTCACGAAAGAAACGTCTTCGTACAAAAAACTTCGAGACCTTCGTGCACTTCGTGGTTAAAAAAGAATGGATTCCTTAATCCCGTCGCGGGACAACGATAGCGAAGAAGAAGAAAACTCTGTGGACTCTGTGGTCAAAAAGCGCGAGTCTCATGACAAAATCTGTCAATTGATGACACGCCCTAGTCCTGAGGCCGTTTATTCGGCCTCGAGAATACTATAAAACGCATATTTCCCAAGCCCATCGGTAACACAAAGAGCCGATATTTCTTCACAAGTTGGACAATTTGTGACTTCGAAATTTACATTTGTTCCAGCATGAAGATCATCATAGACAAAGAAATTTTGGAGTGTATCCCCTACGATTGCTGGAATCGTTTCTGTTCCGGCAACTTTCCTATTCAACTCCTTACAAACAGTTTCCTTGATCTCATACGCTGTAAAGACAACATCATCTGCTGTTGTTGGGGTCCATTCAATGTTATTAAAACGCCCAACGTAATATCCAGCAGCCAGCCCCACCTGATCATCCGCCGATGCTTTCTGCGGAAGCGGTTTGTAATTTAGCCCCCCTCCGTCAGGGTGAAAAATCTTATAAATCGTCGGCGCATTATCAAAATCAATATCTGACGGTAACATAAAATCAATCATACTGACAGTTGCACCAGTTTGCTGCATCTGAGAAATCGTATTTGTTGCAGATGCGGCGTATGCGATAATCTCGCCTGCAAGAATTTTACTTTCTCCATCTGTTAAGTCTGCAGCCCCATCGTTCTGGCCTGCGGACTTGCTTAAAACAAACATAAGCGCTGCAAAAAGCCCCACAGCAACAAGAATATAGACAAAGACATTTCCTTTTTCATTTTTTATCATTCTTTCAGTTTATCATAGCCTTTCAGATAGCGGAATGCTTTAATAGATATCTTCATTCAGGATGGTAAAATGACGTACATGCTTTCTTTCGATATGGTTTCTGTTGCGATAGGCTTCTGTGTCGCGGTCTGTTTGATGTTGGCAATCTTTTTGCCCAAATTGGCGCGCATGAAAGAAGGCCAAACTTATATGCAGCAAGTGTTTGACCAATTGGCTCAAGAATCTTTGCGCAAATCACAAGAGCAATTCCTTCTTATGGCTGAAGAAAAATTAAAACAGTCCCAGAAAGACAGTGCCTTCGATTTGGAGCGGCGCCAAAAAGCCGTAGCGGATCTGGTTGACCCTATTGGCAAAAGCCTGAAAGACATGGAAAACAAAATTGAAACCCTGGGCAAAGCCGGTGCTGGATTAGAAGCCCAATTGAAAACATTCGCGGAAGATCAACGATTCTTGCGTGATCAGACACAAAGCCTCGTTCAAGTTTTACGAAACCCAACGGCCCGCGGACGCTGGGGAGAAATGCAACTGCAACGTACTTTTGAATTGGTTGGATTTGTTGAGGGCGTCCACTATGCATCCCAGAAATCTGTCCTGGCCGATGGAAGTGCACAAAAGCCAGACTTTATTGTTACCCTCCCTAACGGGGTACAAATTGTGATTGATGTAAAAACCCCTCTTGATCCCTATTGGCAAATGATTGATGAAGAAAAAACCCAGACCGAGGGGCAGGCATTGCTTCATTTCCGTCAAAAAGTGCGCGACCACTTGAAATCCCTAAGTACCAAAGAATATTGGCGCCAATTTGATAGCCCCGAATTTGTCGTCATGTTTCTGCCATCTGAAAGCCTGTATTCTCTGGCCGTGTCACAAGATCAATCCTTGCTCGAAGAGGCATCCAGATCGAATATCATCCTGGCGTCCCCAACAACAATTATGGGGTTACTCCGCGTCGTCATGTATGGGTGGCAACAACAAAAAATTGCAGACGAGGCCAGAACAGTTGCCAATCTGGGAACAGAGCTTTATCGGCGGATTTCTGTATTTGGAGACCATATGAGTAAATTAGGGCGAAGTCTGGGCAGTGCCGTTGACGGATATAACAAGGCCGTTGGATCTTTAGACCAAATGGTTGTACCAGTGCTCCGGAAATTTAAAGATTTACAAGTTCCAACAGGCGGAAAGGAGATTCCAGACACCCCCCTCTTGGAATCCACTCCACGCCTTGTTTCTGCCCCTGAATTACAAAGTGACTTAGAAAGTGAATTACCGGCCAAATTACAGAAAGGCAAGCGATAGCTTGCCCTCTGACCAGATCTGTTTACTTTTTCCCGTGTAGTTTCATTGGTTTCTTATAAGGGTGATCCGCATCCTCAGAAGCCATAATTGCCGATGCGTTTTCTGCGCCAGAGGCTTTGTTTTCAGTACCAGAGGCTGGTTCAACCAATTCAGGTGATTTTGCATCTGACGATTTGGTATACCGGAGTTGATAAGATTTTGATCCTTTTACCAAAACTGGTTTTTGACCATCCTGGATGTCAGCCGCCATAGATGGTGCCGCAAAAGACAATAAGATAACAAGAGATAGAATAAAGCGCATGATGGAAGTCCCTCTCAACTTAATAAATTATGGATAATAATTGAACTCTACCCTGACTTGATCAAACTTTGCAAACTTTTTTTAAAATGATCGTGAGACAGAGAAAACAACACGCTGACCACAACCATCAAGGCATTCAGATGGCTCTTTCAGATCTGTATCGATATATTTCAAAGCCAGATTAAACCCTTCAATACTATACCCCAATCCAACAGACCATGTCCCATAATCGGATGTCCCAAAAGCAGCATTATCGTCTATCCATTGGTGTCCGTAACCAATATCAGCCGTGATCCCGTATGGAAGAGGTGCCGTTAAATTGATAGCAGGATACCAGGCATCACCACTTCCACCGAAATAATCAGGCGAATAGTTCACCGAAAAACTGGCCTGCAAGACATCAAAATCATAGCCCACAGCAGCTGCCAATTCCCAAAAATCATAGTTTTTAGAATCATCAGCCCCAGGATAAAAGTAATAAATCGCCCCCAAATCCCAGGTCAAATCATCAACAGTCTGACTGATCCCGCCGTAGAAATCCATTTCGGTTGTCGCATCTGCGAAATCAACGCCAGAAGCCCAAACACCGGCATAAAGACCCGTTGAAGCACTTGTCCAATCCATTCCACCTTGTACTGTTGGTTCTTCATTGCTTTGTGAAATTCCACGGAAAACATAATCAGTTGTAAGGGCCACATTCCCTGTGAAAGCAGAGTCTTCTGCATAAACTTGTGTGGACAAAGGAAATACAGCAGCACAAACCAGAAACAATTTTTTCATGATAAATCCTAGATAAAAGAAAAAAGAAATAAAAGAAGACCTTAGAATAGATGCATGCATTGTGTTGAAACAAAAAAGGCTTGTCAAGCCATTTCCCATTCCTAACGTGATGCACTCCGGATCAGGCCATTACGACGCATAGCTTCAACAACTTTTGCTTTATACGAATAACCACGACTAGGCGTTTTGGAATGATAATGCGCAATCGCCTTTGAAAGGGACCCTGTTTCATCCAGATGACGCCTTAAAATCCAGGCTGCAACGCCCATATTCGTGCATGCATCATCGCGAATCCAACGAGCGGCTGTTGTTTGCTCAACGCCCCAAAATTCTGCAAGCTCGGGAACCCAAATTGTATTAATCTGCATCGGTCCAAGATCGTAGCTGCCATTTGTATTTCGAACCTGCTGGCCAATTGCTCCCCCTTCTACCTGCAGGATTCCAACCATCACCGCAGGAGGAACCGAATAGGTCTGGGCAGCTAACATCAAACAGGCCGCAACAATTTTGCTCATTTTAAAACCTTATCTTTTGATCGCTTCCCAGAGAGTATACAGACTACGCTAAATTTTTCTTAACAAAAAATGACATCGGACCAGTTTTCTCATCTTTATTATCTTTATTATCAGACGTCGTTTCTGTCGTATTTTGTGGTAAAATTGCAGCAGCAGGAGGAACAACTGCTAAAGCTGGTGGTGCGGCTCCAGAGGCTGGTGGCAACACAGGAGACGGTTTAACGGCCCCACTCCCCCCGCCTGTATTTCCACCTCCGGCTCGCCCAACCATATCAGACACACTCCGCCTTAATCCCGGAACAAGTGCATCACCAAGAATTTCAAGCATTTGCATCCGCAAAATAAAAGATTGCCACAATGCTGTCATCGTAGGGGCCATTCCTTGACGGACTTGATCTTCAGTCGCCATTAATTTTGCCATTTCTGCAAAATGGCATTGGCTATAGATCTGGCCTGCCATTCGTAACAACGCGAGATCAGCTTTTGCTGATAACGGGCCTTCTTCTATCTGAGGAAACATTTTCGCGCGTAAAAATTTTGATTCCCTGATCAACCGTTCAGTGACATCCTGGATCAATTTTTTCTCCGGCTGCCCAAATGAATACGCCATAATCGAGTTTACAACCGGTAGCAAAGCACTCATATAGAGCAAAGAAATTTGGGAATCATCCGATGGAAAAAAATCCGAATCAATCTGTGCCATACGAACATTGGCGTCCGCAGCCGCCCGATATCCATCCGAATACGTCACGACAGCTCCCATCGCTTCAGAAATTCTTTGAATCTCTGCATCTGTCGGGGTACGACCTGCAAGGCGATAAATATTTGACATCAATGGCGATGCAAGAGAGGTTAAAGCCAAACGGACAGAATCGGCTTCATCTTCGGCTTGACGCATTTCCATCAAGGCCGAAAGGCCAATACTTAACTGCGTTGACTTTGTCAGCAACCCAGCAACCTGCTCAGCCTCCGGACGCATAGCCCCCGGTGAGGATGGGTCAGGGATGAGAGATTGACGAACAGAAACCTCGCTAATCGCAGCCACCATGGGAGCCGCAAGCTTTTCGAGAACCTGTAATAAAAATTTTGATTTTGTGTCCATATGTAACCTTGGGGGAGACTTATACCCGATTTTATATGTTATCGCAACTCTGTGATGATTTTCTTAAGATCGTCAGGAACACCTTGTAAAACCTTAACTTTTCCATCACGTGCCCGGTAAACAGAAAAAGGGGTCACATCCAACTTCCAATCTTGCATTAACTTAATATTTCGTTGAACCCCCTGTGTATTAACACTTTTATCGATTAGCAACGCTGTTTTATCGCCATCCAAATGACGATAAAAATCCTTTTGCGGATCCGGCGAGGCCAACAAATACGCGGCTTCAATCAAACTATTTTCTGTCAAGACCCCAACCGGAATAAGCCGGAGCTGGATTAACCCCTGTTCAAGATACCCAGATTTGCGGATACCCTGGATCAAATCATGGCAATGGGGGCATTCAGGATCAATGAAACTGTATAAAACAGGGGCTTTATCGTCCCCTAGTTTAAACCAATTCGCTGCCTCAACCCCCTCAAAGAGCTGTTCCGATTTTGGTTTTACAGCAGATTTTAACAATGCCTCAGGACTCGCAAGATCTACCTGCCCCTTTGAGTCCGCAGAAGATAAAGGTGACGATAAAGGGGAGGGAACGGCCCCTTCAGATGCAAGCGGAGAAGACTCAAACCCCGCGAGTTTATCAATTGTAGGGCCTTCTTTTTTACGAAGCGTATTAATTTGCTTTAACGTAATCGTATCTCCCTTATTGTTGAACAAAATTCCCATCAGAATGGCTTGCCCATCAGGGGTTGAATAGAAATACTGTTCTTGCCCGTTTTTCAGGACAAGCCATCCGTTCAAGCCATAATCTTGTCCCAAATAACGCAACTGAGACCCTGTTGCGACCAGATTCTGGATCGGAAGAGGAATATCGGGCTGGTTAGATTCGGCGAACCCGGGGTAAGAAAAAACACACATTAAAGATGCGACACACAAGAACCTCTGACAAAACCGCATTAAAATCTCACTTTCCAACTAAACCTAACTGATTGCGAGATTAATGGGTTCTCTTGCAATTGTCTATCATTTCAAAGAAGTCCCGATGTCTAAAAGAGGACAGAATTGATCATTTAAGGCTATTTTAAGACAAATAAATTAGAGAATTGAAAAATCTATGAAATCATTTTACCATTACCCTGTTTTTTTATCTTTCAAATTAAGGCTGTGCTCTCGTGCCACTTGATCTCAAAAAAATTAGTGCCTTGGTTGTCGAAGATTTGCACCCCATGCGCACTCTCATTGCTTCGGTTTTGGATAGCTTTGGTATCGGAACGATTTTAGAAGCATCAAATGGTGAACGTGCCTATGATCTGTTTCAAAAACATAACCCTGACCTTGTGATTACTGACTGGCTGATGGAGCCTGTTGATGGTCTGGAACTGATCCGAATGATTCGTAGAAATCCAGACTCTGTCAATAGACTTGTCCCTATTATTATGATGACAGGCTATAGCGCACTCCAACGGGTCACGCTTGCCCGCGATCTCGGCACAACAGAATTTTTGACAAAACCCTTCACAGGCCGAGATCTGGCAAGACGAATCAACCTGATCATTAATCGCCCCCGCGATTTTGTAGAAACAGATCATTTTTTTGGCCCGAATAGAAGACGCAAAAACGGCGAAGGGTATAACGGGCCCCGGCGACGTGATGAAGAAACACAAGTCGATAGCCTGTATGACCCGGGGAAACATAATCCTTGGGAAATTATGATAGAATAAAAAAATTGGTTCCCCGAAAGTTCTTTTGAAATCATGAGTCGTAAAAAAGCAAAATTTATTAAATACGAAAACAAAATCCAGAAAAAAGCAGGCTTTGGCGAAATTCCAGAGGTTGCGATTCTGAGGGCAGAAAATGCGCTATTAAACAATACGGTTGATTTCAAGGAAATCGCGATTCCGATGCTCTCTCAACTCAGGGAAACCATAAAACTCGCAAAAGAGAGCCCCGAAAAAATCAACAACCTTCATCAGAATTTAATTACCCCTATTATGGGCCTGAAAGCAAATGGGGCAATGTTTAAGTACGAATTGGTGGGATCACTTGCCAGCATCATGCTGAGTTTTCTTGAGCATATTCAGGAACTGAATAACGATGCGTTAGAGATTGTCGAAGCGCATGAAAAAACGCTTACGCTGATCATTTCAAAAACGATCAAAGGGGACGGCGGAGCGATGGGAAAACAAGTCGTCGAAGAGCTGGAAAGCGCCTGCGGTCGATATTATCGTAAAAACCCAGACCAATTTCAACCCAGATCTTAAATTCCCTTTAGGTCCGGCTCTCTTCAAGGGTTCGCAAAAGAATTTGGGCATCATATTTATCCCGAGGATCTGTCACCATTTTCAGATATCCACGAACCGACTCTATAGCTTCATCTACCCTTTGAAGCCGTGCTTTTAAAACACCATCATCTAAAAGTAACCGATGCTCGTTCGGTGCAAATAAACGCATCGTATGAACAGTTTCAAGAGCATCTTGATACTGCTCTGTTTCAATCTGACGGAATTTGATGTTGTTCTGAAGACGCAGCAAAATTTCACGATTACTTGCTTCCTGATAAAAACTCGAAGACAATTCCGCCTGATGACCAAGCGCACGTTTAATCAATGCACGAAGATCCGGCGCCTGAAGAATTTTAAATTGTCCGAAGGGGTCACACATAACACGTTGCCCATGTGATTGATACCGAATCAGGAAATGCCCCGGGAAATTGACACCTTTCAAGTCCCACCCTTGGGCCCTGCCGACCTCAAGTGCCAGGATTGCAAGAGAAATGGGAAGACCTTTTCGACGATCAATCACCTCAATCAAATCTGCATTGCGCAAATCATTATAGGTCTCTGTATCGCCTTCATAGCCATATTTATCATATAGAATATGTTTTGTTGCAGCAATTTGGGTCTCACAATTATCATCGGCCCCTGCCTCTAATAACTCGGCATGCCGGCCTGATACGTCGTGAGTCATTTTAACAACATGATTCATATAGGAATCCAAACCACGCCCAGGATGCGAGATCCCTGCAAGCAGCAAGGCAGTTTGGAATAAGGGTATTTCATCATCTGCGAAATGACCCACCGCTTCGATGGTTTGATCTTCTTGATCAAAGGGCATTCAGGATGAGTCCTTTACGGTGGTAAAACTTCTGACTGGATCCCAGACAGGTTTGATCGCGATGGTAGGGGGTCGGCTTCTTGATCCAATTTTTCTGTGACCGGAAGCCCAGAGGCTGGACGCCCGCCAGAGTCTGTTGTCGAGTTCAGAACAGGTGATGTTGATGCATTGACTTTCTTTGCATCTGCTGTTCCTTCCGCATGTGTTGGGCCAATATCCGCATCATACCCGGCCAATTTCACGTACGAAATGACCTCTTTAACCCCCTTAATGCGGCGAGCAACACCAATCGTCCGATCAAGTTCTGGCTGGTCCTGCGCAACCCCCATTAGGTAGACAGTTCCCTGAACGACCTCGATTGAATAGTTAATTGACTGAATATATTTTTCAAACGTCAGTCGTGTACGAAGTTGCCCAGCAATCCAGGTATCCTGTGCAAAACTTCCAACAGTTCCCGATTTTCCAACACGGATTTCATTGATAACCTGTTTGACACCTTTAGGCTGCCATGCCAGACGAATGGCCTCAACGCGATCCTCAGGATGCTGGACAACACCTGTGACAAGCACCCGCCCCTGATTTACATTCAGATTAAGTTTGGTAAACATGTCTGTACTGCGCTTAAACCATAAATCACTGATCTTGATACGAATTGCTTCATCTTTGACAGATGTTTGAAGCCCCCCCTCTTTTGCGGCACTCACCCCAAGGGCAGCACCAGCTCCAACAGCAGCACCAACGCAGCCCGTCAATAAAAGACCGGACGCACATAAAGATAAAATCAATCTGAATTTGTTATTTGGCATAGAACACCCGCTCAAAAAATGAAAAAACAACCCAACATGAATAAAAACGAATCAAAATCAGCTATCAGCCCATTATGCCAATGTCATCCAAGCATTGTCTAGATGTCTTAAACTGAATCTACTGACTGCAATGGCATCAAACCGGAGGGAGTGGTTAGAAAATCGACGATTCTTTGCTATAAAATACTTGGCAGCACGTGAGATCCTGTCCTGCATCCGTGGGGTGATGGATTCAAAAGCAGAATTTATGTTACCGCGAAGTTTGACCTCAACAAAAACTAAAAGATTCCGTTTCCCAGCAATAATATCGATTTCACCGACTGGGGTTTTGTATCGCCATGCGATGATCCGATACCCCTTGATTGTTAAATACCCAATCACATAAATTTCTGCCAGAATCCCGCGCATATAATTCGTCATCGGAAAAGAGAGTGAAACTTTTGGCATTTGTCAATTCTAATGAAATGAAATAACCTTGCCAAGACTAAATATTGATAATCTATCTCAGGCCCCTTATTTTAAAAAGTTTTAGCTTGAATATTATATGATCTTACGACCAACTAAACAGAGTTTTCTTGACCTCCTGTTTCAAATCATTTTTATTGAATAGGCGCATATACCCCAACAATAGGAAACATTATGATTACGTCTCGCCGTCTTGATGCCAGCACCCATTCCAGCTTTGATGCACATGAACAAGTTGTGCATTTCAATGATACAGCCCTTGGGTTAGATGCAATTATTGCTGTTCATAATACACATCTGGGGCCATCCCTTGGAGGGTGCCGGATTTATCCCTATGCCCATTTTGATGATGCTTTATACGATGTTTTACGCCTCTCCCGCGGAATGACCTATAAATCGGCTTTGGCTGGCCTTCCCTTGGGAGGAGGCAAGGCTGTGATTATCGGAGATCCACGATCCATTAAATCCCATGATTTTATGGCCCGTTTCGGAGAAGCTGTCGAGTCAATGGGTGGGGCATATATTACAGCCGAAGATGTTGGATCATCGGAAGAAGATATGATTTCCATCTCATCAACAACCACCTATGTCGCAGGGCTCCCACAAACGGACCCCGCAAGCGACGGGGTGGCCGGCAATCCATCACCTGTCACAGCTTACGGTGTTTATTGTGGTTTAAAAGCCTGTGTAAAGCATGTTTTTGGATCATCCGATCTGAAAGGACGCAAAGTTGCAATCCAGGGACTGGGGGCCGTCGGGTATGCTCTGGCGCAATATTTAACAAAGGAGGAAGCCAGGATTTTTGTTGCTGATATTCATCCAGCGGTTCTTGAGCGCGCAAAATCAGAGTTTGGCTCATTGCTGACGATTGGCGATGTATCAAGTATTCATACGCTGGATGTTGATATCTTTGCACCTTGTGCATTGGGCGCGGGTCTTAATGATAGAACGATCCCAGAGATCAAAGCAAAGATTATTGGTGGAGCTGCTAACAATCAATTGGCCGAAGCGCATCACGATAGACTGTTGGTAGAACGTGGAATTTTATATGCTCCCGATTACGCGATTAACTCTGGTGGTATTACCAGTGTTGGATATGAATATTTTGATCGCACAGGTCGAAATCCTTATCCCTATCCTTTAACACGAACACGTATGAATGATCATGTTGAGGGTATCGCAAAAACCTTAGAAAAAATCTTTTCTTTGGCAAAGTCAGAGGGAATAGGAACTGGGGCTGCCGCCAATCAATTGGCCGAAAAAATTTTTAAGGCCGCCCCTTCGTCTGCACAGGTGAGAATTGAGGCCAGTAACGCGTGATATGACGATAAGATAGATTTTCTGTGCGTTCATATAAATTGGTTGGGTTGTCAAGCCGTTGAGATGTCTCGCGTCCAAAGGGGCCTGCATTTGTGATGATTCGTGATCCATCGGGGAGAAAAAATACACTCCCCAAGGGCATGCTAAGCTGCAGCCCCGTGTACATGTTTGTTCTTCCGTTATATATATCTCTATCTGACTGATTGGATGCAGATAGATAAGCCGATAGCCGAACCCCATTCTTCAATTCATTTGTGATGCTTATACTCCCACCCACATCACCTGCAAGAAAACGTCCCAGACTTGCTTTCAATGTTGCCCCAGTCTCCGGAATTTCGTAATACCCATTTAAAAAGCCAGTTAAAATATGGTCACCATTCAACCCCAATGCCGAAAATGTATAGGGATCACGCTTGAATGCCAACGCAGTATCAAGTCCGATGGACCAGTTTTTATCAAACGGTCTATATAAAATCTCACCTGATAATCCCATATACATTTCTTCTAAATATCCAATACTGGATGCTATATGTAGATCTTTACGGAGTGTCGTCAGCCCCATAAAATAATTACGATCAATCAAGAGACGGTTTTGTGTAAATTTATCAATATCACTTCGAACAGGGAGGATTATTCTTTCTCGACCATCATTTAATTTTTCTAAATTATCCGCCAGATTCAGACGTAAAGATTGAAAAGACAAAAAATGCCGCGCGAAAGATTCTTGATATGCCATGCCAAGAGCTGTTCGATACAAGAGGCCTGAATCTTCCTCGGACAAAGAGGCGTCGTTCAGAATATTGATTTGAAATTTTCTGTCTGGTTTTGTCCCGCTCATTTCCGAAAGACTTTCAAAGAAAGACGGTGTTTTCTGATCATCCAGAAATAATGTACTATGCCATATTTCTTCAGGGCTCCCTTGATGATCAAGGAAGCTACGTTCAAGATCGCGACGATTCAACGCAATATCGACTCCCTTTAATCCATACGATCTAACATGTACGAGAATTTTTTCAGGGGATCGACCCGCAATATTACTTAAATACCTTGCCGCATTCCCTATTTGATATGGCGTTGATTTATTTTCTTTTAACGCAAGAGTTGCCTCCGCCGTTCGATCATCTATAAAAATACGGCTGAGCCCAATATTTTCTTCTGTTATAAATCCAATGTTTTCTATCTCATCATCATCTTCATCTTGTTCGGGCAGAATAAAGTGTGTTTCCGGTCGGTTTGGCAACATCCTGATAGAAGCATGACCCGTCGAATCTGTCATCGACCACGATTTGACATTCCCAGTTAGTGTGATACGTGCCATCAAAGAGTCGAAACCTGTATAGGCGATGCCTGTATCAATCCATGACATAGGCCGATATGATAGCCCGACAGACCATGGGGAGGGAGGATTGAAATTCACATCCGATCTTTTCTCTGCAGCCCACCCATCGTTATTCCAATCTGTCTTCAAAGATAGTCCGTTTATAGGAGTGATATATTCAATGCCACCAAATAAACCCATCTCACCTGTAAACCAGTTGGATATAGAATTCGGATTTTCTCCATCCCCCGCCCGGGATCGTTCTGTCCCCCCCCTATAAAACATGAATGCATTTGGAAGGGCGCCCTTTGTTGCCATTCGCCCCCATCCGAGCCCGAATGTAACATCGATGTTCTCATGTCGTTTTGAAAATACAAGATATTCTGCAGCCATTCTCTTATGGCCAAAAGCAGATTGAAGCCCGACAGCTATTTCCGGAATAAAGCGACTTTCGCTGTATAATCTGAATTTTGTATCCAGTCCTGGATACAGATGTAATGTTTCACTGTTCAGAGTACGCGATTCTGATGTTTGCCGAAGTCCAACATAAAATCGATCATTTATCTGTAACCCCAAAGACGCGTGTGTGTATTTCCCTATTCTTGAAAGACTGAATCGACTTGTCCCTTCAGGCGACATACGTGCAGACGGAATCGTATTCAGTCCCATATCCCCTGTCATATTTGTGCTTGGCTTGTAAAGCAAAGAGTCCTCTGCCTGGGTAGCAGAAGACAAGAGACAGATTAAAAAAAATAGGGATAGTTCTCCCAATTTTTCTTTTAGCACGTTGTGTACCACATCATATTTTGAATAAGCTCCATAGATGACGAAAATACAAATGTATGTCAAAGGAAAATTTTTACTTTTTCATGCCAACTATTGTAAGTAAAATGACTGGGAATGGAACCGAATGGTTAAGAATAAGAAAAATAAGATAGAAATCGAGACCTACGAGGAAATGTTCAATTCTTTGGGGACGGGCGTTATTTATTATGACCACAATGGATGGTTGATAAATTCAAACACCATGGCGACAAGCATCGTGCCAGAATTATCGTCCAACATGAACCACTTTCTGGATTTTATCAGTTTTGTATTCGAACACTCCTTGGATATTTCAGAGCAGACAGATATTTCAACAACGTTCGAAAATACACATAACATACCCTCTTTTTGTGAGATTATCAGGTTGCGTGACTCTTCTTTCTACATGGTAAAGGCAATCACCCAGGATAATCGGAATACGATTGTTGAAATATCTGATATTTCACAAATCAAGAGCCACGCTGATGGTATCAAGTTACTGGACAGAGACAACCGTATTTTATTGCAAGCCATTCAAAGTTCCCAAAAGGGTATTTTTATTGCGCGTCACGAAGAGCAAAATCCTATCATCTTTGTCAATCAGCCGATGGATGGATTACTGGGCCGAACAGGTGAATCTCTTTTGGGATGCCCTTTGGAAGCCTTTTTATCGACTTACTTTTCTGATGAATGGTCAGAAATTTCCGAAGTAATTCAACAAAATAAAAACGGACGTTTCTGGCAGAAACTCAATTTGCCTGATGGAACTGTAAAATGGCTTTCTTTAAATTTATCGACAGAAAAGAACGACGAAACAGAAAATATGATCATTGGATTTATATCTGATGAAACAATTAATAAAATCAATGAACAACATATCCTGCAAGGGCAGAAAATGGATGCCATTGGTAAACTTGCAGGTGGTGTTGCCCATGATTTTAACAATATTCTATCAATTGTTGAGGGGTATATCAGGCTTTCAGAATCTGCAATCAAACGCGGAGAGGATGTAAGCGAAAACTTCCACCGGATTAAAAAGGCTGTGACCCGTGGGAGCGGTCTCACACGTCAGCTATTGATGTTTGGAAAACATCGTGTCAGCGAGAATAAGGTTGTTGATTTATGTACCCAGGTCAGAGATGTGGAAAGTTTTCTGGAACCTCTACTCGGTGTTCATTTCAAAGTTCGAATTGACATTCCTGATCACCCTATTTTTATACAAGCTTCTACGGATGCGATCTATCAGATTATCATGAATTTGGTTATTAATGCCCGTGATGCAATGAATGGAGTTGGTGATGTTGATATTTCTATTTCAGAAAACATAAAGGTAGACAAAAAACTATATGCTGTTCTGACCATTTCAGATACTGGGTGTGGCATTCCTGAATCTATTATTGGAAAAATCTTCGATCCATTCTTCACAACCAAGGAGCAAGGAAAAGGTACAGGTCTTGGACTATCCATGGTTTATGGTGTTGTTAAGCAAATTGGTGCGGATATTTCTGTTTCCTCTGTTCCAGATGAAGGAACGGTTTTTACAATTACATTTCCGATTGTTGCTGATCATCATGTTTCCATGGAACCAAAAAACATATCATCAGGAGCAGATCGTCTGAGCGGAAAAACAATTCTGGTTGCCGAAGATGAAGCTGATCTTTTAATGATCATGAAGGGCATTCTGGAAGATTTCGGGATGAAGGTTATTCCTGCCAAAAATGGCCAAGAAGCCTTGTGTTTACAGGACGAATATGAAGATAAAATAGATTTTCTGCTGACCGATATTGTGATGCCAGAACTTGGCGGGCTAAAACTAGCAGATCTTATCCGTGAAGTCCGCCCTGAAACGAAAATCTTATTTATGAGTGGTTATCCAGACAGAGGTGACACTTTGAATTTTGAATTACCACGGGATGCCATATTTATGGCGAAGCCTGTGCAACCTGATTTTCTGCGTAATGTGTTAGAGAAAGTTTCAGTGGGTGAAACTCTCAATCAGACAGACGCGATAGTCTGGCAATCTTAACAATCCTATAGTGGTAAGGAGACTAAAATGCCTAAAAGTGAAGGACTAGAAAAATTAAAGGTTTTAATAGTAGATGATCAATCTGATGCACGATCAATGATTCGTGGGATGTTGGGTGAATTGGGAATTACCCAGATTTTTGAAGCTTGCGACGGGAAGGAGGCGATGACCTTCACAGATGCTGCTATGGATATGATTGATGTTGTTATCTGTGACTGGAATATGCCCCGGATGACAGGGATCGATTTATTGCGGCAAATGAGATCCGTTATGCCAGACATGCCATTCTTAATGATTACAGGCCGGGGAGATATGGATTCTGTCACGGCTGCAAAATCAAGTGGGGTCACGGCTTATATCCGCAAACCATTTTCTCCGGCTAACCTTGAAATCAAATTAAGGGTCATCAAATCCAAAATGGATAATGGATAAGATTTTTTAGACCGTGATTGTCCAAATCAATAAGCTGATGTAGTATGGGATTATGAATTATGATCTCTGTATTATTGGTGGGGGCATTAATGGTGTTGGAATCGCACGTGATGCTGCTGGTCGTGGTTTAAAGGTTCTGTTGCTCGAACAATCGGATCTTGGATCTTGCACATCCTCAAATAGCTCCAAGATGATTCATGGAGGGCTCCGGTATCTAGAGTTCTATGAATTTGGACTTGTTCGCAAATCTTTGGTAGAGAGAGAAATTATGATGAGGATTGCGCCTCAAATTGTCTCTCCCCTGCGTCTTTGCATTCCTCACCGTCATACTGTACGTCCTGCGTGGATGGTCCGGCTAGGATTATTCTTTTATGACCACCTGACATCCCTCAATCTATTGCCAAAATCAAAGACTATTTCTTTGTCCGGACATTCGTACGGGCATGCTTTGAAGAATAAATCGGGTATGGGTTTTATCTATTCAGATTGTTGGGTCGATGATGCCAGACTTGTTATCCTGAATGCGATGGATGCCAGATCTTATGGTGCGGACATTCGCGTATCTTCCCCCGTTACAAAGATTCTACCGGTAGATGGTGAATGGCATATCCATACCCCTCACGATCGTTTCCGCGCCAAGATTGTGGTCAATGCAACTGGTCCATATGTCAGATCATTTCTGGATGAAAATGGGCTAACGAATGATGAAACACCGCGATTGCGTTTGGTGCAAGGGAGCCACATCATTGTTCCTAGATTATATGATGGTGATCACGCCTATCTTATCCAATGCCCTGATAAACGGGTTGTGTTCGTACTTCCTTACGAGAAAAATTTTACTCTCATAGGAACAACAGAGACAGCGTTCAAAGGAAACCCAAAAGACGCCCGAATAACAAACGAGGAAATAGATTATTTATGCAAGACAGTGAACCGTGAATTTGAAAAGCAGATATCTAAAGAGGATATTTTATGGACTTATAGCGGTGTTCGCCCCTTGTTTGACGAAGATCATAACCTTGATAATCGCAAAGTAACGCGGGATTATAAATTGGTCCACACTCATTACAAAGGTTCAAGGATATTAAATATCTTTGGTGGAAAATTAACGACCTATCGGACTCTGTCAGAAGAGGTGGTTGACAGTCTTTTACCTTATTTCCCAAATATGAATCCCAAATGGACCGATGCCAAAACATTACCTTTCATTGATATTGATTTTCAACCAAATGAACAGACAATCCGTTATTTTATCGATCATGAATGGGCACGTACTATTGATGATGTTTTGTGGAGAAGAACAAAATGGGGTCTCCACCTTTCTTTAAAGGAACAAGCTATCTTGAAACAAACTTTTGATAAAGTCTTGGAAGAGGACTTCCCGAATGAAGAAAATTCTGGCTATTGATCAGGGCACAAGCAGCTCGCGGGCCATTGTTTTTTCGGGTACAGGCGATATTCTGCATGTATCACAACGCGAGTTACACCTGATCTACCCACAAAATGGCTGGGTAGAGCAAAACCCGGATGACATCTTAGCAGATACTGTCTGGTGCATTCAGGATTGTTTAAAACATCACCCGGATATTCTCACAATCGGAATTACCAATCAGCGAGAAACAACCATCATATGGGATAAAGAAACCGGAAAGCCTGTTTATAATGCGATCGTATGGCAAGATAGGAGAACAACAGCCTATTGCCATGATTTAAAATCAAATGAGAAAATAGTCAGGGAAAAAACTGGATTATTTTTGGACCCTTATTTTTCTGCTACAAAAATCAACTGGATTCTTGAAAACGTTACTGGCGCGCGTTCAGCAGCAGATGCAGGAAAACTACTATTTGGAACAGTCGACAGTTTTCTATTGTGGCATCTGACAGGTGGAAGGGTCCATGCAACGGATATGACGAATGCGTCCCGTACAATGTTGTTCAATATCCATGAATTAACATGGGATGATGATTTGCTTCGACTCTTTGATATTCCAAAAGCATTACTGCCAGAACTGAAAGAAAATGTAGCTGACTTTGGGACGTATCAGAACATTCCCATCAATGCAATGGTAGGAGACCAACAAGCCGCATTGATCGGACAAGGATGCGTACAATCTGGCATGATGAAATCAACTTATGGGACAGGTTGTTTTGCACTTATGAACATTGGTCCTTTTCCCCGATTATCTCAACATCAATTATTGACAAGTCTTGGATATATTGTAGGAGGAGAGAAAGCCTATGTCTTCGAAGGGTCTATATTTGTTGCGGGGGCGGCGATACAATGGCTTCGTGATGAAATGGGTTTCTTTGACACTGCCGATCAAAGTGAAGACCTTGCAAGATCTGTTGACGATACAAACGGCGTTTATTTTGTGCCTGCTTTTACGGGGTTAGGGGCCCCATATTGGGCACCGGATGTCCGCGGCGCATTGCTTGGCCTGACCCGCGGGACAAAAAAGGCGCACATAACACGTGCAGCCCTAGAAGCGCAAGCCTATCAAACGCGGGATCTAATGGAAGCAATGATCGCTGATTCAGGTGTCGCTGTTTCTGCCTTGCGGGTGGATGGGGGATTGGCCCGTAATGGACTGATGACTCAATTCTTATCTGACATTTTGAATATGCAGGTTGATATCCCGAAATCCGTCGAAACAACAGCTCTTGGCGCAGCCTATCTGGCGGCGATAGGTCATGGCATCTTCAAGGGGTTAGAAGATGTTTCGACCCAATGGTCAAAAGAAAAGTCCTTTTTTCCAGCCATTGATGAAAATAAACGCGCGATCTATTACGATGGTTGGAAAAAATCCATCCATCGGTTGATTTAAAAATTTCTGATGAGCAATCAACAAAAAATACACCCACAGCCACGAAAGAATATCTGAAACAAAAAAAGATCATATGGCCACCTCTCAAAACCGGTCATTCCGGCGAAAGGTGGCCTTAAGTTATTTTGACGACCTGACCGGAATAGAAATCGTTACACTTGTTCCAACACCAACAGTTGATTGAAGTTCCAATGTTCCACCATGAAGTTCTGCAAGTTCTTTTGTAATCGCCAGACCAAGACCAGTTCCTTCGTGATTCCGTGTGAAACTATTGGCGGCCTGCTCGAATGGTTTTGTAACATAACGAAGTTTATTAGCCGGAATACCAATCCCAGTATCAACAAATTCCATCGAAATAAAACCTTTTGCGCATGAGCAGGAAATTCCAACCTGCCCGCCTGGTTTCGTAAATTTAACAGCATTCGACAGAATATTCAAAATCATTTGCATGACGGCCCGTCTATCGGCAACAATCATCATATCTTCTTTTTCAGGAATGTTTGATATGATTTTAACCTGCGCGTCCAGAGCTCTGCCTTCCATCATATGGGTTGCAAGACGAATAACTTTGAATAGATTAAATTCCTCAACATCAAGAGCATATTTACCAGCCTCTATTTTCGACATATCCAGAATATCTGTAATCATATCGAGAAGATGTTCACCACTCTCACGAATTCCCGCAATATAATCGAGGTATTTTTCAGTTCCGATCGGGCCTAACATCTGACGTTGCATCATCTCGGAAAACCCAATAATCGCGTTCAATGGCGTCCGGAGCTCATGACTCATATTTGCTAGAAACTGTGACTTTGCGGCATATGCCCGTTCAGCAGATTCTTTGGCCTCACGCAATTCACGTTCATATTGATTCCGCTCTGTTACATCCTGCATAATTCCAAAAAGAGCAGATACATCCCCTTCTGAATCCATTTCACAGCGGCCTTGAAGAACAATAAAACGGACTTCACCTGTTGGCCGGATAATCCGGAACTCCATTTCGTAATTACGACGTTCGATCATCGCGCGCTGGAAAGATTGGGCGATGCGTCCTCTATCCCGTCTGTGCATCATTGCGTTTATATTATCAAATGTCGGCGAAAAATTATCAGCAGACAACCCAAAAATACGATAAAGCTCACTTGAAAACTCTAAAGTTTCATCACCAATACGCCACATCCAATGCCCCATGTGACCAATTGATTGTGCTTCGGAAAGTTGTTGTTCACGACGCAGTAGCTCTGCCTCATGACGCTTAGAGTCAGTTAAATCACGACATACAAGAAGAAGTTGACCTTGATAAGGCTTAATACGACAATCAAGCCAATGCGATAATTTAGCTGTCCCACGAATCCGACATTCAAACGCAATCGCAAACCCAACAGAATCAGAAACGGAATCCCTATCATCCTGGAGCAAGTTTTTAAAAATTGGTTGAACATAGGGTTTATCCTCACTGTTCACCATATCAAGAAAATTTTTCCCTTTTACTTCTGAATCACTCAGGGATAAAGCTTTAAAGAACGGCTCATTCGCATTGATAATTTTTCCACGACGAGAGAGAACAATCATAAAATCATTCCCCATATTCGATAAGGCTGATAAATAGCCCTCCCAATCATTTGAAATCTGGGTGCCTGATGACGGAAGAGGAGATAATTCTTTCTCTTTCGGCTTTTCAATCACATTCGTAATAAAACCTTTTAAATCCGTATCATCCGAATCAGAAAGAGTTGACGCAATCAGATATCCCCGACCATCTTTCAAATCAACCATATCAAAGCGTAATGTTACTGGTTTTGATTTTTTATTAAGGAGCGGTACAATTTCATGATCACCCGAGCGGATTGAAGATAGCCAGACATCCTCATTCAGAGTCTCAGACTCATCATTAAACGCAAAACAGGGGCGATCACGCAACGCATCGTCAGGATTCGTGAATTGAATAAGATCCCGGAAGGCAATATGCGATAGGTTGCTATCTTTTAGACCTAAAATTTTAGCTATCTCAGATGAAACAAAAACGATTTTACCATCTTTGCCAATAATCATGCGGCTTATATCTTTAGAAACCCTACCCTTACGCAATGAAGGCGTTTCCGGTTCGGCGTTCTTATCAGGATTTTTACGTTTAGATGCAACGACAGAGCGGCGCGCTCCAGCCATAGCGAGCTGTGCAGATCGACCGGATGATTTGGCAACGGTCTTACCAGGAGTAGTCGAAATTGTTTTGACGGGCATGAGAAGAAGTTCCAGAACGAATCACTTTGGATCATTATGCCATAAAAGGAATTCTCTACCCTACTAAAAAATCTCTATGTGCTGGACTATGCGCTGGATTATGCGCTGGACTATGCGCTGGACAAGGCGACAAAACAAAATGATATGGTAAAAAATTATTCTCTCCCGACAAACTCTTCCCCCTCAATCATGCGCAAAAGCCCATAAATCCGTGGCAAGAGATGGCGGTTATAGAACCCAGAAATTCGTGTTTTTGTTACATCTTTCTCTGCGATACGCTCTAACATGACTCCAGCAGCCACATAGCCCACAAGATTCAAAAAGGGAACAGCAACCCAAGCAGCATCATCGGGTACGCCTGCTTTTTTAAGAATGCTGTTCATTGCTTTTTCAAGCACTTCAATCCCTGTGACTGTTGCAGATGAAGCCGCGGAACGCTTCATATCCTGAATCCAGGAAGACAGCGCAGACCCATCATCCTTAATAACCTTACGAAAAACAAGATCATTTGCCTGAATTCCGTTTGTCCCCTCATAAATCGGTAAAATTCGTGCATCGCGATAATATTGGGCAACCCCTGTTTCTTCAATAAAACCCATTCCACCATGCACCTGAACACCAAGAGAAGCGACCTCCACAGCATTATCCGTACACCACGCTTTAACCACAGGTGTCATTAAATCAACTCGCCGTTGGGATGCCGGGTCATTCATTTTTGCTTTATCAAGGAAGATTGCGGCCTCATATGCCAACCCACGTCCCGCAAGCGTAAGAGACTCCATCGTTAAAATCATCCGTTCAATATCCGGATGTTTGTCAATCGTGACAGTATCCCCACCAGACAATGGTTTCCCCTGCTTTCGCTCTACGGCATAGGCTTTGGCCGCTTGTAATGCCCTCTCCGAAACAGCAACCCCTTGTAACCCAACGGACAAACGGGCATTGTTCATCATTGTGAACATAGACCTTAAACCTTCATTCTCTTGCCCTACTAAATACCCTACGGCACCATCTTTATCTCCAAATTGCATGGTACAGGTCGGCGATGCATGAATCCCCAATTTATGTTCGATAGAAACGCACGTAACATCGTTGCGTGTTCCATCTTTCAGAAATTTAGGAACCAGAAAAAGCGAAATTCCTTTTACGCCCTCAGGCGCATCGGGCAGGCGTGCCAGGACAAGATGGATGATGTTGTCTGTTAGATCATGATCGCCATAGGTAATAAAAATCTTCTGCCCAAAAATGCGATACGTTCCATCATCAGCCCGCTCGGCTTTTGTCCGCAGCAATGCCAAATCAGATCCAGCATGGGGCTCTGTCAAATTCATCGTCCCCGTCCATTCGCCAGAGATCAATTTGGGCAAATAATAATCTTGCAAATCCTTCGCACCATGATGCAACAAAGCCTCGACCGCACCTTGATTGAGAAGTGGACACAACCCAAAAGACATATTGGATGATTGCCACATTTCCTGAATAGGAAAAGAAACAACCCATGGAAGCCCCTGCCCACCAAAATCTGTAGGAAATGGAACAGAGTTCCAGCCACCTTGCTGATATTGTTGATAAGCTTCCCTGAAATTCTTTGCTGTTTTGACCGTCCCACCTGCGAAAACCGCCCCCTCACGATCCCCGGACTCGTTTAAAGGAGCCAAGACAGTCGTGGCAAGTTTTCCAGCCTCCTCTAAAATCGAATGAACTATTTCGGTGTCCAAGTCATCCCGACCCAAACTGGTCATGGATAAAACTTTATCAAGTAAAAGAGTCATATCATAAATAGGCGGGGTATAACCAGGCATGGAGAATCCTTGATCTGTCAATATTAATTCGTAACGCCCCGATCTTACCACAAAAAATTTGAATTGGCATAGGCCTTGCAAATTCCCTTTTAAAGAAAGGAAAAGTCCATGATTACTGCACAAAACAAAGGCACTAACGGGGGCACTAACGGGGGTACTGACAGGACGATTTCCCAATTAATTCAGAAAGCAGGGGCAAAGATTGCCGGGGCAATCCAAAACGCAAGCCATAAAACAGGCGTCGATTTTTCATACCTTATGCAACAAGCCCAGATTGAAAGCAGTTTCCGTGCGGATATAAAATCATGTTCAAGCTCTGCCACAGGACTTTACCAGTTCATCGATAGTACGTGGTTATCTATGGTCAATAAATATGGTGACAAGCATGGCCTGTCAGAGTTATCGGATCAAATTTCAGATACAGGGAAAGTCAGCTCGACTGCAGCCAAAAAAGAAATCCTCGATTTAAGAAAAGATCCAAAGATATGCTCTCTTATGGCGGCAGAGATGGCCTCTGAAAACAAAGCTTATCTTGAAAAATGCACGGGTGCGGAGGCCGGCCCAACAGAGTTGTATATGGCGCATTTTATGGGGCCAGGTGGAGCCGCAAAATTCTTGAAGTCACTCAAGAAAATGCCTGATGCCAGTGCGGCCGCTTTGTTTCCAACTGCTGCTGCGTCCAATAAAGGTGTTTTTTATGATAAATCCGGGCGCGCGCGTAGCTTAAATCAGGTTTATGCTTTATTTGACCAAAAATTTTCAGTTCAGAATACTCAAACAGCTTGCTCCACTGCTTCAGAAATCAAGCCCTTTTCTTCTGAATCATCTGGAACACATCCCTCTTCTAAATCCGATGCTCTTGCGGCTCTGTCCTCATTGCCTTCGGACCAATCAACTGCCATCCCGCTCTACAGCAAAACCTCTTCACTTTTTATCGCTTCTGACTTCAGACCGGAAACAAGAGAATCCTCAATCTCTCCCTTTCCCAAAAATCTCTACGGCATGCTCTCTCCTGTTGACGTTCTTGAACTCCTTAAAGAGCAATATACAGGTGGAAAAACGAATAGCTGATTTTCATGAATAAAGGCGGGGCGCTGCAGCAAAGCCCCACACATCAAGGGACCAATAGGAATGGAAGTCTGGATTGCCCTGGGCGCCGCAAGCGGTCGGGCAATGACAAACTTGATACAGTAATTTAAAATACGAATTCGTCATTCTGGCGAAAGGCAGAATCTCCTCTTATGCAAGTGAGATTGCAGCTTTTATCCCTTGGTGCCGCAATGACAAAAAACGGACACTGGGAGGGATGCCGCTCAGAGGGGACTGAGAGAGAGAGGACTGAGAGAGATATCTCATGACATGTTTTATTATTTCTTGAGGGGTTTAGCCTCAACCATTTTCCTATATTTTTTCTCGGCACTATCGGCAAGGTAGGTTAAAACAGCCGCAGGAAAAAATGGGATCAAAAATACAGCAATCGTCATCGGCTCTTTCAAAGCTTCAACCAAACGGCCTTCTACATTCTGGATATACATTACGCAGAAAATAAAAATCCCCAACGTGACAAAAAGCAAGGATACAAAACGATAAACTTTCGCTTTGATCAAATATTCCTGAGGTGTTTTTTCATGTGCCATAACGACTAATGTACCTTTTTCCAAATCTGGCGTTTAACCGCGTACATGATTCCTGCAAAAACACACAGGAACAAAATCACTTTCACACCCATTTGCTTCCGGTGTTCCAGTTCAGGTTCTGCCGCCCAAGTGAGGAATGTCGCAACATCCTTTGCATACTGGCTAACAATCTGGGGGGTCCCGTCCTCATAGGAAACAGCACCATCACTCAGTGGAGGAGCCATTGCAATGACATTTCCGTCCATTGCTTTATTGTAATGCTTCCCTTCTGCAATCACGACACCATGCGGAGCTTCTGCGTACCCTGTCAGAATACTGTAAACATAGTCGGCACCATTATGACGCGCCTTTGTAATCAAAGACAAATCAGGTGGAACGGCCCCGCCATTACCTGCTGCTGCTGCCTTATCATTTGCAAAGGGGGATTTAAACCGGTCACTCGGGCGACCTGGACGCTCGAACATCTCGCCCTCGTCATTTGGACCATCCATAACGGTTACATCACCCGCAATTGTTTTAATCTGATCAGGCGTATATCCAAGAGCCTCAAGATTCCGGTATGCCACCCGCTTTAAGGAGTGACAGGCAGAGCAAACCTGACGATACACCATCAACCCACGTTGCAAAGATGCCTTATCATACGTCCCCAAAGGTCCCTCGAAAGAAAAAGGAACATCAACAATTTCATGGACTCCTTTTGACTCCGATGCATTGGCACTTGGCACGGAAAGAGCCATCAAGGCCGCAGAGGTCAAAACCAGTTTCTTGAACATTGAATTTTTCTCCATATTCTTTTTCATCCTAAGCCTCACAGCACTTTTCTGATTTCTGGTCTGATTTCTGGCCCTGCAGAACAGCATCGTTAATGCTTTCTGGCATCGGAAGGGGTCTTTCACGTTTACTTAAATACGGTAAAATGACCAGGAAGAAAGCAAAGTAATAAAGAGTTAGTATCTGTGCAATATGGGTCGTTGTCAGAAGGAACGAACCTATATGTGCGAGAGGCGCATCAGCAGGCATTCCTCCAATTTTACCTAAGGCAAGGACCGATACAACAAAAACAAGCAAGGCAACCCGGAATTTAGGACGATACCGCGCAGAGCGTACGGGATGCTTATCCAACCATGGCATAATCAAAACCATTGCAATCGATCCAAACATCGCCAGAACGCCGCCTAATTTTGCCTCAAAGAAAACAATATCCGTAAAAGGAATACCGATATCAAAATTAATGGCGCGCAAGATCGCATAGAATGGGAGGAAGTACCATTCAGGAACAATATGCGCTGGCGTAACCATTGGATTAGCAGGCGTGTAGTTATCCGGATGTCCCAGTGCATTCGGCATAAAGAACACAAAAGCAGCATAAATGGCCACAAAAACAACCAACCCAAAACTATCTTTCATCGTATAATACGGATGAAATGGCAGCGTATCTTTTTCTGTTTTCGGTTCAATCCCGGACGGGTTATTAGAACCGGTCACATGCAGTGCCCAGATATGAAGAAAAACAACGCCAACAATCACAAACGGCAAAAGATAGTGAAGGGCAAAGAACCGATTAAGAGTTGGGTTATCAACAGAAAAACCACCCCACAACCATTCAACAATAGATGTTCCAACAACAGGAATTGCCGAAAAAAGATTGGTAATAACGGTTGCTCCCCAAAAGCTCATTTGTCCCCATGGAAGAACATACCCCATGAAAGCTGTTGCCATCATCAAGAGGAAAATAACAACCCCAAAAATCCATAACAGCTCACGTGGCGCTTTATAAGACCCGTAATACATACCACGGAAAATATGGATATAAACCGCAATGAAGAAAAACGAGGCGCCATTCATATGAATATAGCGAATCAACCATCCATAGTTCACATCACGCATAATACGTTCAACACTGTCGAACGCAATTCCCGTGTTCGCGGCATAATGCATCGCAAGGGTAATCCCCGTTACAATCATCGTCACCAGCATGAACATTGCGATCGCACCAAAATTCCAGAAATAGTTGAAATTCTTGGGGGTCGGGAAAACACCATATTCTTTATTCACCATGGTGAAAATAGGCAAACGTTGATCAACCCATTCAATAACAGGGTTCTGAAAAGGGGTGCGTTGAGAAGCGTGTGGACCGGCAGACATTATGATAGGCTCCATTCAAAAATCAATTAACCGATACGGATAACCGTGTCAGAGATAAAACTATACATCGGAACTTCGAGATTCTTGGGTGCAGGCCCCTTACGGATGCGACCAGATGTATCGTAAGCAGATCCATGGCATGGGCAGAACCACCCATTATAATCACCGCGCATCTCGCCGGTCTTTTGGCCCAAAGGAACACATCCAAGATGGGTACAAACACCAATCACAACAAGCCACTCGGGCTTTGTTTTAAAGCGTTGTTCATCTGTTTGTTTATCCCGCAGAAGAGATACATCAACCTCTTTTGATTCTGCGATTTCCTTTGGGGTCCGATGACGAATAAAAACAGGTTTCCCGCGCCACATAACGGTGATGGCCTGACCTTCGGCAACAGATGCCACATCAACCTCTGTTGTCGAAAGTGCTTTTGTATCGGCAGCAGGATTCATTTGATTGATAAAAGGCCAAACAACACTTCCTGCGGCGACCGCCCCCATCGCGCCTGCGGTCATAAAAAGAAAATCGCGCCGCGATGGTTCGTCATGACGACAACAGTTTTGGGTCTCCGGGGTTTTGGCTTCTATACTTGAAGAACAGTTTCCACCGCCACAGCAGGGAGAATGATGATCATGTGATGACATTCTAAAATCTTATGTTTATAACGGGTTGAAGGGCCACGCAAACGTGGTATTGAATTTAACTGATAAAACATTTACGGCCTAAAATCCAGCCCCTACTTCTACATTTTTACTCGTTTTTTAGTGATTTTTTAAAATACATAATCAAAAAGACAGCACTATCTTAAAAAATATTCCAATTCTGAATCCACATCGACACTCAACCTCTGGTATCGAATCAAAGAATTATTTAGAATGGCGACCAGGCGAAATTTCGCTCCACAATTTTTTAAACAGGATTGACACCATGAAACAGAAATTATTGATGAGTGCTGCCATGATCGGGATGATGGGAAGCCTTGGCCTCTCGACCGCCCATGCGGAATGGGACAGTGGCGTAAAGTTAAATTTGGGGGGGTATTTCAAAGGATACCTTTCATATGTTGACCAAGATTATGCTGCAGGAAAAAGCTCACATCGCGTAGATATGCTGCGCACAACAGAAGTGCATTTTGATGGCAAAACAACGCTTGATAACGGGCTGACTGTTGGGACTCATATCGAAGGTCAAGCCGATGGCGGAGATGACTTCTTTGTTGATGAAAGCTACCTCTTTTTCTCTGGTGAATGGGGAAAACTGAATTTGGGCCGCACGTACGGAGCTCCCTATATTCTGCAAGTTATTGCGCCGGCTGCGGACTCGAACATTGATGGTCGACTCCAGTTGATTCAACCCGTCAATTTTGCTGCAAGTGGGCTTAATACTGCAATATTTACATCAACTTATGAAACCGACTATGACCATGATATTTCGGCAAAAATTGATAAAATCACCTACATATCGCCGTTATTCCAAGGACTCCAATCTGCAGTGTCTTACACACCTGACGGCAGCACAACCTCTCGTGGAACGTCTGGAAACGCAACAGATAATGATGCAACAGAACGCTCAGATATCTGGGAATGGGCTGTTCGCTTTGAAAACAAAGTCAATGACAGCTTCACCTATGCTATAGGAACAGGATATTCAAAAGCACAGGCAGAAACATCAGCCCTAAACGATAGGGAAGCGTGGAATGCTGGCATAGATTTGAATATTGGCCAATTCGGGATTGGGGCAGCTTACCATGTTGACGATGTCGGATCCGCCGATGACGACATCCAATACGCTGTTGTTGGGGCAGACTATACAAACGGCGATTTCGTCTATGGGGCGTCTTATTACAACAAAAACGATGATGTAAACTTGGTTGATCTGAATCGCTACTCGGCGGGGGTTACTTATAAAGTGATCCCCGGATTGTCATTCAGGGCCTCTGGTCATTACTATGATATAGAAGAGGGGTCTACAAATGTTGATGCAACAGCCCTTCTCTTTGGAACGGATATCAAGTTCTAGGGCTATATCATATAAAATCAGGGGAGCTTTGCTCCCCTGATTTTTATTCTTCGTATCTCTATTACGCTACAGGATTAGGCTACAGGCGCATCAACCTTTACAGGTAAATCGGCAGCAATAGGTTCATCATTCAGCATTTCAATCATACCGGATGGTTGGACCGCGAAATTTGCAATAAACAAAGCGTTTGAATAATAAACAACAGCATCACACAGGAAATGCCCCTGATCATTACGGCCTTCATAACTTGCAGGCCGGACAGTCCCTTGAATAACTGTTTTTGTTTTAGGATCCATATTTTCGGGAATATAGGGATCATCCATTGTTTCAGCAATCAAGAATGGCCCCTCCTCTCCACGAACAAAGAAGCAGAAGAATCTGAGATATTCGAGGACATTCTCTTCGGTGACCTTAATGGGGGCCTTGGCATTCACCTCATGAATGGGGGGAGAGGTCCCGTTCAAACGGTACAAAACCCCCTGATCTGCAAGGAAATAGATCGAAAGTTTCGGTTTGCCCCAACTCCGGTCTCTTAAACGAATAAGAACAACCTGGTCATAATAAGGTAAGGATCTCCATGCAACCTCAGTTGTCTGCGCAGATGCCTGATATTTCCCATCAATTGGATTGACCTGAGAAATAAAGCCCTGCAGCTCCTCACCTGTCACTAGATTCCAGTTATTATCTTCATACATTGCACATATATCCCTTAATAAATTAAACTGCCCTAAAGTAAGGCAAAGCCCTTGGAAAGAAAAGAAGATTTTCTAGTAAATCCATTAAAATCATCTTAAAAACAAGCGTCTGAAGATTTTTTAATAGAAAAATGTCATTCTATTGTTGACTCTTGTCGGTAATATCTTTATTAACTGCCCTTCAGAATTAAGTATTTCGGAGTTTTACTATGAGCAAACGTACATATCAACCAAGCCGTCTGGTGCGCAAGCGCCGCCACGGATTCCGTTCCCGTATGGCGACAGCAGATGGCGCAAAAGTGCTCTCTCGTCGTCGTGCAAAAGGACGCAGAATTCTTTCTGCTTAGTCCTCAAGTGGATTTCTGATGAAAGCCACAAAAGAGCAAGTTCGAATTTTAAGCCGCCTGAAGCAACAGGCGGCTTTTGATTCTCTTAGAAAAACAAAAACGCGATGGGTTTCGAAGGGATTTTCCCTTCAGGTTATTCCGTCTGATACGCCTGACTTTCATTTTTGCGTTATTACATCAAAACACGCGGCAAAACTGGCAACAGACCGGAATAAAATGAGACGCAAGTTACGGGCGATAGCCTATGAGATTCTAACAACATCTGCAAAGCCCGGCATGATCTATATGATTGTTGCAAGAAAGGATTCCTTGACACGCCCCATGGATGAATTACGGAAAGATTTGAAATGGTGCCTAAAGAAACTAAGTCTCAATCATGATGCTGACACAATTTGCCCGATACCTTATTAAAGTTTACCAACTGATTCTCTCGCCGTTCATAGGGAACCAATGCCGGTATCATCCGACCTGCTCTTCCTATGCCCATGAAGCCTATGGCAAATTCGGGTTTATAAAGGGTAGCCTTCTAACCTTCCTTCGGATTTGCAGCTGCCATCCCTACAGTAAACGACCATGGACAGATCCTGTGCCAGAACGGTTTGCGATTCTTGATATCATCAGGTATAAGCAAAACACTTCAAAAAAATAAAAACGGATTTTGATACTCAAACACAGCAAATGATAAGGCTTACCACATGAATTTCGACCCTTCCCAAAAAGGCCAAGGTAGTATGCACCCGAACGATAAAAGAAATCTTATTATCTTTGTTCTATCTTCTCTTCTTCTTTGGCTTGCTTTTGAACATTTCGTGATTGGTCCGCGCGTTGCTGCTGTCAAAGCACAACAAGTCGCCACAGAAAAAAATACCCCTCAATCAAGGGTCGAGGCAGACCAAATATCAAAAGTTATTCCACGTGCTGAAAAAATTGCACAAACACAGCGCATTACCCTCTCATCGAAAGAATTAGTCGGTACCATCCCCGTGACGGGAAGCCGGATTGATGACATCGCGCTTAAAAATTACTTCACAGAACTAAAAGGTACAGAAAATGTGGTTTTGATGTCCCCTGCAGAGACCGAAAAACCCCACTATGCCGAAACCGGATGGCTTTCTGATTCAACAGATATCAAAATGCCCAATAAAGAGTCAGTCTGGTCTATTCAAGGAAATACAACATTAACACCGTCAAGTCCCGTCACAATGACATGGTCAAACGGTGCTGGACTTACATTTGAGAAAACTTACAAGATTGATGACCACTTTATGCTGTCCATTACACAAAAAGTGACGAATACATCAGCCCGGGAAATCAATCTGTACCCCTACTCTTCATTAACACGCAAAGGCTTACCCGAGAATCATGGCAAAGGCATTGGATATGAGGGCCCTATGGGGTATATCGGCGACGAACTTGAAGAAATCAAGTACGGCACACTTGAAGAAGACGGCATAAAGAAATTCACCTCCCTCACGGGATGGATTGGATTTGGTGAGAAATATTGGCTTTCCGCTTTACTCCCGCCTCAAATGGAGCAAACGACATTTACATTCCAAGCGACACCAAATTTGAAGGACCCCCAGCAAAATATTTATCAAGTTGATATCCGTGGGGAGAAGAAAACGGTTGCCCCCGGACAATCGGTCACAGATAACCTGAACCTGTTTGTTGGCGCAAAACAAATCAAGTTGCTTGATGAATATGAAGAGAAGTTAGGCATTAAACATTTCGATCTTGCGGTTGATTTTGGGCTTCTTTACTTTTTGACCAAGCCTCTTTATTTCCTCTTGATCCTTTTTAACAGTTGGGTTGGAAATTTCGGGATTGCGATTATTCTGTTAACATTCGTTGTTCGCGGTGCGGTTTATCCATTGGCCAGCAAATCATATCGTTCCTTTGCAGGACTCCGCAAAGTTGCGCCGAAAATGGCAGAAATAAAAGAGCGGTACGGCAATGATAAACCAAGACTTCATCAGGAATTGGTAAAATTATATGAGACAGAAAAAGTAAATCCTATGGCAGGCTGTTTTCCTCTGTTATTGCAAATGCCAATTTTCTTTGCGATCTATAAAGTGATGTCGATTGCGGTCGAAATGCGTCACGCCCCATTCTTTGGATGGATACACGACCTTTCCGCGCACGATCCATTGACAATCTTCAACCTGTTTGGATTACTGCCTTTTACACCCCCAAGCTTCCTGATGATCGGTCCATGGTCTATTCTGATGTTGGTTTTAATGTTGATTCAAAAACAATTAAACCCACCCCCTCAAGAACAAATCCAGAAGGACATGATGAATTTTATGCCTTGGATCATGACCTATGTTCTATCATCATTTGCTTCTGGGCTTGTTATTTACTGGGCAGTCAGCAACTTGCTGTCTGTTCTGCAACAAGCCTATATCATGCGCTCTATGGGGGTTCCAATTTATCTTTTCTCACCGGATGAAGCAAAAGAGCATGCTGAAAAACATCAGATAGAGGCAAAAAAGATTGTTGAGAAAATCAGAGAAGAAAAGTCCGATAAGAATGATCAGGTATAGCCATGCCAGATAATATTCCTCCCTCGACAGAGATTGTGGCCGACATGCCTGTTCGACCAACCGCACAGCAGATCTTTTCCGGCCCCTGTGATTTCCGGTTGGGAATCACTGATTTGAGTCAACTTCCCCCCAGTACCATATCGGAAATTGCGTTTGCGGGCCGGTCTAATGTTGGCAAATCATCCTTAATCAATGCGATCATGGGGCGGAAAATTGCGCATGTTTCTCATACTCCTGGTCGGACACAACAGCTCAACTTCTTTGAAGTCGGTCAACATTTCTGGCTCGTTGATATGCCGGGCTACGGATATGCAAAGGTTTCGAAATCTCTTAAGGCTTCGTGGGATGCTTTAATCCGGGACTATCTTGTTGGTCGCCCAAATCTAAGGGTTGTCTTCTTACTGATCGACAGCCGTCATGGATTAAAGGACTCCGATATAGAAATGATGAAAATGCTTGATAAATCGGCCGTTGCATACCGCATTATTTTAACGAAGTCGGATGAACCAAAAGCAAGCGCGCTTAAATCTGTTAAAGAATCTGTTGAACTTGCAGTTAAAAAACACCCGGCTGCTTTCCCAGATGCCCTACCGGTTAGTTCATGGGAAAAGAAAGGAATCGATCAGATTCATAGCATTATTATGAACCTGATCTAACTCCAAATCTTTCTTATCCTTGAATTTGAAAAGCTTAACGGAAACGATCCCGCATGATCTGTGCGGCTTTCACCATATTCACCAAGGCTGGCTTCACTTCATCCCAACCACGTGTTTTTAATCCGCAATCCGGATTGACCCAGATTTGGGCAGGATCCAGAACTGTTACAGCCTTTTCCAACAATACCACCATTTCATCGACAGAAGGGATGCGGGGTGAGTGAATGTCATACACGCCAGGTCCAATTTCGTTTGGATAATGGAACTCGGTAAAAGCTTCCAACAATTCCATTTGGGACCGTGACGTTTCAATCGAAATTGAATCTGCATCAAGTGCAGCAATTGCTCCCATAATATCGTTAAATTCCGAATAACACATATGGGTATGAATTTGGGTTTCATTCCGTACACCAGACGCTGAGAGCCGAAAACTCTCAACTGCCCATTTGAGGTAAGAATCCCAATCATCGCGGTGTAGCGGTAACCCTTCACGAATAGCCGGTTCATCAATCTGGATAATCCGGATTCCTGCCGCCTCAAGATCGACAACCTCATCCCTTAAAGCAAGAGCGATTTGTTTGCACGTTTCTGACTTTGGTTGGTCATCACGGACAAATGACCAGAACAGCATCGTGATTGGGCCGGTTAACATCCCTTTCATCGGGCGCGGGGTCAGTGATTGGGCATAAGATGACCATGCAACCGTCATCGGCGCCGGACGGGATACGTCCCCAAAAATAATCGGCGGCTTGACACAACGTGTTCCGTAAGATTGCACCCATCCATTCTGAGAGAAGGTATACCCCTTGAGCTGTTCGCCAAAATATTCGACCATATCATTCCGTTCGGGCTCGCCATGAACTGGAACATCTAGGCCAATTTCATCCTGGAAAGCGACAACGGTTTTGATTTCTTCTTTCATTGCGGCATCATATCCAGTCAAATCCAGCGTTCCCTTTTTAAGAGCAGCACGAGCTTCGCGGATATTTTTAGTTTGCGGGAATGATCCGATGGTTGTGGTTGGAAATAATGGCAAGCCCAATGCTGTACGTTGCAAAGGACGACGCTCTGAAAAGGGCAAAGACCGGTGAAAAAGATGAGGGGATAATTTTGCCATACGGGATTTGACAGCAGGATCATGAATGCGAGGGGATGTAGCGCGATCCTTTACCACAGCATCACTTTCAGTTAATGCCTCCGCGATTGCACTCTCACCATTCTGTGTCGCTTTTGTAATGGCGACAATTTCCTTTAACTTCTGAGCGGCATACGCCATCCAGCTTCTGAGTTGTGGGTCCATACGGACCTCATGAGCAAGATCAATCGGACAATGAAGTAAAGAACAACTTGGTGCGATCCAAACGCGATCCGCACCCAGTTTGTCGACAGCATGATGCGCGAGTCCCAGCGAGGCCCGTAAATTATTACGCCAGATATTACGACCATCTACCAATCCCAGAGACAGAATTTTGTCCGCGGGCATTTTTGCCAAAACAGAATCCAATTGACCTGCTCCACGTCGCAAATCAATGTGGAGTGCTTCGGTAGGAAGCCCGAGAGCCAAATCTTCATTGGCAGAAAGCTTTTCAAAATACGTCGTCAAACAGATTTTAATACCAAATCCAACCAATGTTGCATAAGCGGTACGAAATGCAGCCTCTTGGGCCGCAGAAATATCAAGAGCCAGAATAGGCTCATCCATTTGCACCCATTCAACACCCTGTTCGGCCAGTTTGATCAAAATTTGTCGATATACGGGAAGAATTTTTGATAAAAGATCCAACGGAGATGTTCCATCTTTCGATTTTCCAAGAGAAAGATAAGTGACCGGACCGATCAGGACAGGGCGTGGCATCACTCCTAACGCCTTCGCCTCTGCAACCTCATCAAATATTTTGCGAGTGGAGATTCGGAACTGCGTCGCAGCAGTTAATTCTGGTACGATATAATGGTAATTGGTATCAAACCATTTGGTCATTTCCATGGCCGGGGTTGTTGCGTTCCCACGTGCCATAGCGAAATACGTCGCCATATCAACCGCATCACCGGACCACTTATAACGTGGGGGAACAGCCCCTAGCAAGGCTGTCATATCCAGCATTTGATCATAAAAAGCAAAATCATTGACCGGAATATGGGCGATACCGGCTTCTTTTTGCATCATCCAGTGGGTGCAGCGAATATCGGCTCCGATCTGTACCAATTCGGCTTCGCTGATCGTGCCTTTCCAGAAATTTTCGGTGGCGAATTTTAATTCGCGTTTTGCGCCAATACGCGGAAATCCCAAATTTGTTGCCAGTACCATGATCTATATTATCCTTATTATTTTCCAAGTTTGCGAAAGGCAGCCAGAATCAGATCCGCCCGATTGAGGGTATAGAAATGTAACTGCGGGACGTTAAGATTTGTTAAATCATCAATCTGGGTAGCCAAAAAATCAATCGCCGTTGCAGTCGGATCACTTGATGACAGGAATAAATTCTCTATATCAGAAGGAATATGCGCGCCACATTTTGCAGCAAAACCTTTGATTTTTGCAAAATCGCTGATGGGCAATAATCCAGGCACAATAGGGGTTGTGATACCGGCGGCGCGGGTCTTGGTTAAAAAGTCAGAAAACGTTGTGATATCAAAGAAAAATTGGGTTATGGCACGCCTGGCCCCGGCCCCACATTTTAATTTCAGGGCACGAATATCCTCGGCCATGGACACGGCATCAGGATGTTTTTCCGGATAGGCGGCAATCGAAATATCAAAACTATGCCGGCTCAGCAATCCTTCTACAAAGTCGCTGGTCATCTGGAAATAATCTGTACTATCATAGACAGCAGGATTGGCACCAACAGGAATATCGCCGCGCAGAACAACCAAATGCCGAATTCCTGCATCCCATAATTGATCAGCATAGGCAAACAAGTCAGGCTTTAGAGTCGCAAAATAACTGATATGGGTCCCAACAATTAGCCCTAAACGCTTTTTTAATAGTTTTGCAGTCTCATATGTTCCCGATCGTGTGGACCCACCCGCACCAAAAGTCACGGTTACAAAATCGGGATTGAAAGCGCTCAATTCTGCAGCCGCCGATAGTAAGAGATCGGTGGCAACAGGTGTTTTCGGAGGAAAAAATTCGAATGAAATGGAAGGGCCGGCAACCATATGGCGACTGTAGCACAAAAAATATAATTTGATTTATTTTTTATTGCCGTATCACTGAAATAGGTCAAAATAAGCTGAAATTAAATGAATATTTCCATCCTGTTATTTCTGCCAGAACAACTGAAACCGCTATAACGAATGGAAATATGGTGCCGCTGAAGGGATTTGAACCCCCGACCCACGCATTACGAATGCGTTGCTCTACCCCTGAGCTACAACGGCTTTTAAATAAATTGAATTCTGATCTTCGTAATATTTTTTAGGGTATATTGCAAGTCGCTATTAAATTCTCTTTTATTTTTCTTTTACTTGCATCACAAAGAAAGACTTGCTAAAAGACAACCGGAAGATTGGCGCGGGCGGGATTGTCGCCAACCCGGTCAGGGCCGAAAGGCAGCAGCCGCAACGAATTTTTTCCGGGTCGTGTCCAGTCTTCCACCTTTTCCCCCACATATCACACTATATTGCCTCTCGTTACCACACTCCTGTTTTTTATTTGGACGTTATGGTATTTATTTGCTATATCGCTCTCGTCTTATAAAAAATACGGGAGACCATCTTGATAACCCAGCCCTCATCCACGCCGCCGGAGTTCGCGTTCGACTATCGTACAAGCGAATCCGGACACAAAAAGCTTTATTTTCCGGCGATCTCCTTTTCCGATATTCATTTAGGAACCCACGCATCCCGCGCCAAACGGCTGTGCAAATTGATGGATCATCTGGCCGTTGATAATATGTTTCTGGTGGGTGATATTATTGATGGTGTGGCCATCCGGCACAAAAATACATTCCATTTTGGCGGGCCTTGGCATCGTCAGGTTCTGGGGCACATATTTCGTGCGGCTGCGACGGGAACACATGTGACGTATATTTTGGGGAACCACGATCATGTGGGAACCGGAAAAGAAATTCCTCATCCTGAAACCCCTGATTCCTTCATGCATCACCGCAAACTTGTGGGCAAAGCCGTGAAAGGCGTCGCCATCGCAGAGCAAGTCATTTATACGAATTCTCAGGGCGATAAGATTCACTTCTCTCATGGCCACGAAGCAGAAAGCACCCCCGATATCTGGTATCATGTTGGCGATTTTTTGCTCTATACAATGCAGGATCTCGACCGATGGATGCAGAGTAAATTCCCGTCTTTGCGCGAACATTCTATCGCAGCCCTTGCCAAACGGGCATTTAAAACTGTCTACCTTCCTTTGATGAAGGTTTTCCAAAATATTGAAACCAGAATGGAAATGGATAATATTGACAAAAAAGTCTTTGGGCATTCCCATGTCGCGGGAATCAAACACACAAAATCAGGGCGTTTGATTATGAACGACGGATGTTGTACCGAGCATGTGCAATTCTGGGCACAGGATAGAAACGGAACCAATGCGGTGATGACCATGCACGCAGATTACCTGAAAATTCAGGATGAGCACGGGCGGGAATATATCAGAACATGGACTGATTTGGGGCTGTCGGATCGTATGAAAGAGGCGCCGCAGGTGCATCATGATGATCATACACGCACCGCACAGCATATCGAACGCTTGATTTATCGGGCCTATCCGTCACAGGACAGGCGTACGATGGCGGCAGAGATAAAACGCCGCAATCAAATGACACGCGATTTTAATCCCCGAAATGATCAGTTGGAAAATTTGGAGGAACAAGCTTTGGCCGTTCATTTGGAGGAACTTCGAAAATTGCGCGAATCTTACCGCCATGTCCCTGTGCCACGTCCTGATTATCCCAAAAAATCTCCCAATTAACGCGGGATATTTACCCTTTTTCAGTTGAAGGCCGGGCCATTCCGTTTTAATGTCCCCTCATGTCCGAAAAAACCGAAGAAACACTTGTAAATTCCGTTCCCTATCGCGTGTTGGCGCGTAAATACCGCCCACAGAATTTTGACCAATTGATTGGTCAGGATGCGTTGGTACGCACCTTGACCAATGCGATTGAATCCGGACGTGTGGCGCATGCGTTTATGTTGACCGGCGTCCGCGGGGTCGGGAAAACCACCACGGCCCGCATTATTGCCAAGGCATTGAACTATACGGGCCCCGATGGCACATCCGGCCCGACCACAGGCCCTACGGATGATTGCGAAACCTGCCGCGCTATTGCCGAAGACCGTCACCCCGACATTATGGAGATGGATGCGGCCTCGCGCACAGGTGTTGATGATATCCGTGAAATTCTGGATGGAGTACGGTATGCCCCAACATCGGCACGATATAAAGTTTACATTATCGATGAAGTCCATATGCTATCAAAAAATGCTTTTAACGCCCTGCTGAAAACGTTGGAAGAACCCCCACCCCACGTCAAATTTATTTTTGCGACAACCGAAATCCGCAAGGTTCCGGTAACCGTTCTCTCGCGCTGCCAACGCTTTGATTTGCGCCGTGTCGATCCGGAAACGCTGCAGAAACATTACGCCAATGTCTGTGCCAAAGAAAATGTGGTGGCCGAAGACGAAGCAATTGCCATGATTGCACGGGCCGCCGATGGATCGGTGCGGGACGGGTTAAGCATCCTCGATCAGGCCATGGCTTTGGCCCAAGGCAGTATCACCGCCGATCAAGTGCGTGGCATGTTGGGACTGGCAGATCGTGGGCAATTGCTGGATCTGATGCACCATATTTTGTCGGGAAATATCGCGGCCTGTCTGGATACCGCCGCCAATTTGTATCGTGTCGGGGCCGATCCGGAAACCATCCTCAATGATTTGTTGGACATCACCCATATCATGAGCAAATTCCAAGCGGTCAAAGCCCCTCCGGCCACAGTTGAACCCAACATGGCGACAGCCGAACGCGCCCGTGCGGCCGAACTTGCGACCAAAGCCGGAATTCCGGCCCTCAATCGCGTATGGCAAATTTTGTTAAAAGGCATCGGCGAATTGCAATATGCGCCGAACCCACAGGCCGCGGCCGAGATGATTCTCATCCGCCTGTGTTATGCCTCCGAATTGCCTGATCCGGGCACAGTACTGAAACAGCTGAAAGACGGCTCGATCGCAGCCGCGTCTACTGGCGGTGGGGTTCGCGCATCCGGCCCGCCCCCCTCTGGCGGAAATGTTGCCAGTTTTTCGGGTAGCCCTACATCATCTGCGGTCACAATGCCCGCCGTCGCGCCCCCGCAATCCGCACCCGTTGCCAATGCCAATTTGGCCACACTTGCCGACATTGTCGGGTTTCTGGAACAAAACGGGGCGATGATTCTGGCCTCGCAAGTGGTGCATTACGTGGAGTTGGTCAAACTGGAACCGCAACGTCTGGAATTCCATCCGGCCGAAGGGGCCGACCCGAAACTGGCGGCTGATTTGGGACGAAAATTGTCGGACTATACGGGCACACGCTGGGTTGTCACTGTCTCCATGAAACAGGGCGAAAAAACAATGGCCGCCCGCCACCGCGAAGCCCTTGCTGCCGAGCAGGATGCCGTCCGCGCCGATCCCGTCATCGCCCGTATTCTCGAAGCCTTTCCGGGCACCGAAATTCTATCCATCACATAAAATAATACACGATACAAAAAAGGAAAAATCATGTTCAATATTCAACAAATGATGCAAAAAGCGCAAGTCATGCAAAAGAAAATGGCGGCGTTACAAGAAGAATTGGCAGGAGTCGAAGTCTCGGGCAGCGCCGGAGGCGGATTGGTACAGGTCGTGATGACCTGTAAGGGTGCGATGCGATCCCTCACCATTGACCCCAGCCTGATTGATCCGAATGACAAAGAGATGTTGGAAGATATGATCAAAGCGGCGTGCAACGATGCCCGCGCCAAAGCCGATGAAAAAATGGCCACCGAAACCCAAAAAGCCATGTCCGATATGGGTCTTCCTCCCGGAATGCTGGGCAATGGTGGATTGCCGTTTTAAGATGATAAGTATTGAGTATTGCCATATAGATCCATCTGCTCAGATCGATGTTTCAATTGAAGAAACAAATCGCCTTGTTAGGATGGGATTTTTTGATTCCTTTTTCTTAAAAGAAGCCAGTTTTGGTTTGATGATAGATGATGTCCATACAGATATCCCGAGCGGACTTCTTGAATATTTGACTGATAAACTCTTGATCAAACCAGATGTTATATATTTGGAATCCTCATTTATTCCGCCTGCTCTTTTTATAATTAATTATCTTCGTTGTACGTTACATAAGAAAACCAATGAATTTCAAATTTTTGATGAGTTGAGCAACCAAGATGTTTTAATGAGAATTGAAAATACGTCTTATAAAACGTCTTCCGAATTTCTTTTGAGTTATAGACAAAAGATGGAAAAAGAAAATATGCCCTCATGTCCAACGCTTGTGGCTGCATCCTACTTGCATAGACTTGGTTATAATTTTGAAGGGCGGTTTATTTCTCCTCTTCTTGGTCAATTTCCTATCGCCCCGCAATCTCTTCTGAATGTATTGCCAGCACGGTTCTTAAATGTTGAGGATAAAGCTCATGCTCTTATCAAGGTAATTGATGAGGGTTTTTCAAACAGGATAGGGTGGTATTTCTATCCGCCAGAATAACTAGCGAAGATGTCAGAGAATAAATAAGTTTCAGAAAGAATCAGGAGCCCCTTCATGAAAATTGCCTATTTCGGATATGACTTTTTCTATGACTGCTTGAAAACCGTCTTATCCGAAGGGCATGACGTGGTCAAAGTCTTCACCTTTGACACGGATAACCAGTATAATTTTAATACCTTCCTGAAAAACATCTGTGAGCAAAAAGCAATTCCGGTGCAAACAAGCCCCGTAACCCCCGCCGATATTGAATCTCTTATGGCGAATGGGGTCGACTTATTTTTATCCTGTGCCTATCCCTATAAAATTCCTGTTCCGGATGATCCTCGTTTCAAAGGCGTGAATACGCATCCGTCTTTGTTGCCAAAAGTACGCGGTGTGTGGCCTCTTCCGGTTATTCTATTGAAAGAACGTGAAAGTGCTGGCCTGACCCTGCATAAATTATCGGCCCAATGGGATCAGGGCGATATTTTATTACAGCAAGCAATCCCTCTGTCGGATGAAGATGATCTGGAAAGCTATTCCGCCAAATGTATGATGCGTGCACCGAATATGGTACGGGCATTATTGGCCGATTTTGATCGCATATGGAGCGAAGCCCGTCCCCAGAGTGGCGAGAAAACCTATTACACCTATCCCACAGATGCCGACAAAACCTTTGACTTTGGAACATCCGTCGATGACATCGCCCGTGTCGGAAAGGCCTTTGGCCGATTTGAATCTTTGGCCATTTTGGATGGGAAACGATACTGGATTAAGGATTTCTCCGTCTGGCATGAACCCCATAACATTCCCTGCGGTCACATTGTCTTAAAAGCCAACCGCGAATGGTGCGTGGCGGCAAAAGACGGGTTTGTGTGCCTGAAGGATTTTTACGAAGATCCAACCCTTTTGTAAAATAATTTTCATATTAACATTTGTGAAATGATTTTTGTCTATGATACCTCTATGGCATCCGTAAAAAATAGAGGACATAAAAATGGCAGATAAAAATAAACCGGAAACATGGAAAGAGCTCGATAAAAAAGTTGACGTTATGTCTACTTCTGATTTGATAGTGCTCGCAGCGGATACTGCTCGTCAATTAATAGATGCAACAAAGGGGGTCCTCGATGCACAAAGACCTAATCAAAAAGACCCTATATGCACAGAGTTTCTGGTGGCTTCTGGCGTATCCGATTACTATGAGAACAAATTATATGATATAACAAACCTTCGTAAAAATGAAGGAACTCTAACTCAAGAGGAAGAAAAAAATATTGGAAGCGTCGCGCGTCTGCATATAAAGATGTCTCCATTCGTAAATAATGCTAAAGAGATTTGCTCCAAACCACCAGAGGATAAACCAGAGCGTGCCCCTGAAAGACAACGCCCTACAATTCCTTACTCCCCGCATCGAATAGACATATAACCCACAAAGAAAGCGTTTATTCATTGCATTGATTTTCAGAAAAAAGAAGCGTAGTTCTTTTTCATGAAAATCATGACATGGAATATCAATTCGGTGCGGTTGCGGGCCGAATTGGTTTTGAAAGCCGCACAGATTCTGGATGCCGACGTTATCTGTTTGCAGGAAACCAAAACACCGGATGAATTTTTCCCGCACGATGTGTTTGCCGCCGCTGGCTATACCCACCGCCATATCAATGGCATGAAGGGGTATAACGGCGTCGCGATTTTATCCCGCACCCCCTTTGTCGATACCGGCATTCATGCCCGTGTGGGGCGCGAAGATTGCCGTCATATCGCGGTGACTTTTCCCTCTTTTGAACTGCATAATTTGTATATTCCGGCGGGTGGGGACATTCCTGACCGCGACCAGAATGAAAAATTTGGTCATAAGCTTGATTTTGTTGATGAGCTTCGTTCGTATTTTGTAGAAACCTATACGCCCGACACACCTCTGATGGCGGTCGGTGATTTTAATATCGCGCCCTTGGAACAGGATGTCTGGTCCCATAAACAATTGCTGGATGTCGTGTCACACACCCCGATCGAGGTTGAAAAACTGACGGCTTTTTACACAGGATTGTCCTGGGTGGACGTTGCCCGCCATTTTGTTCCGGAATCCCAAAAACTTTATACATGGTGGTCGTACCGCAACCGCGACTGGAAAGCCTCCAATCGGGGGCGGCGACTGGATCATATCTGGGTGACACCGCCGCTTGCGCCCCGCCTTGTCGCCCATACCACACTTCCCGAAACCCGCGATTGGGATAAAACCAGCGACCATATCCCTGTGATGGTGACCCTGTGATGGTGAGTTAATAGGACTGTAAACGAAAATCCCTTTCGTTGGCAGCTGGGCGGCCGGTCGGGTTTTGAATAACTGAACCATCGGCACCAATTGACCAAGCCGTAACAGAGGGATTAGACTCACTCACTACCCTTCCTGTTGCTGGATCTACTGTTACGATATTGGCTGTATTCTTGACTTCTGACCTCGCCGCCAGTTCTCTTTTGTCCTGTTCGGTATAGGGTTCAAAGACCAATCCACCTGTCGGACGTCCGGCCTTTTGGGCGGCGGCATCCACAAGACGATTATATTGTTTAAATTGAGCGGGGGTTAACATTACATTGTCAATTTTGCTTGGCACACCATGCTCGGTTATTTCCATTACGACAGGAACCTTGATATTTCCTGGTATAAATTTTCCATCTGGACCAAAGTCTCCGGCACGCTGTTTGGCCATCAAATTCCCGCCTGCAGGAATAACCTTAACTTCTTTTCCATCTGCAGTTGTCAAAGTAATTTGACCATTTGGAACCTGCTCGAAAACAGGCTTGCCATCCTTCATTAACGGCTTCCCGTCAGCCCCCTTCCGCTGTTGTCCATCATGGAAGAATTTTCCATTTTTGCCAGGCGTTGTATAGGCGTCCATTTCCAGCGGAGAATAAGCACCGAAAGCTGTTGCTTCTGCAGCATTCTGCTCATAGGCGTCAAGATTGATAAAGAGCGTAGGGAAAAGACTTCCTCCTGGTGAAGACATTGAAAAAACCTTATGAGGACCGCTCAATCCGCCCATTATCTTGCGAAAACCTGCAGCAAGATTCCCGAATCCAGCGGTCACCCCGGCTAAACTAGCCTTCATTGCGTTTGCGTTTTTTATATCCCTCTCCAATCCCTTAACATAAGAATCTTCGGCCAGGAGCTCCGGCTTTGACATGATCTTATTCAACTCTTGGGCTGCCTTCTGCGCGATAGGACCGGTTTTAGGCGTGCCTTCTACCTGGTCCGTGACCATCGACAAGAAATCGGGATTACGTTTAAAATTTTCAGCGATTCGCCTTGCTAAGACTGAATCGGTTTTAATTCTTCTGACAAACCCGTCCGCTGTTGACGCTGGAACCCCAAATTCTTTTGCTGCTTTTGCAAGATCTTCGGCCATCATACCAAGAGTCGCGATATCACGGGCATTATCATCACGCTTTGCAGCTGATCCTGCTGGCGCCGTAGGCGCAGGCCCCGAGGCAGGGGAGGCAGCAGGGGAGGCAGCAGGTGAAGAAGATTCTGAGATAGACGGAGCCGCCGCGCCCGCGCCACTCTTAAGGGCAAGAGACAGGCTGCCAGGCCTATCATATTTTTGAATTGCCTTTATCGCACGCTCTGGATCATTCTTGATCGCCGAATGAAACTCTTCTGCAAGCTTTGGATCAGCATCCATATCTGCCTCGAGCTTTGTAAAAAGTTCCCGATCAGTTTTCCATTTCTTACCAAGCTCTCTCAAAAATGTCATTCTGGTTTCATCACCAATAGACTTATCTCCTGATACCTTGTCTGATAGGGCTGTAACCTTTTCATTAGCAAGAACACTTTTTTGAAATCCATACATCTCAAGAGTTCCCAAACCACCCTCTTCAAGAGCACGCTTCTGATCCTCACGTGTTAACGCCATCTTATTCCTCCACTTCGTATACTTTTATATCTTTTCTAAATTCCGACATCTCTGATAACCAGATCTGCCGGATAGGCAACCACCAGATCTTTTTTGTCCTCTGATAGCTGGACCATCATAATCTCTTCCGACTGTTTTAGATACTTTCTAAAAGGGGCATGAACTTTCATGCCCAGTTCCATTATCGATCCGGACCAAGTCACAAAGGTTAACAAAGATAAATCGACATCATACTCGGCCCAATGGATCCCTTCGGGCAATGTTTTGGTGTAAAGAACCATTGCGGCCCCTGCTTCACTCACAACCAACTCACAATGGCAAAACTGCGCAAGGGGCTGCAAAACAAGCCCTGTGACAGGCTTGATGTAAGGCGCGTCACGATGACGAGGCTTTGTGATCGGCGGGGACTCTTCTGACACACCGACTGTCTCTTCATAAGATTTCATTCTACACCCTTTTACACACTCCGTGGCGAATAGCTGTGCCAACGATCCTTGTAACCAGACCATTATAGCGGAAAAATGAGAAAACCTCAAATAAACTTCACTTTTATATGAAAATTTTAAGCAAGGTAGTAACCAAGCAAAACCAAGCCAAACAAGATGCGGTAGATGGCAAAAGGGATAAAGTCATGTTTTCCAACATATCCAACCAGAAACTTAACCGCAACAAGACCTGCAAAAAATGACACCACAAATCCTGTTAAAATAACCCAGATTTCATCCAGTGTTAGGACATCATGGTATTTGTAGATATCAAGCCCCGTTGCACAAACCATCACAGGCATCGCCAGAAAAAAGGAGAATTCGGTGGCTACTTTGCGATCCAGCTTGAGCAAAAGCCCCCCGATAATCGTTGCTCCCGACCGGGATGTCCCCGGGATAACAGAAACAGCCTGTGCACACCCGACCCAGAAAGCCTGTCGAAACGTCATACTGTCAATGTCATGTGTCACAGGGGCTGGTTTGAATTTTTCGACCAGCCAGATAATAACACCCCCAATAACAAGCATAACCGCAACCACAATCGGATTAAATAATTTTTCTTCAATTGCATTGTGGAACAAAAGCCCAATGACTGCAGCAGGAAGGAACGCCACAAACAAGCGCAACGCAAAAAATTGTTGTTTTTTGTCATTCAGATGGAAAACGACATCGGTAATACGCGCACGATACAGCCAACAAACAGCCAGAATTGCCCCCAACTGGATTACCACTGTAAACATATTTGCCGAAGCCAAGCTGAACCCCAGCGCATCTTGGGCCAAGATCAAATGACCTGTTGAGGATACAGGCAAAAATTCCGTTGCCCCCTCAACAAGCCCAAGAATACATGCATGAAAATAGGTCATCAAAGACATGGCAAAATTCCGCTTCTTTTGGTTTTTTTTTATTTCAGATGGGCCCTGATATCAAAGCGAACAATAATATCATTGGAAATGCTATCCCCCTTGGCATCTACCGTTTTTCCAAGACCAAAGTCCAACCGTTTCAAACGAAGATTTCCCGTTGCATGCGCCGATTGGTTGGTAACAGCCAACGTAAAGGGGAAAATAATATTCTGGGTTACCCCAAGAATTGTCAGTTTTCCAGAGGCTTCATACCCCTCAACCCCAGCTTTATCACTGCCGAGATAGCGGATTGCTGCGCTTTCGAATACAGCATTCGGAAACTGGAAAACGTTAAACCATTCGCCCCCGGGCAAGGTCCGATCATAGGTCTCATCTCCGGTTGTTGCAGAGGCTGTATCGACAATCACTTTAATTGATGATGCGGCCAGATCCTGTCGGTCGAAAGCAATCTCGGGGGTAAATTTTTTAAACTCCCCGGAAAATATTTTTCCATTGTCTTTTCCTGAAAAGCTTAGATGGCTATCGAGGGAGTCAACGGTCCAAACAGGGGGCGCTGCAAAAGCAGATGAAAAACCAATTCCTCTGCACAGAAACACGGCAAAAAATAACACCAGTGGAAAAAGGCGATCAAATCTGGGAGATCTCATTTCGAAGCCGCGCCCCGCAAAAACGGAAGCATCCGGGCAAGAACATTATCCTTGTTGATAAAATGATGCTTTAAGGCCGCGCCGACATGAAGACCAAGCAGTATAATCGTTAGATAAGCAAGGGTTTCATGAACTTCTGCAAAATCATGCGACAATTCTTTGTCAACGGTAACGGGCAGATGCGGCCATTCAAAAAGACCAAACCACATGATCGGAAAATTATAAGGTGGCGGTGCCGCAGAAACAAGCGCCCAGCCAGAGAGGGGGATTCCGATCATCAACACATAAAATCCGATATGGGTCAGTTTTGCGGCCCAGATTTCCCACGGCTTCATATTGACAGGTAAAGCCGGGGGACGGTGTGTCAAGCGCCAGAAGAGTCTAAAAAAACTTAGACCCAAGATTGTCAACCCAATCGATTTATGAAGCTGATAGGCCATAAATTTATAATCATCTGGAATATCCTCAAGAATCAGTCCCATCGCAATCATTGCAATGATTGCAAGACCAATGAGCCAATGAAGGATAATTGCAATTTTTGTATAATTTTCAGACATAAGAAACTCTTTTGAACAGGGGGATTTAAAAAACTGTCTTTGACTTTACACCTTTCATCGTCCGGAGTAAATGTGACTAGTCGATATCTAGGTTTTGAGGTAGTGTAGTCAAGTCATGAGAATACTTTATCACCTATGGCTCCACCCCTTTTCACGCAAAGTCCGTATGGTTCTTGGTGAAAAAGGTCTTGAGTATGATGCGCGTGTTGAAAAAACATGGGAACGCAGAACAGAGTTCCTGATGCTGAACCCTGCTGGTGATGTGCCTGTGCTGGTCGAACCTGATGGCACAAATTTATCGAACAGCAGTGTGATTTGCGAATATTTAGAAGAAGTTTATACAGGCGTTGATTTACTTGGACATGATCCCGTGCAACGCGCTGAAACGCGCCGTCTTGTAAGTTGGTTTGATTTAAAATTCAACCGCGAAGTGACCGATAATTTGTTTGGTGAAAAAATGATGAAACGCTTTATGCACATGGGGGAGCCGCACGGCCCTTCTGTTCGGGCGGGCCATGCCAATATTCACTATCATCTTGACTATATCGGGTATTTAACAGAAAAACGAAACTGGCTTGCAGGCGATGATTTATCTTTGGCAGATATTGCGGCAGCCGCGCATCTTTCGACTGTTGATTATATCGGTGATGTCCCGTGGGAGAATCACCCGGGGGCGCGTGACTGGTATGCGCGAATTAAATCACGGCCCAGTTTTCGTGATATACTGGGGGAACGTATTCCAGGATTTTCGCCCTCCAGACATTACGAAAATGTAGATTTTTAAATATTTCTCACGTAGATTATCCCCTTGTATGATTATCCCCTTGTATTTAGTTAGAAAGTAGAAAAACCCTCATCACATGACTCATCAAAATAAACTATTCTGTTTCGGGTACGGATATACCTGCACTTTCCTTGGGGAAGCCCTAAAAAAAACGGGCCAAGATTGGAAACTGTCTGGTACAACAAGAAGTATAAAAAAGCGGACCGCCCTTAGGGAGATAGGCATCGAAACCCATATTTTTGATAAGGAGAAACCTTTGGCCGATCCTAATTTATGGCTTAAGGGAACCACACATCTCCTGATTTCAACCCCGCCTGATCATGAAGGCGATTATGCATTCGAAATTCATGCAGAAGATATTTTGCATCTCATGCCTGATATTCAATGGATTGGATATCTATCTACCACCGGCGTTTATGGCGATCGTGACGGCGGATGGGTTGATGAAACATCTGAAATGCGACCTTCTTCTATTCGTGGCACACGTCGCCTACTGGCGGAGGAGCAATGGCTATCGCTTTTCAAAGATCACGGATTGCCGATTCATATTTTCAGGCTGGCTGGAATTTATGGCCCCGGAAGATCTGCCATTGATTCTGTGCGTGTAGGAATTGCAAGGCGCATCATGAAAGCAGGACATGCTTTCTGTCGTATTCATGTCGAAGATCTTGTGTCCACTTTATTGGCCTCGATGAATAATCCTCATCCGGGCCAAATTTATAATGTAGCAGATGATGAAGCCGCACCAAGTCACGAAGTGATTGCCTATGCCTCGCGCCTCCTGGGCCGGGACCCACCGCCTTTGGTAAGGTTCGAAGATGCGAATCTGGCCCCGATTACGCTCAGTTTCTACTCCGACAATAAACGGGTCAGCAATGCAAAAATGAAAAAAGATCTGGGTGTTGAACTGAAATACCCGAATTACCGTTTGGGATTAGAGGAATGCCTAGCAATCGAAAAAATCTATACGGATCAAGGGAAACAGCCCCCATGGTCTGTTCAGGTCGGCCCCGAATTTTATGGGAATATTAGCTCCTGACGGCAGCTATAAAATCATATATTTTTTGGGCATCCTTGACCCCACGGGTACTCTCGACACCGCTTGAGACATCAACAGCATCAGGGGTCAAAATGTCTAACGCCTGTGCAACATTCTCACGTGTCAGTCCGCCGGACAACATCCACGGCTTATCAAATTTTTTTCCTTTCAAAAGATTCCAGTCAAAAGAAACACCATTACCTCCTGTCATTTCTGACGAAGCTTGTGGTTTTGCATCATAAAGAATCCAATCAATGACAGGGAGATACGGCTCAACCTTTTCCAAATCCTCAGGGCCAGAAAGACCAAAAGACTTGATAACAGGGATTTGAAATCGTGATTTAATTGTCTGAACCCGTGACGGGGTTTCGTCTCCATGCAACTGAATGAAATCGGGGGCCACACTTCCCAATATATGATCTAACTCTTCATCTGTTGGGTTTACAAACAAACCAACACTGCTCAAACCTGTTGGTAATTGTCGGGATAAAAGCCGGGCTTGTTCCGGATGAACATAGCGTGGTGATTGGGATAAAAAAACAAAACCGACAAACCGCGCTCCAGCTCTTGCTGTAACAGAAATAATATCCGGTGTTTTCACACCACAAATTTTTATACAAACCATACATATTTATATGAGATTTTATGCGATGCCGCAATGATTTATTCCCTGTAAGTTAGCATTTTCAATGCTTTCATGATATGATTAACTTATGAAGACAATAGCGCGCTACCTTGCCAGAAAGGCTAATCGGGTCGCGTTTGGTTTGTGGATGTGTATTTTGGCAACAGGATTGAGTGGTTGCACGAGTCCATCACAAACCCCCAGGACACCGATTGAACGCCTGAACTTCAACGACCCATCGCCAACACGTGCAGATGGGGTCCAGCAAGGTCTCTCTCCTGCGGATTATGACCCTCAATATAAAGAATCCTCTCCCAAATTAGGCTTATCCGAAGATGAGGCGAAAGCTTTGGGGTGTGATCTGGGAGATCGGTTTGATCGCGGGGCCACGCTCGCGTATCATTTTAAAGACAATCAAAGTCGGTTGGCCCTCCATTTAAGCCTTGAAGGCCCGAAATTTAGTGATCCGACACGATTAGAATTGAACAGCGTCTTGCTTAGATACACACATAAATTCAGCAAACCCCCAGCAAACAAGCGAGATAAATGTCGCTTTCAATCAAGCCTTCAAGGACTTTTGGGCTCCGCTTATAATGAATTCTTTGTGCGCAACAGTTTCACGGTGTGGAAGGAGCTGCGGTCAAAGTTGAACTTAAGCCATTAATATCCTGAATTCCGGAAATTATATGTATTGGCTGAAAAGACGGTTGCGCGGAAAACACACCATCTTTATCCTGTGAAATAAGAACCTGTATGGCTGCATTATATCCAGAATGTGTAAGATTTCGTGCTTCTACAAATGCAAGATAAATATCTTTAAGTTCCAAAACATCAGAAACTTTCATGACCTCAAAGGAGGACACATTAATTTCCAAACCTCTTATTTTACCAAGACCTTCCATAGAAGAAAGACTCTTCTTACAGAGCTCTAGGGATTTATTCAAGTTAGTATCTACCGCAATAATAACTCTGTCCCCTCTTTCCGCCATACGACTCAGGATCTCTAAAAGAGAAAAATTGTATTTTAATTCAAGGGCGCTGGCTCTTAATAAATTGCAGTTTTCATTCGTAATGTTCGCTCCCATATCTGTTCGAGGGGGAAAACGACCAATCAACGCCCCCTCTAAATCACAGACAATCAAAAATCTTGGATCTTCATTGTTAACAGGCTCATTGCCTCCAGCATATTGATTAAAATTCATATCACCCACATCCCTTCAAATAAAATATTATGTAATATATCTGGGTCTTTGTTTTTTGACAACAAAAAAACAGAGTGTGGATAAGTTTTTTTATGCCTCCCTATCCCACGGGGCCAAGGCTAAGATAAATTTTATCCCTTTTGTTGATCCGGAGCCCCACCATGCAGCAATATCTTGATCTTTTACGCCATGTTCTGACCAATGGGGTTTCTAAAAACGATCGTACAGGAACAGGCACGAAATCGGTTTTCGGTTATCAGATGCGATTCAACCTGGCTGATGGGTTTCCACTGGTGACCACCAAAAAGCTTCATACAAAATCTATTATTCATGAATTATTGTGGTTTTTAAAGGGGGACACCAATATCGGATATCTGAAGGAAAACGGGGTTCGAATTTGGGATGAATGGGCCGATAAAAATGGCAATTTGGGCCCTGTTTATGGCCATCAATGGCGGTCATGGCCAACAACGGACGGGAAACATATTGACCAAATCTCGAACTTGATCCGCGATATCCAGACCAATCCGGATAGTCGCCGTTTGATTGTATCTGCGTGGAATCTCGGCGAAATCGACAAAATGGCCCTGCCCCCTTGCCATTGTTTTTTCCAATTCTACGTTGCGGATGGTCGATTGTCCTGCCAATTATATCAACGTTCTGCTGACATTTTCCTTGGGGTCCCCTTCAATATTGCATCTTATGCTCTGCTTACCCTTATGATTGCACAGGTTTGCGACCTGAAACCAGGAGATTTTGTGCATACACTTGGTGATGCACATATTTATACAAACCATATGGAACAAGTAGAATTACAACTTTCCCGCTCAACACGCCCTCTTCCACAAATGCACCTTAATCCAGACATCACGGATATATTCTCTTTCTCATTCAAAGATTTCGAATTGACGGGATATGACCCGCATCCAACCATCAAAGGTCAAGTTGCTGTTTGATTGGCAGAACACTTTGATAATAGGATCTCTAGCGGGGTATTAAAACTTGATAATAAGCGTAAAACTGTGCTGGCAGAGACACATCAATTCCAGTGCCTCCAGGGGACGTCAGCCTAACACATGCAGATGTTTGCCCATCTATCATCGCATCTGATAAATTTGTGGGGGCAACCGCAAATCCGCCTGTATATTTGTCAATGGTAACGGCATTAAACTGAGGTGGGGGCCCCGTTATTCCTAACATTTTATTGATCTGCGTACATACAGAAAGTGAAATATTGGGAAGAATCGCGATCAAATCTCCATCTGTTGTCCCTATATTTTCAATGCTCACATCACCTGTATAGATCCAATCAGCACCACTGCTGATATCAGGAGTGGGGGTCTCCCAATCACGCCCCCCGCCATCATAGGCAAAAACTTTACACGAATCTGTTGTGCAAGATGGATTCGTATATCCTGCAACATTCGTATTCGCAAAACTGATCTGATTGACCTTGATCCCATGCAATCTGATTTGAGCGACAACATCAACCATTTTGTTCCCCATATCAAAGACATCGCTTGCTAATAGCTTTATTTTCTCAGATGAAAGGCCTTTCGCGGAATCATTTTGCTGCGAAATCGCAAAGCTGAGGGCCGCAAACAAACCAACAGCCAGAAGAATCATGAAAAGAGCAGATCCGCGCTCAGCCGCAGCAAAATGTGATCGGGATAAAGTCATTTTTTTATTATACATCAAAATGACCCTTAGCGAATAAACATTCGGAAATCATTTTCATGGCTTCTCGGAATATGAACCGGAATCGTGGACATACCCAGCGCAGCAAGACTTAAAAACAAATCTTTCCCGGCTCCAATCTCGATATTATCGAGGATTCCAATTCCTAACACGGGGCGTTCGAGCGGTGCATTCCCCAGAATCAGTTTTTCAATGTCTTTCCGTCTGGCTTGAACTTTGTCAGTCATGTCAGACATTTTTCTAATTTGGCCATCGGATGTCAACCATTCATGCGCAAAAATTGATTCCTGCCAACTCGCCAGAACAGGGGCCACCTTAATATCAAGGACCAAAAATTTTTCCTCGCGCCCTTTTAAGGCAGAATTGTCTTGAAACCGGTCAAAGGAAGGGACTGCAGGCAAAGGTGATGACATCGTGAATGCTCCATCTGGACATTATAACCTCAAAAGTCTATAAAAAGAGGACGAAAAAAGTATTAAGATCGGTTTGACTCATGACACACTCCCCATCTCTTTCCCCTGAAACCCTTCCCCTTGAAACAGGAGGGGACACGACAAAGACAAGCAAATCTCAGCCAATCCTCGTGGATTCGGATGTCTCTGGGGTTAAATGCAATGGTGGGAATCCTGCCTTGGGGCACCCTGAAGTTTATTATAGCTTCGACAATGACTTTGCCGTCACCTGTGGGTATTGCGGGCAAGTTTTTATGAAAAAAAACTAGCGCAAATCATCTGATTTCAAAAATAGCATCGATTTCGACCGCCACCCCAAATGGCAAGTTTGAAGCGCCTACGGCAAATCGGGCATGACGTCCCGCCTCGCCAAGGGCCGCCACGATCAAATCCGATGCCCCGTTGATAACGGCTGGATGAGAATCGAAATCAGGGGTTGCGTTAACAAATCCTCCTAATTTTATACACCGTACAATCCGTGACCAATCACCATTTACAGCATCCTTGGCTTGCGCAAGAATATTCAAGGCACAGGCCCGTGCCGCATCCTGCCCTTGTTCAATTGTCATCCCCTCACCCAGACGCCCGATATGCTGTTTGACGCCGTTCAGAAAGGGGATTTGCCCCGCAACAAAAAGGGTGTTTCCAGAAACAACAAAAGGCACATAATTCGCAGCCGCACCAGCAGGGGTAGGCAAATCGAGACCAAGAGCGGCCAAGCGTGTTTCGGGTGTGGACATGATCGAGATTCCTTCCGCAAAATTGATGTTCAGACTTGATTATTCCTTGAATTTAGGCCATCACTCTACATTGAACAAGAATAAAATGAAGGTTGTTTGCCATGGGACTTTTGAAGTTTCTGTTTACTATTCTCGGGGCTCTCTCTCCGGTTCATATCTGGTTTGTAACGGCGATGAGCGGAGCCCAGAAAATCGGCGAGGATTCAGAGGGAAATAAATATTATCAAGCAAAGGCACGCAAGGGATATAATCATCCACGTCGTTGGGTTGTCTATCACGGCGATCCCGAACCAAGCCGTGTTCCACCCGAATGGCATGGCTGGCTCCATTATCAAACAGATGTTTTCCCAACAGATTCTGAGACGTCTTTCCGTCGTTCATGGCAAAAACCACCTCAGGCCAATATGTCTGGAACCCCTTTTGCTTACCATCCCCCTGGCCACCTCCTTGCTGGAGGGAAAGGTGACCCGGCTACAGGAGATTACGAATCATGGGTTCCACCAAACCCTTCAACACAAACCCGCCATTCTTAAGACTTAAGGGAGTTTTCTATGTCACGTAGCGTTATTGAAACCGTTTTGGGCGGATTCGTCCTTATCGGGGCTTTAATCTTTTTGATTTTCAGTTACACAAAGGGCGATGCAGGCACTGTCAGCGGTTATAAAATTTCCGCTAATTTCTCGAAAATCGGGGGTCTGAAATCAGGCGACCCCGTTCAAATCAGCGGTGTCAAAGTTGGTCAAATCTCAGATGTCGGCTTAAACCCCCAAACATATCTTGCAAAAGTCACGATGGAAATTGATCCAAACGTTCAGATACCCGATGATTCCGCGGCAACAATCAATAGCCAAAGCCTTCTGGGTGGACTAGCCCTTGGGATTGAACCCGGAGGGTCAGAGGAGATGCTGAAAGAAGGCGGAGAAATTCAATACACACAAGCACCTCAAAATCTTGAGGAACTATTGGGTAAATTTATTTTTTCGATGCAGGATAAAGACAAGAAAGAAGACGGGGCAGAGCATCCTTCTGCGGCCCCTTCCCCTGATGCCCTGCCTACAGATCCTGCAGGGACAGAACCCGTCAAAGCCGAAACGCCACAATCCCCGTAAGAGTTCAAGTATGAAATGGCTGAATTGCGCCAGTTTAATCTTTTTTATCGTATCGATCTTTTATGCAGGACATGCGCCCCCTGCATTTGCGTTCACCTATGAAGAATATCCATCCATTAAATTAAGATCTCTTGATAAAATCACGGCAAGAACACTCACCTTTGATGCGCAGGTTGGGAGCACCATTAAATTCGGCGATATTTTTATCAAGATTCAATCCTGCCGAAAACCTCCGGCTATTGAAAAAAATGAGTCGTCTGCCTTTTTACAAATCTGGCAAGTTGATAGAATCAGCAAAGAATCCCGCTGGGTCTTCTCAGGATGGATGTTTTCCTCTTCTCCCGCTCTATCCAGCATGGATCATCCCGTCTATGATGTTTGGGTGATTGATTGCTTTGGAAAAGATCCGGATGCGATCCCTGTTCAAAATGAAAAACCTCCAGAAGCCCTACCCGATGAGGGGACCGTACCTGAAAATGCAGTGATCGAACCAGATGTTTCCCCAGAAAAGCAACAAGACACACTGGAAGACATTCGTCCGGAACAAAAGAAAAATCTTCCCCCTTCTCGGACATATGATGCACCACCTAAAAATACAGACCCGTCCCAAGATGAGATTGAAGGAATCTATTGATCTTATATGACTTGCAACCCTATAGAGGCCCCTGATTATGTTTTCTCGTCTCTCCCTCTACGGACAAGCTGTTATCCTCGCCCTTACTGGATATTTCTTTTTCAGTATGGCCGACGTATCGGCCAAAATCCTTTCCGTCCGATACCCCATTTCCTTTTGTCTCTTTGTACCCGCACTGATTGCATCAATTGGTATCATCCTTCGTATCTTTATTGGACGCGGCCAACAGGGATTTAAAACACAGCATCTAAAACTCCATCTTCTCAGAGGAACTGTTATAACAGTGATGGTCGTGCTTTGTGTGAATTCGTTGAAATTGATTCCGATTGCCGATTTTTATTGTATTGTTTTTCTAAGCCCATTTATGGTGATGGCCTTATCGGTTTTTCTTTATAAGGAAGAGATTCACTGGCCCCGCATTCTTGTTCTTATTTCTTCTTTTACTGGTGTCATCATAACGATTGGACCTCATTTTAATGACTGGAATATTGGGTATATATTTGCCTGCTCTGCTATGATTTTAGGATCAACAAATGTTTTTCTTGTTCGTAAAATTGGGCGTCATGAATACCCACCCATTTTCGGACTTTTTCCTCTTCTGGGTGTTGTGATATTCAGCATGCCTTTTGCTGTTGACAATATTGTCAATCACATTTCTTTCAGCAAAATGCCCCCCGCAGATATTGCGATCTTTTTATTCTATGGGGGGTCGCTTATTGCCGCACATAATTTTCTGCCTATTGCTTTTGCAAGAACACCCTCTGTTTCGAAATTAACCCCGCTGCATTATTCCCAGATGATTTGGGGAATCCTCGCCGGATTCTTTGTCTTTGACTCCGGGATCGAATGGAATACCCTGCTGGGAGGCGGCCTGATTATCAGTTCTGGGTTATGGCTTTTTTATTACGAAACACTCCGAAGAAAAACACCATAAAAAAACGATCACCACGAAAGAGAAGAGGATACTACCCCCTCGCTGCTTTTGCCATACTCCGCGCTTCATTTTGCATTTCTGCATACGCAACCTTTGCAATTTTTTCAACATCACAGGCCGCGTCCGAATTCGGAGAACGCGTGAGAAGAGGTGTTTGGTGGCGAATCGTCTCTTTGACTTTTGGATCATGGCGGACAAGACCTGCGAGAGGCGGGGAAAGACGCAAAAAGTTTTCACACGCCTTCAAGAGGGTTTTATAGGTTTTTTCTCCCTCTGTTGTGCTACTTGCCTGATTGACAACGATTGAAACATTCTTGGACATACCGGCAGCAGCACCCAATTTGATAAAAGCATAGGCGTCCGTTAAGGATGTTGGTTCATCTGTTGTTACAAGCAATGTTCGGGTCGCACAGGCAGAGAACATACGAACTGTACGATCAACACCAGCCCCAAGATCAATCACAATGGCATCATAGGATTCAGAAAGTTCTATCAACTGGTCCCGCAACATTGCCAAACGCTGACTTGGCAACGCAGACAACGAAGCCTGGCCAGATCGTCCTGCAATAATATCAAATCCACCATCCTCATAATGCTGCACAACCTTATCAAGCGACAACCGGCCACGAATGACATCATTCAAATCGCGCTTTGGCATTAAACCCAGTTGAACATCAACGTTTGCCAGTCCCAAATCACCATCAAATAAACAAACTTTTTTTCCCATTTTCGTGAGCGCCTGCGCTAGCGTTACAGAAAAGAAGGTTTTTCCAACACCACCTTTGCCAGATGCAACAGCCAGTATATTTTTCCCACGGGGAAAGGACGGGTTCAGTGGTCCATCCTGAGAAATATCTGAATTCGTATATTTTGTATCTGTTACCATGATCGTCATCCTGTCGATTTTTTGCGTGAAGTTTGGTGTAAGTTTTTACGAAGTGAGTCTGTTGATGAGGTTTCTGATTTTGGAAAAAAATATCCAGTCAAAGAACGCGCGGTTAAAGGCATCAAGCCATCCGCAACACTTGCTGTTCCACTGGCCTCAGAAAAAGCCAATCCCCCATGCTGCGCAGCAGAAAGTAACCCTCCCAAGCGGCGGGCAATATCAAGGCGGGTTGCCACAAAACGACGAACACCAAGTGCCGAGAAAATACGGGCGATTTCACCAGATTCATCTGCATCCCCGGCTGCAGCAAGCGTTAAAATTGGTTCTATATCACCCGATGCGCCAAGAGATGCCAAAGCACGCATATCTGCTGTTTTAAACGGATTGAAGCCAGGAGTATCAATTAAAATCTGGTCTGCCCCTTTCACGTCTGCCAAGGCTTTCGTCAACTCAGCAGGACCTTTCGCTGTTTTGAGATCAATCTTCAAAAGTTTGGTGAATGATTTAAGTTGTTCAACACCCCCAGCGCGAACAGTATCAGTTGTAATCACAGCAATATTCAAGCCATTCATGACACCCTGTGCCGCAAGTTTGGCAACAGTCAGTGTTTTTCCTGCGCCAGGAGCACCTACAAACATCATTGCTTTTTTATAAGCCTGCGTCGGGAGTGGTGTAAAATTATAAAGCGTGTCCAAAGCCGCCATAAAGGCGATTGAGGGCTCATCTAGATTTGACATCGCGGCACAATTGACAATCTGGTCCAGAATATCTTCGGGGGCCCCATGTTTTAAGAGAACATCGATGATGGATTCCGCCAAAGATGACTCTGCTTCCTGTTCATCATCATATTGCAGCCAATCATCGCGATCTCGGGTCATTTCAGGGCGATGATTGAGTTCAAACGCCAGATCATGACCAGCCTTATGCTCCCTCTCAACGGCGTCAACCTTGGATGGATTATGAAATCTGTCGTCGATAGCCGCAGTGACGCGAACAGCTTTTCCACCATTCTCCTCACGGGTTGCAACAATAATTGCATCCTCACCGAGACTTTCGCGCACCATTTGCATTGCTTCGGTCATTGTCTTTGCATAAAACGACTTGAGTCGCATTGGAAGAAGTTCCAGAAATTGATTACAAGGTATACTGTCAGAGCATGAATCTCTGACCTCAGCAATGTACAGGAAGTAGAGAGATTCGACTATAGAAAAGTTAATCAAAGGTTAAAATCTATAAACCTGTTGCGGAATAGACTCATACACCCGCGTCTCGGCGCTACCTTTCTCATTTAAAAAATCATAAAGAGGTCTTTAAAGTGGATGATATCCGGGCGCTACGACTGGCTGAGTGGCAGGATGGGTTTGCGGTGAAACCGCTTCTGCTGCAACCGTCGGCTCCTCCTCCTCTGTTCCAGAGGGGACAGCGGCAGCGCTGAATTCACCAGAAAGATCGATGTCTCCAGCAGGTAATTCGGCAACTTGATACCCTTCCCCCACCTCAGGGAGTTCGGGATTTAAGTCTTCGGGATTTTCAGAATCATCCCCGTACGATGTTTCACCGTATACAGAGGCCAACCCAACATCCGTTAAGGAACAACTCCACCCGTCATCTTGAACGTTTCCAAGGTCGATATCATCTTCATAGGAGTACGCCTCTTCAGGATAAAGATCTTCTGTAAGCCAATCATCTCTATCGTCATAAAACCCGAAACAGATTGATTCTTCGACGATTCTTCTTTCTGAATCCGTTACAAATCCATAACCAGCCTCTGCATTCTCACGACATTGTTGGTCAACTTCTGTTTCAAATTTGTGTACAATAGAGAAGGTTTCACAATTATAGAGGGAATCACTCTTATGCCCAATATCGACCGAAAATGCTGACATATCGGAAACAGCCCTCTCGAACGGATCACAATGCCCCCCCGGGCGTCCTGACCGGAAATCCATTTTACTCTTGAGAGCAGACAGACCCCCAAAATGAGCTCCACCGATTTTACCCCTTTGTAAGGCCATTTATAACCTCTTTTTTATCATAACAACTGTACATAATTATGATAAATAAAAGATTAAAAATCCAATTCAGCTCTTTTTGAAAAAAACTCTACCCCGATATACGTTGCCCAGAATTGGCCTGAGATATATTCGGCAATAGAAAATCGGATCCTGGCGTAAAGGTTTTATATTTCTGAATATCAACTTTATTCATAACAACCCCCAAAACAGGTGCCTTTATCTGTTTCAAAGTTGCTGACATATTTAAAATATTTGTTTGAGATGTTTTCATCCATTCCGCAACAATAATCGTTCCATCAACATGACGTGCAATCGCCTCGGCCTCAGCATGAGCCAAAAGGGGTGATGTATCGATCAGCACATAATGGTAACGCTGTTTTAATGTCTTCAAAAGATCCGTGAACCGTTCAGACGTTAAAATATCAGGAGAGGGTGCATTCTGTGACCCCGCAGTGATAAAAGATACGCCAGCCTCACCAGTCGAAATAATCATGCCCAGATCAACCTGACTGGTCAAATAATCATTTAATCCCATTGAGTTATTTTTGTTAGCCCGAATCTGGTTGCTGCGGCTCATAAAATCTGTATCAACAACAATGACTTTATGGCCAAGAGACCCGATATAATGTGCCATTGTCAGGGCGAAAGTCGTACGCCCTTCACCAGGCAGAGCTGATGTTACCATGATGGCACGGGCATCGGATGGTAATAATCCCGTCATATAAATCCGCTTTAAAGCCTCCTTAAGGCCTGAATTATGGGGGTTTTGCGCAACCAGGATAGGGCTTGGAACATCAGGCAGAATCCCCAAGGGTTTATAACCAAGTTTGCGAACATCTTCAAAATTACGAATGCCGGCACGCATAACTTCAAGGACAAAAACAATCCCTAATGCACCGACAACAGAAAGAATAATAACTGCCAGAATCAATGTTTTCTGACTTGGCCCCACGGGTAATGCCGGTGCAACGGCTGGGGATACAACAACAGCATCAGATCTTGCAATGCTGTTTTGGGATTGTAATCCTTCATAGCTCGCCAAGAAACTATCCAATAATTTCTGGCTTGTTTTCTCCTCAAGCCTTAACCCTTCATAAATAATCGCTTTACCGCGCATATCACTGGCATCTTTTTCTAACTGAGCCAGATGGGATTTCAGCATATCAATCTCTGCCTGTGCCGAAAGAGAGTCACTTTTAAGGGTTTCTTTAATCTTACGTGTTTCATCACGTAAAGCCGCCCTGGCCTGCATCAATTTACCTGTGGCTGCCAAAACAGCAGGATGGCGATCACCATATTTTCCACGAAGTAATGCTGTTTCTTGCGCTGATTGATTAACTGCAGATTTGAAATTCTGGATCAGTGCCGAATTGACAATTGTCGCAATTGCATCGGGATCAGATGAATCTTTTAAGGACTCGATTGATGCCAACTGTGAATCAATATCTAACTTTGATGTTTCTGCAGCACCAATTTTTGCACTCACCTCATTGATCTGACGATAAATTAGTTCTTGACCGTCTTGGCCGACAACCAATTTCTGCGTGGCGCGATACTCAGACGCAGCCCGTGATTTCTGGATCACATCTTCCTTGAGGATCTTGACTCGGCTTTCAAACCAGGCGCTTAAGTCTGAAAGCCTCTTTGTTTTATGATCGATTTGAGAGGCAAAATAGTTTTCAACATGTGCGTTTGCAACCTTCGCTGCCAATTCAGGATCTTTTGATTGGAAAGAAACAGAAATGATTCTGCTGATCCCTTGTTGAGATACTTTTAAATTCTGGACAAATTGCGGCAGGCTGCCTTTGGGATCCCCCGTCGAGGATTTGAATTCATCCGTCTTGTATAGCTCCGTTGTTTCAATTGTTTTCAGTGCAAGAGTCGGAGACATCAGAATCTTGGCCTCTGTTAGAACAGTCATTGCGTCAAACTTGGGCGTATCCGTAAATTCTTTAAAATCCTCAAGATTAACACTGTTGTCTTTAATCATGATGGTTGTTGATGCGTCGTAAGTATTTGGCTTTAAAAGAACGCCACATATTCCTAAAATAGAAATGCAAAGAATCGTTATAACCATCGTTATGCGATGCCGCCACACAGTCATGATCAAATCTTGTAAATTGGGTAAATAATCAACTTGTTGAGAGGGCGCATCAATCGATGACATCGGTTTTGTCCTATACATCTTCATTCTGGTTACAATCACGGGGGTGCATACCGGAATATACATCGCATAGTCACGCAAGAAAAGACAAAAAGCTTGAACAAACCCGCTATCTTACCTATCTTGGCATATCAGATCGGCCAAAATAAGGAAAAATTGTGACAAAATCACCAACCAATCCCAAAACATGTGTCATCATTGTTGAAAACCTTCCTGTCCCTTTTGATCGGCGAGTTTGGCAAGAGGCAAATGCCTTAAAGGATGCAGGATGGGGAGTTTGCGTTATCTGCCCGCAAAATGATAAATTTCCTGAACCCTATGTATGTCTTAATGGCATTCATATTTACCGCCATTCTCTGCCTGTCGAGGCGCGTGGTAAAATCGGATTCTTCCTTGAATATGCTTTTGCGTTATTTCATGAGTTCCGTTTGCTGATCAAGATTTATAAAAAGCATGGCTTTACAGTGATTCAGGCGTGCAATCCTCCAGATCTTATTTTCCTTGTCGTCTGGCCATTCACGTTATGCGGGAAAAAATTTGTTTTTGATCACCATGATATCTGCCCTGAATTATTCGCTGTCAAATTTAATCGAAAGGGCCTTTTGTACCAGGCCATGTTATTCTTTGAAAAAATAACATACCGATTGGCAGATCGTGTTGTAACTGCGAATGATACATTCCGCAGTCTTTGCGTGGGCCGGACAGGCAAAGCGGTCGATGCGGTGATCAGTGTTTACAGCATCCCTGATCACCAGAATATGCATCGTGTGTCACCCCGGGCTGACTTAAAACAAGAAAAACAAATCTTAATAGGTTATATCGGGATTATTGGGACTCAAGATGGGGTTGATCATCTTGTTCATGCGATTGCACATTTGAAATATGATATGGGTGTTACGGACCTGCGCGCCGTTATCATCGGGGATGGCCCGGATTTACAAGCAATCAAAGCCCTCGCTGTCGATTTAAAAGTCGCAGCAGATATTGAATTTACAGGATATCTATCTGGCGAAACATTAATGGCCACATTATCGACCATAGATATAGGTGTAATTCCTGATCCTTATAATGAATATAATGACAAAATCAGTATGAATAAGGTCTTTGAATACTCGAAATTGGGGATTCCTATCGCCTCTTACTCCCTCCAGGAAACACTACGATTATTGGGTGACGCGGTCGAGGTCGCCCCCCATCATGACTACAAAGGTCTCGCGATGGCAATCAATCGTCTCCGCGATGACTCCTACCGGAAAGAAATGGGACAAAAAGCCCTGAATAGGGCGGCCCACTCTTTCTCATGGGAGATTGAAAAAAAGAAATATGTCGGAGTCTTCGAAGACCTTATTTCTAGACAAGACTAACTTACAATAACTTTATTCCAAGCCATTCCAAGGGCATTCACGTCATTCCCCCTGGGAAGGTTGGCAATCGTTCCGGCAAGATATTCTTTATGAAGACTCCCTCTTCCAAATTCGAGATATAAAGATCCAGAAGGAAGGGAGGCAAGTGTTAATGTTATATTTCCTGCACCATATGTTGCAGCAGTGACGTTAATTTCCGTCCCGCCACTATCCGGATCCCCATCAAAGCATCGGAACCCCGAAATCCCGGTTGTCGGGATGATCGCCGTCATCCCACTGGGGAAGATAACAGGAATTGTTACAGTTAACCCAGATCGAGACGCGGCAGAAAATGATGGCGGATCAACGGGGTCCGCAACCGTTTTACCAAGAACCGACATCATCTTCCGGAATAGTATCTTCGTGATATAGGCATAAGAACTATCCGTTAAGTGGATATTATCTGATCCTGTTGATACGTTATCTTGCGGAGGGGCTTCGAAAATATAAGACGGATTTTCTGTTGCCAATTCCCGTTTCTGTTTTTTCACAAGCGTATAGACATCATAATAATTATCCTGCCGTCTTGAGATAGGACAGATCGCTACCTTTGTCCCCGCCCCCAAGAAGTTTACAAATTCATCAAAGATGGCTTTTGTATTTGCCTTTAGTTTTAAATCACCTGCATCTGTTTGCCCCTGATCCCATCCAACAACAGGAAGCATTCTTGACTTACCAAAGGCGGTTATCACTGACTTTGCATACTCCATAACAGGCCCAAATGCACCCGATACACTGTCATACCACCAGTTTGTATACCCTGTCGGAGCATCATTTTCTCTGTCTGCAGAAGATCCATTATTAGCCCCACGCAAAACCCAATTCTCGCTATCTGGATAATATAGGTCCATTTGGGCAACTGCTGCGGCTTCTCCGCCATTCTGATTGGTCTCCTGAGACCTGAACCGACCATGCATCATTGATTGACCATTCAACCAAATTCCACGATAGGCCCTGACTGCAGGGAACATATATGCGGCCAATTGATTTTGTTCCTGATATTTATTCAAAACCGTTATCGACCTAATCCATCCCGCAAATGGAGAGGTTGTTCCACGCCCACCTATATTCAATCGTGTCATCCCTGTCGGGGCCCCTGTATACGTATCGATCCGCCATGTCATCGGCCCAGCGGCAGAAAAAGTCTGGCCATTCTTCCATGCAACCGCCATAGGAAATCTTTTCCCACGAATAGGCCCGTGAATATCATTATTGGTATAAGGAGTGAACGCAATCGCCGTTCTAGGCCGCACCTGACCCGTCGCTTGTAATGTCAAAGCATATGTATCAGATGTACCTGTCCCATTTGTAATTTGGGCAATATATTGCAATACACCTTGTGGCTTATCAAAAACAGCCTCTGTTATTAAGGATCCTTCTGCCTCTCTATAACTTGGAATAGCTGATAAAAATATACACGCATCTGCAAGTGTCCGCGTCGAAGTTGCGCCCGCAACCAAAAGAGGAAATGTACAAACATCATATTCTTCCAACTGGTTTAACCAGAAATGCGCTTTACATCCGATGGCGCACACAATTCTCATTGATCTTGATGAGTTGAGTGGCGTAAATCCTTCATTAAAAATAAATCCGTCCTTATTGACAGCATTTAAACCACAATCCGCGGCAGTTTTAACAAGCTGTCCACCGCTATCTGCAACAAAGACACCTGTCGTTGCCCCAACCAAAACCCTTGTACATGTCCGCATCGAATGAATATTTGTATTTCCAAATGATCCGGCAATCGTAATATACGCAGATCCACTCCCCCCCAAAGTGTTATCAATTAAATATGTCGGATGCCCATGCACAGGATGGGTCGAAACAGTCACAGATGCACTTGCATTCCCTGCGATCGTGATCCCCGTGAAATCAGTCATGTTCCAGTTATAATTGGTGCATTTATTTGTTGATGGATGGTCAAATCGAATACCCAAAGGAGTTCCATCAAAATCACAATCATATCTGATCTGGTTTGAGGCCGCGTTTACAAATTTACCGGCACTATTCCTATAAAACTCGTTCGTTGATGCCCTATTATAAACAGAAAGAGCTGATGGCGATGAAGTCGCAAAATTGAATGTTGGATTTTTAACTGACTTTCTTGAACTTGTATTTTGTTGTGATCCCAGACCTGTGCTTAAACGCATAATATAACCTTTCGCATGAATAAAAATCCCCCAACCAATCATGGCGGGGGACGTAAAAAATAGGCGCAATTTGACTACTATGAGCTCTAGAGTAAGGAATTTAATCCTAAAATGCAAGAGATATTTCTTACAAACATCTTGTTTATCAAGATCGTGGCAAGAAACAACCTATAGGCCACCTCTCAAAACCCGTCATTCCGGGGAAAGCTGGAATCTTGAATCTTTTGAAATCAAAGAGATACGAGCTTCCGCTGGTATAACGATAAGGGTTTTGAGAGGTGGCCTATAACGATTCAATAATAACAATTGCCTGAGCCAAAGGGGGTTCATCCGTTAAGGTCAAGTGAATCATAGGCCTTGCCCCTGGAGGCATCAAAGACAAAAGTCGGTCAAGGGCCCCGTTCGTCAGCCGTAAAGATGGCTTTCCAGTGTCATCGTTGGTCACGACAATATCATGCCAATAAACCCCGTTGCTAAACCCTGTGCCTAAGGCCTTAGAGCAAGCCTCTTTTGCAGCAAACCGTTTTGCATAGGTGTTGATATGAAGGCCAGAGGCCCGTTTACGCTCTGCTCGCCTGATTTCTTCAGGAGCAAAACAACGCTGAATGAATCGATCACCGAACCTTTCAAGCGTTTTTTCAATCCGCCGAATATCAACCAAGTCATTTCCAATGCCGATGATCATCTTGATACCTTTTTATGATCATGTGGATGGTGTCGGTTATGTGTATGCCGTAAACGTCTAACCATCCGGTAAGAAAAAATGTAGAATACTGGCCATGACAAGGCCATCAGAATAATCCCCCCGATGCTCCACGGCACAACCAGATCCATCGGATGATGGACTAGCTCATCCCATAAAAACTTTAAAGTGATATCATCTGGCATATCAACAACCTCTCCTCCAAAAGCATGGAAGCTTGCTTCGCCGATTTTATACGCCGCCCACCACATAAATGGAAAAGTCCAGGGAGTTCCAATCAGTGTTCCTCCAAGACTCGCCAGAACATTGCCACGTGTGATCACGCTGAGTGCTGCCGCGCCAATAATGTGGGTTCCCGGCAATGGCGTAAAGGATATCGATGCACCAAACGCAAAACCCGTTGCAATTGATCGTGCTGAGGCCTGAATGCGGATCAGCCGCAACTGCGCATATTGCCATGTCCTCCCCCACCCCATAGATGGCCAGAGGATCTCTTTTAATTTTTGAGTCAGTGTCAGTGGTGTCTTTCTTCGGAACATAGGGCCGTTTGTACTACCTTCCGCGTGCGCGTTCAACACTAACAATTTGGGGGGTTGCACGAAGGGCCGCAACAATGTTGTTCAGATGTTTTGTATCTGTGACCGACACATCAAGATACATATCCCAAAAATCTGTGCTGCGACTTGTGATTTTTAGATTTGTGATATTTCCACCACTTTTCCCGATAACGGTCGAAATCGTCCCTAATGCTCCCGGTTGATTATTAATGGTAATGATTAATCTGCCAACCCGCGATTCCGCACCATCAGTTCCCTCCCCCCAAGAGACATCAATCCATCGTTCTGGCGTATCTGCAAATTGTTCGAGTGTTTCACAGTCAATCGTATGAATGGTTACCCCTTTTCCTGTTGTAACGATCCCGACAATACGATCCCCTGGCAAGGGGTGGCAACATCTAGCAAAATGAACCGCCATTCCAGGAATAAGACCTTTGATGGGCATGGGTTGCGTTTTCCCAGAACGATCATGATTTTGAGAGCGGAGGGAAACAATATCTTCCGGGCTATGGATCTGTTTTCCTGTTTCTCCCTCTGTTTTATGCGCAGGGAAAATTGACCGGAAGACATCACGGGCAACAATATTTCCTGCGCCGATCCCTGCAAAGATATCCTCAACATCTTTACAGTCGCGATATTGGTCAATAATGCCTGAGACAGCCTTTTCAGTAAATTCATATCCTTCTGTCTTAAAGACCTTTTGTAACATTGCCCTTCCAAGAGTGATATATTCTGTCCGCTGTTGCTGTCTGATAAAACGGCGAATATGGGACCTGGCCTTGCCCGTTACAACAAAGCGTTCCCATGTCGGGGATGGGTTCTGCGTTTTGGCTGTAACAACCTCTACCTGATCACCGTTTTGCAATTTTGTATTAAGAGGGGCAATCCGACCGTTAATTTTTGCACCGATGCATCTGTTTCCAACGTCAGAATGGATCGCATATGCAAAGTCAATAGGGGTTGATCCAGATGGAAGTTCAAATAAATCGCCTTTTGGCGTAAAAGCAAAAACATGTTCTTGGAAAAGTTCGAGTTTGGTATTTTCCCAAAAATCCTCAGGTCTCTGATCCTGCTCAAGAATATCGAGGAGCTCACGTAGCCAGCGGTATTTCTTTGCATCTGCCTGCGCCCCTATCGCCTCCCCCCCCTGTTTGTATGACCAGTGTGCAGCAACACCCAGATCGGCCTCAGCATGCATTTGATGGGTTCTAATCTGTATCTCAATACGGTGGTTTTTTGGCCCGATGACTGTCGTATGAAGGGATCGATAGCCATTTGGTTTCGGTGTTGAAATAAAATCTTTGAACCTCCCCGGAACAACAGGATAGTGGGAATGGATAATCCCCAGAGCATGATAACATTCCGCAACATTCTCAACCCCGATACGAAAAGCCATGATATCTGATAATTGTTCGAACGAAATATTTTTTCGCTGCATTTTTTTCCAGATGGAGTACCGCGTTTTTTCACGGCCCGTGACTTCTCCGCGAATGCCAGCCTCTTGAATAATTTTATTAAGCTCCGCAATAATAATATCAACCAGATCGCTGCCTTCCTGGCGCAAGAACGAAAGACGATTCGTAATGCTGTCTCGCGCCTCTGGATTCATATAATTGAATGCAAGGTCTTCTAATTCTTCTTTGATTTTATGAACACCAACCCGCTCAGCCAAGGGCACATAAATATCCATTGTTTCACGTGCGATGCGGTATCGTTTTTCAGGTTTTTGAATATAGTGGAGCGTCCGCATGTTATGCAGTCTATCTGCAAGTTTGACCAATAAAACCCGGATATCTTCGGACATCGCCAATAACAGTTTGCGAAAGTTTTCCGCTTGTTTCCCTTCGACTGTCTGGCTTTCTATTTTTGTCAATTTGCTGACGCCATTCACCAGCATCGAAACCTCGGCAGAGAATTGTTTTTCTAAATCCTCGCTTGTGGCTTTTGTATCTTCCAAGGTATCATGCAGGATCGCGGTGATAATTGTGGCTGTATCCATTTTCATTTCAGCCAGAATACCGGCAACCTCAACCGGATGTGTGTAATACGGTTCACCGGATGATCTGACTTGCCCATCATGCATAACGCGCGCAAATTCAATCGCTTTTTCAACCAATTTTTGATTGAAATCAGGATCATAAGATTTCATTTGCTGGATCAGCGCATCTGCCTGCGGGAGTGTCGGGGTCATTTGGGTCATCATCGGCTTACCATTATCATTCATAAGTATCTATTTTGTTAAAATGATGAATTATTTCCCCTTATCTAATAAGGCCTTATTCAAATTTCTTTGTAAAGCCAAAAACTCGATTTTCTCGGCATCCCCCATCATATCAATGGGAATTGGGTCTGCCGTGACCTGTGGGGCCCAGTATTCACGGTTTACAAAGTCATAAACCGCGATCTTCTCATCAGATGTTCTGTCATGCTCATCAACCATCCAGACCCCCGTATTTGTACAGCTTTGAATGATAAAGCTTTCAAATTGGGGGGCAGATTGCCCAATATGGGCCATGCATGATTTGGCTTCCAATACCCCTGGACGGGGTTTAACAGGGCCGTCTGTACAGGAAGAAAGAGAAAAGAGAAAGACTGCCAAACACGCAATCAGGCTTGCTTTTGATAAACAGCCATCCGATGCTTGACCCCTATTTCTCCTGTTGGCAAGCGCATCAGGAAGACACATATATTGATAGGTTTCTGGGCGTCGTATGGAAGATCGGTGCATTTGGACAAAGATTCTGCAAAACGATGGGCGGCTTCTACTGGCTCTGATTCTGTCATAGGACGAAGCAGGAGTAAAGCGTACTCGTTCTCTTTGATCTGCGCAATAATGTCAGATTGGCGTCTCAAACGAACCAAATGATGGGCAGTCTTTGCGGATACTATTTTTGCATCATACGCGCCAGCCTCACTGATAATCTGAGTATAATTATCAATGGTAATGAAAATGATATGAGAAACCTCCCCGTAACGATCGGCACGATCCATAGACGAGAGGAAAAGCTGATTGAAGGCTGATTTTGCAATCACACCACCTGCACTTGGGAAATCCTCTTTTTCATTGCAAAGATGTTTTTGAAGGCTCATCAAACGATGGGCATTCTCAATTTTGTCCAACATACCGTTCATATCAACGGGTTTTGGCATGAAATCATTAAACCCAGATACAAGAGCATCCTGAAACCCAAGTGTTTGGGACATCAAAATCATGAAAACACCACGCTGATTGATATGCCGGAAATTCAGCGCAATTGGCTTTAAAGTTGTAATAGGTGACGGATCAAAAAAGATAACATCCCACCCATCTGAAACGATTTTCTCTGTTTTTTCTGTTCTTTCTGTTGTTTCAACAATATGCCCCAAGGGTAACAGTCGAGATTTCAACAAATTGGCCGTAACGACATCATTATCGATGATAAGTATTTTCATAATTTAATCCGGCATGTTTCCAAGGTTCATCAAAAGGTTCATAAGGTCATTGGGAAGACTTTGTTTTATTGTGCCACAATATGATTACAGATTTCTTACAAAAGAAAAGACAAAAAAAGAGATCTTCAGATATTCTCTGTTCTCAAAGATATTTGACAAGTCTTTCCGACTAAGGTAAAGCTTCCCGCAGTTACCAAAATATCTTCTTTGGGTTGCCCTCATGGCGGAATTGGTAGACGCGCAAGTTTCAGGTATTTGTGTTCGTAAGGACGTGGAAGTTCGAGTCTTCTTGAGGGCACCATTTTTCTCGACATCCCCAAGATCGACATAGTTATCGACATGGTTAGGCCCTGAAAATGGTTAGGGCCTGAAAGCCTTTCTTCTGCCCATCGCTTTCCTACAGGTCTTTCCTTTAGGGGCAAGACAAACAGAGACCTGATATAGCGAAGCCCCACATACGGGGGCCTCGAAAGCGCGGGATTCTTATCTTATTTTTCACGGAAAATAATCCGACCTTTGGTCAGGTCGTAAGGAGTCATTTCAACAACAACCTTATCTCCTTGCAAAACACGAATCCGGTTTTTACGCATTTTTCCAGCCGTGTGCGCCAGAATCTCATGATCATTTTCCAGCTTTACCCGAAACATCGCGTTGGGTAGAACTTCGCTGATCACGCCTTTAAACTCAATTAGATCTTCTTTTGACATGTATTTTCCTAGTCAGTTTTTTTTAGTATCAGTTTTTTATTCAAACGCGCTCTTTTTATAGGGAATCATATAAAAATGCAATGGCATTAATATATGGTAAATATTCAGTCGAAATTTTCCTTGGCAGACGCTACAATCTACGGTAAAACGACGCACCTGTAAAAGGCTACCAAATATGCTGCGGGCGTGGCGAAATTGGTAGACGCACTAGACTTAGGATCTAGCGACTTCGGTCATGGGGGTTCAAGTCCCTTCGCCCGCACCATTTTTTATATAGAAAGTGATTTTTAAAAGATGAAAGTATCCGTATTAAAACAAGATGGCCTAACACGTGAATTAGAGGTGACTGTTCCTGCAGCGACCATTTTAAAAAATGTTGAAGCACAATTGGTGATTTATGGTCAAAAAGCAAAGATTCCCGGTTTCCGTCCAGGCAAAATCCCTATGCCAATTTTGAAAAAGAATTATGGTCGTATGATCTTGGGTGAAGTTCTCGATAAAACCGTTCAGGACAGCATGGCGAACGCTTTGCGTGAACAGGATATTCGTCCCGCGATGCAACCAAAAATCGCCCTCAAGGATGGTGAGTCATTCGACGAAGGCAAGGATCTTGTTTATACGATGACTGTTGAAGTTCTTCCAACATTCGAAGTCATGGATCTGTCGAAGGTGGACATTGAAAAACCAGTTGCGAAGGTCGAAGATAAAGTTGTCCAAGAAACTTTGGATCGTGTTGCAAAAAGCAATCGTAATTTTGTCAAAGTTGAATCTGATCGCGCAGCAAAACTTGGTGATGTTGTTGTGGTCGACTTTAATGGCCAAACCAAAGAAGGTGTCAGCCTTCCTGGAATGTCCGGGAAAGACATGAATGTAGAGTTGGGAAGTGGTCAGCTTATCCCCGGATTTGAAGATCAACTGGTCGGACAGAAAGTCGGGGGCCATGCTCATGTTGATGTGACATTCCCCGCAGATTATGGTGTGAATGAATTAGCCGGGAAACCTGCTATATTTCATGTTGATATCAAAGAAATCCGTGAGGCCGCTGAAACACAGATTGATAACGCTTTGGCCGAGAAACTGGGATTTGAAAACATCGACACACTAAAAGATGCCGTCGTTAAGAATATTGCAGAAGATTACGCACAATTGTCGCGCTTGCGGTTGAAACGTGGACTGCTTGATGTTTTGGACTCACATCACTCTTTTGAGTTACCAAAAGGCATGGTTGACATGGAATATGATTCAATTGTCAAACAAATGGAACAAGAAAAAAAACAGGCCGGTGAAGAGATTACCCAGGCCGATAAGGATGACTTGAAACCGATCGCAGAACGTCGGGTCCGGTTAGGCCTTGTCCTTGCTGAAATTGGGCGTGCAAATAAAATAGAGGTTCAACAAGAAGAGTTGTACAAAGCCATTTATGCAGAAGCCCGTAAATTCCCGGGTCAGGAGCAGCAGGTACTCGAGTTCTATTCGAAAAATCCTCAGGTTATCGAATCTTTCCGTGCGCCAATCTATGAAGACAAGGTGATCGACTTTATCCTTACAAAGGCAACAGTAACAGAAAAAGAAGTATCGATTGATGATCTAACAGCAGAAGAGGGTGAAGAATCATTGCCTACAGCAGAAAAGCCAAAGAAAAAAGCATCTGCTAAAAAGAAAGCCGAGTAAAAATCGAGTAACAAGTTATTCCACAATATGATTTGGGTAAGTTCCACTTAACTCGGATCCTTTGAAAAGATCATATTCAAATCAAAAAAGCAGGCAATCATAAATTGCCTGCTTTTTTATCGTCTTTTATCTGGGAATTTGGTCCCTTGTATCTTGAGTCAATTGCAGATTGGAAGAATTTTACCCTTCCTACGCATTGTTTTTCCTAGGCCTCCCGAATTTCATCCAAAAACTTAGACACCTGTTCCTGTAAATTCTCAGCAATCTCGGCCAGTTCATTTGCTGCCGCATTCAGGCTACTGGCTGTCTCCCCTGTTTCCTCTGCACTCCGTTGAACATCTATAATATTCTCTGCAACCTGTTGTGTTCCGCTTGATGCCTCGGATACGTTGCGTCCTATTTCAGATGTTGCTGCATTTTGTTCCTCAACAGCACTTGCAACGGTGGATGTTGAATGATCAATATCCTGGACATCGCTGATAATACGACCAACGGCATCAACGGTTGCACGGATAGCAGACTGAATTCGACCAACACGTTCATCAATCTGGATTGTTTTATTGGCCGTTTCGGTTGCCAATTTTTTAACCTCATCAGCAACCACAGCAAAACCCTTCCCGGCTTCACCAGCCCGTGCAGCCTCAATGGTTGCGTTTAAAGCTAACAAATTGGTCTGCTCTGCAATTTCTTTAATTGCACCGATAACATCTCCAATCGAATCGGCAAGAACATTCAACTCTGAAACTTGCTCACTTGTTCTTTGTGCTTCACCAGATGCACGCGCAGATTTCTCTGCTACACTTGATATCTGACGTGCGATTTCAGAGCTTGATGCAGATAATTCCTCAGTTGCAGCAGCAACTGTCTGAACATTGCTATCTGCCTCAGATGCCGCAGAAGATACAATTTTTGATGCATGGGCTGTTTTTGTCGAAGCTGAAGTCATCTGGGCTGCCGCCGATTGCATTTGCGTTGCTGCCGCCGCCAAAGATTTGATGATTCCAGAAGTCCGTTGATCAAAGTCATTGGCAAGCATATTCATTGAGTCTCTTTTATCTTCCTCTGCCTTTAACTTCAAAGCCTCTTGTTCTTTTTCCAATTTTTGAACAGCAAGACCGTTTTGTTTAAAAACATCAACAGATCTTGCCATGTCGCCCATCTCATCCCCACGATTTTGATAAGGAACAGTGACCGAATAATCCTTGTTTGCAAGCAAAGTCATCACAGAGCTGAGAGCTTTAATAGGATTTGTAATGCTTTTTGAGTAAAAATATGAAATCAAAGCAACAAAAATCAAAATTCCCAAAGCCGCGAAAATAATTGTTTGGATAGAGTTATAAACATCCTCCATGATCTCGGATTTAAAAATATCAACCATAAAAGCCATTTTTGTTCCATATAAATCAAATGGCACATAGGTGCTTAATGTTTCCTGATCACCATCTCTCGACCAGTCCGCACCGGTTTCCCCTGATAATGCCTTGATGACAGAAGGTGAATCGACCTTATTTTTAAGAATCGGATCAAAATTATCATCAGGATTAGGATCGTTCCTTTGCAAATGATCTGGTCCAACCAGTTGGGACTCTATTGTCTTTCCGACAAGTTTCGAGATAAATGTATGCTTGTTCAATTCACCAATCGGCATTTGGTAAACAAAAGCCCCCATAAATTCCTTTGTCTCAGGGTTTAAAATAGCCGTTCCCAAAAAGGCTGCGGGAACATCGTTACTCGGTGAATAGGGTTTAAAGTCTTCAAAGTAAACCTGTCCTTCGAGTGGTTTTTCTTTAATAGCCCTGAACAAATGTGCAAGAGAACTCTCTTTCCATTTTCCGTTCATCAAATTGGTTGCAAAGTCACGCTCTTTATAAACAGTATAGAGAACATCCCCCCGAGCATTAATAATAAATATATCATAATATTGATGTGACAATAGAATTTCACGAAACCATTGATGATAAACAGCATGATGAGTGCTGTACTGGGTATGGTCAGGGGCAAAATCTAGAAGATGTTTTTCACCAAGCTTATTCTGATTCTCATCAATATACTTTTTCTGTAAATACTCTGTTTGATCAACATCTGTAAATAAATCCCATGAGCTCTGGAAATCTTTCAATGCAGACAAGGTTGTTTCAGATTTCGCGTTCAAAAGAAGATCTACCCGTATATCAGAAAAATACTCAGCCAAAGATCTTACCAACTGCTCACGCACGGCCTCAAGCTTCTGAATAGACTGCTTTTCTGCTGCCTGTATAGAAAAATGTATTGTAACTGCACTCATGATTGCAACATTCAGGATTGCAAGAAGAAGCATAATAGCCGGGGTTTTAATTGCTAATTTAATATTTTGAAGGGACATATGAACTCTCTCTGATAGCGGGTAGAAAAATTTTTATTTGTTTAAAATCAAACAACAGATTTTGATTCTATTGTACCAGCATTAACAAAGAACTAAATAGCAAAATCAAAATTTCACTTTATATTATAGCCTAACCAGATGATAATATAGTAATTTAAAATATGAATTCGTCATTGCGGCAAAAGCCCCAATCTCACTTGCATAAACGGAGAAAACTCTACAGGGAAAATCTTTTGAATACGTCTTTCTAAAAAATCATATCTAAAAATCAACAAAAAACCCTGCTTTGCAGCAGGGTCATTTGGAACAATCTGTGATATTTGAATAAACACTGTGCTATCTGTGCTTAGAAGACCTGGCAGTGACCTACTCTCCCATATCTTAAGACATAGTACAATCGGCCCGAAGGTTTTTCACAGTCCAGTTCGGGATGGGATGGCGTGTTTCACCCTTGGTAAAACCACCAGGTCATCAAAGAACAGACAACAAACTTGATTTAATAGGTTTTAAAATTCTTTTTATCTAGACTGCAGTTAAAGTGAGCTTTAAACATCACACTTGCGAAGTGGATTTACCACTGCGCGCGATTTTAACGAATGGCTAAAGCCATTGCGTGTGAATTCAAGCCAATCGAGCAATTAGTACTGGTTAGCTGCAGGTATTACTACCCTTCCACATCCAGCCTATCAACGTGGTGGTCTTCCACGGCTCTGATAGGGATACCTTGTTTTGAGGGAGGCTTCACGCTTAGATGCTTTCAGCGTTTATCCCGTCCATACATAGCTACCCAGCGCTGCTCCTGGCGGAACAACTGGTACACCAGAGGTATGTCCATCCCGGTCCTCTCGTACTAAGGACAGCTCCTCTCAAGTATCCTACACCCACGGCAGATAGGGACCAAACTGTCTCACGACGTTTTGAACCCAGCTCACGTACCTCTTTAAATGGCGAACAGCCATACCCTTGGGA